>NZ_BCVZ01000008.1 GCF_001592005.1 Bacillus sonorensis NBRC 101234 = KCTC 13918
TTGGAGCTTGAAAAAGTGAAAAAATACATCGACATCCTGGACGGCAGAGAAAAAGAAGTCATCGTCGGCCGCTTCGGCCTTGATTTGAAGAAAGAAAAAACACAGCGCGAAATCGCGAAGGAGCTCGGGATTTCGCGGAGCTATGTGTCCCGGATTGAAAAGCGTGCGCTGATGAAGATGTTTCATGAGTTTTATCGGGCGGAGAAAGAGAAGCGGAAGAAGGCGAAGGGGAAGTGATGCCGTAGAAAAGGCCGGAGAATAAAATTCGGCCTCTTTTTATGGATCTTTAAAAAACGAGATGACTTTCTGGCATTTTTTGCTATCCTTTTATCTGTGACCGTAAATACACATGGGAGTCTAAGTATAGATGTTGCATAGTAACCTATTCTTCCTTACCGTCTTTTAATTTAGATACCCCCTTCACTCCTCTAGGCAATTCCTCTCATTAATTCAAATTAATAATATGTCTCTATAAATCCCGTAGCGACATTCATAGAATCACGTGAATAAACCTTTTTGAAGTGTATAGTCTCAGAGATAGACATCGATATCCCAGTCTATTTATTATTTCCACCCACTTAAATCGGCACTGGCTTTTGTTTATTCTTTGCTGACCAGATCATTATCACTGTGCAATGTAATGATAAACAGCCTCAAATACCTAATGTAGCAAACGGAAATACGATGCTACCTTCGAATAAATCTCAATACAAAGAAAAACTATTTTATTTAAAAATAAAAAGACTTCTGCCATAGAAATAAATAATTCTTCATCTTTAACAGGTGTAAATAGCCTTATTCAGGCAGTTAATAATGAAAGCCATCAGCTATTATATTTATTCATTCTTCTTACTTTGTGTATAACGTACAACTGTCCTATATACGAGCACAGGTACACTCTAAGTCGTGTGCTCTTTTTTTATTTAACTACGTACTTTTTTGGAAGAAAAGAATAAACATATGTATCATATACCTTTCCGTTTTGATACATATACTTTTTTAAAATACCCTCTTTTTGAAATCCCATCTTGGTCAATAAATTGTTTGAAGCTGCATTTTCAATAAACACAACCGCACCTATTCTTGTTAAACCTAAAGTTTCAGAGGCATATGAAAGGATTTTGGATAATGCCTCGGACATATATCCCTTTCTCCAGTGATTCGGGTGAATTTCATAACCTATTTCTGCACGTTTGTGTTTTGGAGACCACGCGTTTAATCCAATTTTCCCAATCAACCCTCTTTCGCCTTTTCTTTCAATTCCCCAACGAATTCCTTTTTTCTCTTCAAAGTTTTTAGCGAAAAAATCCACAAGACCTCTTGCTTGATCAATAGTTTCCAACGAGTCTTGGCCATAAAAACGTGTGACATTATGATTCGAAAAACAAGCAAAAATCCCCTCTGCATCATCGTAAGTTATTTCTCTTAAAATTAGTCTTTCTGTTTCTAATGCAGGAAACATCAACCTTCCTCCTATCTATCTTCCTAATATATCGAACCTTTAACTAACACAGTCTCATATTCCAAAATTATAACAAAAACGAACAATAATTACTTTTATTAATGAAAAAAGGCTCAGTAAAAAACGGATAACCTGTGAGTGGCAACGAAATTTCGCTCATCGATGTCCTCAAATCGGAAAACGAAGACGTCATCGACACCATCCAGCTCAGGCACAGAGCTTGAAAAAGTGAAAAAATACATCGACATCCTCGACGGCACAGAAAAAGAAGTCATCGTCGGCCGCTTCGGCCTTGATTTGAAAAAAGAGAAAACGCAGTGCGAAATCGCGAAGGAGCTCGGGATTTCGCGGAGCTATGTGTCCCGGATTGAGAAGCGCGCGCTGATAAAGATGTTTCATGAGTTTTATCGGGCTGAGAAGGAGAAGCGGAAGAAGGCCAAGGGGAAATGATGTATAAGCCGGTCTAAAACTCCGGCTTCTTTTCATTCCATTAGGCCCTCAACATACTGAATCCATATCATTGGTTATGAAAGCTTATTCTCATTACACTCGTATATTCACTTTGCACCATTTCTATACGTTTATATGAATTATGGTTAAAAAATGGAGAGCCTAACGTCCCCAATTCGGCATGCCAGTCATTTTTCATTTTGCAATTCTTTGTTTTTTCCGATCCTATATTTCAAGCGTGGAGGCCCATTCAATCTCTATGTTTGCGTAAAGTTACATTCATTTTGTGTACAAAATAGTCACTGATACTGCATCAAGGATAAACCTGTAGGGATGAAAAACAAAAAAGATACCAATTTAATCTTTGGCGTCTTCTCTATTTGATTCCCTCTACAATTGTTAGCATATCTCATCTTACTAATGGAAAATATAAAGTTAACTTAACGAATAAAAGCTAGGTCTTTCTGTGCTAAGGCATCCTCCAACCACCTAGGGTGCATTGGCAGTAGATTTTCTGGTAACTCGTGGATATTAAAATACCTAATTTCTAAAGCCTCCTCTGTGGATTTTTTCAATTCTCCTCCAATCACTTCACATTGAAAACAGTTGGTAATAAAGTGACTGACTCTTCCGTCAGGGTAAATAAATGTCTGTGAGCTTGGATCTGAATAAACCCCAATCATTTTAGAGACTTTAACAGTTAATCCGGTTTCCTCTTTTATTTCTCTTATTATCGCTTGTTCAACTGATTCACCAGGTTCCACATGTCCTGAAGGTATGCCCCATTGACCATTATCAGCACGCTTCATTAATAAAACCGAACTTGATTCTTTGATTATTATTCCAGCGACTCCAGCTTTAACTTGTTCTGTCCATTGATAATCTGGTTTCTCACGTACTTCTATCTTAACTTCACTATCGAACAAATACTTCAAATCGCGGATCACAACATCTGGATTTCTAAAGTCATGTTCTACAGGAAATAAAGTATTTTGATCAGAAACTAAGATAGAAGGTATACCCATTCGGTTCGCTCCAATAATATCTGTCTCAGGTGTATCTCCAATCATGACGCATCTTTCTCTGTCTTCAAAGGACTCAAGTACTTTTTCAAATATTGAAGACTCCGGCTTTCCAATGATGATGGGCTCTTTATCTGCTCCCGTTTTAACAGCCTCAACTATGGCACCTGTAGCTGGAGCTGGTCCTTTAGCGGTGGGAAATGTTTTATCCCCATTTGTAGCAATAAATGAAGCCCCGCTGCGGATGAGATTTACCGCCTTATGTATATCTTGAAAAGTAATATTGTGATCCCATCCAATGACAACAGCCTCTGCTAGGTCTTCTTCAAGATCAATACCAGCTTTTTGAATCTCGCTTTTAAGTTCATCATTTCCTAATATATATGCTCTCTTTATTCCAGCCTTAACAAGGTAATCAGCTGTTGCCCACCCCGAAGTAATCACTTCATCAATACTTGCTGAAAAACCGAGTTTATGAAGCCTTTTAACAATCGTTTCTCTTGTAACACAGGGATCATTCGTTAAAAAACGAATGGATTTCTTTTCTTCACGGAGGCGTTTTAAAGAAGAAACAGCTTCTGGTAAAGCTTTGTCTCCTATATAAATAACTCCGTCTAAATCGAATAAAAATACATCATATTCCTTATAGATCATCGTAACACTCCTTAAGTCGTTGTCTCTTGATTAATAATTGAGCGATACGCGAAATGATTTGTAGGCCCTTGTCCCTTCCCAATCCCTATAGGATGTTTAATGGCTGCTGAAATAAATTCTTTTCCAGTCGCTACCGATTCTGGTATACTGTGCTGCTTTGCTAGCTCTGCAGTTATAACGGCAGAAAAAGTACAGCCTGTTCCATGGGTATGTTTTGTATCAAAGCGAGGAGAAACAAATTCCTCAAAGGCCTCGTCAAAGTACATAATATCGCGAGCTTCTCCGTTCAAATGCCCTCCTTTTACGACAGCACTCTTTGCTCCATATACTTCCACAATTTCTTTAGCAGCATCACGCATCTGCTGTATCGTTTTTATCGATTTGCCGATGATTACTTCCGCTTCCGGAATATTTGGTGTAATAACAGTTGTTTGAGGTAGTAATAATTTTTTTAAATGATTAACGGCATCCTTATGAAGCAGATGATGTCCGCTTTTAGCAACCATAACTGGGTCCATCACATACGATTGGATATTAGCCGCTTTTAATTTTTCAGCTATCAGTTCAATAATTTCCACACTTGCAAGCATACCGGTTTTTACAGCATCCGGTTTTATGTCTCCAATGACACAGTCTATTTGCTGAGATATATTATTCAGAGATACCTCCTCAAAACTTTTCACACCAAGTGTGTTTTGAGCAACAACTGATGTAATAACAGCCATTCCATATACTTGCTGCTCCTGAAAGGTTTTTAAGTCTGCATGAATTCCCGCTCCCCCGGTTGGATCTGTTCCTGCAATCGAAAGTGCTTTATAAATTTCCGTCATCTCATACTCCTCCTCTAAGCAGGTTTAACTGCTTCAAAAATGATAAAAGGTGGATATTCCTTTTCACTTTTCCAATTATTAAATTTCGATAGCCTTTAACTGCTCTCCGTCAATTTCCTTTAACGTTGGTTCTAGTAAAGTTACACTTTCAAAACCTGCATTAGATAAAAGTTTATAGTACATTGACTTCGGCCAATGAAAGTCATTTAAAATTAAATCTGCTTGTTCAGGAACATGAAGCCACTCATTTCTTTCTTCTCCATAAGAATATTCTTTCCCCGGTATTCCGTTGCGAAAGGTTGAAAATTCTATTCCGGTCTATTCCGGTTGAATCAGGGTTGGTATCGAGTATAACAAAAGAAGCACCCGGTTTTAACACACGAAAAATTTCATCCATAATTCTTTTGATACGTTGATCATTCTCTGTATTAATAAAGACGTAACAGGCCATAGCAGCATCAACTGAATGATCTGGTAAGAAGGAAAGATTATCATGATCAATTAAATGATAGTCAACATGTGGATGCTTTCTTTTTGTCTTTGCTATATCTAACATCTTACTTGATTCATCTACTGCGATTACATTGCAATCTATTCTGTCAGCTAACCTATATGCTACCTTTCCGGGACCACAGCCAAAATCGAGCATCTTTTTAATATCCGCTTTTAAATTTACGAAAAACATACTCAAAACCTAATGTTTGTTCTAAAACGTCGTTATAAGCATCGAATTTACCAATAACACTGTCTACTTTCCAAGAAGTTTTCATTAAATTCCCTCCTGTTTAGTTCAGAAGTAATTAAACCACTTATTTCTAACAAAAAATTGATAAATAGGAAGTAACCCTTGAAATAGAGAATGATCCATATCTCGTTTATAAGCAATATGCTGATATATACTGAAAAGTAAAAGAAAAGGATACTTTTAATCTTCTCTAATAAATCATCAGTATCTTTAAAATTTATGTATTCAACATCAGCTACTACATTTAACCCTTGAACTAAGAATGCGTAATCCCTATCAACTATCTTTTTTTTAAGGCTGAAGCCCATCCAATTTCTATATGCGTTCCAGGAGAAGCTGGTGAGCCAGGAAAAGCTACAAAAAGGTCGCAAGTGCTTATTTCTTCAAAATCAATTTTAGTGCATTGTTGGGGTGTCATGAAATCTTTCCCCCATACTTCTCGCTTGTGGGCATTATGAACAAACCATCCTTCATTTTCAAAAAAAGAAATTAATGACTCTAACTTTCCCCTTTCATGTAAACTCATCAATCCGGTATTCTCATCTACTAAACTTTTAAAAGGCCCTGCTAAAAAAACTTTTTTAGTTGTCACTTTAATATCACCCTTTCAAAATAAATAAAGCCACTTTCATATGGAAAGTGGCTTAAATATAGATAAGATAAAAAAATCTCTCTAATTTTTTCACTTCCCTACGCTGGTGTTAACCAAATCAGGTTCAAAGGGTCAGGACTTATGTCTCTTCTCAGCTTCTAAAAGCTCCCCCAGTGGATAAAATATAAATATTTACTTTTACCCTAAACCATTCCATACCATTAGTCAAACAATGATAGGATTAATGTTGAACCCTACGTATCAACCGACAAAAGGTTTTTGAAAGTTAATCATGAGTTGCATTTGATGCCACGTCATGGGTACACTTAGAAGATTTAATAACTTTAAAGCAAAACAAAAGAAGATACCAATATAATTCGGCATCTTCTTTATAAGTTCGATTCCCTCAACCTATAGTAAAAGCATATCTTCATTTACAAGAACCTTTATCATAACTGAATAGTTATCCCCACCTTATTTTCGACGGCTTTTTTGTAAAAATACTTAGCTATGACAATATCCACTGCTGCTAGTCCAACTGATTTAAATAAAGTGATTTCTTTATCTTCTGTTCTCCCTTTACCTTCTTCTATAAGTTGCCCGAGCTCTCCATAAATGTCACTAGCATTAAAAACTCCTTCATTTATTGGAACTTGAAAGTCACCTGCCTCCTCTAATGCTGCTTCTTTCGATTCTACTACAACTTTATCAGCAGAAGATACAACATGAGACGGCAATTCTTGCATTGTAGGCCTAAATGATCCTACAGCATTTACATGAACTCCAGGTTTTAATCGTTCTGAAAATACCGGTGTTGAAGAGTTCGTGGCAGTAACAATAATGTCTGCTTCACGCATTGCCATATCAGCGTCTGAATATACTTGGACACACTTATTGAATGTTTTTCTTACATATTCCGCAAATTTATGCGCCCTTTTTTCAGTTCGGTTATAAAGAAAAATTTCTTGTATATCTCGAACGGCTAAAACAGCTTCAACTAAACCCTTTGCTTGTTCACCGGTACCGATAATACATAGTTTTTTTGAATCTTCACGAGATAAGTATTTCGTTGCTGCACCTGATAAAGCGCCTGTTCTAACCATTGTTAAATAAGAGCCTTCCAAAAGAGCTAATGGCTCGCCTGTTTTGAAGTCTGAAAGCATTACCACACCGTTTATTGTTTTCTTACCCAGTTTCTGGTTATCGACAGCTACGTTTACGATCTTTACCCCTACGCTATTAAGCTTTTCGGCTACAGATGGCATGATTAAAGAAGTATTTTGATCATTATGAAAAGAAAGAGCAGCGCGGATAGGTGTTATCGTTCTTTCTGCTGAAAATTCCTTTAGAGCGACGGCTGCATATTCAATAATTTCTTTCATATCTACTAGTTTTTTTTGTTCATCTGCGTTTAGGATTAACATGCTTCCTTCATCTCCATTTCTATTTATGTTTTTGTTTAACAAGTTAAGATGTTAAAGATCTCATAAGCATATTTCTTTAACTCCCTATTTTTCTATTTCTATCTGCTATATTCATTTGATTATTCATTTCTTCTTCTACTTCATCATAGTCAATGATTGCTTTAGGCAAGGCGGTGTACTGACTCCAGATGAAGGATAAAAGAGCAATAGCTCCTACACTAATAAGGTCAAAAGGATTTTTTAGAAACCCGATTCCTCCAAATGATCCTAAATAAGAAACAATCATCATCCCTAGATAAAAAGCTAACATCCACCATACAGACTTTAATTGCTGTTTAAAGCTAACATCTTGAACAGGAACTCTCTTTTTAGATGCACAGTAGAAAAGAAACATTAAAAATTGAACACCTAAAATCCATGACACTGTTTGCCATCCGGCCCAGTATACGATAAAGGCAGCAAAGATAAATGCCAATGGAGCTACCATCTTCATACCTCTAACTCGATAAGGCCGCTCAACATGTTTGGCATTCTTTCTTAAAGCCCCAGCAGAAACTGGTGCGATGGCGTAAGAAAGAATAAGGGCTACTGAACACACGCTGACTAAAGTATTCCAAGAAGGGAATGGTAGTGTCCAAAAAACTGACATTATAAAAGTTAGAAACAGCGATGCTTGGGGTACACCGGTTTTATTATTAATTGAAGCAAACTTTTTAAAGAAAGTTCTGTTTTTTGCCCATGCATACATTAAACGGGAAGTCGTAGACATATAAATGTTTCCATTCCCGCCAGGAGAAATAATCGCATCTAATGCTACTAAATTAGCTAACCAGCCTAAGCCAAGAATAATGGCTATGTCTTTGAAAGGTAAACTAAATCCCTTATGGATATCTCCCCAACCATTTGTCAGCATATTTGTAGGAATGCTTCCTATAAAAGATAATTGTAAAAGTAGATATATGACTGTTGAGACAATAATCGTTAGAATTAAAGCAACTGGTATTGTTTTTTTAGGATTTTTCACTTCACTGGCAGCCGCAACAATTGGATGTAATCCAAGATAGGCAAAAATAACACCACCAGCTGATATAGCTGATTGAATGCCATATGTACCAAATGGTGCAAATCCATGAATAGTGTAATTTGCACTATTAAAGTGCATTAACAAAATAACAATGATTAGTATAGGAACGATATATTTAATAAACGATAATAGTGTATTGAATTTAACAAATGCTTTTACGCCCCTATAATTAAGCAAGAAAAAAGCAGCCAGTAATATAAACTGTACAAACCATCCAAAAAGAGTCGGAGAATCTGAACCTTCAATCGTTAATGAAGGCCACCAAAATGTTGCATATTGACGTACTGCCACAACCTCAAGGGCAATAAGACTTGTATAGGCAATGATCGTGATAAAAGAAATCATATACCCCACTAGAGGTCCATGAGAATATACAGGATAGCGTATTATACCTCCAGCTCTTGGCAAAGAGGAACCCAGCTCTGCATATACAATTCCAAGGACCAAGATGATCAAACCAGCGATAAGCCAAGAAATCCACCCAGCTGGTCCCGCCATAGAAGCAACATTACTTACAGCAAACAGCCATGCTGATCCGAAAATAGCCCCTAACCCTATCAAGAATAGATCCAGTAAGGATATTTCCCTTTTGAATTTCCCGTTCATATATTCCCCCCTGTATGCCTCTAAGACATTTAATTAAGCAGAAAACCCTTCTTAAGTGGATCTTTTGGATTGATCACAAATTGATGAAATCCCGTTATATAAGCTTTACCTGTTACTTTAGGAATTATTGCATTATAGCCTTCTACATTTGCAAGGGCATGTACTTCTCCTGCGAAATGTTCGTCAGTTATACATTCATGGACAAATCTGTCACCTTCTTGTAGTACGCCATGTTCATAAAGAGTAGCAGTTCTTGCGGCAGTACCTGAACCACAAGGCGAACGATCTATCTGTTTATCAGCAAAAATTGTTACGTTTCGTAAATCAGCATCATTATTATTTGGTTCGTCAGAGAAAATAACACCATAGATCCCTGTTATATCTTCCGAAGGATGAGTGACTTCCATTTGACTTTCAATATAATGCTTGATTTTATCCCCCCATAATTGTAAAGCCCATAAATCTTCATTATTCACTTTTAAATCCACTTCTTTACTATTTACAACAGCATAAAAAGCCCCACCATAAGAGATATCTACATTAAATTCGTAACCATCAATTTTGACTGGAACGTCTTTTTTATAAACAAAAGAAGGAACGTTTTCAAAAGAAACAGTTTCCACTTCATCTCCATTACACTTCGCATAAGCAGTGACAGGCCCACACGGACAATCGATAATGAATTTTTGCTCTTCACCTTTAACCTCTACCATTCCTGTCTCAATTGCCATTGTTACTACAGCAATCACTCCATGTCCGCACATTGTGCTCCAACCTTCATTATGCATAAATAATACTCCAAAATCGGCATCAGGACTTGCTGGTGGAGTAATGATACAACCATACATGCCATGGTGGCCACGTGGTTCGTACATTAATACTTCCCGGACATGATCTAAGTGTTCCATACAGTATGCACGTCTTTCTAGTTGCGTTTCACCTTTAATCGCTGGTAAACCTCCCGTAATAATACGTAACGGCTCTCCCGCCACATGAACATCAATCGTAGTAAATAACTTATTAAATTTCATATTTATTCCTCCAATTTTCGTTTTACTATTTAAAATTACATATAAATAAAATTCTAATTTTAACTTCTCATAAGGCACACCTCTTTCTAGATGACTGGAATGTTTCACTACTAAACAATGCAAGTTCTATGCCAATTTTAAAGAAGCTAAGAATATTAATTAATTCACGAAAAACATTTACAGTATTTAATAATTAATGTATTGTTTATAAACAAAAACGTATACAAAGTGTATACATGTTAAACATTTTTGTTTCTTTTATTTAAGAGGTGATTTTATGAAAATTCCAGATTCTTTTCCTGTGCATACGTTGAACACATTACTGGCAAATTTGGAAGAAGCAATTTCTATTGTCAACACAAAAGGAGAAATGGTTTACTGGAACAAAGTCGCAGAAGATACTTTTCATATAAAAAAAGAAGAGATTATTGGAAGACACGTAACAGATTTTTTTAGAGAAGAAGATGTAATGAACTTGAAAGTCCTTAAGACTCAAAAGCCCGTCCGAGAAGTTCACCACCAACCTCTTCCCAACCATCATGTTCTAATTAGCACCATCCCTATTTTTGATGATCATAATCAGCTTATTGGTTCGATGTCAGTGGAAAAAGATATTACCAATACCATAAGGTTAACTGAAAAGTTATCAGCCAAATCGCAAGAGTTGCAACAATTAAAACAAAAAATCTCTGGTAATGATTTAAATGATCCATTTAATAAAATAAAGGGGACAAGTAAATCCCTTCATCTCGTTATAAATGATGCGAAGAAGGCAGCTAGGTCAGATGCTACTGTATTGATCACTGGTGAGAGTGGCGCTGGAAAAGAACTTTTTGCGCAAGCAATCCACCAAGAAAGTTCGCGAAACAAAAAATCATTTATCCCTATTAATTGTGGTGCAATTCCCGAATCATTGTTTGAAAGTGAGCTATTTGGATATGAAGCCGGAGCATTTACTGGAGCCTCAAATAAAGGAAAACCCGGAAAAATGGAATTAGCTGAAGGAGGTACATTATTTCTAGATGAGGTGGGAGAACTTCCGCTGGATATGCAAGTAAAATTATTGAGGGCCTTACAAGAAAAAGAAATTTATCGAATAGGTGGACAAACTCCCGTAAAAGTAAATGTTAGAATTATCGCAGCAACAAATCGTATTTTAGAGAATATGGTAGCGGACGGAACATTCAGATCCGATTTATTTTACCGCCTAAACGTATTCACTACTCGAGTCCCTCCTCTTCGAGAACGTTTGGAGGATATTCCTATTTTGGTTTATGATTTCTTGAAAGAATTCTCTTCTATATACAACAAATCGATTCCAACCGTTCATCAAGAAGCATTTAATCGATTGTGCGAATACCATTGGCCAGGGAATATAAGAGAACTGCGCAACCTAATTGAGAGAATGATTGTTCTTCACGAGGGCAGTGAAATTTTCGAACAAGATATTGACCAGCTGTTGCCAAACAAAATATCACTCACAAAATCTTTTAATCCCGTTACTCCTTCACTTGCAGAGGAAAAAGAAAACTTAGAAAGAGAACGTATTCTTCAAACTCTTGAAAAAACATATAGAAATAAAAGTATTACAGCAAAAGAATTAGGAATGTCTCGAGCTACTCTTTATAAAAAAATGAGGAAATATGGGATTAGTTTTTCAAAATAACAACACTTAATTATCAGAGAAGCATTTATCACAACAGAGCACTCTTTTAAAAAAATGCATTCGCGTATTGACCGAACAATTTAAACACCATAATAAATAAAGATGTTTACGGTTTGAAAACAAACATTGTATAATGAGAGGCAAAAATGAAATCGAGGTGAAAATATTTGTTCTTGGCTCCACTATTTGAAAATGATGTTCCAGTAGCACTTCTCCGCCCTTAATGGAGTAAAGTGACTACTTCTCTCCGTTAGGGCAATTATTGACCTAATTTTAAATACGGAGGGAACAAAAATGAAAAATACCCTGTTAGGTTCTATATTTTTAGCTTTAGCCGCAAGTATCTGGGGTGGCATGTACGTTGTAGTTAAGGTTGTTGTCGTAGTAATTCCGCCTTTTGAATTGGTTTGGATTAGATATGTAATAGCAATCATCGCACTCTTTATTGTTGGCTTGATAAAGAGGCAATCCTGGAAAATCCATAAAAGCGACCTTTTAATAATTGTTGTCATTGGAATAGTTGGCAACACAATTTCAATTGTTACACAAGAATATGGAACGATGTTATCTACAGCACAAATGGGAGCAATTATTACTTCTGCCACACCAGCGTTTATGGTTATTTTTGCTCGTTTACTACTCAAAGAACCTTTGAATATAAAAAAAGGAGTCTCAATTATTTTAGCCACAATAGGTGTACTATTTATTGTTGGAAACGGCCATATTGATTCTTCTAATCAAATTGGCGGTATTTCTCTGCTTGTTGCAGCACTTACATGGGCGCTTATGTCAGTGCTTATAAAGCGCGTTCCAAGCAGATATTCACCTATACTCGTTACAACGTATACAACTTTTGTTGCAATTGTGGTCCTAACCCCTTTTGTAAAACCGAGTACTATTTTCACACCACAACTACTTGACCCTAAAATTCTAGGTGGCCTTTTGTATTTAGGAATTGTGTCAACAGCATGTGCCTTTTTATTGTGGAATCGCGGATTACAATTATTAAATGCTTCAAGTGGAGGTCTATTTTTCTTTTTTCAACCTCTAGTTGGAACATTACTTGGATGGCTTTTGCTGGGCGAACAACTAGGCGGGACATTTTGGATAGGTTCGTTTTTAATTATTAGTGGTGTTTTATTAGTAATTAAAGAGAAAGAGAAAGAAGTAAGTTCATAAAAAGAAATGCAAATTATATGAGAGAGAATTTGCTCAGCTTGTAGAGAAAAGAATTTTTTCTATAAGCTTTTTTGCTTTATACCTTTAATTAAACCAGTCATATCATTTTAGAAACAGATAAAAACCTCACACACAGCCTTTAATTAGGCAAAGGTGCATTATATCTACCCCTTTACGGTTTTTTACGGTTATAGTAATACTCTTGCGACTTGACGTCACACCTTGTCTCATTGGCAAAAAAGAGGAGCAAACACACGGTTTACTCCTCTAACTTAGTTTCTTTACCCTTTGTTTCTTCTTAGTCTGGTGTTTATTTGATAGGATGGAGATTCAAAATATATGACACTTTCTTAAAGAATATACATATCTTCTAAGATTGGTACCCAAAGCAATGAATATGATAAAAAAGAACAACATCCCTACAAAATGAAGTGTGTCTAAAATACTTTGATTTAATTACCTGATTATCTAAGAAAATTCCCCTTTAAAAGGGTAACAGCATGACTTATTAATTGAACACGATCACCATCCACTTTAACTTTAATAACTCCTCCACGTTCTGAAGCTTGATAACCCATCACTGGATTTTTCCCCAGTTTCTTTGACCAATACGGACCCAATGCACAATGGGCTGATCCTGTTACCTGATCTTCCTTAATCCCGATGCTTGGAGCAAAATATCGAGATACAAAGTCAAAGGAGGATGAATTAGACTTGCTAGTTACAATAATACCGGTGACCGTAAGTGAATCCAGTAATTTGAAGTCAGGCTTTATGGACCTCACCATATCCTCATCCTTCATCTCAACTAAGTACCCCAATTGGTTTTTTTCCACTAATGTCAATGGCACATTTAATGCACTTGAAAGCTCTTGAGGCGCTTCAATCTGCTTTGATTGATAAGCTGGGAAATCCAATTGAATTCCAGATTCAGTAAGATTAGCAAAAAGCAGTCCACTATAAGTATGAAATTTTATTGTCTCATCGGCTTTCAGAAACTCCTGTTCCCATAATATATGCGCACATCCAATCGTTCCATGACCGCAATGTTTCAATTCTGTTGTTTGGCTGAACCAACGTAAGTGATAGCTACCATCTTGTTTAGGTTGAATAAATGCAGTAACAGGTTGATTAAACTCTTTAGTTACTTTCTTCATCCAAAGTTCATCCGCGGTATCATCAAGTAAGCAAACTACAGCAGGATTTCCCTTAAAAGGACTTTGAGTAAAAGCATTAATTAAAAAAACATTTTCTATCATAATCGGCCTCCTACCGTTTTCCAAAACTAAATTCCTATTCTTACAACTTCGTAATCAACTGTTTGCATGCTTGACTACGAGTATTGGTTAGGTTCAAACATTCTTTCAGACTTAGACATCACTACTGCGGCAACTGCATTTCCTATTACATTCGTTGTAGTTCGGGCGATATCCATGACGAAATCAACAGCAAAAAGGAGAGCAATGCCTTCAGGTGGCAACCCGATCGCTACTGTGACGGATGTTAAAACTATAAATTGTGCTCCAGCAACTCCAGCCATTCCCTTTGAGAGCAACAAAATTAACAGAACTACTTGAATCTGTTGTGCTACTGACAAATCCATACCATAAGCATTGGCCAAAAACAAAATGGCAGGTGCAAAGTATGTCATTCCTCCGTCTAAATTAAACGAGAATCCAAGAGGTAACACTAAAGATACTACTGATTTATTCGCACCGTAATTTTCCAATCGTTTCATCAGCGGGCTAAGCACCGATTCAGAACTTCGAGTAGACGCAGCTATCAATAACAAGTCCTTTATCTCTGCGAGGAGTGCAAAATATTTAACGCCAAAGATTCTGCATATAATCGGAAATATTACGAATATAACCACTGCAAGACCAATATAAACCACTAAGACTAAATCACCTAGAAGTTTAATTTTATTCCATCCATAGGCTGCCACACTATAGGCTATAAATCCAAAAACACCAATTGGTGATAAGCTTATTACATAATCAAGAATCTTGAACATTACAGCAACTAAGCACTCTAGTATGTTCTCTAATGCTTTAGCGCGGCCAGCAAGCGATCCTAATGCTACACCAAAAACACTACCAAAAAACAGTACTGACAATATATTTCCTTCTGCAAAACTAGCAATTACATTTTGAGGAATTATGTTAATCAAAAACTCCTTAAAGTTGATTTCTTTGCCTACAAAACTAGCTATATTTGCTTGATCTACTCCAGCAAGGTTAGCTCCTTCCCCAATTTTAAATGCATTGGCAAGAAATACTGACATGATTATAATTAGTGTCGTGACACTAAAGAAATATAGAAGTGTTTTAAAAGATAGACGACCAAGTTGTTTCACTGAACTCATTTGGGCAATTCCAAGTACAATAGTTGGAAATATTAAAGGTACAATTGTCATTTTAATTAAACGTATAAAACCATCACCTAGAATTTTCGCCTCTACACCTAATGGTTTATTTAAAGTTGCCAATATTCCACCGAGTATACATGCAATAATGATTTGAACCCATAGAGGTATTTTCTTCATTTGCTAGCCCCTTTTCTTACTATTCGCATAATAAATTTTAATTTTTTAAATATTACAAATAGAGATTCTCAATTCAATACAAGAATCTTTGCACAGTTAGAATAGTAAAAATCAGCTTCTATTAATCATACTTTTCCGATCAATTATCTTGTATATAGTTATAGCAAAAATTTTTTGAAAATTCAATGAGGAATACATGCTTTTGATGAAGTAATGGTCGATGGATTTGAACTGACCTCTTTTCTTTTTTTATCTTGTTTGTTGGATTGAAAGCTGGTGAATTCGAATCTTTTCGAGATATAACCTAGCTAAGAGGATGGGATACTCAATAGGAATTCGTAAATCACGAAGTATCTCTCTATATATTACAACTTGTCTTCTTCCTTCATCGGAAAGATTTCATTCGGTTGATCTTTTCCTATGTTTGGCCTCCCCGTGCCCGGCATAGATTATAGCCGCCCTCTTGAAGGGAATTTACCAGTGAACGATTGATTGATACTTGTTGCGTTTGATTTTCCCTTACTTCAATTTCTGCTGTGTAACTATTCATAGCCCCTGCTATCATTGCTTTGTATCGGTTTCCAATACCTTGTTATCAATTTTAATGTACGCCGCCCGTAAGACATCGGTCCCCTTTGTAAGCGTAATAATGTAAAGGTGCGTGTACAGCAGCATGAATCCCCACTATAAAGTGAGGATTCATGTCTTCCATGTGAACCTTTATACTGGGTTTCGTTCACCCTGTAGTTTCCATCGGTTCAGCGAATTGTCGTTGATGTTGCTGGATCGTATTTTCGTGTTGAATTAATTATTGTCTTAATTGTTCGCTTCCACAATCAGCTACACAACATCCAAGTGCAAAAGATCAATGTCCGCAGGCTCTTGTAGACTTATATTTGTATATAGAGTTTGAATTTTCACTTTAAGAATCGGCAGTCTTAACGGATAACAGATAAAACATTATGTTCGATTTTAAGCCTGGCGGGTGTCTGTCCGATAAGTTCACCGTCTCCGTGTGCACTCAGGCTGGATGAAACAGAATAAATTTCAACTTCTTTTCCTTCATAAATGTTGACCACGTTAGAGAAAGCCGTATGTTTGCCTTTAAAAACGTACAAAAACAGTTTTAAAAACTTCCATTTTGATACTCCGTGTACGAGGCGGATATTAAATAATCCATCTTGATATTTGGCATTCGGGCAGATTAATAGCCCGCCTGCGTAAAACGGTGTGTTTGCAATCGCAACAAGCCAGACATTTTGAATTTGATAATGTTTCGAGTCAATTTTCAAAAAGATGTCGGCGGGTTTATAGTGAAACAAAACCCTTAGCACACTGGCGTAATAGGAAAGATTCCCGAGCCGGACACAGTTCAGCAGCTTTTTATAGTTGGAATCATTTGTGACTTTGGCTACCTCCGCATCAAATCCGACCCCTACGACCGTCGAAAAAAAGGTTGAATTTAAACAACCAATGTCAACCGTGGTACATTCGCCTTTTAACAGTTGCTTTAAAGCTTTTTTATAATTGAGCGGAATGCCAAGCCCCCGGCAAAAATCGTTTCCCGAGCCGGCCGGAATGACGCCGAGCGGTATGTTAGCGTCAAGCAGCCCGTTGATCACTTCATGGATGGTTCCATCTCCTCCGACAGCTGTAATGACAGATGGTTTTTCCTTCTTGATCAATTCCTTCACCAATGCCGTCGCATGGTTCGGTCCTTCCGTAAAACGCACCTGGTACTCGATATGTTTCTCTTGAAGATGCTTTTCGATGTAGTTCCAAATTTTCAGAGCTTTGCCGTTACCCGATATTTTGTTCACTATAAAACAGTACAAATTGCTCACCTGTATCAAAAAGATTTGAAATATTCCTCATGCTCTTTTTCCTTTTTTGTTGAATCTTTTTAATATTTCCCTTGTAGCGGGAATAATATACAAAAGGTTCACCTTCTCGGAAGAGGCGAAAAAACCTGAAGATGTTTTGGCATGACCTGAAAATGTAAATCTTTGATATCAGCCTGCTTTCCGTCGAGATTAAACGAATTCCATCCTGTCATTGAAAAATCGGCCGACTTAACAGGAAGATATTGTATGACAGAAACCTTCTTTTCACTGAAGAGCAGTTTTTTTAGTAAAGCAGCCAACAGCCGGATGCGCCCCGTCTTTTTATAAGCGACAAGGTAAAAATGCCCGTCATGCACCGGTCCGTTGAACAGCTTGTTGATAGGACCGACCGAGTTTCCATTCATAATTAAAAATAATGATAGATCTGAAATCACTTGATCGTCCACGGTTCTCACTGAAATCCCGTGATGTGTATTTCCTTTTAAAAACGTCTTAATAAAATAGAGGCAATAAGCCAACTCTCCCAGTTTAGATTTCAGGCGGGGGGACGTCTCATATGTAATGTTCGTAAGCCAGCCGGCCGCAGCAATATTAACAAAATACCGATGGCCGATTTTCCCAATATCCACGGGCTTGACCGAGCAGCTTTCAATTGCGGAAAGAGCTTTCAAAACATGAGGAGGCATCCCAATAAACTTGGCGAATTCATTGCTTGTTCCGAACGGGAAGATGCCGACTTTCGGCCTGCACGCCTCTTCTGCCAAAAATTGGATCACTTGATTGACGGTACCGTCTCCGCCGGCAATAAAAATGGCGTCCCATTTTTGTCTACAGGCTTTTTGAATAGGATTTTCAGCCTGTTTTAACTCCTCAAGTTTGTGAATTGATAGAAGATAGCCCATTTCCGATAGCCTTCGTAACAAAATTGGGAAATATTTATGGTTTTTCTTTTTACCCGAGAGCGGGTTATAAATCAACAAAGCCCTTTTTTCATAAACGTTCATGAAACAATACCTCATTTTTTCATGATACAGGGATGAACCACCGCGATCATATGGTTCACTACCATACTTTATAGGTGCTGAAGCCACCTGGCAATCATGCCGATGGGGGCGGACTCTGATTTCACGACCACCTCTGCACTCGCAATCCGTTTTTAAACTTCAGCCATCCCAATATTAGATTCTGTTATTTATCGTCTTTTATTCAATTAAATAAAAAACAATACAAAAAGGAAGATAAACGATGGGGAGTTTTATTGTGACAGGTGAAAAAAACCCGTTTCTTTCATGGTTCACGGCAGGATTAAAAGACGTATTTTCCTCCGCAGGATATCGTTATGCTCAAAAGTTGGAAGAAGCCGTCGGCATTGTTTTTCACTGTATCAACAAAGAGAGGCCGCGCCCTTTTCGTAGAAAGGCGCAAGCCACTTTTGTCGTATCGATTTTAGAGCGGGAAGATGAACCGGAACATGTGTTTAAATCAGCATATCCCTACCTGATCAAATCATTGGCCAACCACTTAATCTATATCGTCCGCACATCCGAAAAAACGGATGTTTATTTTGTTACACCTGAACAGGGATTTTATAAAATACCGTACAATCCGGGACAGGAAGCGTTTTTTTTTCGGAGGGTTTTTAAAAGGCTGGAGCCGATCGCCTCTTCCCAATTGGTGATCAACAATCATTTCAGCGAAGATTTGCATGAAACGTTAGCTAACGGGAACGAGATCACCAGAAAAATCAGCCTCTCCGGAAAAAAGCTTGATAAAATGAACCTGCTTCCGGCTCCGTTTCCCCTTGAAGAATACTTAACCTTTCGTGATATGCGCAGGCTGAAGAAGCTTTACGGAATAGGCGGACTCAGCTTTGGAAATTTAAGCAGCCGGCAGGATGAAAAACGTTTTTGGATGAGTGCTAGCGGAATTAACAAAGCCAATATGAAAGTGATTGGACAGGACATTCTCTGTATCAAAGGATACAATCCGGAAAAAAATGCGATGGAAATCAGCATACCTCCGCATGTGACACCGAGACGGGCCTCTGTCGATCGAGCATTGGATGATTTATAAAGAGCATCCAAACGTCGGTGCCATCGTACATATACACGCTTGGATCGATGATGTTGAGGCAACCGAAGTTAATTATCCGTGCGGTACGCTGCAGCTGGCAGAAGCCGTCGCACATTTGGTGAGAAATGCCGATGATCCGTCACGGGCGATCGTTGGGCTGAAGAATCACGGTCTGACCATAACAGGGCGTGATTTAGATGATATTTTCGAGCGTATTGATGGACGAGTAAAAACGCAAGTTCCAATGTTATAAGAATAGATTATCATGAAAATTAGTCTTAATTCCAATTGATGCATCAAGAAAGTATCACCTAAGATAGTCGGCGTGTTTACTACAATATGATTTAAAGGCTGTAATATCTTCGTTGCTTCAGAGAAATGATAAATATCTAAGCACTCCAAGGTTTTTAACGCAATCTCATTAAACTTGAGGATGTAGTTGGAGTTAAACAAATACGGCCCCTCTCTAATTAGAAGGGTCTCATTCAAATAGTTAAAGGCATCCTTTTGGGAATATATATTAAAGTGAGAACCTCTTGTCGACCTTGATACACCGATTTAACCATCGGTGTGTTTTTTTAGATTAATCATAAAAAAGCACCCTCGCGAGGTACCTTTTGAAATTGGGACAAATTTTTTAGTCGTACATAGTCTATTCAAAAAACTTAATCATGAGTTTGTTTATCCAATAATGAACAAAATCAAATTTTCAGGAAAATTCTTTGTTTTTTGGATTAATCAATGGAAAGATGGTTATATTTTTAAGGGATACCCTCCCCATTTCTGGATTGCGATGTTTCTTCCTTGAAGAACGTCGCTTTTTTTATTTTCTTCTAATCTGGCCATTTTTGTCATCTTCAATAGATATCTCTACTGGATCTCGCCTTAATATTCAATAGCCTTCTTAGCTCTTTTGGCACAACAATTCTTCCTTGTTCATCTACTTGACGAACAACGCCTGTCCATTTCATTTTTGCTTTAATTCAGCCATCAAAGTCCTCCTTTATTCTTCCTGGTATACACTTGTTAAAATCTTTTGGATTATTATACGCATTTATTTTTTTAAGCTCAATATGATGTTTAAACACTTAGAATTCTTCTTCTTCTGGGGTTTTCAGCAATTAAGTATATGTATTGTAAGTGTAGGTTTAGAATAAAATTAATTATTTTCTTCCTGTGATGCTCAAAAATCGTACAGCTGCTAAAAATCCATATATAGACCTTGATTTGCAAACATGACGGTCACTTTCCGATCTCCTTCTAAATACTTCGGTAATTTGAAAGATTGTTTTGCTATCTTTGAATCATAAAAAAATATTTCAAGAATCATAATGAATAAATGTTCTAATGCTACGATTCCTCTAACTAAAACTGCCGCAAGTATTTCCACACACTTCTCTCCTTTCTGTTCCCTAATATCAGTTTGTATTATTTCCATTGTGCAATTCTAGTTGTTGTCACATTCACCACTCCTTTGTGTGTGTTTTACTCCATTAAAGCACCCCCAAGACCTTTTGTATATACATCGATTTCAGGTATCACCTTTTCCAAAAATGATTGATATGGGCAAACTGTGGTTATTTCTTAAGAATAGCATTAGCACTCTTTTTTCAGCTCATTTATTTCATCTATGTTGATCGAACGTCTTTTCAGTTCTGTTTCTAGTTGCGCAATAAAATAAGGATCAATATTCGGCAATTTCTTCGCCGACAAATAAGTATTTACAAGTTCTTTATCAGATAATCTCTTCATTACTATTCCTTTTTAACTCCTCTCTTACGAAATGGGAAGTAACACTCCATCTTCTAAAATACTATTGTCAACGTTTTTAATCCAAGATTTTTTAAACCGAAATGAAAAATTTATCACACACAAAAAACTCTAATCTAAACGATTAGAGTTTCAGACCGTTGACAAAATAGTTCGAGGCGAAGGGGAAGTGACGACAATGAAGAGACTTGACCCGCTGTTTATGAACAATCGCGTGTAATCCAGTTTCATTGCCTTTTTCAAAAGGTTTGTCCAATACTTTTGACTAATGTATACTTGCCTGTGAAATAGCTTTTCTTTACCCCAAACTTTTACATGTACAAAATGATTTGGGCACCTTTTTGTACCCAACTTACCTATTTTCCTACATCCCTTTAATTTACACCACTTATAAATTTGCGAAGCATCATTTGAAGGATACCACCATGTCGATAGTATTCAATTTCAACCGGACTATCCAAACGAGCAATCGCTTGGATAGTAAATGTTGATCCATCCTCTCGGGTAACAGCAATGTTCACCATTTGCTTAGGTTGAAACTGATCATCCAAACCGAGAATATCAAACGTTTCTAAGCCGGTCAATCCGTGCGATTTCCGACTTTCTCCAGGCAAGAATTGCAATGGGAGAACTCCCACTCCAATCAAGTTGCTTCTATGAATTCTTTCAAAGCTTTCAACGAGCACCGCCTTTACCCCTAATAATCTCGTTCCTTTAGCAGCCCAGTCCCTTGAGCTGCCCGAACCGTACTCTTTTCCAGCTATGATGATTGTCGGTTGGTTATGTTCCTGGTACTTCATCGCTGCGTCATAGATCGACATGACCTGGTTTGTAGGGATGTAGTTGGTCATGCCGCCCTCAATTTTCGGCACCATCTCATTGCGCAGACGAACATTGGCAAACGTTCCACGGATCATGACTTCATGGTTGCCGCGTCTGGCGCCGTACGTATTAAAGTCAGCAACCTTCACACCAAGTTTATTCAAATATTCTCCTGCCGGACTTTTCGCAGAAATCGATCCTGCTGGTGAGATATGATCGGTTGTGATTGAATCCCCAAGTACAACTAATGCACGAGCCCCTCTTATCGATTGAATCGGAGCAACTTCCACTGCTAAGTTCTGAAGGAAAGGCGGTTCTTGTATATAGTTGGAATTAGAATTCCATTCATAATCCGGATCTTCTCCTACCTCTAAAGAGTTCCACCGTTGATTAACTTTGAAAATATTTTTATATTTTTTCTTAAACAAATCAGGTGTCACATGTTCTTGAATAATCTGATTGATTTCATTGGATGTCGGCCAGATATCTTTGAGATATACGGCCTCTTGATTTTGATCAAAACCAATTGGTTCATGTAAAAGATTAAAATCAAGTGTTCCTGCCAGTGCATAAGCCACAACCAATGGCGGAGATGCAAGGTAATTTGCTTTGATTAAAGAGTGAACACGGCCTTCAAAGTTGCGGTTTCCGCTTAGAATGGAGGATACCGTAAGATCGTATTTTCTGATCGCTTCTTCCACCTCAGGGATTAATGGTCCACTGCTTCCATTGCAAGTAGCACAGCCATAACCAACGACATTAAACCCAACCTGTTCCAAATACGGCATCAGACCAGCGCGTTTTAGGTATTCCGTCACTACCAGGGAGCCTGGTGAAAGACTGGTTTTTACATGGGGAGGAACTTGCAAACCGCGTTCTACTGCTTTTTTAGCCAAAAGACCTGCAGCAATCATTACGGAAGGATTGGATGTATTCGTGCAGCTGGTTATCGCGGCAAGTACCAGTGAGCCTGTCTTCAGCTCCGATGTCTTCCCATTTGCCAATTGCAACGGAATCGTCTTGGCGACTTCTTCTTCTGTTAAACCAAATCCGCCCTGCTTCACAGGCAATCTCAACACATCGTTTAATGTTTGCTTGAGTGATTTTAAATCAACTCGGTCTTGAGGGCGTTTTGGGCCGGCTACAGTAGGCTGCACCGTGGAAAGATTCAGTTCCATGACTTCCGTATAATGAGGATCAGGCATGTCATCATCCCGAAAAAGCCCTTGTGCTTTTGTATAAGCTTCGATTAATTGAATTTGTTCTTCTGTTCGACCGGTGATCCGCAGATAGTTGAGCGTCTCTTGATCAACAGGGAAGAAACCCATTGTAGCACCATATTCTGGTGCCATATTGGCAACCGTTGCTCGGTCAGCCAAGGTTAAGTGACTAACTCCAGGACCAAAGAACTCAACAAACTTCCCGACCACTCCTTTTTTTCTTAATATATTGGTGATCGTTAACACCAGGTCTGTCGCCGTAGTACCTTCTGGCAACTTACCGTTCAATTTAAAACCCACTACCTCAGGCGACACAAAATAGACTGGTTGACCAAGCATGGCAGCTTCTGCCTCGATTCCTCCCACTCCCCAACCAAGTACCCCTAAACCATTGATCATGGTGGTATGAGAATCCGTTCCAACCACAGTACAAGGATACGCGATTTTTTTACCGTTCACATCTTGGGTTTGAACAACCGAAGATAAGTACTCCAGATTTACCTGATGCATGATGCCTACAGATGGAGGCACTACGCGGAAATTATCAAATGCGTTCGAAGCCCATTTGAAAAATTTAAATCTTTCTTTATTGCGTCCAAATTCCATCTCTTCATTAATAAATAGCGCATCATTGGAATCAAAACTATCCACTTGGATGGAGTGATCAATGACGAGATCTACCGGCACAAGCGGATTAATCTTATGTATGTCACCGTTTAATCGTTTCATCGCAGTTCGTAATGCTGCCAAATCGACAGCTACTGCAATTCCGGTGAAATCCTGAAGAACAATGGAAGAAGGCATAAGAGGAATTTCAATTACATCATTTGGCGATTCCGGATTCCAATTAGCGACTTGCTTTACATGGTCCTCATTAATGATACGTCCATCCAGCTTTCGCATCACCCCTTCTAGCAATATTTTTATTGAATACGGTAATCTTGAGATTTTTGCAATTCCCAAGTCTTCAACCGCTTTTATAGGGTAGTAATGAATTTCTTCCCCATTTATCATAAGTGTAGCTGTATCAAACATTGTCATAGTCATCATAAACCTCAGCTTTCTAATCCCAGCAAGGCCGCAGGATTTTTTTTCGTCATTACGTCAATGGCATCGTTTGGTACACCGTTGTCAGCTAAAAACTGTATATATTCGGTTAGCGCGACACTCCAAATTGGATTTTCCATTTGTCCGCTATCCGTTGATACAACGGTTGATTCATAACCTATTTCTTCGATTGCACGGAGGTTGTCTTTGAGGTTGGATTTATATTTACCTCCTCCCATGGGTTGTGCATAACAGCGCTCTAAAAACACTTGATAATCTTCCACCATTCGTTTTTGATCTTGAATGGTCATTCCCACTACATGAAATTCGGGGTGCGTGATTGCGATTTTTTTTACCCCTTGTTTTTTTGCCTCCTCCACGATAATAAATATTTCTCGGGGAGAAAGATGTCCCGTACCTAAAATTGCGTTCTTATCCGCAATCAACTTCAATACCTCACGAAGTTCAGGAACAACCTTATTGCCATTAACCGTCTCCACGCCACCACTTTTCCCTTCTGCCTCCCGATGACGCTTCGCATGCAGGGTTGGAAGCCAAACCGTCTTCGCTCCAAGACCCAACGCTGCTTCCACCGCGTGAACATTGATTCCTCCGACTGGATCATTCAGAGTAATACTTCCAAAAATCGAAACCTCGGGAAACATTTTTCGCATGAGCCAAGCTCTATCCATCGTTGGCACTAGATGAGATTTGATAACGACAGCTCTTGCTCCAGTCCGAATCACCTCTTTTGTAAGTTCAATATCATCTAAAGACCGCCTGCGAATATCAGGAGCGGAATGTACATGCAGATCGATAACTCCGGTTAAATCAATTTTATTCACCTTCATTCACCTCCCAACTGAGCGAACATGTCGTGGCAATTTATACATTATTTTAGAATTGATCATCGTTTTATTAAAATATCTAAATGTTATATCCAGTTATAATAAATTAGAATTTCAAACCGCAATATTAAAACCGCGTGATTGCTTACCACGCGGTTTTAATCAAATGTATAATTCTCAATAAAACGGACAAATTCTTTTGCCGTTTTCAACTTGATGGTTTCGTTATGATAGATCATCCATGTTTTTCGAATAATGGGTTCATCATTTTCATCTTTTATCGTGAAACGTGTAATATCTTCATCTTCTTTTAAAAGGACGCTTGGGAGAAGGCCATATCCCAGTCCATTTCTCACCATTTCTTTACATGTATCCGTACTATCCACTTCGATCTCTATGAGAGGAGGTTGTGAAAATTTCCCGCTCCACCAATCATCGATCAGCCTTTTTAGACTTGCATCCGTTTTATATTCAATTCTCGGCAATTCGGGGAGTTGTTCGAGTTCGATCTTTTCTTTTGATGCAACACAAATATTTTCTTCAAAGAGGAAGCATTTCGATTCCGCCCATGCGAATTCTCCACGCACAATTCCAAAATGAACTTTTTTATTATAGACAAGATTAAACACTTCGCTGCTCAACCCGGTGATAACCTTATAGTCTACTCTTGGATATCGATCTTTGAAAAGCCTCAGTATTTTTGGAAGCATATTTTTCGCGAAAAAATTAGACACGCCTAACCGGATGGTTCCCACAACCTCTTGATTCATGTTCCAAACGGTTTCTTTCATTTGACGTATTCTTTCAATCATTTCATCAGCGCATTTAGCGAGATACTCTCCCTCTGCGGTAAACCGAACCCCTTTGGTTCCGCGCTCAATGATAGGTACTTCAAACTCTTTCTCGATTTGCTTAATACGCTTTGTTAAAGCAGGCTGGGATATGTATAGATTCTGAGCAGTTTTAGAAATGTTGTTATGTATATACAGGTTTTTAAGTATTAACCAATCGCGATCATCCATCCTGGCCACTCCATCATATAAATCGTTTTTTGTTATAGCTAAGTATAACATTTTTGAATACTGATGCAGCTCATTTTTTCGGTATAGTATAGTTATGAAAAAATTCAAAAAAGAGGTGCTTGAATTCATGGATCAAATAATTGATCAGTTTCGCTCCATTCCTACTACCTGCATTTCTGATGCTCTGGACGGGTTGAATAACTTACATCCGAGCATTAAGCCGCTAAAAGAAGATTACATCCTTAGCGGAAGAGCTTTTACGGTAAAAATGCCTGTAGGTGATAATGTAGCCGTACTTAAAGCCATTCGAACAGCCAAACCTGGAGATATTCTTGTCATTGATGCCAAAGGCGATGAATATAGAGCAATTGCAGGAGATTTTGTCGTCGGCATGGCCAAAACACTGGAAATAGGCGGAATTGTTGCGGATGGAGTCATCCGGGATTCGAAGGGAATAAAGGAATTGGATTTTCCTGTTTTTTGTAAAGGGACAACCGTTGCTGCAAGCGGTAAAGCAGGTGTTGGCGAATTAAACGTTCCAATTTCTTGCGGGGGTGTTTCAGTGAAACCCGGTGACATTATTGTCGGAGATGCAGACGGCGTTGTTGTGGTCCCAATGGAATTAGAAGAAGCAACACTAAAAAAAGCCAAGGAAAAGCTGCTTAAAGATCAACAACGGGAATCATCGATTTCTGGTGACAAAGAAGCGACG
Source organism: Bacillus sonorensis NBRC 101234 = KCTC 13918 (assembly GCF_001592005.1). Classification (GTDB taxonomy): domain Bacteria; phylum Bacillota; class Bacilli; order Bacillales; family Bacillaceae; genus Bacillus; species Bacillus sonorensis. Next base: position 26,649 of record NZ_BCVZ01000008.1, read on the forward strand.
ATCAAATACTTAGATTCAATGATTTCCAAATAACTGAGTGTAAACGTAAGGGCTGCCATCCATGCAGCCCTTTTATGAACTGCTATTCCTGATTCGGTATCAAAACCGAACCCTCCATTAATCTTCGAGCGCTTCGACTCATGACAACTTTCTTCACTGCAAATCCTGCTTGATCATGAGCAGCTTCTGCACCCACTTTCAAAGTACCGGATGGATGACCGAAGCGAAGCTCCGACCTCGCATCTCCTAAAATCCTGCTGACAATCGTTCCCGGTATCGCAGCTGTGGCAGCAATAGCTACAGCGCCTGTACCGGTCATGGCATGATGAAGCTTGCCCATGGAAAGGATGCGTGCCAAGATATCGATATCCTCTCCACGTATTTCTTTTCCATCGGATGTTGTGTAACTTGCCGCTTTTCCAAAAAACGCAATTTTCGGCGTGTGCTGACGCTTGGTCATTGCGTACTCCACACTTTCCGCCAGATCCATCATCACCGCACCATGCGCCCGAATCGCTTCAAAACGGGTCAATAGATCCACATCGCCGTTGATATCTCCTTGCAGTTCCGCTCCCGTTAATCCCATCGAAGACGCCGAAACAAAGATGGCAGGGTTTCCAGCATTGATGAAGGTAGCCTCCACCTCTCCTACACTTGGGACATGAATGATATCGATCGGATTCCCAGTTGGAAACATGGTCCCCCCATCGGCACCCGGATCAAGGAATTCAAGCTTTATTTCAGCTGCCGGGAAAGTGACTCCGTCCAGTACGAAATCTCCAAGCTCTTGCACCTCTCCATCCTTCATCGGGACATGCGTTATGATCTTCTTCCCGATATTTTCCTGCCAGATATTCACGGCAGCCATGCCATCCAGCGGGGCATCTACCAGACCCCGATATATCGAAAAAGGACCTACAGCTGAAGTAAGATTCCCGCAATTTCCACTCCAGTCAACCAATGGCTGTCCGATGGCCACCTGTCCGAACAGGTAGTCTACATCACATCCAGGGCGATTGCTTTTACTAACAATAACCACCTTGCTCGTACTCGATGTGGCACCACCCATACCATCGATCTGCTGGCCGTAAGGATCTGGACTGCCTATTACACGAAGTAGAACTTTATCACGTTCAGATGGATCAGTTGGTAAATCTTCTTTGAGAAAAAAGACGCCCTTGCTTGTTCCCCCTCGCATATAAATTGCCGGAATTTTGATTTGTTTTCCCCGTTTACTCATCACCGTCGTTCCCTCCATGTTCTTTTCGTTCATAAAAAAGAATGGATTTCCTCTTGTTAAAAGTACTTTTCAACACTCTTATAAGAAATATTTTATTGCAGGGTTTGAAATAAAAAAAATAACTATATTTGATATCCAGTTATTCAATAAGTGAATAACAGATTTATAAAAACAAGAATAATTTAATCCACGGTTCCACAATAAAAAGGCACAAACCGTTGAAACTATTCCTAAATACAAATGACTACTCAGAATTGTAGGATCAATCAAGTATTTGCGACGTAAAAATGATGCTTTACAAAATGAACATACTTATAAACACATAAACAAAAAGAACTCTGGCATCTCATCGAGTTCTTTTTGTTAAGTACTCTTCACCTTCTTTCACCAAAGAATTACCTTCAAATCGATCACCAGATCTTTAATTTCTCTCAATAGTGCGGCATTCAGCCAATATCCAGTTTCCCTGCCGGACCTTTCTTCTGATTATGAGGCCTGCATCTTTAAGGATTGCTAAATGCTTTGAAACCGCAGTACAACCCTTGTCAAAATGAACGATCAACTCTTTGAGTGACAATACTTCCACTTCCGCCAACAAACGTAGCAATTTACGTCTTGTTGGATCAGCGATGGCTACGTAAAATATCACGTTTTTTATTTTTCCCGTTCAAAATCCCCTCCCCCCTGATTCTTTTGCGTATTGAAGAAGGTAAAATTATTGAACAGAGACTTCATGTGGATATGCATGATGCTCTCCGTCAACTTGGCAATAATGCTTAAGTTTTAATTAATAGCTTAAAGTGTGACTAGTTCTTAAATTAACAATGTTTAGAAGACCCTTCTTTTGAGGGTCTTCTTCTATACAAATTAATATCAAAATACACTGATGAAAACCGAATATAACTTTCAGAATATTCGAATAAAACCGAAGGGTATAAGAAGAAGCGAGACAATATGCGGGCATATTATTATAACTTTTTCCGTGGGATGTATGAGTTTAGAAACGGTGAATACACAAAAGCCATTACATATTACAAAAAAGCTGAACGTAAAATTCCGACAAGATTGAAAAAGCTGAGTTTTATTTTAAGTTATCCGAAGTCTATTATCATATGAAAATGACACATATCTCGATGCATTACGCCGAGCTTTCATACAACATCTAAAGTGATGAAGAAGAAGCCGGTCCAAAAATTCCGGCTTCTCTTTTATTCCACTGGGCCCTAAACCTAGTAAAAAGTCCATCTCTATTGCAATTTATTTGACTTACACTAATTCAAGTCATTTTTATTTATTCTGGGCAGTTCATGGACTCTTCCAGCAGGAGCTTTACTGCCCCCCCTATACCGTGTGATTTTTTGACGCACCCAGGCCGCATATGAACAGCAGAGCGCTGACGACAAGCAATAGTAATAGCGGGAGGCTCCAGCTTGCCGTGACGTCATGGAGCAAACCAAACAAGGTTGGTCCAGCTGCCGCCAGCAAATATCCAACAGATTGCGACATACCGGACAAAGAAGCCGCCTCGGAGGCATCTTTCGTCCGCAAGCTCAAAAAGATCATAGCCAAACTGAACGCACATCCCCCGGCAATTCCAAGTAAAATGGTCCATAACGAAATAAGTGCATTACCGCCGAAATAAAGGCCGCCTAATGAAACAAAAAACAGGACAGTCATTATTATGACCAGTACACGTTGGTTCTTCATGCGTCCCGCAACGATCGACACGATAAATGATACGGGGAGCGAAGCGATTTGAAACAGCGATAGCATCCAACCAGCGCTGTCTTCACCCAAGCCCCGGCTTGTCATGATTTCAGGTAACCAAGCGATCAAAACATAGAAAAGCAGAGACTGCAATCCCATAAAAAGTGTAATCATCCATGCCAGCGGTGAACGCCACAGACTTCGCCGTGCCGACATACCGCTAGTTGTTATCCCGGCTGACGCGTGACTCGCCCGAGCTTGAGGAAACCAGAATAGTGCGGCTATCAGAGCGAGCAGGCCCCAGATTCCAAGTGCGCCATTCCAGCCAAAACCGAGATTGCGGGCGAGCGGGACACTTACACCGGATGCTATCGCACCGCATAAATTCATCGACACTGAATACATCCCTGTCATAAGACCGACATGACGAGAAAAATCCCGTTTTACCAGACTCGGAATTAGCACGTTGCACACCGCAATCGCGAGCCCAAGCAAAGTGGTGCCTGCAAACAAAGGAACTGTTGAGGTCAGCGAGCGGACAGCGATACCCGCCATGAGCAGAACCAATGCATAAAGCATGATCCGTTCCATCCCGAAGCGGCGCGCCAAGATAGGCGCGAAGGGGGAAAGAAGCGAGAAAGCAAGCAACGGCAATGTCGTAAGCAGGCCTGCCGCAGCGTTCGATAACCCAAGGGACTCGCGAATCGATCCAGCCATCGGGCCTACCGATGTTAGCGGTGACCGCATCGTCAATGAAATTAGGACGATGCCTATGATGATCGGCCAACTCAATGAGAGCGAACGCTTTGACACAGCCGGCTTCGTACCACTTTGTACGCTCATGGCCGCTCCCCCTCTTCGACGGCGATAACATCCTTCGATTCTTCGATATAGCGGTGGACCGCTTCCACAGCACAATCGGCGTCCTTAGCGACAATTGCTTCGACCAGTTGCCGGTGCATTTTCAAGAAATCCGCATCGACTTCATAACGAGTCAAGCTTGTAATCGAATCTTGCAATGCTTCAGCGATATGGCTGTATATTTCGATCAATATTTCATTATGAGACGCCTTGACGATGCTTTGATGTAGATGAATATCCGCCATTACAAAGCTATCAATGTCACCGAGTTCCGCTGCTTCCTCGCAGCGTTCCAGCTGGAGAAGAAGTTCGCGCGCCTCGTCGTCGGTTCTTCGCTGTGCAGCTAGATGGGCTCCCTCACGTTCGAGTGCATATCGGACTTCTAACGTTTGCAGCGTATCAGAGCGCAAAATGCGTTTTTTCAATACCACCCCCAAAGCACTTGAAGAGCAAACATAAGTTCCGTCACCTTGTTTCGTCTTCAAGAGTCCCGCATGTATCAATGCCCGAATTGCTTCCCTTAATGTATTGCGGCTGACATTCAACTCGGTCATCAACTCCGGCTCGGCCGGAATGCGCATCCCGACACCCCACTCACCAGATTCGATCAAACTTTCCATTTGTAATGCGACTTGCTCAACCAGCGTCTGCCGGTTTGTTTTCTGAAGCATATGTCTATCCTCCCATAATTCACTTATCAAACATAGGATGTTTGGTTAATCGGCATTTTATCATATCTATAAAATTAAGACAACAAAATAAGTTTAATACGAATTAATGAAACAAAGCTGCATCAAATGGAAGATGATTTGAACAGTCAATTCTTTATTACTACAAAAACGGATAACCTGTGAGCGGCATTGAAATTTCGGTCATCGATGTCCTGAAATCGGAAAACGAAGACATCATCGATACCATCCAGCTCAATATTGATCTTAAAAAAGTCAAAAAATACATCGAAATCCTCAGGCAGATTGATGGAATTCGGAATATTTGAGGCGATCATTGGTTGTGTCAGCGCCGGCTTGGGTATTTCAATGCTGCCACTGCCGCCCATGAAAAACAAGACCGCATCCGCAGCCATACTATCTCTGACAAATATTCTTTAGTAACAACTATGTTTATTAGGCGAAAAGATACTTTAATTACACCTGCTTTATCCGTTTTTTTAACTCATATGAGGACTCATTTTCAAAAAAACATGAGTTGACAAAGAAGGAAAACTAAATGTTTAAGCGAATACGGATCTTTGAGTAAAATTGAAAATGACACTTTTTTTCAAAAAGCCATGTCTTAGCGGGGGATTCGGTATGAATGAATTTATGAAGATGTTTTCGTTAACAAAACCTATTATTCAGGCTCCAATGGCTGGTGGTATTACAAAGCCTCGACTTGCATCTGCAGTTTCGAATCAAGGTGCTCTCGGGAGTTTAGCATCGGGATATCTTACGCCAGAAATACTAGAACAACAAACGAAGGAAATGTTTGAGCTGACAGACGCTCCTTTTCAAATTAATGTGTTTGTTCCGTCAGATCCAGAAACGCCATCAGAAGAACAAGTTGAAAAGTGGAAAAAAAACATCCCGTTAGCTGATCAAGTAAATCAATTCAAATCTGTACAAGAAGAGTGGGATGACTTCTATCAAAAAATTGATATTATCTTAAGATACAAAGTGAAGGCTTGCTCATTCACTTTTGATCTGCCGCCTGAAGACGCAGTAAAAGAACTAAAAGCCTCTGGATGCCGTTTGATTGGAACCGCTTCAACTGTAGAAGAAGCAGTGTTAATGGAAGAACGGGGAATGGATATAGTAGTCCTTCAAGGCAGTGAAGCAGGTGGGCATCGTGGAGCATTCTTACCTTCCAAAGGTGAATCTGCCGTAGGTTTAATGGCTCTGGTTCCACAAGCAGCAGATGCACTGGGTGTTCCAGTCATAGCCGCTGGCGGAATTACAGACCACAGAGGAGTAAAAGCAGCTTTAACGCTTGGAGCACAAGGAGTACAAATCGGGTCTGCTTTTTTAATTTGCCATGAGAGTAACGCACATGCGGTACATAAACAGAAAGTACTCGAAGCGAACGAAGCAGATACAAAGCTTACGAAACTATTTTCAGGTAAAGAGGCAAGAGGAATCGTGAATAAATGGATGGAAGAAAAAGAAGGATTTGAGACACAAACCCTTCCATATCCTTATCAAAATACACTGACTAAAGCAATGAGGCAGCAGGCTTCACTTCAAAACAACCATGATCAGATGTCTTTGTGGGCAGGCCAAGGAATACGATCACTGACTGAAGAAATTTCGGTAAAACAACTTTTAAATAAACTTTGCCAAGAGGATATAAAAATATAGGCGCATCTGGTCTAGGATAACGGCAACAAGGTGCTCATCAGCTATCAATTGATGCGTGTATCTTCGCTGTCGCTTCTATGGCTAATCACATAATGGTGTACTACCCTAACTTGCGTTTAAATTCTTTACTGGCGAAGAAGTAAGCGATGACCGTGATGCCGACGCACCAGGCAAGCGCGATCCAGATACCGTTGCCAACAGACCCTTCATACAAGAGGGCACGAATCGCATTCACGATTGAAGTCACGGGCTGGTTCTCAGCGAACGCACGGACAATTTTAGGCATGGTTTCCGTGGGGACAAAGGCCGAACTGATAAACGGCAGGAAAATCAGCGGGTACGAGTAGGCTGTCGCCCCTTCCATAGACCCCGCTGTCAATCCGGGAATGACCGCCAGCCATGTCAGCGCCAGCGTAAACAGCCCGAGTATCCCAGCTACCGTGAGCCAATCCAGGATATCAGCGCTGGAACGGAAGCCCATCAAGAGCGCGACGAGGATAACCACCACGACAGTAAGCGCATTGGAAACAAGCGAGGTCAACACGTGAGCCCACAATACCGACGAGCGCTTGATGGGCATGGTAATGAAACGCGCCATCAGTCCGCTCTTTACATCTGTAAACAGCCGCACGGAAGTGTAAGCGACGCCGGATGCGATAGCCATCAGCAAGATTCCCGGCAATAAATAATTAACGTAGTTGTCCGTGCCTGTCTCTATGGCGCCGCCAAATACGTAGACAAACAGCAGCATCATCATAATCGGCGTAATCGCCACCGTAATAATCGTATCCGGGCTGCGCATAATGTTGCGCATTAAACGCCCTAGTAGTACCCCTGTTTTGCTTTTCATTTACATTTCCTCCTTTTTGCCAATGATCGCGAGGAAAATTTCCTCCAATGTCGGCTGCTTCTCGATGTACTCCACTTTCGCTGGCGGGAACATCTCTTTGAGTTCGGCAAGAGTGCCGGTCGTGATGATTTTTCCGCCATGCAGGATGGCGATACGGTCCGCCAGTTGTTCGGCTTCCTCCAGGTACTGGGTCGTCAGCAAGATGGTCGTGCCGCCGCCGGCAAGCTCCTTGACAGTATCCCAGACTTCAATCCGCGCTTCGGGGTCAAGCCCTGTCGTCGGTTCGTCGAGAAAAATGACTGCTGGCGTCCCGATTAGGCTCATGGCGATGTCAAGCCGGCGCTTCATCCCGCCGGAATACTTATCGGCCCGGCGGTTTGCCGCATCGGTCAGGCTGAATCTTGCAAGCAGATTGTCGGCAACTTGAGCGGGATTGGAAACTCCCCGCAACTTGGCGATCATCATCAGGTTTTCCCGCCCGGTGAGCATGCCGTCTAAAGCTGCGAACTGCCCTGTCAGGCTGATGCTCTGGCGAACTTGATCCGGTTGACGCTGAACGTCAAAGCCGCAAATGCCTACTTCGCCGCCATCGAGCTTCATCAACGTCGAGAGGATGTTGACCGTCGTCGTCTTGCCCGCTCCATTTGAGCCCAGCAGTGCGAAAATTTCGCCACGCCGCACCTCAAAATCCACCCCCTTTAAGACTTCCTTGTCTTTAAAGGTTTTTTTTAACCTTTTTACAGAAATCGCTGCATTGCTCATACTTTTTTCCTCCTTATAAAAAGCGCAGCAAGGCCGCTTGCGAAATCCGGAAATGACGGGGCTTTGTCTGATAAGCGAGCGGGTGCGTTCAGACAAAGCGGAGTAATTATCCGGTCGAGCACCTTACTGAGCTAGATTGCCTATACTCTTCTATTTAGTCTGACTGATAATCTGTATAACTTAGTACCAGGTTGAAAATATAACTGAATAGCGAAGGCGGCAATTCACTTTGTAACCAGCTATTCAGTCGGTATTATCTGTTGAATTCTTTATTTTTTTCCCAATCGCTTCATGATACTCTGATTTAAATCTTCACGATACTTGGCAACATAGGTTTTAGCGTTTGCCACTAGTTCGTCGGCAAAGGACGCCACGTCGTCCCCAGTGATTTCCAGCACTTGTCTGCCTTCCGCCGCACCGGCTTCGAACAACTCGATTAATTCATACTGAATATGCAACATGTCCATCCCGCTGCCCGCTGAGAAATTCCACATGTAGTTTTGAATTTTCTTAAATACGAACTGGTAGTCCTCTGGCAGGGCTTTAACCCGTGCCATCATCATCTTGTACTCTTTTTTATCACCAATCATTTTTTTGAACATTTCCATCATGTTATTTTTCCTCCTTTTTTATAAAGCTGAACAAGACACTCCAAAAAATTTTGGACGGAATATCTTATGAAGCTAGGTTGATTTCAAGACGTTGATTTTTGATGATACAAAATCCCACTTTTTCCAAAACAATTCAAGCTCCTGGCGGCCAGCCTCATTAAGTGAGTAAAACTTACGGGGCGGTCCCATATCTGACGGTTTCTTTTCTATGTTCACAAGTTTTTTCTTTTCTAATCGCATGAGGATGGTGTAGACCGTCCCTTCCACCACTTCGGTAAACCCAAGCTCGTTCAGGCGGCGGGTAATCTCATAGCCATAGGTTTCATGGCGGCTGATGATTTCCAGCACGCAGCCTTCCAGCGAACCCTTCAGCATTTCAGTTAAATTTTCCATGTTCAGAACCTCCCCTATTTTGTCCGACTTATATTCAGTATAACTTAGTACTAAGGGAAATTTTTGCTGAATAGCTATTGGGAAATCACGCTATTCAGCAATACTTACTACGAGTATATTGTATCAACGAGTAGCGGGGGTGTCAACTATTTTTCTTAAAAATATTACTCCACGGAAGTTTTTGTAAGCTGCTTATAGTGTGCGTGTCCTTTGCAACTGAAACGTGTTGCCTTTTAACAAAAAAAGCTTGTCGATGAAGCCACTTTTTGTGACTTTGTCGATAAGCTGAAAGCACCTTTCAAGGTGCTTTTTTGAAATTGGAACAATTTTTAATTCGTACATATTCTATTCAAAAAATTCAAAAAAACGAGTTTGTTTATCTCAAAAACGGAACGGAGAGCTGTTCCAATCAGATTACTCCTTCTTCAGAGCGGTCTGCCTATACCTCTCCTTGAGTTCACATAACTCTTCCCATTCTTTTCTGAAAAGCTGTGAATTCAGGATCGACATCTCCGTTTTTGCGAACATCATTTCAATATACTTTCGCTTTGAACATAGCTGCTGCATGGAGCCCAATCGCTGACCGGGCACCCGTCGCAATTTTCAGGAGCCATGACCGATTTGTTCATTCTGTATTCTTCTTTAAGGAACAAACACTCCGGATCAGACGCCCGACCGCAGTGAAACGTGCTGTTGGCATTGCCTCGGCATCCTCCCTCACATCCGATTAAGTGATATAATTCACAAACGGAGCAAGGACCTACTATAAATGTTTCTTGTTCGCTGAATATGCGCGATTTGATTTTCTGATTGACGATTTCCTGCAAACTGTTCTTTCGGAGGTTTCCATGCGGAATAGACTGGCCGACGCATGACAAAGCCTCTCCAAAGCCATTTTGGTTATATTTCACATGAATTCCCGTCTGTGTCATGGAACAGGCGTTGGCGAAAGCAGGAGTAATCAAATATTCGATCTTCTTCAGCAAGACGTCCTTTTCCTGAACCTCGTCCGATTTAAAGATAAGCTGCGGATAATGGGTCTTATCATATTCAAAGATTTTGTTCAGCAGTTCTTTCATATCGTCCCTGCCGGGAACAAGATGGTGATTTCTTTGATCATCAGAAATCCTCATCCGTTCAAAAAATGGGTTAATGCCGTTCTTTCTGCAAAATTTGTGTACTCCAAACGCATATTGAAGTGTTTGATTGCTTAAAACAAAGTCGCCGACAATTTCAAAATCCTGGCCGACGGCATTCAGCTCTTTTCTGATCGTCAAAATATTTTGGATCGCCGTCTCTAATGTTTTGGTGTAACCCGGAAATCTGGTGATTCTATCATGTTCCTTATCCCCTTCTTTATCAAGATAAGGCAGGTGGGTGACAATAACCGTTCCGGGGAGGCACACCTTTCTTGCATAATCAATTTTTGCCAGCTTGACTGCGTTGGTGACCAGTATCGGGGTCAATCCTTTGCTTAAGGTGTATTCCAAGAGACTTGGCAAATGGCGGTGCAAAGTCGGTTCTCCGCCGATGAATGCAATTTGACCAAAAAGCGTTTTCCCTGTGACTTCATCAACCTCTACCGCTTGATCAATGATGTTCATAATTTCTTCAACCGGCACCGGTTTAATCGACTCGCTTTTAGTATCCAATGCTACATAACAGTATTCACATTTCAATTGACAGTGCAGCTGATGAACGATTTCAATCCCTAAGCATTCAAATAAAGCGTTGCCTTTCTCCCTAAAATTGTCGGCGTAGTAAGATTCCTTTCTGCGCACAGGCCCCTTGTAATCCCGCAATATAGAAACATACTTGTAGTAGTCATCCGTAAAATAATCGGTATTTCTCTCTTGATAGGATTTCTTTACATCTAACATTATTCTCACTCCCAATGATTTTAAGAGCTTTGTCGCAAAGTCTAAAACTAAGAAGTGGATGTTAAACTCTTTTAGATGGATCACCTAAAACCAATTCGCAGCAAGCCGGCTTTTGTCACACAGGAATTAAATCATCTACAAACCCCCTTATGCGTAATAATCCGTCGGTGTAGGTGTTTGAATGCTGAAGCAGAGGAAGGCTTTTTTCAATTGTATGAACGATCGCACTGCCCACCACTACCCCGTCGCAATGAGATGAAAGCTTTTTGAACTGCTTGGCATTGGAAACGCCGAAGCCCACGACCAAAGGTAAAGCAGTCGCCTTTTTAACGGCGGCTAAAAATCCTTCAATATCATTGTGAAAGTTTTGCCGTTCACCGGTGACTCCCAAAGAAGAAACACAGTAAACAAATCCGGAAGCGTGATTGACGATCGATTCAATCCGTCCCTCGGAAGTAGGGGCCACCAAGGGAATGTAATGGATGTTCTTCTGCGTACAAATATGGCGTATCTCCCCACCCTCCTCTACCGGAAGATCCGGAACAATAATTCCGTTTATGCCCGAGTCCTCCATCATTGAAAACGCATTTTCAATCCCAAGCTGCAAAAGTGGATTAAAATAGGTAAATAATACGAGCGGTGTATGAATTTGTTCCTGCCTGGCCAATTTCGCAAGGCTGATGACATCCGATATGCTGACATCGTTTTTTAATGCTCTCAAGGCAGCTCTTTGAATAACGGGTCCGTCTGCCAAAGGATCTGAAAAAGGCACACCCAATTCAATGACGCTGGCACCCGCGGTTTGCAGTTCTTTCAAAATGTCTAATGACGTGCTAATATCGGGGTCGCCGACCGTTACATACGGAATAAAGGCCGGCTTACCTTCCCGTTTTAATCGCGCAAAGGTCTGATCAATCGGATTCAATGAACCTCACCTCCGGAATGTTTCATGATCGTATCCATGTCTTTATCCCCTCTTCCCGAGATATTGACGATCATCAAATGGTCTTTGGAAATTTCTGATGACAGCTTCACACATTGAGCCAAGGCATGCGAGCTTTCCAAAGCGGGAATAATTCCCTCAATCCGGCTCAGTACATGAAGGGCTTCAAGTGCTTCTTTATCTGTGACAGCAGCATATTCAACTCTGCCCGAGTCCTTCAAATAAGCGTGCTCAGGCCCGACCGCCGGATAATCCAATCCTGCTGAAACAGAATGCGCCGGCTGTACTTGACCGGAACTGCTTTGCAGAAGATAGCTCATCGATCCTTGAAAAACACCCGGAGAGCCCATGGATAATGTGGCGGCGTGTTCATTCGTATCCAATCCTTTTCCACCCGCCTCGGCACCGATTAAACGAACTTGCGAGTCGTTTAAGAATGGGTAGAAAATCCCTATAGCATTGCTGCCTCCGCCTACGCACGCAATGATAGAATCGGGGAGACGCCCTTCTTTCGCCAGAATCTGCTCCCGGGTTTCATCGCCGATGATTCTTTGGAAATCCCTTACCATCATGGGATACGGGTGCGGACCTGCGGCTGTTCCAAACAGGAAAAAAGAATCTTCTACATTGGCAACCCAGTAGCGAAGCGTCTCATTGCCGGCATCCTTCAGCGTTTTTGAGCCTGAATAAACAGGTACGACCTCGGCCCCAAGCAGCTGCATCCGGTAGACATTCAGCTGCTGACGATGGATATCCTCCTCACCCATAAAGATTTTGCATTCCATTCCTAAAAGCGCTGCAACTGTGGCGGTGGCTACCCCATGCTGCCCCGCTCCGGTCTCGGCGATGATTTTTTTCTTTCCCATCCGCTTTGCCAAAACGGCCTGTGCAATCGCGTTGTTAATCTTGTGAGCCCCCGTGTGATTGAGATCCTCCCGTTTCAGATAAATCTTGGGTCCGCCCAAATGCTGGGTAAGCCTTTCCGCATAATAAAGCGGGGTCGGCCTGCCGGAATAATCCTTCAGCAGCTGCCTGACTTCATTTACGAAATCGGGATCCTCCCTGAACCGTAAGTAAGCTTCTTCGAGCTCAACCAGCGCGCTCATGAGCGTTTCAGGGACAAACCTGCCGCCGTACTTGCCAAACTTTCCTGCAACTTGAGTTTTCATAATATATCCCCCCGTCTTTCTGCAAAGAATTTCTTTGATAAAAAAAAGAAATCCTCTACAATGAAGTAGAGGAATAGAGCAGAAAAACGAACGACCCGAAGGTGCCGCCTGATGTGTTTCGCGACCGATCGGTGCCTTTTCTGTTGCTTGATTGACTTACTCTGCTCTGCTCAATTCTACTCTACTCTGCTCAACTAGAAAAATTTTCTTGCACATTTATTATATCTCCTCACTGAACATAATTTCAATGGTGAACATTTGAACATTTGTTCAAAAGAAAGAGAGGTCAAAATGCCGGACATCAATGAAGAAAAAACTCGTCAGCTTGTCAAAATAAGCACATTCTACTATCTTGATGGATTGAGCCAGCAGGAAATCGCCGAGCAGCTTTCTGTTTCCCGTTCACATGTCAGCAGGATGCTGAGCACGGCCAAATCGGAAGGAATCGTCCAAATTACAATTAAAAATCCTTATGGTGATGAACAGCAATACGAACGACAGCTTAAGGAAACATTCGGTATAAAAAACGCCGTCGTCATCAATGTGCCGGACGCCGACCAGCAGATGATCGACCTGCACCTTGCAAGAGCCGGTGCCGTATTGCTGGAATCCATCATCAAACATCACGACATTATTGGGATAATGGCTGGAAAGAGCGTCAATCTCCTCGCCCAGGAAATGCCTTTTTTTTCGCGGAAAAACCTGAAATTTGTCCCCCTTGTCGGCGGTTGGGGTGCCGAAGGTGCGACATGGCACGCAAACTCAAATACAAGATTATTCGGCGAAAAATTAAAGTCAAAATACTTTTTGATCAACGCACCCGCCGTTGTCGTATCAAAACAGGCGAGGGATATTATCATGGCTGAACGGGAAATCTCTGACGTGATTGAACTTGCCCGTCAAGCCGCTGTATCTGTGGTGGGGATCGGAACCGTATCAGAAGAAGATACAATTGTCACTTCGGGTTATTTCAGCAAGGAGGATCTTCATCGATTAAGGGACAAAGGTGCTGAAGCGGTCGTGTGCACATCATTTTTAGATCAAAACGGAAACGTGATCAAGTGCGAAGAGGAATCCAGAATGATCGGTTTATCGGTACATGAATTAAAAAACGCCCAAAATGTAATGGCCATCGCAAGCGGCCGAAAAAAAGCAGCGGCGATTGGGGCGGCATTGCGCGGGGGATGGATTGATTTCCTCATAACAGATATGGCCACTGCCAAGGAAGTGTTATCACTGCACCACTCTGCCAAAAACGATAGTTCATCACATCCTTAAAAATCAAAAAGAGGCGCTGTCAGGCAAGCCTCTTTTTTGATTTCACCGTAAGGTTTGTTAAAGCTTCAGCTCCTTTGAGGACCAGGCGAACGCCGTCAGATCAGAGTCGTAATCTTCTTGTATCCCTAAATACTTATCTCTTTCAATTGTCAGAAGAAAATTAAAAGACTCTTTAAAACTTCTAATTTCAACTACGTTTTTATCGGTACGCATCGATGGACTAAGCCAATTTATTTCTTGAATCATCATCTATTCCCCTTTATATGAGTCTCTCTTCCATATTTTTCGGGCTCCTGTATGTCCTTTTTTTAATGATTATTTTGGTCACATGCTTTTTTCCTTTTAAAAATAAGGAATAAAACGAAATTAAACGACGCCTCAAAATCCCCCTATTCTTTGTAGTTAAGGGCTATGTCAACAATTTGCTCGGCCGAATAATCCTCATTACTCCAAAAAATTAGGTCACTAGGTGATGGATGTGGTACGTTTTTTTCTAAAATGTCGATATATTCACTTATAGTTTCATCATCTGTTTCAGGATCCATTAGTCTCTCCACAAGGGACACTAACTCTATTTTTAACATGGAGATCACTTTACTCCTCCTCATCATACTCTCAAACTATTAATAAATTCAGTGAAATTATCACAGACATAGGTTACCGCAGCTTCTGGATTCTCAAATGCTTCTTCGTTATCCCCAAAAAATACAGTGGGATTTCTAGCAGAATCTCTATAATCAACACAAAATAAGTTGCCCCCTGCATCTGTTTTAAAATGAATAAGGTTGTCAACTAATCTATCCTTAAAGTTATTAAAGTCCAATTGGTCTCTCTGGGTCTCCATGCTTAGTAGATTATTCATCGATTCTCTAAATCCCTCAAAAATAACAACACGCTTATCTACTGGAGAACAGCCATTGAATTCTTTTAATGTACTCTCTGAAATCTAACGGAAACTCGATGTTCAGAGTTTGTTCAAGACTATGAATTTCTCCTCTTTAAACGTACTGCGTTTTCTCCAGTTAATAATCTGCATAATTAACCTCCACATTTATAGTACCGTATGTACCTCAAACTTCATAAGTGTATCCTGGCCAATTGTGTTAATTGTCCAAAGAATTTTCCCTTAATCCATCCTTCTACACCTGAAGGCTTATCAAATCGGAAAACAAAGACGCCATCGACACGATCCCGCTCAGCCATGGAGCTTGAAAAAGTCAAAAAACACATCGACATCCTCAGGTGGGAGAGACAAAGAAGTCATCGCCGGCCGCTTCGGCCTTGATTTGAAGAAAGAGAAAACGCAGGCGCGAAATCGCGAAGGAGCTCGAAATCTAGCAGAGCCCTGAGAAACGCGCGCTGATGAAAATGTTTCATGAGTTTTAACGGGCGGAGAAGGAGAAAAGGAAGCGGGCGAAGGGGAAGTGACATAAAAAAGAGGCCGGAATGATTGAAAACTGGCCTTTTTTTTATTTATTACCTAGATTGAAAGATGGTCTTTTTGGGACACCACTAATAGTAAATTTGAAGACATCTAACTCCCTTTTTTGAGATTGGACGTTAAGGATGATTCTATTTTTATTTTAACTACAAAGCTTCTCGGGGAAGCCTATTTTTGAGGCTTCTCCGGCAAGCTGATTTATTTTTCATAATTACGCATCTTTGCGCAAAGCCTGTCTTGTCACAAGAACATCGTAGTAAGCAATTTTATTTTTTATAATGAAATCGGGCTTTTCTTTTCCATGTGAGTGCGCATCCCGAAACGCCTGGCTTTTCGTCCAATTTGTAAAGTCTTCTTTTCGATTCCAGCGCGTCGTAATAATCACTTCATCGTAGTCAGTCGTATGTCGAGTCACCCACACTTCCATTCCGAGGAAGCCTTCCATATATTCGACTTGCCCTTGTTTATTGAAACGCTGCACCAACTGATCGGCACAGCCTTTTTTGACTTGCACTTGATTATTAACGATAATCATACTGACTCTCCCCCTTTTTTCTTTTTAATTGTTGCGATTGGCATAATACGCGGGTACTCTCTTATCTCGACTTCGGCCTCTATGCCGTATAACTCCTGAAAAAAAAACTCGTTCATAACTTCATTTGGCGCACCTGTTTGAAAGACATCGCCTCCTTTCATCGCAATCAGATAATCACAATATTTAGCAGCCTGCTGCAAATCATGCAGCACCATTAAAACCGTCAAATCGTGAATTTCGTTTAGCTCCTTCAGCAGCTCCATAACGTCAAGCTGGTGGGCAATGTCCAGGAATGTGGTCGGCTCATCAAGGATCAATGTCTTCGTTTTCTGGGCAAGCGCCATCGCGATATATACTTTTTGCCTTTCTCCCCCCGATAGTGTATACACCATTCTGTCTGCATTTTCCTCAATTCCGGTGACATCCATTGCCCAATGAACAGCTTCATGATCACGGGGGCTGAGACCTTTGTAGAAAGGGCGATGGGGCGTTCTTCCATATGTCACAAGCTCTTGGACTGTCATTTGGGGCACTCTTTCTTTGGATTGCATAAGTACCGCTATTTCCCTGGCGAGCTCTTTCCGGCTCATCGCTGTAAGGAGGCCGTCATGAATATATACAGTGCCTTCCCTAGGCTGGATCAACTTGGCGATGATTTTAACCAAAGTCGATTTTCCCGAACCGTTCGGACCGATAATCCCCGTGATTTTCCCTTTTGGAACCGACAAAGAAACTGAAGAAAATGAAAAATCCCCCTGTTTGAGACAGATGTTCTGCAGATCAATGACTGACACGTCATATGCCTCCTTTCGTTTTTAACAAATAAAGGAAAAAAGGTGCTCCGAGACAAGCCAGCAAAATGCCGACCGGCAGCTCAACCGGCGAGAACCAGACACGCGCAGCAGTGTCCGCCAGTACGACAAGAATCCCTCCGCATAGCACAGACAACGGCAGCAGAAAACGATAGTCATCACCAATCAGCAGCCTGATCACATGGGGAACAACCAAGCCGACAAAACCGACCAGACCCGCCACACTTACAGCCGCACCCGCAAGCAGCGCAGCCAGCACAATTAAGAAGAACCGTGTCAGCTCCACATTCTGGCCCAGGAGCTTGGCTGAATCATCCCCGAGCCTCAAAATATTTGCAGGCTTTATTGCAAACAAGCAGAGCACGAGTCCGCCAATGGCATAAGGCGCCATGAAGCCCAAGTGATGCCAGCTTCTTCCGTTCAAACCGCCCGCAAGCCATGGAAGCACCGCTTGAACGCGATCACTGTAAACCACCATCAAACCGTTCATCACTGCTCCCAGCAGCGCATTGACGGCTACCCCTGCCAAAATCAGCTTCAATGGAGATGTTCCCTGATCCCAAGACAGTCCGTATACGACAAGGCTCGCAAGAAAAGCGCCTAGAAATGCTGCTGCCGGCAGCAAATAGATATATTGAGGAAGCAGGATCATGCAAGTCACAGCCGCTAGTCCTCCGCCTGCTGTTACGCCGATAATTCCCGGATCTGCAAGCGGATTTTTTACGACTCCTTGCAGCAGTGAGCCTGAAGCGGCTAAACTTGCACCGACAAGCAGTCCGGTCAATACGCGGGGCAAGCGCAAATCCATGACGATTTTTTCGTTTACAGGATCTGACCGGGACGTAAAGACGGCCCATATATCAGCCAGTGAAATATGCACAGAGCCAAGAGTCAGCCCATAAAACATGACGAGAAGAAGTGCTGCCAACATAACTGGAAAAAGCCATTTCCTTCTCAAATTTCTTTTTTCTTCAGTAAGCACAGTCTGCATTCTCATTTGGCTGCCGTCCTCATTTTTTTCTCAAGATAATCGAGTGCATCAATAACTGCTGCGCCTGGGTTTGTACCAAATAAGTCATTGGGCAGAATCTCGATTCTCCCTTCTTTGACCGCTTTTACGTCATTCCAGGCGGGATTTTGCTCCATCTCATTTAAAAAGCCTTTTTTAACCTCTTCTGCATTTCCGTGAGTCATGAGGAGAATGAGATCCGGATCAGACCGGATAACATTTTCAGTATTAATTTGAGCATATTGCGGGAACTGTTCAATTGCAGGAGCGTCAGCAGCAATATTTTTTCCGCCGACCAATTCAAGCAAATTTCCGCTCAGTGAATTCGGAAGTGCAGCCATGTATGTTCCTGGTGCACCATATACGACCAAAGTTCGAATCCCTTTTGAGGAACCTTTTAGAGAAGCGATCTTTTGATCGATTTGATTATTAAGCTTTTTCGCTTGAGCCGGCTTATTGAGCATCTTCCCGAAAAGCGTGATTTGCTTCTGAATATCTTTCACTGAGTTCGCTTGTGTAAGCACAAGCTTTGACCCAATTCCTTCAATTGAAGAGATGTCTTTCTCATTCAGCTGTTTATTCCCTAAAACAACATCAGGCTTTAAACTTGTGATTTGCTCCAAATCCATTTGATGAGTCGTTCCGATTTGTTTTGCATGTTCCGCTTTTTTCAAAGATGAAGGGAGTTCAGCCGACGGCCTCCCGACAACCTCTCCCCCCAATGCATAGACGATGCTCATGTCTCCGTTTGAAAGCGCAACGATCTTTTCAGGCACCTTATCAAAGGTGATATCCCTGCCCGCAAAATCTTGGATATGAACGCTGCCTTCGGATGTTTCCTTTGCTGACTTGGATGCCGTCTGCCCGCAGCCTGCCGCAATCATCATGAGTACCATCACCAATGCTGTAATCTGACAGCGTCTCAACTTCAACACACCTTTCTTTTTTTATTCCTGATTATCGGGATGTCTCATGTTACTTCCTTCAGCTTTGCCTGAACGACAAGGCGGCCTGTTTCCGATGAAAGAAAGTAGTCGCATGTCGATAGCGTAAGAATGAGATCATCTGTAGACACATCTGTATCTGTTTGATAGATTGACTTATTTTTAACTTGATGAAGAAATTGCGCGTATTCTCCAAGGTCTTGAAAATCCGTCTGAATGTAGTCAAAATCAACAGTTGTGTTATACACCGCAAAAATTTCTGCTTCATAGCTCTTGTACAGAGTGTCATAATGAAACGTCCGGTGAGCTTCAAAAAAATCCTTTTTTAAGTACTTCGTCAATTGTGCAAACATGGAGCCGTCTTTCATCCGGTGTCCGTATATAACCGTGTTGGGGCTTTCGTTTTTGACGCTGTTGCGGTAATCCATAAAAATACTGCCCGCTTTTGTATCTGCCTTTTTGTAGTTGCGAAACAAATAAAAATCGTTGTCCTCAGCCTGCACAATTGGATAATTGATCATCGTATCCTTCAATTCAATCCAGCCGACGATGTCTCTATTGACCTTACGAAGCTGATCAAACTGGGGGCGGATCCCCCGCTTATTCTCCGCTTTTGCAGCATTCCTATCAAACATCGTTTGCGCTTCTGCCAGCACTTTGCGGTTTTGATAATATCCAAACAGCTCACCTGCAAGTTGCCACCCGCTGTATATCAAAACGCATAAACAGATGACTGTCAGCAGCCTTTGAAATGGCGATGATTTTTTCTTTTGATCGGTACCCGTTCGCTTCATTTTTTCACCCGCTCTGTCAAATCCCTATCGGCACAATATACATGCCCGCTTCTTCGTCTGATTTGATCATGACTTCCACTCCGTAAATCTGTTTAATAACCTGTTCCGTCATCATTTCTTCAGGCTTCCCCTTCAAGATCAGCTCGCCTTCTCTCATGGCCCAAATGCTGTCACTGTAGCGTACGGCCTGATTAATGTCATGCAGCACCATAACAATGGTTAAACCATGTCTTTCATTTAATTTTTTAATCAGCTCCAAAATCTCAAACTGATAATAAATATCAAGATATGTCGTCGGTTCATCCAGAAACAGAATGGGCGTTTTTTGGGCAAGTGCCATCGCGATCCATACCCTTTGTCGTTCTCCGCCTGACAAAGCAGCAATGGTTTTCTTTCTTTTGTCCAGCAGATTGGTGCATGTTAGAGCCCATTCAACCGCTTCCTCATCTTCTTCTTTTTTCTGGGAAAGCATTGATTGATAAGGGATTCGACCGAAGCTTGCCAGGCGTTCGACTGTCATATCATACGGAGCTTCGTTCTGCTGATGAACAACTGCTAATTTTTTTGCAAATTCCTTTGGTTTAAATGTTTCGATAGACTTGCCGTCAAGGACGATCTCCCCTCTATCCGGCAAATAATTTCTCGCCATCAGCGAAAGAAGCGTCGATTTGCCGCAGCCGTTCGGTCCGATAATCGTTGTTATTTTTCCCATATCGACGAAAGCTGTCAAGGACTTCACCCGATTGATCCCTTTCTTCTCATAGGAAAAGGTCACATTATTCATTTCCATTGATCCGATCACTCCTTCTCAGCAGAACTATTAAAAAGGGTCCGCCTATGACGGCCATGATCGTCGATGCGGGAATTTCATTCGGTGCGACAAGGGTTCTGCCGATCGTATCCGCCGTTAAAATCAGCAAAGCGCCTGCAAGCGCAGAAAAGGGCAGCAAAACCCGGTGGTCTGAACCGACCACACGCCTTGCGATATGAGGGATAAGCAGCCCGACAAAGGATATCACACCGGCAACGGCAGCCGTTACGGCCGCGAGCAGCACGGCGATAACCGAAATGACGATCCTTGCTTTCGCGACTTGGATACCGAGATTTTTCGCCGTTTTGTCCTGCAACGCAAGGATGTTGCACCATGAGCTGAGACACAAAGCCACTGCAATACAGACGATTCCGTATACCGCAATCAGGTGGACATCACTCCACGTCTTCATCGTCAGATTAGAGACGGCAGACTGGTTAATCGTAATATTAAAATAGCTGCAAATTGATACAAAGGCCTCCGTCAGCCCTGTGAACATCGCATTAATGGCAATACCGGTCAAAATAAGCCTGAGCGGACTGAGCCCCGCTTTCCAAGACAATGAGTAAACGAGAAAGCAAGCCAACGCCCCACCTAAAAAAGCAAAAATGGGAGTGTAAAAGTAAAATTGAGGAAGTGCAGTGACAGCCATGAGAGACAGTAAACTTGCACCGGACGATATTCCGATCACACCGGCATCAGCCAGAGGATTTCTCATGACAGATTGCAGAAGAACCCCTGATACAGACAGCGCCGCTCCTGAAAACAGCGAGACGAACATACGCGGAAAGCGCAAATCTTTAATGATCTCCACCTGCTCGCTTCGCCCTGTTATCAGTCCTTTTATCAATTCAATCGGCCCGGCTTTAATGCTTCCGGTGACGGCGGAGTAAATGAAAACGGCGACAATCAAAAAAATTACAATAAGAAAACTGATCCATGTTTTTTTCATTTTGAACGTCCTTTTATCATCAAAATCGCTGAGCCATTCATGACGGATATATCATGTTCACAAGCTCATCAAGTGCTTCATTGGCTTTCAAATTTCCTGTAGTGCCAAACAGGCTTTCCTCTAAGTCATATACACGATTATGTTTTACAGCATCAAAATGTTTCCAAATATCGTTGGTTTTAAATTCCTTATCAAACATGTCCACGACTTCATCAGGCATTCCGTGAGCAGCGCGTAATATAATGTCAGGATTCGATTTTTTCAGATACTCCGTGTTTGATGCCAAGTATTCCATTGATTCTCCCCGGACAATGTTTTGACCGCCTGCTATCCGGACGAGGTCGCCTATATAAGAGTTTTCCGTTGCTACCAAATAGCTTCCGGGAACACCAAGCAAAATGAGCACCTTCGGTTTTTCTTTCCCTTTGACTTTTGCCTGAACCGACTTCTTTTTATCTTCAAACTGCTTCACGAGTTTTTCCGCCGCTTCCTTCCGATCATAGACTGAACCGAGCTTTCGAATGGTTTTCTCCATATCTGCCAAACTTTCAAGATTTAAATAATTCGCTGCAATGCCTGCTCCTTTAAAAGAGTCCTTCAGATCATATTTGAGCGTTGTGACAGAGAGCACTTCAGTCGGCTTGAGCGACTTCAAGATTTCCATGTCCGGTTTCATCGGGTTGCCCACCTCAGGAAGGCCGTTATATCTTTTAGGAAGCGCCTTTTTCGTTGTCGGAACTCCCACCAAATCAATATCCAGCGCATCCATAATCTCAGCAGCTGCGACTGTCGTTGCTACGACCCGGTGTTTTTCCGTTTTTGCCGAACCATTGTCTACATGCTCTGATTCTTTGGCTGAACAGCCGGCCAATAACACGAAAGTGAACAAACTGATGAGCAGAGAAAACGATAGTTTTTTCACAAAGCGATACTCCTTTCAGAAAAGGGGATGTGCCTGGGTATGCACAGGCACATCGTTGAAATCCAAACATGTATTAGAGCGTTCGTGTTCTGTACTTTTTAATGAGCACAAACAGGGATGCTGAAAGAAGCAAGGAATACAGGAAAAGCGGTCCCGCATCACCTGTTTTCGGGTTTGCGGTGTCCGTCTTATCAGCTGAATGATCAGAACTGTCAGCATCGCGATCAAATTTTAGATGTTCCGCTCCGTTTTTCTCAGAAACTGGGCTGATCAGATCCGCTACCGTTGTCGGCACGCTTGTGCTTGGCTTTTTGTCAAATGTAAGGGAGCCCTTTTGACCGATTACACTCGCAACCCCGCTGCCCTGTCCTTTTTCTATATTTTTCACATCATAAACAAAACGCACCTCGTACTGTTCATGGTAGTTGAATTCAGGGAGATCAATTTTAACAAGCGCATGTTGATCTTCATTTAAATTTTCAATTTCATATTGAACAATGCGGGTATTTGCTTTTTTATCAACAGCTGCGACATGCGTGTCAACGTATTTTCCGCCTACTCCAATTTCCAGCTTAGTAATGGAAGAGCTGTCTTTCACCGTAAAGGAGGCATATTTCTTCCCGTTCTTCACCACAAGCGTCGCAGGGCTGGCGAAATAATCATTCATCCGCGATTTTTCATTTTTGTCAGGGTAATAGACGGTAAATGGCAAGCGATAGATGCCGTCTTCAAGTTCTGCACCCTTTGTTTTGGAATTTGAAGTCGGCGGAACAGAAGTTTGATCAGTTTTTTTCGCTGACGGCACTGTCGAATGATTTCCGCTTCCGCCGTCCTTCATCGCGGCGATGCTCTTTTGATCAAATTTGAAACGAATATCGTATGTGCCTTCATAATTGGCGGCAGGTACAGAAATTTTCACTTTTCCGTCTACCGTTTTTGACAGATCTGATACATTAAAGGCTACATCTCTCGTATTCTTAGCTTCATTTGTTCTGACGGTCTTCACTTCTTTCAAAGCCCCGTTATCCTCTGTTTGAAGCGATCTGACAGATGTACTGTCTTTGATCGTAAAGGAAATGAGCTGCTTCCCGTCTTTTACCGTCAAAGTTGCGGGATGGGAGAAATAATCGCTCATTCTGGAAGTTTCATCCGTATCACCTTTTAACACACTGTACTGAATGGAATAGGTGCCATCTTCCAATTTATTCGAATTGGTTGAGTCTCCCGGCTTTGTTGTTTTGTCATCCGGAGTTGTTGTTTTGTCTCCCGGATCTGTCGTTTTATCGTCCGGGGTTGTCGTTTTATCTCCTGGATCTGTTGTTTTATCGTCCGGGGTTGTCGTTTTATCTCCTGGATCTGTTGTTTTATCATCCGGGGTTGTTGTTTTGTCGTCCGGATTCTGGACATTGACGGGCTTTAAGTTATTGTCAAATTCGATTTGCACATTATATGACTCATCGTAAATAAAGCCGCCTAAATCCCAGTAAATTTTAACCCATCCGTTGATCTTTGCTGACAAATCACCCACTTCAAATTTAACCACACGGGTGTTGGCATCCTTGTCTTCACTGACTGTTTTCGTTTCAGTTAAAACACCGTTTTGTTCAACTTTAAAATTCGTAATTTCCGCGCTTTGCTTCAGTGTGAAGGAAGCGTAGATTTTCCCATTTTCCACTTCTATCGTGGCGGGCTTTTCTGTGTAAGTGTCCATCATTGATGCTTCATCAGTACCATCTTTTAATATCTTAAATTGTGTTTGATATTTGCCATCCGCAAGGGCTGCATATGCACGATCTGCAGGAAGTTGAAGCGCGGTTGCAAAACTGAATAAAACAAGAAGAAAACCGGCCGTTAAATGCAGAAATCGTTTCAATCTACTCACTCTCCTCTTCTATTACACTCTTTTATTTCTTATTGCGAATTGACGGGCAAGTAATCCTCCGGAGACAACAATCAGCAAGATCATCCACCCTGCCTTATTTGAATCGCCTGTTTGCGGATTAGCTTCCGCCTGCTTCGATTGAGAAGAGTTGGTCTTTTCTTTATTTGATGAAGAAGAACCAGCTGCCGCAGCTTCTGTATCTTTTGAGTTATCGCCGCTGGTGCCAAGCTGTTGAATGCTTCCTGTATCAAACTTGAGCTGAATCGTGTAATCATGATCGTAGTCTGCAGACTTAACCGTCACATGAATTTTTGATTTGATCGGTTTGGCTAAGCTTGAAACTGCGAACTGTACAGTACGTGTATTCTGCGCTTTATCTTTCGATATCACCTGGGTATCCACATAGCCGCCGTTTCCCGGAACCTTAAATTCAGTTACCCAATCGCTGTTTTTAATCTTCATTTGGACAGTTATTTTGCCGTTCTTCACAATAAGCTTTGCAGGCTTCAGCCAGTAATCATTTGCCATTGACACCGCATTACCTTCTGCTTTCATCACTGTATATCCCACCGAATATGTACCGTCTTTCAGCTCAGAGGCTGCAAGCGCTGCAGAAAGCGGCGACAGCAGCATAGACAGAAGAACCATACAGCTGGAAGCAAGGATGATAAGACATTTTTTCATCGTTCTACAGACCCTTCCATTTAAGATTGGATGCTCTCAGCATCAAATTTCAGCCTGATGTCATAGTTTCCTTTATAACCGATCAAAGGAACGTTTACGCTAACTTTAGCAGGAAGGACATGATTCAAATCAGAAACATTGAACTCCACCGTTCTTTTGTTCAAAGTTGAATTTGTGCTGATGACAGCAGCATCTTTATATGTTCCTTTGTCTAAAGTTTGGAACTTTGTAATCCAGGAGCTGTTATTCAAAGTTACCTGAGCTTTGATTTTTCCGTCCTTCACAATTAATGTGGCCGGTTTTTCAAAATAAGTATTGGCTGTTGAAGCCGTATCGCTATTTGCTTTCCACACCACATATTGCACTGTGTAGGTGCCGCTTTCGAGCGATGCCGCCGAAGCTCTTTGCAATGGAGCACCCGCCAGCAGCACAACAAAACTCAAAACAAGCAAAACACTTGAAGCTAAGCGCTTTCTCATAAACGAACCCCCTAAATGAAATTGATAATTATTATCAATTGAGATGAAAAAAAATAAACTTCCGGTGTATTGTATAAAGAGATTTACAGATGATTATGATAATCATTCTCAATTGACTCAAAAAAATAAATCTTTGTTCTCTGCCGAATCAAAGATGTCTACCCGCATGTGAAATTGAATCCCCTTGTCGAACAACAAACAGTCTAAAAGTCCCGTTATTCTAAATCATGGCATGACCTCCATTCTTTGCAAAGGAAAATGCATCCTATGCAACTTGATATTATCTTATCCTTAAATTTTTTGTCAATATGTTTCTTAATGAAAATCCCTTTATATGCTATTTTTATTATTTTCATAAAATTATATAACAGGAACATTTTATTTAATCCCTTTAATTTAAGAATTTTTTAAATCTCATTTAACCAATTGATTATATAAATATAATTAATTTCTTTCCCGGAAATAAACAATAGTAACATACTGAATTTCCATGACGATTTAACCACAAACAGAATTTGTATAATTATTCATAATATCTTCCCCCCTACGTTGTATTTAGAGATATTTCTTAAACAAGCATTTTTTAATGGTGAACAAAACAAAATCGCTTATTCTATTCTGAAGGGCAGAGCCTGCTTTGAAAAATACGGCATGCAAAGCTATCTATTGCTTCCATACTGGCAAGAATTCAACTCAGATAAACATACAACAGCCCGGATAACGAGGTCGCCGCATTTTTTAAAGATCATAACATTCAACAAAAGGTTCGATATGAAGTTTCGGATGACCAATCCATTTTAGCGCTTGTCGTAGCTAATTTGGGTATTAATATTCGACCTGAGTTGGTAATTAAGGGTTCGCGCAACAACATTAAGGCGATTGAGTTGGAGGAAAACACTTATCGTACAATAGGAATTTGCACAACACCGCAAACATCTCACGCACCAAAAATATTCATAGAAACAGTTAAACAACTATATCAAAAGAATGATTAACACCCCGGCGTATACCACGAACTCGATATACTTGCAGCCATTAAAACATATCCGCTTCTGCGATCTAATCTTCATTTCTTCGAATCATAAGTTATTTTTCATTACGCTCTCTGCTTTCAAATGACATATCCGGACAATACAGAAATATTCATCATTTCACGCCCAGCTCCACCGCCTGTTCTAGTGTCTCGTTATGATCTAAAGCTCTGTTTTTTCCAATCCTGTACATGTCACTGACACCAGGTCGGCTAGAATACAAAAAGGCAGGGAACCTTTAAATTCCCTGCCTTTATAAATGCATATCTTTTCAGGTTATTTAAGCTGACTGGCACCAAGTCCAATCCTTTTGAGAAGATCTGTTAGCTGTATCTTTTCCTCAGTGCTTACAAAAGACAAATTTTCAGATATTACTTCAACGTGTTGAGGAAAAATTTCTTTAAATAAGTTTTGCCCTTTGTCGTTTGACGATCGCCGATCTGTCGGACTTGGCTCCCTTTTAACGAATTCCTTTTTTTCAAGCTTATCCACAACATAAGTGATGCTCCCGCCAGCAACGGACAAGATAGATTCATTTGGACCGTGTGAGATGGAATAAGAGCATGTATGCCACGTAATAATCAATGTTTCAATCAGTTTTGGGCTAAAAAGGGTGTTGATGTTCCTCCGCTTTACTATTTAATATTCGGTAGCTGGATCCTCCAATATGAAGCGGAATATCCACTTTTTCTAAATTTGGCATTCCATTTTTTAAGAAAAGCTCTTTATCTTGATACCTCTGTAAAACTTCTCCCACAATCCACTCTTGATCGCCCAAGGTGGAAATACTGTGTACTTTACACTCATAAGCAAAATACGCATCAGTTAAAATCGGTATCTCAGCTTTTAGCCCTGCTTCGTATTGAATATGAAATGCTTCAAACTTATTTATATCTCTACCGCTATGAGTGCCTAATGCTTGAATTAATTCCGAACATCTCCCCGGAAGAAAATTCACACCGAAAACACCACTTTTCTCAATCATTTTGTAAGTAAATGTCTCTTTGTTTACTGATATCCCATACATTCCAGGAGAAGATCCAATATACGTATGCCACCCGGAAGCCATTGCGTTTTTTTCGCCTTCATATTGAGCCGTAACTACAGCTACCATTCCAGGGTAGGCGTACCAAATTGGTTCATCTATCGGTGCTCTCATCTTCATCGCTCCTTTGTTTTCATTTACTTTTTATTAGAATTTGAGAGGCTCACATCTAAATCGACAGATACTTCTTCAAATGGACCATTCCCAGTTTAATAAATGGGCTCCCGGCAGGTTGTTTCCGCCTTGCCATTGCGGCATAAGTAACCCAATCGTCTTATCTTCTGCCATCTTATACATCCTTCCTTTCAATATTCATAAGAAGATGCATAAATGATAAACCCTATAGCAACTATAGGGTCAAGGGGTTCGTTATTGTTTCAGCACTCTAAATTCTGTGAGGAAGTCTTCTTCTCTTAATGAGTTATAGCTGTTTGGAAGAGAAACTTGATATACTTTTCCATCCGTTTGGATGCCGTGAGATTCAATAAAATGGTACAGTTTTTGATAGTATGAAAAATAATTTGTTGCAGAGCAATCAAATGCAATGCACACATATTCACCGGATGGGATCGTATCTATCCCAATATTTTGTTCTCCTATATCTATCTTTACTCCATCATAAATCGTCGTATAAACACTGTTGCAATAAATATCACCGGAATCTTTATAAGGCTTTAAATCATAAATAAGTCCATAATAGTTATCGACCATATCTCCTCTTTCTTCAAGGACTTCAGCCAATTTTCGGTAATACAAATCTGATTGGTCATGAGGATTCACTTGAGGTGTCGCTGCTTTTAAAATGGTTTGGCCTTCTATATGTCGAACATAAACCAGACCTTCTTCTTTTTTAGTGCGTATCTCCAATTGTTCATTAAGCTGATTTTTTCTTCTTTGAAGCAATTGCCTGGCACGTTCGAGTCTTTCCATTTCACGCTCAATCACGCTTTCTTGCTCCTCAAGAAAAGTTTGCATCAGTTCAGTGGTACATGTATGCGAGATAATGCGCTTAATTTCTTCCAAAGGCGTTTTAATATATTTGAGATATTTAATAATATCCAAATAAAAGAACTGTTTAACATGGTAATATCGATAGCCATTATCCTGATCTGTACATTGAGGCTTGAAAATTCCGATCTTATCATAATAGCGCAATGTTTGAATTGAAATGTTATTTAGACGGGCTGTTTCCCCAATTGAAAAATATTCCTTCATCAATTCCATCCTTTCTTCTTAGTTCTAAGAATTTTTCTTCCACTGTACACGGTTACCTTTAAAGTCCTAGCTGAACGATCTTGAAAAAAACCTGTTTAAGACAATCTTCTTTTTCGTTCTTTGTTAAACATATCTACCAAGAAATGATCTTTCCTGTCTACCCAAAAGAATTGATCCTATAGCCACTACAAGGTTTTATGATTTGTTACGCAGCTTTAAAAATGGTTATGAAAGGGGTGAGTATCTGCCAGAAGATGATTAGAGAATCCACCAAATATCCCAGATGATTTACTCGAGCATGTTAAATTGACATGATATATCGTCTCATTGCTTTCGCTCCATCTTCTGTTTCTTTATGTAGTAATTCGCGATGGGTTCATGGTTTTTCTGACACCAAACGCGAATGAGAATTAACCACATTATAGCAATTTCACAGTCGATAGAGTGTATATAATGGCATGAATAGCTGTATTTTAAAAGGAAGTCATCGTCGGCCGTTTCGGCCTTGATTTGAAGAAAGAGAAAACGCAACGCGAAATCGCGAAGGAGCTCGGGATCTCGCGAAGCTATGACTCGAATCTGAGAAATGGGTGAAGAGGAAGTGATATTCAGTGAAGAGACTCTGGCAGGATGAAATAAACCTGGCATCTTACATGAAAAAAGAATACGCTGAGGATTTTTTGCACATTCATAGTTCCCTGACAGGCTGAAGAGCTGAATATTTGTTCGATTCAGCCCTTTAGCTTTTTTGTCTTATCATAACGATAAAGTACAGGCTGCAAAATATATAAACAAAACACAATCCAAATAAAAAGAAAAAACCACTTTAATATTGAATCCCACCCGCTCCAAAAAGATATATAATAAAGTATTGGCAAAATAAAAATCAAACCAAAAAGCAATTTTGAAGCTGTTGTTTCCTTTAGTGGACTTTTACAGCTGGGGCAAGTTGGCGTCTTTGTTCTAATAAGCTTATATTTTTCTCTAAAAGTAAACGGTTTCCTGCATACCGGACATTTGCTCATTTCCTCTCTCCTTAACAGGGCTTACTTTGTAAAAACCAGCATGAGCTTTGTTGTTTGCTTTGTTTTTTCTTGTAATACCATGTGGACTTATGCTTATATTTATATTGTTTGTAACACATGCTTCCATCTTTGACAGGCTTCGAAGTTCTATATTGCTTGATTTTTACCTTTATTAATTTATCAAGCGTCTCTCCTACAGCCAATGAAGTTAGGGTTAAAACTGTTTGTTTTACTCTGCTCGCAGGAACCCTGGTCCATATACTTGTCAAGGAAATTGCCGCTCCAACCAAAGTGCCTGCCGGGACGTTATTTGTTACAGTCCCCATGTATACTTCTTTGTACGCTGACAAACCCATTTCAAATTCTTTCTTTGATTCTAATATTACACCGTTTAATAAGGTCATGCCCGTTGCAGGGTTATATTGAATATGAGTCGTATGTTTATTTTCCGTAACGATGGCTTCAACGATTCCATTTTCATGGTATGTTGTTTCCAGCGTAAAATGCATCTGCCCATCCTTTACAATTTCCCTTGTCTTTTTCCCTGAGTAATATAGATCGTCAATGGCAGTTTTATGGTCTAAAAACCCTTCAGCCGAGACAAAGTCATACGGAGTCACAAAACAAGCACCTGCAAAAAGCAGTACGATTAAAAAATACATTTTCTTTTTCACACTTCTCTCCCCTTCCATATCCAAATAATTACTTTTTATTTTATAAAAAGGGGTTATTTTACACAATACTTTTGTCAATATCAATTTCCCAAAGTCAATAAATCGCTTTTTGTATGCCACAGGTTATTGGAAAGATCTTTTTATAACTGAATTCCAAACAGGTAACCTATGGGTTGCATCTAAATCTGCCTTATCGATGCCTTAAAATCGGAAAACGAAGATTTTATCGACACTAAGCTTAGGCGCGGACTTGAAAAAGGTAATAAATAAACCATCATCTTGGACGTTATTGAAAAGAAATCATCGTCGGCCGCTTCGGCATTGATTAAAGAAAAAACGCAACGCGAAATCGCGAAGGAGCTCGGGATTTTCGCGGAGCACATGTCCGGACTTGTGAAAAACGGGTGCTGATGAAGATGTTTCATGAGTTTTATCGGGCGGAAAAGCAGAAGAAGCCGGATCTCATTTTCCGGCTTTCTCTATAAAAAACAAGAAATCACTTTATGCTGCTCGATATAAACATTGAGGCATCCTGATTCATAAAAATACGATGACCATGATAAAATGTCTTCATTTCAGTTGTTTTAAATCCAACATCGGATAATCTTTTTTTCAATTCTTCGTGCGAAAAACCGCTATGAACGTTCGGATGTTGTATTTTATCGTTTTTGTCAAAATCAATAATTATAAGCTTGCCACCATCATTTAAAATGCCGAACAATTCTTGTAAAATTTTATTCGTATCCGGAATATGAAGAAGGACTAGTGACATTAAAACGATGTCTGCCTTCAGTTCAGGGGTTTCTTGGGTAAAATCTGAATAAAGCACTTTTGCGTTGGCAATTCCTTTGCGGGAAATTTTAGCTTTCGCCACCTCCAACATTTGTTTTGATGAATCTACCAACAAAATAGAATCTACTAAATCTGATAATTCTAAACTAATGAGACCAGTACCACTCCCATAGTCAATTAAAGATTTTGATTGACTGTTTCGTAATTCCGGTCTTACTTCATTCACAATCACTTTAGCTAATTCAATTCTTTCTTCTGTATCATATCGTTTTGCCATCTGTTCAAAAACGTTATTTTCCATATTCCACTTCCTATTTATTTTTAGATGGTTTACTGAAAACTATGCTAACACCTTACATATTTCCGTTTGAAACCAAGACGGCCTCTATCAATATCCATTTGAATATTTTTGGAAGCATTCAGGGTGCTGCTTTTTTTCTTGCCTCGCCTGAGTTCAACCGGTCCTACTGCTTTTGCGGTTTCAACCGCCTTTTCATGGAGCGGCAAATATGAAATCCCGACTGTGTAGATAAAATTATTCATAGCCGATTTTGTTCGATCTGGAGAATCATGAATCGTATGTTCCACCTGATCAAGCATACTGGCAATTTTGGTCACATTAAATTCATCGTCTGATCGATTACCCAAAAGCCAGCAGTAACAGCTCCAGCCTGCCGACATTCTAAGTTCTTCACCGCTTGAGATCCATTTATCTGCAACAGCTTGCGCAAAATCGGTTTCTGCCAAAGTTACGGCAACAACATAATCAGATAGCATATAAAAATACGCCGCATCGATCCAGCGCTCAAAATCCTCTTCAGTCATTGTCATTGGGTCAGCAATAATGCCGGCAAAATACATGGCATCGTAGTTCCCTGTAGCGTAAAGCTGCTCCGCCAAAGGCTGATTTTTCTTGATTTTCTTTGCCAGCGGCTTCATTTTGCCTGTAGCAACGCCAAAAAGCGGTTCGTGTGCACCATTCGTTATGTATCTTTTCTTCATGTTTTCCGTACCCAAAGCTTCCAATTCCTTCATAACCGTTTCAAAATCCACGCTTTCACTTCCTTCATAAATTAAATTCATTTCTTCATTTCCATTATCATACTTTTTTGCTTCATCTAATCATTTCCAATCAGCTTCATTTGTTATGAATGCTCTCTATCAACAGCTACATCAGCATCAAAAGTTCAGTTGCCATGTATCTTTACAATTGACCCTCATCTTTTTTAGCTGCGGTCTTATCAACCGTCCTTTTACTCTCTGACAGCTAGGATGTTGCGTTCGCGGTTTTTCTTTTGTTTCCTAAGTCTAATGAAAACTAAATTTCCTAGCACTTCATTCATATCGTTTATGTTTATTATATGAAACATTTTAACATGCAGAAAGGGTCTATTTTTGACCGCCTTTCCTCTTCATGCGTCAAATTCGAATGCCGCCGATATTTGCAAAAAGAAGACTCTTAAAAAAGAGTCTCCTAACTTGATCAATAAAACGAGCCAAATCAGCTGATCACAACTTTTGTTTTTTCAGGTATGTTTTCATACATCCATTTTGCATCTGGAATCGCAAGCCTGATGCATCCATGGGAAGCTTTTTTTCCTAATTTTTTTGCTTCCTTTTCAATGACTTTTTTATCTTTGTTGAATGGTACGCTATGAAGACGAATTTTTATGGGAAAGACCATCAGATCCCATTAATCGGCGGCACGTTTTATAAACCTAATCTTCAGAACATTTATCAATATGAACCGGATTTGGTGATTGGGCTTGGCGGTGTTCACGATAACTTAAGAGACGGAAGTCCGTCTTCGAGCGGATTACATTTGGGCCTGCTCATTTGCAGCTTTCTTTTTTCTGCCATTTTTTGAATGCTTCGGCAGAATTTTGGCGGCTGTTTTCGTTTATGTATTAAGCGCTTATACCAAGAAGATGTCGTCTGTCTTTTTGTTAAACGGCATTTTAATTTCAGCGGTATTGCAAGCTGTGACTTCATTTATTTTACTAAGACATCAAGAAGCGCTTGGAAGCATTTTATTGTGGACGATCGGATCACTGAATGGAAGGGTTTGGATTCACTTGAACCTTTTATGGCCAATTGCAGTTCCTGCGCTCATTGCGGGATTGTTGACAGCGGGAATCGCAAATGCCTGGAGGCTGGGAACAGAATCAGCTGTGCTCCTGGGCCTTTCTTTAAAGAAAACAAATGCTCTTTTATTTTTCATCTCTGCCCTTTTAACCGCAGGGGCCGTTTCGATTGTTGGAGCAATTGGCTTTATTGGTTTAATCGGCACTCACATTGCCAAACGGATCGTTGGCGAGGATGCGAGAAAAAGTCCTATCATTTCCAAATCTATTAAAGAATTTAGATTGGGGAGTTTTTCATTTATAAATCGGTTAAATAATTGTATATTATTGCTTGTCCAACAAACAGGCCAGCAGTTCATAGCCGTGAGCTCCGGGGTTTTGGATTAGCAAGCCAAGGATAAGTAAAGGAATTATGGTTTCATCACCTTCGCCATCCGCGCCTCAAATTCCGCGTACGTGATTTTACCCGAAGCCAAATCCATACTATGAAGGTAAATCTGTTCTGTTTTAGAATAGTCACCATTCACCTTCAGTGATTGCTCCTCTCCCGAAATGGGTTTCAGGATATGGTACTTTTTCGAAAAAGCCTCGAAATAGCGGTAACCGAATTTGCGTTGTGAAGCTGCGTCTAAATGAATGCCATCAGGATTCGCAGTCAAACCTGCTGCAGTAACAAAATAACAATTCTGTTGTTCATTAGCAAAACGCAGCAATTGTTCATTAACCTGTCGAAATTCGGTCGCGTGCTGTCCAAAACCGGTCTTCCCAAGAAAGTCACCAAGCCCTCCAATAATCAACGGTACCTCATCAAGTTTCAACTCGTTTCTTAGCGTCTCGATGATAAGGGTTAATTTCTCGTAATAAGTTTCATGTAGCGAACGATAACTGTCACTCTCACCCTGGTGCCAAAGGATTCCACAAATTTGACTGGACCGGAGGGCGAAGCGGGCTTCGGACAAAGCATGCTGAAAAAGGATGCCTTCCGGATGCCAGTCATTCAATGAACTGCCACCTTCCGCACAAGGGATCAAGCCAATTTCTTCATCGGGATGAGCTTTCGACCACGCATCTGCAAAAGATGCCGCCAGGCCAACGCCGGAAACCGGACGGTCGTAATTAATCGGCTCTGTCATCATCTGCCACTGTCCATTGCGCAGCATTTTTATTTTTTCATTATAGATAGGATCTACTTCATTCAAAAATCCACGGCCCGCCATATTCGACTGCCCCAACATTAAAAAAGACTTTATCATCTAATCTCCACTTCTTCACATCAATATTTTGGTCTAATTAGACTATAGTCAATTCAGTTTGTCTTGTAAAGTTTTAACATGGTTTTATTTTTTTATTAGTATGTATGAAAAACAAACTAACATTGAAAATTTGGTGGATGTATTTGTGAAATAGCAAGTTCTTTTGCTTTTCTTATTCAACTATCGGGGGCTTTAGTTTAATAACGATCTTCCACAATCGGGCGCGATTATTGAACAAGAACTAAAGGAGTTATACATATTAGTCATGTAAAATATGTATAACTCCTTATTTTTTATGACTTTTTTTGATTTAGGGCTTGATAAATAACGAAATTTCTCGTATAAAAATACACAATTAGATGACCGGGTGTATTGCTGAAACATACACCCGGTCATCTTTATGCAGCCTTTTCATTTACTGCTCTGAATGTGCAGGAATTCTTCAAGAAAGCGGTCAACTTCCCCTGCCTGCCCTGCAAGTAAAAACGATCGAAAAGAGTTAATCCTATTTAATTTGAATCCACTTCACTTTTTTGATCTGTTTTGCTTGGAACAGGATCAAAGCCTCCCGGATGAAGAGGATGGCATTTCAGTAATCGTTTGATGAGCAGATAACTGCCTTTGATAAACCCAAACCTTTGAATCGCTTCAAGCCCATAGTTGGAGCATGTTGGATAAAATCTGCAAGTTGGCGGGAAAAGAGGTGATATCGCCTTTTGATAGAATCGAATGAATACGATCGCTGCCCGTTTCATGATTCCTCCCGAAGAAATTTTGCTATATCCTTTGCAAAATATGTAACAATAAGATCTGCACCGGCCCTCTTCATCGCAAGCATGCTTTCCAACACTGTATTTTTTTCATCAATCCAGCCGTTTTGCGATGCTGCTTTTATTTGGGCATATTCACCGCTTACTTGATATGAAACCAGCGGAATCCGGAGAGAATTTCGCATATCCCTGATGATGTCTAAATAAGGCAAACCAGGTTTAATGATCATAAAATCCGCTCCCTCTTCAATATCGGACTGAGCCTCACGAAAAGCCTCCAAGCGGTTTGCCGGATCCATCTGATAGGTCCGGCGGTCACCGAAAGCGGGCGAATTATCCGTGGCATCGCGAAATGGCCCATAATAGCTTGAAGCATATTTAATACCGTACGACATGATTGGTATATCTTTATAACCCGATTCATCCAGCGCATGTCGTATATGCGTCACAAATCCATCCATCATGCTCGAGGGCGCCAGAATATCGGCACCTGCCTCAGCCTGAGATACGGCGACTTTTACATGTATATCTAAAGACACGTCATTATCGATCCTGCCGTTTACAGGTATGCCGCAATGGCCTTCTGTTTGATAGTGACATATACATGTGTCTGTAATGATGACCAAATCAGAACCTAAAGCCTTGATTTGCCTAACCGCTCGTTGAACAATTCCATCTGACGCATAAGCAGACGTTGCCAGATCATCTTTCCAATTTGGAATTCCGAAGAGAAGAATCGCTTTAATCCCGAGTGTCCTTACTTCATGAATTTCCTCTTCCAATAAATCCAATGTCAGTTGATAAACTCCTGGCATGGAAGGAACTTCTGTTTTTAACCCTCTCCCCTCTTGCACAAACAGAGGATATATGAAATCGTTAGCGGAAAGCCGATTTTCTCTTACCAAATCCCGGATACCCGGCGTTGAGCGCAGTCTGCGATGCCGTGAGAATGCGAATGATTGATTCAATGTTATTGCACCACTTTTCTACATGAGTTATTATCAAATCGTAAATATTACGATTTACTTTATTGAATTATAGACAATCACATCTATAATTTCAATGTTAGTAGACTCCAGTTCTTAACACTGCCTGGTTGCCTCATGCGATAGTCGTATAGAGTGAGAAAATTCCAGCCGTTGACGTTTTCCAAAGAATGCTCTACAATGAGATCGTATCTTTAACTTATCAGGAGGATTATTAAAAAATGACACACTCAATGAGACTTCGTTTCCCAACTTTGAACCAGTAATTAAATACGTTCAAAGGCTCTGTTTGTGTATGCAGAGTAAACGGGATCAGTCTGTCCTTTTTTAATAATCTTCATTTTGCATATAAAATTTGTAACTTGTAGAAAGGCGGATCGTTCTGCCTTTCTTTTTTGTTTAATCCTTTTTTTCCAACGGTTGAGAAAGGATTATTTGGTTATGAAAACACCGCGGATTCATCCTTAAAGGATGGCTCTTCCCTTTACTCTGAATCACAGGCAGACCGCCTGTGATTTTTTATGATGAGAGGAAGAGGAAACGTGAAGAAAAAAAATCTTAAGTACAGAGGAAAAAAGTTGAGCCGCGGGGAATCTCCGAATTTTTCCGGACAGCATTTGATGCATAATAAAAAATTAATTGAAGAAATTGTGAATCGGGCGAATATTGGCATAGACGATACAGTTTTAGAGTTAGGGGCTGGAAAAGGTGCTTTGACAACTGTGCTAAGTCAAAAAGCCGGTAAGGTATTGGCAGTGGAAAACGATTCTAAATTCGTTGATATACTCACACGTAAAACAGCACAGCATTCAAATACGAAAATTATTCATCAAGATATCATGAAGATTCATTTACCAAAAGAAAAGTTTGTGGTGGTCTCTAATATTCCCTATGCCATCACACCCCCCATCATGAAAATGCTCTTGAACAATCCTGCAAGCGGATTTCAAAAAGGGATCATCGTAATGGAAAAAGGGGCTGCTAAACGTTTCACATCAAAATTCATTAAAAATTCCTATGTTTTAGCTTGGAGAATGTGGTTTGATATTGGCATTGTCAGAGAAATATCGAAAGAGGATTTTTCTCCCCCTCCAAAAGTGGACTCGGCAATGGTCAGAATAACACGAAAAAAAGACGCGCCTATATCACATAAACATTATATTGCGTTTCTAGGGCTTGCCGAATACGCGCTAAAGGAACCGCAAACCCCTCTCTGTGTTGCTTTACGCGGGATTTTTACTCCGCCTCAAATAAAGCACTTAAGAAAAAGCCTAAAAATCAACAATGAAAAAACGGTTGGAACTCTTACCGAAAACCAATGGGCGGTTATTTTTAACACGATGACTCAATACGTGATGCACCACAAATGGCCAAGAGCAAATAAGCGAAAACCCGGTAAAATATAAAGCAAAAAGCTGCTGACGTCTTGTCAGCAGCTTAAGCTTTTCCTGAGGGATTCAGATGTCCCTGTCAACATTTCTTTTGCCCGCTTACAGCTTTCCAGTTAAAAACTGCGCCTCGCCGAGGCCGAAACTCCAATCGGCATCTCCATTTTCCGTGATGGACACCATGACATCTTCAGGTGAAATACCGCATTTCGCTTCAAGCCTTTCAGCAA
Organism: Bacillus sonorensis NBRC 101234 = KCTC 13918; assembly: GCF_001592005.1. Lineage (GTDB taxonomy): Bacteria > Bacillota > Bacilli > Bacillales > Bacillaceae > Bacillus > Bacillus sonorensis. The sequence continues at coordinate 64,455 of NZ_BCVZ01000008.1, forward strand.
GTAAAGCGTACAATTTCTCTTTTTGGCTTTCTGTTCTTGTTTTACTGGTGATGCTGATCACAACCAGATCCTTTGATCTATTCAATCCCAAGCCTGTATCTTGGATGATGAGCTCATTCGCGGGATGCTGATGGACAATTTGATAGCGGTCTTTCTCCGGAACGTTAAACGCTTCTACCATCGCATCGTGTGCGGTATCTAACAATTTTTTTAATGCTTGTTCATCGCGGCCTTCTATTATATCGAAACGTAATAATGGCATTTGTTTATCCCCTTTTTGATCATTTTAAATTTCGTTAGCGAAATAACAAGAAATGATGTCTGCTAACTTGATAAAAACATAACACATAACCAAAATATATTCAACAATTGGCCATCTCTTCATCTGGTTTATCAGAATAGAAGATACAAGGTCTGAATCATTAAAAATCAGCTTGCACCCACTCCTTAGGAGATTAGTATATAAACAACATTTTATCAAAATGTGACAACAATGTGATTATCAATACCCTATTTATTTCTTAAAGAAAGTACAAGCTTCCTCAACCCGAATATGATTAAAGCAGCAACAATAATTAAAGGTATAAACCCAATCAGGCTAAAACTTGTAAGCATGATAAGCTCCTTTCTTCATATATCTATTTAGTCCCTGCTCCAGTTTACGTTAACCACATTTTAAAAATATAATATAGATGTAAATGATATGTTAGGTTTGTTTACAAAAAATCACCATCCCAGTTAGCGGATGGTGATTTTCTATTATTCAAGATTGGCATGATTTCCATACATGTGATGAGTATTCAGCCCTTTTATTTCCATAATTCGCAATATGATAGCATCATAAAACAATAAAAGAGTCTGTTCAAAAAGCGATCCCATCGGTTGTATCGTCTGTTTATTGCCCGTCGTTTGATCTTTTGGTGAACCCGAGAGCTGCAGTATAAGATCAGATATTTCAGCGATTGGCGAATCTGGAGAGATGGTAACTGTTGCTACAGTGCCTCCGATATCTTTTGCCTTTTCTGCCATATGAAGCAAACTTTCTGTTTTCCCTGAACCTGTGCCCACGATAAGCAAGTCTTTTTCGGTAAATGCCGGTGTTACGGTTTCTCCTGTTACAAATGCATTGATACCCATGTGCATTAATCTCATAGCAAATGATTTCCCCATTAAACCAGAACGACCTGCACCGGTAACAAACACTTTTTCAGAAGAAATGATACTGGATATGAAGTTCTCTATTCCTTCCGCTTGAGTTTGAGACGTTGTATGATCAAGCTCTGCGATGATCGCTTTTAGATAATCATGGGTCTTCATGATTGCTGGATCATCTGCTTCATTTTTGCGGCTGCTGCAGCTTTATCATCTTGATTTGCAATACCGCCCCCAACAATAATCAAATCGGGCTTTAATTTAACGACTTCGGGCAATGTGTCCAATTTAATTCCGCCTGCAATAGCCGTTTTAGCGTTTTTTACTACATTCTTAATGGTCATTAAGTCTTCAAATGAATTTTGGCCAATGGCTTGAAGATCATAACCCGTATGCACACAAATATAATCGACACCAAGTTCATCCAATTCCGTAGCGCGTGATTTGATGTCTTTAATCCCGATCATATCCACCAGGATTTTTTTCCCTTGAGCTTTTGCCTCTTCTACAGCGCCTTTAATAGACATGTCTTCAGCAGCTCCTAAAATGGTGATGATATCGGCTCCTGCCTCTGAGGCTTTCATTACTTCATACCCGGCCGCATCCATAATTTTAAGGTCTGCCAGCACTTTTAAATTCGGGAAAGCATCTTTCATCTCTTTTACTGCACAGAGGCCTTCATTTATCACAACCGGCGTACCGATTTCTACAATGTCAATGTATTCTTCTACTTCTTTTACCACCTTGATGGCTTCCGGTATATTTACTAAATCTAATGCTAACTGTAATTCCACTTAAAGTCACCCCTGTTAAATTAAGAATTCCGCGGATTATTCTCTTGATATTTCGTTACACCAAAAGTATAACAAGGGGAAAATGCCTTTAATAGTACGCACTTTTTTTTTACATACTATACTTTTCCTCATATGGTATAGAAAAAGATACTGTCTCCAAAACAGTATCTCAAAGTCAATCATTCTATTTATCATCTTTTGAAAAATTGGTTTCTATATAATTTTTACCCCACTCATACATCGCCTCTAATATAGGCATTAAACTTTCTCCTTGTTTTGTAAGGGAATATTCAACTTTGGGAGGAACAACCGGATATACTTCCCTATGTACAATATGATCTTCTTCTAATTCACGGAGCTGATTCACCAGCATTCTTTGCGTAATGCCGGGCATCAGGGCTTTTAATTCTCCGAACCTTTTCGTGCCTTCTTTTCCCAAAAACCATAAAATCAGCATTTTCCACTTTCCTCCGATAATGTTGAGCGTCAACTCCTTTTCACAATTAAATGTTTTATTTTCCATTCGTGACATATGAATTCACTCCTTATCTAATTGACTAAAATATAAATAATCAATTACATCATTGTAAAAGAACTTTGTTTCATTAATCAATCATCGTACTTTTACAACTTCCCTTCTTTACCATCTTATCATGCGGATTTGCCCCATCATGACATTGTCACTTATGCTTGATCAATCAATTCGAGTTAAGGAAACATGACAAGTGTCATGTATGAAGCATGATGTGTGCTACTACAAAGACATCTCTCTGTGGCGTAAACTTAACTTAAGACCCATTTATGAGAGGATAACTTTACTATGACTGAACAAACCATCGCACATAAACAAAAACAGTTGACAAAACAGGTTGCTGCGTTTGCCCAGCCTGATACCAAAAACAGTCTGATTCAGCTCTTCAATACGTTTATTCCTTTTTTCGGACTGTGGTTTCTTGCCTATTTCAGCCTCAATGTCTCCTATCTCCTTACTTTAGGAATAACGGTGATTGCCGCAGGGTTTTTGACGAGAATTTTCATTATTTTTCACGACTGCTGCCATCAATCTTTTTTCAAACAAAAGCGCTTTAACCATATTCTCGGTTTTCTGACAGGCGTTCTGACTTTATTCCCTTACCTGCAATGGCAGCACAGCCATTCGATTCATCACGCGACTAGCAGCAACCTGGATAAACGCGGAACGGGCGACATCTGGCTGTTAACGGTAAACGAATATAAAGCCGCATCTAGACGCACTAAGCTTGCATACAGACTTTATAGAAATCCGTTTATCATGTTTATTCTCGGCCCGATTTATGTTTTTCTGATCACAAACCGTTTTAACAAAAAAGGCGCAAGACGGAAGGAGCGTGTGAACACATACCTCACCAACCTTGTAATCGCGGCATTGGCTGCTGTCTGCTGCCTAATCTTTGACTGGCAATCGTTTTTGCTTGTACAGGGTCCGATCTTTCTGATCTCCGGTTCAATCGGCGTTTGGCTGTTTTATGTTCAGCATACATTTGAAGATTCTTATTTTGAAGCGGATGAAAACTGGAGCTACGTGCAGGCCGCAGTGGAAGGAAGTTCATTTTATAAACTCCCGAAACTGCTTCAATGGCTGACAGGCAATATCGGGTACCACCACGTTCACCATTTGAGTCCAAAGGTGCCTAACTATAAGCTTGAATTAGCTCATGAACAACACGAACCATTAAAAAACGTCCCGACCATCACCTTAAAAACAAGCCTGCAATCACTTGCATTCCGCCTTTGGGATGAAGAAAAAAAGAAATTTGTGACATTTCGGGATATCAAACAAATATCTGCCCACCTTCCGCCTGATTTAACAGAAAAACAGAAGCTGCGGAAGAACGCCTGACGATGAGGAGGTCTTCTTATATCAACAAGAAGACTTTCTTTTTGTTGTTCGATGATGCAATCCCGCTCCGGCAATGGTAAAGTTACTCTAAAGATGAAACGCTGAAAATGAGGTTATATCATGCTCAAAAAACATTTTACATTTCAAAAACTGAACGGGATCTCGCCGTATATATGGACGATATTTTTCATCCTTCCCTTCTACTTTATCATGCAATCATCATCTACACTTGTCATCGTCGTCGGCATCATTTTGACGCTTTTATTTTTTTCGATATACAGATTTGCTTTTGTCTCAAAAGGCTGGACCGTTTATTTGTGGGCGTTTACTTTAATCGGCATTTCAACCGCCTCGATTATGCTGTTTAGTTATATTTATTTTGCTTTTTTTATCGCATATTTTATAGGAAACATTAGAGAACGCGTTCCTTTTCACATTTTATATTACGTTCATTTAATAAGCGCAGCCCTCGCAGCGAATTTCAGTCTCGTATTAAAAAAAGAATTTTTTCTGACACAAATTCCTTTTGTGGTCATTACGCTCATCAGCGCGATTTTATTGCCGTTCAGTATCAGAAGCCGTAAAGAGCGCGAACGGCTGGAAGAAAAACTCGAGTATGCAAATGAACGGATTGCCAATTTGGTGAAATTGGAAGAACGGCAGCGGATTGCCCGCGACCTCCACGATACACTTGGACAAAAGCTGTCTCTTATCGGTTTAAAAAGCGATTTGGCGAGAAAATTAATTTATAAAGATCCCGATCAAGCAGCGCGTGAGTTGAAAAGCGTTCAGCAAACTGCGAGAACTTCTTTAAATGAAGTAAGAAAAATCGTATCCTCCATGAAAGGCATCCGGCTCAAGGATGAAATCATAAACATCAAACAAATTCTCGAAGCAGCTGACATTGCGTTTATCTATGAAGAAGAAAAATTGCCGGAAAATATCTCATTGCTTAATGAAAACATTTTGAGCATGTGCTTAAAGGAAGCTGTTACAAATGTCGTTAAACACAGTCAGGCTAAAACCTGCCGTGTTGACATTCAGCAGCTTTGGAAGGAAGTTGTCATTACAGTGACTGACGATGGAACGTTTCAAGGTGAAGAAAAGTACTTTTCAAAAGGACATGGCTTGCTCGGTATGAGAGAACGGCTTGAATTTGCAAACGGGAGCCTTCACATCGATACCAAAAACGGCACCAGACTTACCATGACAATCCCTAATAACTCAAAATAAACAAAAAGGATGGCTTACATGATTAGAATATTTATTGCGGAAGATCAGCAGATGCTCTTGGGCGCTTTAGGATCGCTTCTGAATTTAGAAGATGATATGGAAGTCGTCGGCAAAGGAACAACCGGACAGGATGCCGTTGATTTTACAAAAAAACATCAGCCTGATGTATGCATTATGGATATTGAAATGCCGGGAAAGACGGGGCTTGAAGCTGCTGAGGAATTAAAGGATACAGGCTGTAACATCATCATCTTAACCACTTTTGCCCGCCCTGGCTACTTTCAGCGAGCCATTAAAGCCGGCGTTAAAGGCTATTTGTTAAAGGACAGCCCGAGCGAAGAGCTCGCAAGCGCCATCCGCAGTGTCATGAACGGAAAGCGCATCTACGCACCTGAGTTGATGGAGGATATGTACAGCGAGGCCAACCCTCTCACAGATAGAGAAAAAGAAGTGCTCGAACTTGTGGCTGACGGAAAAAACACAAAAGAAATCGCCCAGGAACTCAGCATCAAAAGCGGGACTGTGCGAAATTATATCTCAATGATTCTTGAAAAGCTTGAAGTGAAAAATCGAATAGAAGCCATTACCCGTTCAAAGGAAAAAGGCTGGTTTAAATAAAAAAGGGGCCGGATCTGCATTCTGGCCTCTTTCTTCTTCGTTTGTTTTTTAATCGGCTTACCCTTCCCCCCTATTTATGAATAAGGGCTCTGACAAAATGAATGATTTCACTCTTGTTCGATCCAAAGTTCGACATATTCGAAAGCATGCTCAATGCTTAAATCTCTGATTGATATTGAAAATAGCGTACATCTAAATGGATCAATTCTTGAAAAGTCCCCTGAAAAAGTTTGATCATTTCCGTGACCTTTATTCTATTAAATTATTTTATTTGCTTAAAGCCTGATTATACGAATCGGTAAATTAAAGCTTTTACTCTCTGTGTTTGCTCGTTTCATGATTTCCCGGACTATCGAGTCTTTGGCATCTGCATAGTGTTGAACGTGTCGCCATTTACGCTTGGCCAAGTCACATTTGACGCGTGCGTAGTTATCCCGGTCGGAATTGTTGTTCCGTAGCCAATCACGGAAGCGTAACATGCGATCAATCTCAGACGCCCCCATACTGAATACGTGCAGATTGATGTCTGTATCGGGTCCCTTAAACATGAGGTGTTCAAATCACTCTGGTTTTCGAATACGCAGCGTGTAACCCGGCTTCCTCTAAGTATAATGACTTACAGCACATTTCTTTGAGACCTAAAACTGCAATTAAATATCCTTGAAAAATACGGATGTGACAAAATCTATAGAGAACAGACAAGTTCAGCAAAAAACCGCTCGGAACTAGAACATTTATTCCATACCCTTCGCAGCGGAGATCAAGTAATTGTTTACAAGCTGTGATCGCTGACTCAACCCGGCATTTAATTGACTTGGTTCAGATGATGCAGCAAAAAAATGTTGATTTTATCTCATTCATTGATCAGGTAGATACTTCAACCGACAAAGGAAAAATATTTTTTAAACTAATGGAGAAGGTTGGGGATTTCCAGCATGATGTATTAAGTGAAAGTACCAAAACAGGGATCTACGAAGCAAAACTGAAGGGAAAGACCGGGGGCAGGCCGAGAAAACCGGATCATAATGTCAGACGTGCCTTGGACATGTATCAAAGCAAAAAATACAGCATTGCCCAAATTACTGCAGAGACAGGAATCAGCAAAACAACGTTATATCGTTATTTGGAGGATAGGATGGATGATGATAAAGCATAAAAAGAACAGGGCCCTGAACAGTTCTTGTTCTCTGCTTGTCGATTAGCCGTAAAAAACGGCTTCATCGACAAGCTTTTTTGTTAAAAATAAAGCAAGGAAGAAGCAATCGTTGACTTTTTCCATATAACACCCTAATATTAATATTATATTTTGAACTTTTCAGGAGGATTATTAAAAAATGACACACTCGATGAGACTTCGTTTCCCAACTTTGAACCAGTAATTCAATACGTTCAAAGGCTCTGTTTGTGTATACAGAGTAAACGGGATCAGTCTGTCCTTTTTTAATAATCTTCATTTTTGCATAGAAAGAGTATGCAACTTGTAGAAAGGCGGATCGTTCTGCCTTTCTTTTTTTATTTGATCATTTACCTTTCACGGCTAAGGAAGGTTTATTTGGTTATGGAAAATACCCCGGGTATTCCTTAAGGATGGACCTTCTTCCCTTTACTCTGAATCACAGGCAGATCCGCCTGCCGCCTGTGATTTTTTATTTTGGGAGGAAGAGAAAACATGGCGAAAAAAGTTTATAAGTGCCGTGGAAAAAAGTTAAGCTGCGGGGAATCCCCCAATTTTTCCGGGCAACATTTGATGTATAATAAAAAGTTGATTCGTGAAATTGTGTATCAAGCAAATATAGATATTAAAGATACGGTTTTAGAGTTAGGAGCTGGAAAAGGTGCTTTGACAACCGCGTTAAGTCAAAAAGCTGGAAAGGTATTGGCAGTAGAAAACGATTCTACATTTGTTGAGATACTCAAACGTAAAACAGCACAGAATTCAAATACTAAAATTATTCATCAAGATATTATGAAAATTCATTTACCAAACGAAAAATTTGTTGTTATCTCTAATATTCCTTATGCCATAACAACCCCCATAATGAAAATGCTCTTAAACAATCCTGCAAGCGGATTTCAAAAAGGGATCATCGTAATGGAAAAAGGGGCTGCAAAACGATTCACATCAAAATTTATTAAAAACTCCTATGTTTTAGCTTGGAGAATGTGGTTTGATATTAGCATTGTCAGAGAAATATCGAAAGATAATTTTTCTCCCCCTCCAAAAGTGGATTCGGCAATGGTCAGAATTACACGGAAAAAAGAAGCTCCTATATCACATAAACATTACATTACTTTTTTTGGGCTTGCCGAATATGCGCTAAAGAAGCCGCAAGCCCCCTTCGATTTTGCTTTGCGAGGGATTTTTACTCCGCTTCAAATGAAGCATTTAAGAAAAAATCTAAAAATCAACAATGAAAAACCTATTGGAACACTCAACGAAAACCAATGGGCGGTCATTTTTAAAACAATGACCCAACATGTTATGCGTCACAACTGGCCAAGAGCAAAGAAGGGGAAGCGAAAGCGGGCAAAGGGGAAGTGAGCGGGAAAGGCCTGATCTCACATTCGGCCTATAGAGATCGCGCACATTTACAAATGACAGAGAAAAAATCAACTGATTACCTCTCCTTTAAAGTTCAACAGGCTGAATAAATTCGAAATGGAAGGCTCCATCGGTTCATACGCCCTTAAACCCCGCCAAAATAACATGGCGGGGTTTAAGTGTATTCCGGCTGAAAGCGGCAAAGGGGCCGGTTTCTTTTCACTTGCTGCTTATTTGATGACGAAATTACCGTATTCTTTTGAATGAACTTGAATCGGTCCGTTTAGATTGTAGTTGTTTGATTTGACGATAGAGCGAAACACATCCACACGGGCAACCGATTCTCTCCACACATCTCGGGTGTCGGGATCTGCCGGATTCATCAGGTCATCATAGCGCACGTCCAAGAATTTATTTAACCATTTCTTCTCATCTATTCCGTCTTTAGGTGAGCCGCCCGCTTTTTTGTTCGTGCGTTTGATCAAGGAATAAAAGGAATCAGGATCATCACCGTCGCCATGCTGAATCACTGTATCGTACATCACAGCTCTTGCCAGTGCCGTTTTCAGTCCGGCAGTATCGGATCGTTTCATGGCAGGCTGATAATACAGCCTGTCATTTACCGCGTCTTGAGCAGCGCGGAAGTCCTTATCATTTCCAAGCGACTTCCAGGCGGAAGCAAACCCCTTGAGGTTGCTGATGTCGTCGCTTTCTTCTTTGGCCAGACGGCGCAGTTCAGGCAGGTATTTTTTCAGTTTGTTATTCGGGACTGCCTTTGTGTATACTTCCACTACTTCCAATGCATCCCCTGTAGCCGTTGTAAAACCTGCCCGTCCGCATGTATAGCCTCTTCCATCATCCAATGGTTCCACATATCCGTATTGGATTTCCGTTGTTCCGTTTTCAAAGATGCTGGTCAGCTGTTCCGCCCGGCGTTTTTGCTCCTTATTCAGTCCCGCCGCAAGAACCGTTTCGCTCATCATCAGGGTAAAAAACATGGTGAAAATAAGTGATGAAAACGCTGCCTTCTTCCAGCCACCTGCATTTTTCTTCAAACTGATTTTCATTTTATTACCCCTTTCAAAATATTGTCATTATGAACTCAGTATACATGAAGGGGCGCCCTATTGTTGAAAATACATCATTTTGTCAATATTTTGAATCTAAAATGAAGAAAAACCTGCCTTTTTCACAGGTTCTTGCAATCGGGTTGATGCTTTTTTCCATGTTTTTAGGTGCGGGAAATGTCATATTTGCTCCGATGTTAGGTCAACAGGCAGGAACAAATACCTGGATTGCAATGGGTGGATTTTTAATCACCGGGGTTGGGCTGGTTCTGCTGGCAATTATTGCTTTAACCCGTGCAGGAGGAACCGTCGAAAAACTTGCAGGAAGAGTACATCCGCTTTTTGCATCAATATTCGTATTCATGCTCTTCCTTATGCTTGGTCCTATTTACGTGATTCCGCGGACAACCTCTGTCTTATATGAAATCGCTATAAATCCGTTAATACAAACGAATACAAGTATTTATTTGTTTATTTTCTCTTTCGTATTTATTTTTTTAACCATTATTCTCTCGTGGAATACAACAAAGTTTGTAGACCGGCTAGGCAAGATTATCACGCCCATTTTTTCAACATTGTTAATCATTTTAATTGCAAAATCGATCATGACCCCCTTGGGGAATATTGGTGATCCTCAAAAGGAATATATGAGTGGAGTATTTTTAAAAGGAGTAACTGAAGGATATTATACAATGGATGTTCTCGCAGCTTTTGTTTTTGGAGGGATATTCATTAAAAGTATCAATTCCTTAGGTATTCGTTGTGAAAAGGAAGTGTCCAGGCTATTTATTAAGGCGGGGATGATTACAATTACTGGTTTAGTCGCTTTGCAAATCTCGATGGCATGGATAGGAGCTTCTAGTGTGGATGCGATTGGTTTTAAAGAAAATGGCGGCGAAGTGTTAGCGCAAAGCGCGATTACTCTATTTGGTCCGTTTGGAATCTACATGATTGGAACCGTTATTTTTTTAACGGGGATTACAACCAATGTTGCCTGTTTAGCAGCTGCATCTGAATATTTCGAAAGGGTTGTCCCTTCGGTCTCGTATAAGAAATGGCTGATCATATTTTCTATTATAGGTGTTGTAATTACAAACTTTGGCCTCAATACAATACTGACATTTACATTTCCAATCCTTTTATTACTCTATCCTATAGCGATTGCCTTGATTGTATTAATCTTCATAAATAATTTGTTTAACGGTCATAGATCAGTTTATATAGCAACCGTAATTGGTGTAGGATTTGCCGCAATCCCCGATGCCCTGAAGGAAGTGAACGTTTTAACAAAAGCAATCAATAGCATTTTTAGGTTTATCCCGTTATTTGAAAATGGAGCAGGATGGATTACTACAGGTTTAATTGGATTTTTAATAGGTTTACTGGCAGCTAAAGTTAGAAGAGAACCTGCCATTTTGATTAAGCCGGAACAAGAGATCAATAAAATGTAAGCAGCACTCCGGGTTTTGTATTTGAAGAAACACCAATCATAGGGTCTCCAAGGTGAATAGCCCGTGAAGGTTCAAGTTCATAAGCATTTTTTATTGGGGCAATTTATGCATTTAGACTACACAGAACTGAAACTAAATCTTTAAAAAGACTTGTTACATAAGCAAGTATAGCAAGTCTTTTATTTTACACTGATAAATGAAACTTCTTTCCTCTTCGCATCTCATTCATGAGGATACGGCATCGAGTTCGCACGGCATACTTCCCCGCCTGCTTTTCATCTGTTCCATGTTCTTTCTATTTACGGATTATCCGGGATATTAAATGCTGAATGAATTTTCTTATCAACAAAAAGCGTTCCGCAGCCTGAAATATCAGAGCCGGGAACGCCCTTTCGATTTGCGTTTTTTATTTGAATGTTTCTTTTTAGCTACCCGAACATCTTCTTCACAAGCTCGCGGTTGCGTTCTTTGAAAACCTCGTTATGCGATGACACCATCGCGCTTTTGTGCGCTTCGGGATCAATAAAGCGCTTGGCGCTGTTCACCGCGTTTGCCGCATCCTGAAACGCTCCGGCGATCAGGTGCAGCTTGCCTTCGTAATGCAGGATATCTCCCGCCGCATACAGCCCTGGCACGGAAGATTGGCAGTTGGCGGTACCCGCGATAAAATAGTCGTCAACCCGGGCAATATCCAGCCGGCTGTTCTCCAGCAGCGATATGTCACGTTCATATCCGTGGTTAATAATGACCTCATCCACAGGCAGCTCCATCACCTCACCGGTTTGAACGTTCGTGAGCTCGACCCGTTCGATCACTTCATGATCTTCCGAAGCGATCAGCTTGGTAATCTGTGTATGGAAGAAGCAGCTCGCCGAACTGTTCAGAAGCTGATCCACCTGGGCCTCATGCCCGCTGAGCGCTTCTTTGCGGTAAGCGAGGTAGACCTTCTTCGCGACAGGCTCGAGCTCGTTGGCCCAATCGACAGCCGAATTGCCGCCGCCTGATACAATGACCGTTTTATCTTTAAAATGCTGCAGTGACTTGACCGTATAATTCAGATTGGACACTTCAAATCGCTCTGCCCCTTCAATCTGAAGCTTTTGCGGATTGAGGATGCCGCCGCCCACGGCAACGATGACCGTCTTGGACAGATGCACCCCTGAGGCAGCCGTATGTAATTCAAACAGCCCTTCTTCATTGCGGGCAATCGATTCGACTTTCTCATTCAGCAGCACTTCAGGATCAAACGTTAACCCCTGCTGCACCATCTGTTCAATCAGCTTTGCTCCAGGAATCGGCGTTTGCCCTCCGACGTCCCAGATCATTTTTTCCGGATAAACGTGAACCTTTCCGCCGAGCATCGGCTGATATTCAATAATCTTTGTTTTCATTCCCCGCAGTCCGCTGTAAAAGGCGGAATATAATCCGGCCGGACCTCCGCCGATAACGGTTACATCAAACACTTCATTCCTGCACAAGGCTCTTCACTCCTAGTATATATAGTGCATGGCTTATTAAAAGTTCAATCTCCATGTTGTAAATGATTATCATTATCATCTAGTGTACTTTGACTTCTTCATTTTTACAATCAATTTTTGTGATAAATTTCATCTTTCGGTCATTTCCCAACTGAAGCATCCGCCGAATCATTAAAGCGGCCGACAATCAGCTGCACAACATCAATGTGCAAAGGATTAGCGGCCGCTGGCTCTCTCGATATTTGCGTTCGTTTAAACTTATCATTCATTTTTCATCTATATGACTCATAATGTTCAGCTACCTACGACGAGCAGGTTTTTCATCTCTCTTTTTTGATGAAAGAAAAATTGCAACGGCCTCTCTCTTCCATCGTTTCACAGATGTTGTTTTAAACTCTCCATTTTTTGTTCATCTAAAACCGACTTTTTCGCTATATCAAGGCTTTCATCATCATCCTTGAGCAATTCTGCGTGTTTGGGTAACCATCATGGCTATCCACTCGATACTTCCTCTATCCAGCAGCATATCAAACTTCTTGTTTTTCCTCTTACATGTTGATTCACGGTGCATCAACTCAGGATATTTTCTATAAAAGGCAGCTTCCTTACCGTACCAGCGTTTTTTCTAACTCCCAGACAAATATATACCAAGGGCCGAAGGCTGCCTCCATCTAGCAGGAGTGGGGATCTGTTTGCTCATAAATTAGTACGCTGTTTCATTAGCGCCTTAATATCTGATCATATCATAGGATTTGTTCAAACATTTTGATCGTTTCTTCTTTGGTTGGCATAAACGGATTTCCCGGTGCGCATGCGTCCAGTAAACTGTTTTCCGCCAGTTTATCCAAATCAACATCTGTCAATCCAATTTCAGACAGTGTTTTAGGGATACCGACTTCCTCCGATAAGCGTTCAATTTGCATAATAACATATTCCGCACACTCCTCATCGCTAAGCGCCTTCACGTCCGCTCCAATTGTTTTGGCTATTTTCCGAAATTTATGCGGAACATATTTGGCATTCTCTCTTTCGACGATCGGCAAAAGCATTGCATTGCAGACGCCATGCGGCATGTTATATACTCCGCCCAACTGGTGAGCCATAGAATGGACAAAGCCCAATCCTGCGTTATTAAACGCCAGTCCAGCAAGGAAAATAGCATGCACCATCTGCTCACGCGCTTCTATGTCCTGACCGTTCTTTACGGCGCGGGGCAGATATTCGAAAATCAGCTCAACGGCTCCTAGTGCCAGTGTTTCGGTTACCGCATAACTGCCGGGTGTAACAATCGATTCAATCGCATGGGTAAGCGCGTCCATTCCCGTCGCCGCAGTCAGCTCTTTTGGCTTATTGACCATAAGGGCTGGATCATTAACCGACAACTGTACCAAGCTGTTTTTGTCGACCATAACCATCTTAACCTGCCGCTCTTCATCTGTAATTACATAATTAATCGTTAGTTCACTTGAAGTGCCGGCAGTCGTATTAACCGCGATAACCGGAAACGAACGGTGGACTGATTTATGCAGCCCTTCATAATCGCAGATATGCCCCCCGTTTGTTTTGATAATCCCGATCGCTTTCGCACAGTCCTGGGGAGAACCGCCGCCAATCGACAAAATAACGTCACTGGCCGACTTATTGAGCATTTCAAGACCGCGATGCACGATAGCGCTTGTCGGGTTCGGCTCTACTTCATCAAACAGGCTATAAGAGACATTGATGCCATCCAGAACATCCAGCACCTTTTGCGCAATTCCCGTTTTCACCAAAACTTTATCCGTAACGACAAATGCTTTTTTATACCCAGCTGCCTGGACGAAATTTCCCATTTCTTGAAGACATCCTTGACCTATTAAATTAACGGATGGAACATAGAATGTTCTACTTGTAGTCATTTTTATCCGCCTTTCTAGTTTGTTATTGACTTATAGCTATTTAAAACCATAAATCGCAATTGACAAACAGTACGTCTTTTCTAGTTATTTCAAAATAGCAAAGTATTAGAGAAAAAGCTTTAGTCTTGACACCAACCGCACAGCGCCGGCCGTTTTGGCTTTGTCTAAACATGGGGGAAAACATCTCGATGAATGATGTCGGTGACATTTTGAAATAAGAACGCCAGATTTCAAACGAATACAATCCTACGGCAACCTGGTTTATCTATCTATAAGCACTACAGCTTGAACCCTATGAACTTATCAGAGCAGTATTTGTTCAGTTTTCGATACCGGCAGCATCCATTCCATAGCGTTCCTGTTGAATGTTCTTCAACGATTTTCCACGTGTTTCAGGAGCCATAAGCACCCCGATGATGAAATGCAAAACCAGAAAACCAATCATAATCAGTCCGGAAGTTTTGAAGCCTAGCTGCGAAATCATAACCGGAACGACGAGAGAAATCAGACCCACGCCGATGCGGACGAGGAAAAACATGAAGCCTTGCGCTTTGGCGCGATAGCGGGTATGAAATAATTCACTAGACCACAAACCGTAAAAAGCTTGCGCTCCGAAGCCGGCTGCCACCCCCCAAAGGAAGACAAACAGCCAAAGTTCTGTTATGCCCATGCCGCCGAATACAAGTACAGCCCAGGCTGCCACCCCCATGATCGCTCCAATTGAGAACAGAAGCTTCCGGTTTACCTTGTCACCCAGCTTTATAAAAATAATGTATGTCGACAGCACCGTAAATATCCAGAGAGTTCCCTGCAGCAAGTTGGCCTGTGCGGCTGAAAGTCCGCCGACGGTTTCATAAATAAACGGCATGAAATATCCCATTGTTCCTGCTACAAGGTTCCAGAAAAAATAAATTCCCACAAGCAAAACGAGCGCTTTCAAGTTTGCTTTAACCGTAAACAGCTCTTTAATGCCGCTTGACTCCACATTGCCTTTTAATTTGCCTGCTTGTTCACGCGCTTTTTCTTCTGACCATATCTTGGACTCGTTGATTTGCTGTTGCATGATCCAGGTAATTAAAGCGATTACAAATAGTAACAAGAAAATGATGCGGCTGCCCAGCAGATTGAGCGGAGCAAGAAACACAGACAGAAACAGAGCAATCGCCGGTCCTACTGACCATGCCAATTGTCCCCATCCTACGCGTGCTGCCCTTTCACCGTCCGGAGCTTCCTCTGCAATATAAGTCCATGCCGCCGGAATACCCGCACCAACGGCAATACCCGTAATGACATAACCAATTAAAAGCATTGGGAAATTAAATGAACATGCAATAAGCAGAACACCCAGCATATAGACAATCAGATCATACTTGTAAATGAATTTCCGGCCGTATTTGTCTACCAGCGCCCCGCCGATCAATGCTCCGACTGCCGCACCAAATCCGTTGGCGCTGAGAGCTCCAAGGAGGCCTACTTTATAATCGGACAAGTGCAAATAATTGACCCATAGCGACAGTCCGCCAGCTCCAGCAACGATCGAACCGGCTTCCAAAAAATTCGACATAGCGACAGTGATCGTCGATTTCAAACTGCCTTTCGATGATTCGGACATGATTCTTTCCCCTTTCAGGAATAATTGTTATTCGCTAGAGATGTGTTCCCGAAACGAAGCGGGAACACGGAAAATAAATTACCGCAAATAAAATACCTGTTTTAAATCTGTCGAAACCGGGCTGTTGTCCACATTCGTCTTCATTAACGGCGCCATGTAATCCCACCATTTACGGCAGATTGCCGTATCAGAGATTTGCATCCATTTGTCTTTGTCCTCAATTTCCAAGTAAGCAAACAGCTGACCGGACTGTTCGTCCAGAAAGATACTGTAGTTATGTGCGCCATGAGCCTTCAGTTCCTTCTTCATTTCAGGCCACAATTCATCATGACGCTTCGCATATTCATCATAATGTTCCGGAAAAAGATACATGATACTCGCTGTGCGGATCAAACGGCATTCCTCCTGTCAAAATGAATTAAACATTTAAAACTCCTGCGCGGGGCGTAACTTGAAATGCGTCCGCCAAGTCCTGAAGCTGGCGGTCTGTAATGGTTTGTTTAATACCGCCCTGGGAGCAAACGGCTGTATATACTTCAGCCCCTTTTTCAGCGGTCTCGATTAAGCCGAACGTATCATCCATTGTTGGCCCTGCCCCGAAGATGCCATGATGAGGCCATAGGACAATGCGCATATCGGCCATTTTCTCGGCAGTTGCCTTCCCGATCGAATCCGTACCAGGCACCATCCAAGGAATGACTCCGACACCTTCCGGAAACACCACAAGGCATTCCGTGCACATTCGCCACAACGTGCGTGTAAACTTTACTTCATCAAGATCATGCGTAAATGTCATCGCAATCAAATGGGTAGCATGACAATGAATAATTACGCGGTGAGTTGGGTCAACAGACAAACGCTTCGCATGGTTCATCAAGTGAGTCGGAAGCTCGCTTGTTGCCAGTCCGCCGTCTTCAAGGCCCCACAATAGTTCGTAAGCGCAGCCGTCTTTGGCAATACGGATGATTCCAACATTCAGGGCAGGCGTATCAATCACGTTTTTAAAGTACTTTCCTGACCCGGTTACGATAAAATAACGTCCTGCCAGAGCGGAAGCGTCAAATTTCATTGGAACAACCCGTCTCACGCTGTTTAGATCAAGATATGGAGCCAGTTCTTCTTCGCTCAGCAAATAACTGATGTTTCCCCCATTTCGTTCATCCCAACCCAAACGGTACAAGTTAGAGGTGGTTTTCGTCATTTCTTTCATAAATGGTGCAGTTAAAATATCCAGCAGCATAACCCTAAATCCCCCTTCAAATCGCTCTCTGTTTCAATACGCTTTCTTCATACCGTTTAACTTCCTGTAGCCATTGCCCACGCACTGGGACACCTTGCTGCTCGCAGAAGTAATCCCATACCGCGCCAAACGGATACATTTTCAATTCTTCACGCAGCGCGAGACGCGATGTATAATCACCCGCAAGCTCCATCTGCTTCAACTGATCGGCCGGTTCAAGCATAGAGCGCAGCAACGCTTTTTGCATGTTCCGTGTTCCGATAACCCATGCGGCAATCCGGTTAATACTTGCATCAAAAAAATCAAGGCCGATCGCCGTCTTGAACAGCAGATCATGTGTGATAAGTTCACGTGCGATTTCAAGCAGTTCGTCATCCAGCGTAACAACATGGTCGCTGTCCCAGCGTACAGGACGGCTCACATGCAGCAGCATCCCGCTAGCGAATAGAGACAAAGCAGAAAGTTTGTTGGATACGACCTCTGTTGGGTGGAAGTGTCCAGCATCCAGGCAAATCATCTTGTTGCGGGTTAAACCATATCCCATATAAAATTCATGCGAACCGACCACATAGCTTTCGGAACCGATCCCAAACAGCTTGCTTTCTACGGCATCCAGATTATAGCGTTCATCAATTTTTTCAGCGAACACTTCATCCAGTGCCGATTCAAGACGCTTCCGAGGCCCCAAACGGTCTACCGGGACATCCTTGAATCCGTCAGGAATCCAGACGTTTGTAATACATGTTTGCCCCGTTTCTTTTCCGAAGTATTCCCCTACTTTTCTGGCCCGCTTGCAGTGTTCAATCCAGAATGAACGAATGTCCGGATTTGGGTGGCTCAATGTAAACCCATCAGCCGATTTCGAATGTGAAAAACATGTTGGATTAAAGTCAAGCCCCAATCCCTGTTCTTTTGCCCAAGATACCCATTTTTCAAAATGACGGGGTTCGATTTCATGAAGATCAACTTTTTCTTCTGTATCCATGTAAATCGCATGCAGATTCAGCTTATGCTTTCCGGGAATAAGCGAGAATGCTTTTTCCAGATCCTGCCGCAGCTCTTCTGGAGTGGTCGCCGCCCCTGGATAGTTGCCTGTAACAGAGATCCCGCCGGTCAATTCTTGGTCTTGATTCATAAAACCGCGTACATCATCACCTTGCCAACAATGCATTGAGATTTTGACATCCGCTAACTTCTTGATCACTTCCTCTGTGTCAATTCCATGAGACGCATACAACTCTTTTGCCTGCTGATAGTTTTGATTAATCAACGTACTCATCATTTGTTACCTCCTTAAATTGTTTTATCAGTTTTTCGCGCTCCAGAGCCCGAGGCTCAAACTTGCTTATTTCAAATGAACTCCGGATGAGCCGTCTTGCTTCCTCGAGCGTTGCCACCTCGCCAGCCGCCATCATCTGCACCAGCACATTGCCTATCGCCGTTGCCTCTGCAGGTCCTGCATAGACGGTTTTTCCACTTACATCAGCGGTCAGCTGGTTTAGATAAGCGTTTTTTGCCCCGCCCCCGACAATATGAACGGTTTCAATGGATTTGCCTGTCAGCTCAGTAAGCTTGTTCAAAACAATGGCATAAATAATGGCCAGATTCGAGTAAACACATCCCGCAAGCTCACCCGCCGTTTCCGGAACCTTCTGATTTGTTCTGGCGCAGTATGCTTGTATCTCAGCGACCATATTGTGTGGATTCAAAAAGCGGTCTTCATTGAAATTAACAAATTGCTGAAATGGCTTTTCCTTTTTCGCTTCAGCAACGAATCTATCAAAATTGTAATCTTGCGGCAGTATTTTCCGGATTTCCTGCATCACCCACATACCGATGATATTTTTGAGAAAACGCGTCGTACCGTTCATTCCGGCTTCGTTCGTAAAAGCTTCCTTGAAAGCCGCTTCGGTTACAATGGGATATACCGATTCAATCCCGATCAAAGACCAGGTGCCACTGCTAAGGAAAGCCCAATTGTTTCCATCTCCGGGGGTTCCGACAACAGCCGATGCCGTATCGTGGGAAGCTACAGTATACACGTCGCAATCAGGAAGGTCGTAAGAAGGGAACAAGGTTGGATCCAACTTACCGATGAATGTGCCTGGCTCCACAATCTCAGGAAACTGATCCGGCTTTAAGCCGATAACCTTTAACAGTTCCTCGTCATATGTTTTTGTTTGCAAATTAAAGAGTTGCGTTGTCGAGGCGTTTGTTACCTCATTAACTGCTTTTCCGGTAAGCCGGTAATTCAGATAGTCGGGAATTAAGAGAATTTGCTTGGTTTGTGCAAGCTTATCTTTTTCTTCTTCATACAATTGATACAACGTGTTGAATTGAAGAAACTGGATGCCTGTCTTGCGGTAAATTTCTTCCTGCGAAATTCTGTTGAACACCTTTCCCATCGTTTCCGCCGTACGTGAATCCCGATAAGAAACGGCTTCTTGCAAGCGCTTTCCATCATCGCCAAGAAGGAGATAATCAACTGCCCACGTATCAATTCCTACCATACAACTGTTATGCCCACGAGATTTTACAATCGCCAGTCCTTTAATTGTCTCCGTCAACAAGTGGTCTATGTCCCAAACACATTTTCCATGGTGGTTGGTGAAGCCATTGGCGAACCTGTGAACCTCTTGCAGCTGCAGTTTTCCCTCCTCCATGCTGGAGAGTATGAGTCGTCCGCTGGAAGCACCTATATCAACAGAGACATATACATGATTCATTCCGCTCTCACCTTACCTTTCACATCTTGAGGAATGTGTATTGTAGCCTGCAAGTCTAGATTAATCCCAAAACAAAAATAAATCAACACTATTATTTTTGTTTTGTTTGTATTTTATGTGTATTTTTTATTAAACAAAGAAAAAAACAGAGTGATCCAGTCTAAAAGTCATAACCATGTCACTTTGATCTGATACTAAGTATGGGATGCTGTTTCGGCAGTCTCACACACACAACTCCCCTTTCCCTCTTCCATCCAGAAATATCCTCTATGGGTATTCCTCTTGTATTCGATTGCCTTTTTCTTAAGTGATGTAACAAAGAAATATTAAAGATTCATTTCGATGGAAAATAAGAGGAGTGAATGGAATCAAGTTTATTTAACTTAATAAGCAAGCAGTGTCAATGGTAGACTAAATGCAGAAGTCAACCGACCGAATTGCTTGCAATCATGACCGAACACGGGATTGGACTTCCACAATCAGTATTAAACAAAAGGTCTTGTTTGATTAACGACATCTTTAGTTAAGATGGGCGAACCTATATGAATAGATAATGATAGAATAGATGCACCGAATATAGCGGTAGAAGCTGGTTGTTGCCGCCTTAGTGTTCCTGACAGACATATCCGGCGTAATCGGCAAGTAAAATGTCGCCTTTTGCTAGTTACAGAGCGACATTGGATAGGTAAAGTTAAAACTGTCCCGTCAACATGGTGGAACGCACTCACAACAAAAAGCAAAAGGAGGGCTCATATGTATGACGTCTCATGCTCGTATTAAAATCCCGGCAGGATTTTGGACAGGCTTGCGCCAGTTAGGGATTGCCGCCCATGATGTGGTTCGAAAAGCACGGCTGCCGCTCACCATTATCACTGAACCAGTTGTCACCACCACCCAATATTTCGCGATCTGGCAGGCTTATTCAGATCTCATCGATGACACGGCCAAAGGAATCATCGAGCTTGTGACCGCCTTTGAAACAACACATTATCCGCCGGCCGTCTTAGCGACTTACCATGCTCGTGACTACCGCGACGCTCTAAAGAGAATGGCCCGGTACAAACAACTGTGCCCTCCCGAAAGCTTGCGCATCACCGAGGAAGGCGAGCACTGTACAATCGAACTGGAATGGTTGAATACCGAGCAAGCCGGTCCGCCGATGCTGGTTGGTATCACACTGGCATTTCTTCTGGAGCTTGGCCGCCGGGGCACAGGTCAACCTTTGACGGCGAGGCTCGTCGAATTTTCGCACTCAATGGGCGACGTACAGGCGCTTGAAGCTTACTTCGGCTGCCGTATCCGGATTGGTGCCAATTGTAACCGGTTGACGCTGCATCGAGGAGATCTGGACCGCCCCTTTGTCTCGTACAACGCAGAGCTGCTGGAGATTCTGACTCCCGCGCTGGACCAATCGCTGGATGAGCAGAAACACAGCCTCTCAATCACCGAGATGGTCAAATGGATCATGAAACGGAGCCTGACAGCAGGACGCCCCGACATTCAGACTGTCGCAAGCGAGTTGGGGATGAGCGATCGCACCTTACAGCGCCGGCTTACCGACGAAGGCACGAGTTTCAAGCACCTGTTGACACAAGTCCGGCATGAGCAGGCACGAGAGTACTTGGCAGACCCCTCGCTCGATATTAAAGAAGTGGCCTTTCTGATTGGATATGAAGACCAGAACTCATTCTACCGGGCCTTCCGCCTTTGGGAAGGCGATACTCCTTCAAATTGGCGCACTGAACATTTAGGTACAAACCCGATCAATTGACTTTGTCCTACAATAATTTGCCAACACTATATTTAAAGAAGGATAAATCATAATCAAAAGGAGAAATTGATGATGGATATGGGATTACGCAATAAAACAGCTTTAGTCACAGGATCAACGAAAGGCATAGGCAAAGCAATTGCCATTGAACTTGCCAAAGAAGGTGTCCATGTCCTGATTAATGGACGAAATAGTGAAGAGGTAGAACGCACTGTCAATGAAATAAAAGCGGATTTCCCTGCTACCTCTCCTCAAAATGCCGCAGCCGATATTGTGGATATGAAGCAGAGAGAAGCTTTATTTGAAAAATACCCTGCCATTGATATTTTAGTTAACAATATGGGTATTTATGAAATGATGAAATATGAAGACGTTGACGATGAAGTATGGGAAAAATACTTTCGCACTAATGTTCTTGCCGCAAACGGCTTGTCTAAATATTATTTACCTAAAATGCTGAAGAATAATGATGGCCGCATTATCTTTATCGCGAGTGAAGAAGCCATTATGCCTTCAGGACAAATGCCTCAGTATTGTATGACAAAATCAATGCTATTATCATTATCAAAAAGTTTATCTAAATTAACAAAAGGAACAGAAGTGACAGTCAATACGATCATGCCAGGACCGACACTCTCTGAAAATGTGCAGCAAATCATTGAGGGTTTGTATCCTAATGAAAAGATGACTTTTTCAGAAAAAGAGAAAGAATTTATGGCGGCAAACCTGCCCCAATCTGAAATACAGCGATTTATTAAGCCCTTTGAAATAGGCAGGCTGGCTGCATTTGTATGCAGTCCTTATGCATCCGCATTTAAAGGTTCTCCAATCCGTATGGATGGCGGAATGGTGCCGACTATTTTTTAATCAAGGGCTTTGGGTTTTCAG
The DNA here is from genome assembly GCF_001592005.1 of Bacillus sonorensis NBRC 101234 = KCTC 13918. Taxonomy (GTDB): domain Bacteria; phylum Bacillota; class Bacilli; order Bacillales; family Bacillaceae; genus Bacillus; species Bacillus sonorensis. Next base: position 86,804 of record NZ_BCVZ01000008.1, read on the forward strand.
GCGATCCGTCAGCCTGTCACCGGCATCATCAATCATCATGAGCACCGATAATCATAAAACAAGCTGGTGGCAATAACCACCAGCTTGAAAACATATTCTTTATGGAGTGAACTCCTCGGCAACACACCATGATCACCTGCTCTTTTTTAGGATAGCAGGTGCTTGGGACGCAAACTTATTTTGCTTTGACTTTTAATTGGATACTGTTGGACTTATAGATTGATTTCACTTTGTACTTGCTTGGCAACCCCACGGTCTCGATTGAGGAAAATGAGCCATGACGCTTATGATAGGTGATGATCGTGGACCCATCAGCCGGTACGTAATGGTCCGAAAAACGGAGACGCAATGTCCCTTTCATTTTTGCCTTGCCCTTAATGTTGAGCAGATCTTGTTTACCGCGAAGATTGAGCTCAAGTATACCCTTGGCAGATTGTTTGTAGTCTCCCCCGATGATCAGTTTTCCTGACACTTCTTCTTTCAGGGTGCCTCCGTTGTTTGAAACATCGCCTCTCCCAAAGGCTGTCTTCGAGTCGCCTTCAAGTGTTCCCTGATCAATCCGCGTACCGCGGAATATGTATTGTTCCCCTCCAGCTTTAAAGTGCCTGTCCCCTTTTTTGTCAGCTTTCCAGTACCGGAGATATGTTGCGCCAGCGATCCAACGCATGGAAGCCGCCTTTGGAAGAATCCATGGTCACGGTAACATCTTTGGCAAAAGCGCCATACCCATCGGCGGCGGAAAAGAGATCAAGCCGTCCCCACCCTTCAGCATCATCAAGAACAGGATAGCCGGAAGGAAGACCGGTAGTGGCTAAAATCCACCGGCGCTGCGTGTTGTCAAGGTATGGAAAACGTGTTTCCAGCAAGACTTCAGCTCTCTTAGGAACCGCCATCGGTTTAGTTGGCCGATGAATTTGGCCAAATCCATATGTCAGTCGTTGGATATATTGTTTTTTATTCGCGTGATAATCGCTGAACCGGTCTTCCGCTGTCCCGGTTTGCGTTAACAACTTGCTGCGGGCTTCAGCATAAGCAGCCTTTTTCAACCTTTCATTGGCTGGATCAGATAGGATAGCGGCCGCCAATGCGGTTCCCATTACACGTCCTCCCATTACATCAAGCGGGGAATGCATCCCGGCAACAATACGGTTATGGCCGAGTTCCGAAGCCCTGGTAAGCAGTTCCTGATAACGCTCCGGGATGGCATAGGCCATAGCAAAAGCGCTGAGATATGCGGCATTCGTATGTCCGCTGGGAAACCCTCCATCTTTGCTAGGATCAGGATTTATAGCGGGAACAAGGGTTGGTACAATGACTGAATTGCTTTTCCAGCGAAACGGACGGGGATAATTAAAGTATCCCTTAGCCGGGTTTGCTGAAGAATAAGTACCTCGTAAAGTATTGACCAAGCCCACGATGTTTCCAAGATGAGAACCCGTACTGCCTGCATTGGTTCCTTTATCATCATATTTTTTAATCAAGGCATCTGCCGGGATACTGTTGATCGTTGTCGTGGCTCCCGCATTCATCCGATATACATCGGTAAGCGGACCAAGACCGTCAATCACACTGTAGCTCTGATTCCTGCGATCATCAAAATATGCAGCATTTTCCTCACTAAAAGTACGGCGTTCAGCAATGTCAACAACTTTTTGAATGTTGGCATCCAACACGCTGCTGTTCAGTTTGGTACCGCTATTCCAGGTACTTCCGGGAGTCCAAAGCTTATTAAATCCGGAAAGTACCCCGATCACCGGATTAGAATTCACTGTAATATTAGCAGAGCTGTTATTTTTGTAATGATCTGCGAAATATCCTGCAGGGGGCGGCGTCGGCGGGGCTACTGTTTTTGCTTTAGCTGTTGCGCCCGCATTGCCTACACTCAGGGAACTTTGCAAGAGTGCCAGAGAACATACAGCCACCAATAAATGCTTCCTCATCCTTGGTAATTTCATTTACATCATATCCCCCTTGCTCTTCATTCTATCTCCAAAAAGCTATTAGTTATCTATGATCGTAACTTACATTTGTTAATGAAATCGTGTTATTTCATTAATATTTTGTTTATATTTTTCAGCTTCTCCCTCCAACATTAACCTTTAGTCTTAAAACCGGTAAACAAAGACGTCATCGGCACATACAGCTCGGGCCTGAGCTAGAAAAAGTCACCTTCGGCCCTTGATTCGAAGAAGGGAAAATCCGGTCGCAAAATCGCATAGGAGCGCTGGATCTTCCCCGGATTGTGAAGCGCGCTGACAGGCTGAGAAGGAGAAACAGAAGAAATTTATAGAGGGCGAAAAGCCGCTGACTTCCCGTCAGCAGCTCACAACGAATAGCTCTTCATTCCATTAAAAATCTACAATGACATAGATCCATTTCCACCTTTGATCAACCAATAATATGTTCCTTAAAAGGTCACGGGTGATGAGAAAACGATCCAGGACAAAGGCATCATGCCAAAAATAATACCGGCATGTTGTAAATCACAGAGCCCCCCCATTTCCCCAGCGAAAAGCAAGTGAACGTAAAAAAAGAACCCTGAAAAGAAAAAGGGTTCTGATCGCAGCTGTAAATTTTTACGAAGGATGGAAGCGTCTCTTTTAAGCCCCCGGTAAATTCCTTTCGAGGGCTTACAGCTTTCCAGTTAAAAACTGCGCTTCGCCAAGCCCGAAACTCCAATCGGCATCACCATTTTCGGTAATGGACACCATTACATCTTCTGGGGAAATACCGCATTCCGCTTCAAGCTTTTCAGCCAGCAAAGCGTACAATTTCTCTTTTTGGCTCTTCGTTCTTGTTTTACTGGTGATGCTGATCACAACCAAATCTTTAGATCTATTCAACCCCAAGCCTGTATCCTGGATAATGAGCTCATTCGCCGGGTGCTGATGTACAATTTGATAGCGGTCTCTCTCCGGAACGTTAAACGCTTCTACCATCGCGCAGTGGGCGGTATCTAACAATGTTTTTAATGCTTTTTCATCGCGGCCTTCGATTAGATCGAAACGTAATAATGGCATGTTGTATACTCTCTCCTTCATCATTTTTGATCTTGCTCAAGAAATCAAAGGTTCGGTTTTTTTCCGCCCTTGATCCATTGTTTCGATTTACAAGACAATGGATAGATCAAACTGATAAAAACATAACATATAACCAAAATATAATCAACATTTTATCAACTTATCATTTTGTTATCCACAAGAGTTTTCCAAAAATCAGTTGACATTAATTCCTTAGGAGATTAGTATGTAAATAACAGTTAACCAACAAGTGACAATCATATAATCATAAAATATTTTTTTGATATTCTACGAAAGCGTTTTCTTTCGGCTCGTTACTCACGGATTCCTGCCTCCGCATCCGGCTCCTACCGCTATCTCTGTCGCTTATGGCGCGAATATCGGGCAAGTGCTGCTGCTCGGTATCATCATCGCAATTCCGACGGCTGTGATCGCTGGTCCGTTATTTAACAAATTCGCGATGAAGAGGTTTCCGAATGCGTATCAAAAGAGCGGAAATTTATCGGCTTTAGGGCCGAGAAAGACATTTCAGCTTGAGGAAACACCGGGATTTGGCATCAGTGTGGTCACCTCATTATTTCCGGTTATCTTTATGGCTGTCGCAACTATTTTTTCTTTCGTATTTAAAGGAGATTCGAAAGGAAAAGAAATCATTGAATTTATCGGTACGCCGGGAACCGCTATGCTGATTTCTCTTTTGCTTGCCATTTATACAATGGGATATGCGCGCAAGATTTCGATGCAGGAAATTGGAGAATCTTTATCGCAGTCGATTTCACAAATTGCCATGATGTTATTAATCATAGGAGGCGGCGGAGCGTTTAAACAGGTGCTTATTGACGGCGGCGTCGGTGATTATGTTGCCGATCTGTTCAGCCGGACAACTATGTCGCCTCTCTTAGTTGCGTGGATGATTGCTGCCGTTCCCCGGCTTTGTTTAGGCTCTGCCACAGTGGCGGCGCTGACCACTGCGGGAATGGCTGCTCCCCTCATGACGGCGGGGGATGTAAATCCAGGGTTGATGGTGCTGGCAACCGGGGCGGGAAGCGTGATTGCCTGCCACGTAAACGATGCCGGCTTTTGGATGGTAAAAGAATTTTTCGGACTGACTATGATGGAGACATTTCAAACATGGACGCTTTTGACGACGGTGCTTTCTGTCACAGGGCTTGGCTGCGTCCTATTGGCGGGATTGTTGATTTCATAAGAACTAGTGCAGGACGGGCGGAACATATTGAAGTTTTTAAACAAGAGCCTTATAAAGAACTCCCTGATAAAATCAATCGGCGCCGGATCAATTCATCGTCGGCCGCTTCGGCCTTGCTTTGAAGATAGAGAAAACACAGCACGAGTTCGCCAAGGCGTTCGGGATCCCGCGGGGCTATGTGTCCCGGATCGAAAAAACGGGCGCTGATGAAGATGTTTTTTTATCGGGCTGAGGAGAAGATGCTGAAGAGGACAAATCGCAAATGAAGAGATAATAAGAATAAGGGCTAGGATAATAAAACCCTAGCTCTTTTTGTATTCTAATATTTATATAGATCTACCATAAAATAAAAAAATTCCTCGTGGGAAACCGGTCAAGTGCGAAAAGAAGTCACACTGATTTTCCCCATTTTCCAAATATTCTTCCTATTGCCGCAACAAATGTAAGGATAAACGGTAAGGCTACGACAAAGCATATCAAAGGCACCCACTTTGATATGCCAGTTATGTAATGAAGCATTGCTGTTAAAAGAGTTAAGCAAACCAAGGTAATAGTGACATGTCGAACGGATTTTTCACTTCTCTTATACTTTTCAATCAGGGTTGATCGATCAGTATATATCGGAGAAGTCCCCGGCTCAGCGACGAAGATGTGCATCCCGTGGTAAGAGCATATATGTGCCCATCCTGCGGCTTCAAACGTTTCTATATAATCCTCAAAGCCGTCTTCATCAATATCCTGATAATCAATACTGTACGTCAAATTCTTCGGCTCGGCTTTTTTTAGCCTATACCCCATAAATGCAAATGAGTCGAGCACCCAGCCTTTGCTGGCCATATCACTGAGTTTTTTCATATCTTTTTCTTCTGAAAAGGCCAAGCCATCGGACATGATATATTTTTTTTGTTTCATATTAATCCCCTTTCAATTGTTGAAAAGCGAGCTCTCCGTGCTCAGCCATCACTCTTTTGCGTTGAATTTCTTTTTTTAATAATTCTCGGCCGTGCAGAGTTGTTTGGTATACTTTGCGGCGCGGGTTGTCGTTGTCTACAAGTTGAATGACCCCTGCTTGAAGTAATTTCTTTAACAGTGTGTATAGAGTAGCCGGACCGATAGCAAATGAATCGTCGGTCATCTCCTCTATTTCCTGCATGATGGAATATCCATGTTTTGGTTCTAGCAATGTTAAGACGATGTAATACGCTGGATCGGTGAGCTGATCCATTTCCTGTGAACGCTGCTTTGGCAAGTGGTCACCTCATTTCTTATATCAATAACTGATATATCACTTATTGATATAATAGAATTTTCCTTTTGATTTGTCAATACGATATTCTTTCTGAATTCTGTCATCATAAAGAAACCACCGCCGGCTGAGATCACTTTTTTGGTATCACAGATAGACTACCGCCTTTCCCGGCTCCGGCCGCTCTATCACTCATATTTTTCCATCCGGATTCTCAAATGTTCGTTTTCCTCTTTTTACTTTCTAAGAAAAAAGAGCTCCTCCAAAAAGAGGAACTCGTACTTTACGAATGAATCAAAACGCCGTCTCTGTATTTGATTTTCAATTCCGGCCAATACGCTTTGTTCGCCTCGATTAAATCGTCCAAAACGGCTTTTGCCACTCTTGAGGAAGGAAGTGTTTTGTTTAATGTGAAGGCTTGCAGCGCTTTCTCATAAGATCCTTCTGTTATCGCTTCTACCAGGATTTTTTCCGAGGCCAGCTGCTGATCGATCATGGCTTTGTAAAAGTACGGAATGTCCCCGACATATTCAGGTGCCGGACCGTCGGCATTGATCAGGCAAGGCACTTCGACCATGGCATCATCCGGAAGATTCGGGATTGTGCCGTTGTTTTCAACCATGACAAGGTACCGTTTCCCTAAATTTTTCGCCAGAGATACGGTGACATCCACGATGAAAATGCCATGCACGCCTACATGGAACTGATCGGAAAGCACACCCGTCTCTTCATATTGCTTAACGGTTTCAAACAATGTTTTTTCGCGGCCGTTCATGACCTCATTTGCCCTTGTATATTCTTTATTCGATGTCTCCACAATCAAATCTGGCAAAAGATAGTATTGCAAATAAGGATTTGGGATGTATTCCGGAAAAAAGTCCATTATCAATTTGATATTTTTAAAGGTTTTGATCCAAGATGCGTCCGCATGCCGATAATCGATTTTGGAAATATCCTCTGTCAGTAATCCGTGTTTATGGATATGCTCCCGGAGCTCAGGCAGACGGTCAACGCCGTCGACTTCGACTTTTGTAAACCAGCCGAAATGATTCAGACCGAAGTAGTCAACAACCAGATCTTCCCGGTTGACGCCGAGGATGGCGCTCATATTGCGCATCGTTGCAACCGGCATATCACAAATATTCAGGACTCTCGCTTTCGGACGCAGTTTCCTTACGGCTTCCGCCACTATTGACGCAGGGTTGGAGTAATTGACGATCCAGCAAGTCTCTTTTGCATATTGTTCAACAAAATCAATTAATTCCACCATTGGGGAGATCGTTCTTAACCCGTACGCCAATCCGCCGGGTCCGCATGTTTCCTGGCCGACAACACCGTGGGAAAGAGGGATTTTTTCATCAAGTTCCCTCATTTTATATTTTCCTACCCTCATTTGGGCGAACACAAAATCTGCGTCTGTAAATGCCGTCTCTGGATCAGTTGTGTCCACGATGACAATCTTGTCTGTATATTCGGAGATAACCGCTTTCGCTGCAATGACCACCTTTGATTGGCGCTCGCCGTCGATATCATAAAAACGAATTTCTGATAACGGAAGGTCTTCCAATCGTTCCATTAAGCTTCTGATAATCCCAGGGGTATACGTGCTTCCGCCTCCTGCAATGGCTAATTTGTACGTTTTCATTATGTAACGCCTCCTAATGTCATATCCACTTGATCCCTAACATGTTTTACATGTAGTCCATAGACGACTTGTACATTGTTGCCGGATTTTATCACACCTTTTGAGCCGGTTTGTTTTAAGGTTGCTTCGTCAACGATAGTTGGATCTTTTAAAATCAGCCTTAATCTCGTATAACAATTATCTACATTTTCAATATTGTCTTTTCCGCCCAATGCCTGGATGATCGTTTCACCGAGACCGGAGGCGGCGGTATGTCCTGCAGCTGTTTCCCGCTGTGCGGCATATTCCTGTGTCGCCGCTGTACCGGAAGGCACCTCATCCTCTTCACGGCCGGGTGTTTTTAAGTTCAGTTTTACAATCAGGAACCGGAAAGTGACAAAGTATAGCGCGAACATGATCAAGCCAACAACAATAAACATCGGCCAATTCGATTTTGTTGTACCGAGCGGCAAATTGTACAGCAGGAAGTCGATGATCCCGTTCGCACCGATTGCATGTACGTCGAAAATGCTGAGAAGCATCATTCCTGTACCGGCAAGAACGGCATGCACAACAAACAGGATCGGCGCGACAAATAGAAATGAAAATTCCAATGGCTCTGTTACGCCTAAAAGAAATGAAGTAACGGCTGCCGGCAGTAAAATGGCTTTTGCCTGTTTCTTTTTCTTTTTACTGGCAGTGGCATACAATGCCAGCGCAGCCCCCATCAACCCGAACATCTTGCTTAACCCGCGGGCATCCCAGTTTACTGTGCCGCTGAGCACTTTCACCGATTTATCGGCCATTTCGGCAAAGTAAATATTTCTGGCACCGTAAATCATATCGCCGCCGATATGGGCTGTTCCGCCTAATTCTGTATACAGGAAAGGCGTATAGATGAGATGGTGCAGCCCTGTCGGTATAAGAATTCTTTCGAGAAAACCGTATACAAAAAATCCGAACACACCTAAATCTTTAATGCTGTTTGCCAGCCATGTAATGCCGTTTTGGGCATACGGCCAAAATTCCGAGGCCAGCGCGCCAAGAATCATCGCGCTCGGAATCGCCAAAATGGCGACAAACCGATGGCCGGAATAAATTTGCATCACGCCTTTAAATTGTTTGTCACAGTATTGATTGTGAAGAACACCGACAAGCGCTCCTATTAAGATCCCTGAAAATACACCCATTTCAAGAACTTGGACATTTAAAACAAGTGCCTGACCGGATGCTTGCATCTGATCAGCAGGAACTAAGCGGTTCGACAGCTGCATCACCTGGTGCATCGCGTTAATAAAAATGACAAAGGATACCAGACCTGTTAGCGCGGCATAGCCTTTATCTTTTTTCGCGAGTCCGATCGGAATGCCGACAGCAAAGACCAGCGCCAGGTTTTGAAGAATAGAAACCGCTGAACCGGATATAAATTGCCCGAAGTGCTGTATGAAGGGATAATTGAGAAAAGACACGTACTTTGCCAGATTGCCGTTCCCAAAAACATTCCCGAATGCGATAAACAGTCCGATGATCGGCAATATCAAAATCGGCGCAAATAATGATTTGCCAAAAAGCTGCAGCCCATTTAAAACCCTTTTCATCCCAACCTTCCTTTCGCATAAAGTAAGCGTTATCAATTACAAACAAAGTATAGCGCCGGGGCCACGATTAAAAAAGAGATTTCGTCGAATCTGTATCATGTCAACAAATGATGTGAAATGTCACAGGAATTAAAACTCCTTGATAATGCCTTTTTGGATAGCGAGGCTTAACAAGGTATCAATCAGCAGCATCATATTGGATTCATAAGAAGTGACCTGAAACTCCTGCTGGGATTCAATCGTCGGGTCGATAACGGGAAAGACGAGATCAGCCAGTGAAGCGGTTGTGCTGTGTTTATTTCCGGTAAACAGAATCGTCTTCAATCCATTGTTTTTGGCAATCTTGACTTTTTCAATCACACGATTCGTTTCTCCGGAGCGTGAAAATACGATGAATAATTCGTACTTCTGGATGTTGTTCCAAAATAAAGCGCGGCTGTCGCTTGTAGAGGAGTTCGATACATAGTAGCCGAACAGTTCCATCTTTTTAGCAAGGTAATTGGAGAAAGTAGTTGAAAATCCTGCGCCGTAAAAATAAATTTTTTGGCATTTCTGAAGTTGCTCCAGGAAGACCTGAACATGCGTTTCATTTAGTGAAAGAAATGTGAGTTCGTAATTTTGCATAAATTCTTTTCGCTTTGTTTCCAGCGGACTATGAATCCCTTCGAGGAACTCCGCTTCTGTATCCGGCATTTTGGCAACTTTGAGCCCCAGGTTATAAATAAACTCGGTATATCCGCTAAAACCGAGTTTTTTACAAAGCCGCAGAATGGAAGTCGTGGAAACAAACAGTTTATTGGCAGCTTTTCTTATACTTAATTGCTCCCCTTCCATCTTTTTTTGAATGAGAAAGGACAAAATATCTTTTTCAGACTGATTTAAGTTTCTGTCCATTGCATAGTCCATTAATATTTTATCGGTCGTATTCAAAAATGAGTCCCCCTCGTGTACACGATGTTCGTTTTAATCCCTGCTTTTTCGCCAATTCCTATTATAATCGTGCGCTAGATTTCAGTTCAATCAGCATGGATGGTCATCGCAGACCCTGCGGGAAAATCAGTTGTTGTCAACCGCTCCAGCCTTTTTTCATGAATATTACTGGTTGTGAAATAACGCACTTGATGGGTTATACTAAAAATCGGAAATAGATTGGGAAGAAATGATACTTAAACTGACAAGACATAGTCTAATTCAAAGAAATAAGTTAATTCAATGATAAAGGTGGGTTTATATGCCTAAAATTGATAATATGCTGGCAATTCTATGGATGCTTAGTTCAGGTGAAAAAATTACCGCAAAACAAATGTCTGAAAAGTTAGAGATGAATATAAGGACTGTGTATCGTTATATTGATACACTTTCAACAAGCGGTGTACCTATCATTTCAGACACGGGACATAACGGTGGATACACTTTATTGGACAATTTTATTGAAGCTCCTCTTTTTTTTGATTTTGAGGAGCAAACCTCACTATTCCACGCTGCTGTTTTTGCAGAAGAAGCCGGATATTATGGAGGTGAAGCACTAAAAAGGGCTGTTTCAAAGTTAAGCAAATATTCAAACCAAGAACAGGAATCAAAGAGAAACCAACATTTAACCAGTCTTGAAGTAATCAGCCGATCAAGTCCCCTCTCTATGGAACCTTTCTTGAAGGAGTTGGAGCAGGCTGTAGCTGACGAATACTCTGTAAAAATTCTGTACCATAAAAGTGGCGAAGAGCAATCCAAGTATAGATTGGTCGATCCGTACAGAATAATTTATTGGAATAATAGGTGGTATGTGATCGGATTTTGTCATCTTAGGAATGATATCCGTAGTTTTAGAGTAGATCAAATTGAAAGTCTAATACTAACCGAAAATAAATGTAACCGGCCGGAAAATTTTTCAGCACGTGACTTTTTTTTGAAAAACCTCCTTCCAACTATTAAAGATAAGGAAGGAATCGCCTCTTTGGTTATTAATGGGAACCGAAGGGCGTTGGATGACATTTGCCAACATTGGTTTTTAGGACATTATTTACAAGAACGGACTTCAAATCAAGCAGTATTTCTTCTTGAAAAAGATATGATCCATACATATGTGCCTTATTTAATTTTACCGTACGGTAAATCTATTCAGGTTATTGAGCCAATAAGTCTTAAAAAAAGACTTATTGAAGTTCTGTCGGAATTAATAAAATTTCATCAAGTATGATAACTTCCCTGACGATAGCTGTCAGGGAAGTTATTTTATAATGGGCTATATCAATTGTGATTGGAGTGTTCTTGGATGCAAACAAAAAAAGTTTATCTTTATGTATTTAATACAATGTCAGACTGGGAATATGGATATTTAATTGCTGAACTAAACTCAGGAAGGTATTTCAAAAAAGATGTAGCACCTTTAAAAGTAGTTACAGCAGGAGCTAATAAAGAAATGATGACTACGATGGGAGGATTAAGCATAAAACCCGATATTTCCCTTGATGAGTGTACTCTTGAGAGTAAAGATCTTTTAGTTTTACCTGGAGGAAATACTTGGGGAGAAGATATTCATCAATCTATCTTGAAAAAAGTTGGCGAAGCTTTAAAGCTTGGCACTATTGTCGCCGGAATTTGCGGTGCAACTGAGGGTTTAGCGAATAGCGGGTACTTAGATTCCAGAAAGCATACAAGCAATAACTTAGAGTATATTAAAATGGTCTGTCCTAATTATAAAGGAGAAAAATTTTATGAGATGAAACCTGCGGTATCTGATGAGAATTTGGTTACTGCATCAGGAATTGCTCCTCTGGAATTTGCAATGGAAGTACTGAAAAAATTAGATGTATTTGCACCAGATACATTGCATTCATGGTATAACCTAAATAAGACTCATAATCCCGAACATTTCTTCCGATTAATGGATACAATAAATGGATGAGCTCAGTCTAATAATTACCCTGCTTTAGACAATGTCAAAGCATCAATACTTGGATTTTTTTATATAACTTAAAAATGTTTATGGAAGTAAAAAACGAACAAAGCACATCCTGACGTTGGTATAAATAGACTGGTAACAATGGCGGGCTTTTTTCTTTGGTGATAAAGATGGAACGATTTTCAAGAATCAGGCGCGATTGCGGAATAACAAGCAGTCGCTTTTTACTAGGAAGATTTGAATTATCCTATAACAGATTGCATGTAAATATTAAGAAACCCAGCTCATTTCTCATGTGCAGACAACTGGGTTTTATAAAGTTGAATGTGCAAAATAACGCTTAAAAATAGCGCAAATGCTAAGCCAGATAAAAAGACAAGACTTTGCAAAGCCTTCTCCTCTGCTATCAATCCCAGATGTTCGGGCGGTCTATTCTCATTGTTCTCATATAGTCTAATAACTGACCCGTATGAACAGATTCGTGGTAAGTGATGCGCATTAACATATCTCCGAGGGTTCTGACATAACCGACATCAGAACGGTCTATTTGAACATTCTCTAAATCGCTTACACTTAGCGTCTTAATGTAATTCAAGAAATCTTCACGAAAAGGTTTAGCGAATGCAAGTTCATCATCTACCGCTGTAAATTTTCTGTTTTCAAATGGATTGGATAAATTAGATCATGCTTTACTACCTCTTCCGATCAGAACTTGGTGATAAAGAAACTCGCCTTCTAATCAATGCCTAATCATTTCAGCACACGTTAAAGCATCTGCGTCTGGCTTCCAATTTAGCATTTGTTGAGGTATGGCTTTCCAAACTTTTATGCTCCTTCACCGAACCTCTTCAAAATTCAATATAAGTAAATCATTGTTACTCATTAAAATTTGTCCTCCCCTTTGCTTTTAGGTGGATTACACCAGAAAAATGTGTACCTATGTTCTAAAATAGCTAAAGTTATCAATTCAAAAAAAGATAAGAAAGCAATCATGTTAACGGACTTCACACATGCATCATTCTTTGAACATCCGCAGTTATAACAGCATTCCCCTTGAATCATGCAAAAATATACTTGAAATCCATATTCATCTCTGTTAAAATTCATTTCATAGCTAATGATTCTGATAATTAGAGGCGGGTCTGACACATGGAACGTTTAAATAAAAGATCGCTGCTCCGCAATGAAGAACACGACACACTCAGCAAACTTAAACAAATGCATGTTGAGTCTCTAAATCTGGAAGCGATTTCGATCGCTACAAATCTTTACCGATCTGCTCAAAGGCTCCGTGTCAAAATGGAGACTGAAGTTCTTTCTTCATACAAATTGTCTTGGACCGCCTTCTCCATTCTTTACGATCTATGGATTTGGGGCAGGCTTGAAACGAGAAAAATCGCTGAGCTGTCAGGCATTTCAACAGCTACGGCAAGCAATGTGATTAAAACGCTTGAAAAAAAGGGGTTTTGCTCCAAAAGCATTGATACAAGAGATCGAAGACTCGTTTTTGTCTCGATCACTGCAGCCGGTAAAAAAGTGATCGAGGAACTCTACCCTCAGTTTCACAAAGGGGAAACTCAGCTTATTTCGGGCATGACGAAAGAGGAGCAAGAAACCCTGAAAAAGCTGCTTAGAAAAGTGGCTGACAATCTTCATACCATAAGCTTTGACGGGAATCAGTAGCGGCTTGTCTCCCTGTTTCAGAGAGCCGGCGGAAGGTGTAAGCCGGCACACAGACAAACGTGAATTACCTCCCGGAGCTTTCTTTGTGAACAACAGTAGCAAAGAACGGAAAACCCCGTTATCTGAATGAGCGGAAGACGCTGTCTTCAACCAGGGTGGTACCGCGTGCATTGAGTCACGTCCCTTAAGGGGATGGGCTCTTTTTTTTGTTTATAAAAAAGGAGGAAAAACGATGAAAGCATTTGATCAGCTTACAGCAGCACAGCAAAAAGAAGTAGAAAGGCAGCTTCAGCTATACATGACAGGCGCCCAGGAAGTCATACCGCCGGAGGAATTAAAGGCCAAGCTCGTCAACTCCATTTCAACAGGCAAACCGCTGAAAATCAAACTTGGATTAGATCCCTCTGCACCGGATGTTCATCTGGGACATACCGTCGTCTTAAACAAACTTCGCCAATTTCAAGAAAACGGCCATATTGTACAGCTTTTGATTGGTGATTTCACTGGGAAAATCGGTGATCCGACAGGGAAGTCCACAGCCAGAAAACAGCTGACTGATAAAGAAGTTCGGCATAACGCCAAAACATATTTTCAGCAATTCGGAAAAGTGCTGGACAAAGAAAAAGTCGAGCTTCATTACAACTCAAACTGGCTGAAGAAATTAAACCTAGAGAATGTCATTGATTTGGCAGGAAAAATAACCGTGGCCCGCTTGATGGAGCGCGATGATTTTGAAGAGCGCATCGCCCTGCAAAAACCGATTTCCCTGCATGAATTCTTTTACCCGTTGATGCAGGGATACGATTCCGTCGTTCTCGAAAGCGATATTGAGCTGGGGGGAACAGACCAGCATTTCAATGTGCTGATGGGACGGCATTTCCAAGAAAGATACAACAAAGAAAAACAAGTCGTTATTCTCATGCCGCTGTTGGAAGGCCTGGACGGCATCGAAAAAATGTCTAAATCCAAAAATAACTACATCGGGATTGATGAACACCCAAACGAGATGTACGGAAAAACGATGTCGCTGCCGGACAGCCTGATGAAAAAGTATATCCATTTGGCCACGGACATAGAACTCGAGGAGAAAAAACAGCTTGTGAAAGACTTAGAAACTGGAGCTGTTCACCCGAGGGACGCCAAAATGTTTTTAGCCAAAACGATCGTCCGGATGTATCACGGATCGAAAGCGGCAGAAAACGCCGAACAGTCTTTCAAGACGGTCTTTCAAGAAAACGGTCTGCCTAAAGATATCCCGGCGGCGCTTTGGAAAGGCGATCGGAAACTATCGATTATCGATCTGCTCAACAAGCTGGAGCTCCTCCCTTCCAAGAGCGAGGGGCGCCGCATGATCCAAAACGGGGGTGTCAGAGTTGACGGAGAAAAAATAATGAATGTTCAAACGGAGATTACCGTGAAGCAGAATATGATTATTCAAATCGGAAAACGAACATTTGTAAAGTTAAAAACAGACGAGTGAAACATATATGGCCTGGCTACTGCGCCAGGCTGTTTAATATTATCACCGATTCAATCTTGCCGCTGAATAAGGAACTTCAGTCTGTTTTTAATATACATGTCTTTTATCTCATGAAGACAACTAAGAATAACACACAGCATGATTAATGGATCACCTGTAATGAGAGCACTCAGAGTCGTCGTATCGGAGCAGAGGCCATTGCCAAACCTGGGATTCACAGTATGCCAGCCCGGATACAGAAGTGAAACATTTTACAAAAATGGAAATACCCCATTGATATTTTAGTTATTTTGCCCTATGATTAAAGACGTACATAAATATGATCTGGGGGTTAATCATGAAGAAAGCAACAGTTTTATTTCTAACGGTTTGTTTAGCAATTGTATTGGGGGCTTGTGGTTCTTCAGAAACCGCAAAAAACAGCGGGGATACTAAAAAATCTGCCGCAAGCGAAAACAAAAAGTCCGATAATGACAATACACAGGAAGATGAAAACCTGAAAGGGAAAGATATCTATACGAATAACAAATTGAATATAAACGGCACTGTCGGACCAATGAAATATACGATTAAGAGTGTTCAATTAAAAGAAATGCAACCGAAAAATGAAGCAACAGCTAAACTGCTCGGCGTGAAAGTCGGCGATACAGTTAACGCCGTAACAATTGAAATGTCAGGCGAAAATACATCAGATGATGATGTGAATTTTTATTTGGGACAAGCCACAATTGTCACTGATACGAAAGAACAGCTTGAGCCTGAAATGCTTATCTCCAAACATATCGAAGGAGAATATCTAGGAAAAGTGAAAAATGAAGGCGCCAATGTGTACATTCTGAAAAAATCGTCTGTTAAGAATTTAAAATCGATTGAAATCCGGGTTGATGCTCCGACAAACAACGAATTTGAGCCTCTTGGAAAAGAAGTAAAACATACGATTAAAGTTAATAATTAACGAAGATTGCCCTTTTTAGGGCTTTTCTTCTCAGAAAAAAAGAACAAACATTCCCTTATCGAAATCACACTCAGCAGATCCTGCCTTTTATTGATGGAATGTATCTCCCTGCACAAAAAACACCCCTTAGAGTGCTTTAAATAAGGGCTCCGTCAAACTCGGCATACACCGGTATTCCCCTCCCCTAAAACATCATATCCTTTTTCACTTGTTTGACTGCTGCCTTACGAAAAGTGGCGATTTGGGGTAGATTTAGAATTCTTTGGCATTACTTGCCCCTCATCGAAAAGCGAAGAGTTTCATGAAACACTGGGTAAAAAGCAGAAAAAGAAAGGCCGCAGCTATATTCCGGCCTTTCTTTTCTTCGTTGAAAAGCAGCTTCTGGACATCTTGAAGGAAAGCCGCGGCAAACCGCCCCCCTTTCAAGCTTATTTGTTGTTCTTCTGCAAAAACGCCATAACAGCTGTTGTCATATCCTGTGCTTCTTTTGGCGCATCCGGAGAACCGAACATCTTATTTAAACCGCTATGGGATAAGTTCTTGACTTGATAAACAAATTCAGAACCTGCCGCTTTGTTTAAGGTTTCTGCAAAATGATACACAGCTGGATCTCCCCAGCGCGTAACAAGGTAAGCCGGCGGCATATTTGGTTTGTTTATGTAGGTGAGCGGTGATGCTTCTGTCCACACCTTTTGATCAGCGCCAAACACCTTTTTATATGACGGAATCGCTTCAATGAATTGCTTTATATTTAAAGGGCCGTCTAATATAACAATAGAATTGAGTAATGCCGGTTCAAGACCGACTCGATGCAAATATTTTGCATCCGTGGCGATTAAGCCCGCCAAGTGCCCCCCTGCCGAATGCCCCATGACATTTATTTTCGATTGATCAATTTGATACTCATCAGCATGATTCGTCACCCATTGAATCGCCTTTGCAACATCATAGGCCATATCATTATACTGAACATCGGGATGAAGCCGATAGTTGACAGACACGAATACATATCCCTTTTCTGTAAAATACGCCGGCTTTGAAGCAACATTGCTCTTGTCTCCGCCTGTCCATCCCCCTCCATGAAGATAGATGATAACGGGATGTTTTTCTTTTTTGTCCGTCTTCGGTGTATATATATCCAGTGTTTGTTTTTCTTCTTTTTCATAATGAATATTTTTTATGTTCTTGTTTGCAGTGCATGCGAATAAACCGATACATACAATGATTAATGCTGCCCATTTGATAATTCGTCTCAAATTTTAAACACCTTTCTCTATAGCGATGTTGTGAAACATGTGATTGGCGGATCACGTTGATCTATATGAAGAACATGAAATGTATGTTGAATACAAGACACGTCCAATTAGAAAAAGAACACTTCAAAATTCCGATGCTGCTCAAATCTTAATTTATCGGATAAGAAAACTCCTGCTACGAGGCGGAAAAGATTCCGCCTCCCCCGTGCGACTGTAAATGTCAGACAGAGATCTAGTCGGAGTATGCGGTCGTAAATCTCTCTGCTCAGAAGCGGTCTTTTCAAATAGCATTTAGAAAACATTGATACATTCATTATAAACAGAAACAAGATACTTACAATTATGAATTGAGCGCAATCCACAAAAATGGAAGCTGAATAGGAGGGATCGACAAAATAACCATTCAATGATCGCGTGTCCGGATTGGGAAGCGCACGCCGATATAGATGGTTCATTGCAGATACTGGTAACAAAAGAGGCCGGCGTCACCATCACCTTGCCTCTTTTGTTTTTGTCCGGGTGCGGAGGTTGATGGTGATGCCTTTTTCCTTTCAAAGTTTTCTTACTTTATTTTCATCTTGAACATCTTTTTTCCACTGGGCGTATCCGCCTGTCATGTTATACACCACTTTTATTCCAGCCGCCTGCAGCAGGCTTGCGCCGATAGCCGACCGAACGCCGGAACCGCATTGGACAATCACCGGACGTCCGGCAGGAATTTCATCCAGGCGATCCGGAATCGTTCCAAGCATCATATGTTTCGCACCTTCAATATGCCCTTCTTTCCATTCGTTTAAATACCGAACATCAAGAATTTGTGCATGTTCTTCTTGAAGCAAAGCATTCGCTTCCTTCGGTGAAATGTTTTGGTATGATTCACGTGCTGAAGATGAGGCGACCGCTTTGTCTGCATCCATAGCATACGGAATTTGATCAATACCGATAGAATGCAGAGTTTCTTTGATATCATCCAGTTCCGCAGGGTTTGCTAATACATAAAGAGGCCGTTGATAGTCTACAATCCAGCCGGCCCAGGTCGCAAATGATGAACGAAATGGCAAATTGATCGTTCCCTTTAGATGGTCTTTTGCAAACAGAGACGGCTCGCGTGTATCGATGACTTGTGCTCCGTTTCGAATGCTTTCTTCTAATTGAACGATATCAGTCATTTCTTTTGTTGCGGGTACATTCGCCAACAGAGCAGGTCCGGTTTTATTCATTTGTTTCATCACAGCAAAATACGTGGGCGGTTCAGGCTGCCCATCCAGCAAGGCTTCCACAAACAAATCTCGGCTTGTATGCTGAAAAGCCCAATTAAACCTTTTCTCATATCCTACAGTTGAAGAGGGGATCGCTCCGAGAGACTTTCCGCACGCACTGCCTGCCCCATGCCCCGGCCAAACTTGCATATAATCAGGGAGTTCCCTGAATTTTTCCAGAGATTCGAACATTTCATGGGCACCTGCGTTTGCCGCGCCTTGTGCGCCTGCTACTTTTTCCAGTAAATCCGGCCGGCCGATGTCACCTGCGAATACAAAATCTCCTGTAAAGATGCCCATTGGCTGATCCGCATGTCCGCCGCCATCCGTTAAGATAAATGAAAGACTTTCAGGGGTATGGCCTGGTGTATGAATCACCTCAAATATGAGATTGCCAATTTTAACATCATCGCCGTCTTTTAATAGACGGTGAGGAAGGTGATCAACATATTGATACTTCCAATCTTGCCCCCCTTCATCTGACAGGTATAATGTGGCATTAAGCGTTTCAGCAAGTTCACGTGCTCCGGAAACAAAATCTGCATGGATATGTGTTTCCAAAGCTCCCACAATGCTCATCCCATGCTTTTCCGCTGCCTCTATATACGGTGCGATGTTTCGCGCCGGGTCGATCACCACAGCCTGTTTTGACGTCTGGCATCCCACCAGATAAGAGGCTTGAGCTAATCTTTCATCATAAAAATATTTTAATAGCATATCGATTTTCCTTTCAGAAAAAATATTTAATAAAAGCGCCCTGATCGGCTTATAGCCTTAAGCACGCTACATTTTCCCTTTAAGCATTCCCTTCCAATACATGATGGGGAGCAGGTTTTTTTTCAAAAAATACATGCTCCGGCGTTCAACAGCTTGATTAAATGGCATCGTTTCCCTCGGCCGTTTATCATAGTCGAACTCGGCCAGCACAACCTTGTTGTAGCCTGTCACAACAGGGCATGAGGTATACCCGTCATATTGCGCTCTCAAAGGACGTCCATCCATTAAAGCCATCAGGTTTTCTACAACCACCGGTGCCTGCTTTCGAATGGCTGCACCTGTTTTGGAAGTGGGCAGATTGCTTGCATCCCCAAGCCCGAAGACATTTGCAAAACGGTTGTGTTGAAGCGTGCGCGGATGAACATCGATCCAGCCTGCTTCATCGGCTAGTAAGCTATGTTGAATGAAATCCGGCGCTGCCATAGGCGGGCAAACATGAAGCATTTCAAATGGCCGGGTGATCATGCTGCCCGTCTCCAAATCTTCAAAAACGGCTTTTTTTCTCTCCCCGTCCACTTTCACCAGATGCCTCCGGAAACACGCCTGAATGCTTTTTCGTTCCAGCACTTTTTCCAGAGCTGCGCGATATTTGGGAACATCGAAAATCGCCGGATTCGCTGATTCAAATATGACGTTCGTCCGGTCGCGTATACCGGCTCTCCCGAATGCTTCTTCTGCTAAATACATGATTTTTTGGGGAGCTCCTCCGCACTTAATCGGTGTGTTGGGGTGAGTAAAAATTGCGTTTCCCCCTTTAAAATTGCGAATGGTGTTCCACGTATCATCAACATGTTCATATGAATAGATGCTGCACACGCTATTTTTCCCCAGCGTTTCAGGCAAACCTTTCACATGCTCCCAATGGATGTGAATACCTGGAGCTGCAACGAGGTAATCATAAGTGAATGTATGATGATCTGTTGTTGTGAGACGATGATTCTCAGGATCAAAAAATGCCGCGCTCTTCTTGATCCAGTCTGCTCCGTCCGGAATGACGGAACCCATATCACGCCTTGTGCGCTCTTTTTCTACAACGCCTGCTCCTGCCAATGTCCAAAGAGGCTGATAAGCATGATGATCAGCCGGGTCTATGATCGCTACATCTCCATGAAGGGCTTTTCGCTTCCGCAGAAGCCTCGCCCCTACCGTAATTCCTGCCGTACCTCCCCCTACTATGATCACTTTATAATGCTTCTTCATCTTAAAACCTCCTCAAAAGAGCGGGATGTTAAACATGTCACGATCATATGAAGGCACTATAACCATCTTTTAGGGCTCAACAAGCTTGCAGTTCACCAATCATGCCGAGCGTTTCTCCAGCGGAGCCCCATATGTCTGTTAATCGGAATAACAAAATTCAACCGGCTTTATCATTAAACATTTTAAAGAGCCCAGGATTCTTAATTCCTGCGGATTCTCTTACGTCATAAACTCAACAGACAAAAGATCAGAAGCATAGCGGCAGTTCTTCTAAAGCTCTCATCAGAAAGTTGCCTTTCCATTTGATCTGTCCCCTTTCACCTTTTATTTGTAAATTTGGGCAGCGGCGCAATAATGTCGAAATGGCGATCTTTGCTTCCAGACGGGCAAGCGGTGCGCCAAGGCAAAAGTGTCCGCCGTGGCCAAAGGCAATATGGCGGTTGTTTTTTCTTTCAATATCAAACATCTCAGCATTCGGAAACATCTTTTCGTCTCGGTTGGCAGAGGCTAATGAAATGATGATCACATCTTTTCTTTTGATCTCTTGTCCATGCAATGTAAACGGTTCGGACGCCCAGCGCAGGGTGGTCAATTCAACAGGACTGTGAAAGCGCAACGCCTCTTCTATGGCTGAATCCATCAAAGCGGGGGTTTGGCGAAGCTTCTGCAATTGATCGGGG
Source organism: Bacillus sonorensis NBRC 101234 = KCTC 13918 (assembly GCF_001592005.1). Taxonomy (GTDB): domain Bacteria; phylum Bacillota; class Bacilli; order Bacillales; family Bacillaceae; genus Bacillus; species Bacillus sonorensis. The sequence goes on from NZ_BCVZ01000008.1 coordinate 107,688, forward strand.
TGATGGAGCAGTGCAAATATCATATTGGTGATTAAGTTTACGGTTGTTTCATGTCCCGCAACGATCAGCAGCATAATTGTCGAATACAGCTCTTCTGTGCTTAATGTAGTCCCTTCGCTTTCTGTCTGGATTAATGCACTGATTAAATCTTCCGCGGGGTCGTTCCTTTTTTTCCGAACTAAATATTCCAGGTATTCGGCGAATTCTCCTATTTTATGATTGTTTTCTTCGAGGCTTTCAGGGGTATCAGTAAAGTCAATAACCGCTTGCGACCAAACTCTGAATTTTTGTCGGTCTTCAAGGGGAATGCCAAGCATTTCACTTATCACGATAATCGGCAAGGGGAAAGCGAAATCGTCTGCAAGGTTCATGAAATGATCGGGCTGTACGTGGTCCAGTAAAGAATCAGCGATATGTTGAATTCTGTCTTCAAGCTGCAAAATCATTCGGGGGGTAAATGCTTTCTGAACAAGGGACCTTAAGCGGCTGTGGTCTGGGGGATCTGAGTTGAGCATATGCTTTGTTAACGGTTCTTCATTTTCCAACGGCATGGGACGGCTCTCATCTTCTTTTTCCGCAAATACATTTTCATAGTTTTTCTTTAACCTTGCATCCTTTAATAATTGGATGGCATCATCATATCTCGTCATAAGCCAGCCTTCACCCAGGTCTCCCAAAGATACGGGATAAACAGGGCGGGATGCGCGCAATTCTTTATATAATTCATACGCCTCTTGTTTAAATGCCGCCGAAGAAAGATGTGCTTCAGATAAGATGCCGGAACTTAACTCACGTTTTGAAGACATTGTTACAACCTCCATCTCCCTGAAAATTTTGTTAACAAAACCTTTTATTAACATTATAAACCATAAAGATTAATTATGCTTTTTAAATCCATCCCGCAACATACAAGCCGTAATGTCTATTAAAATGTGATGTTGTCATGTCATTATGCATTTCAAAAACAAATGAAAGATATTTCTTCTCGAGTCTCACCAGTGATATTTTTTTAAAAACATCTTGGTAACTCCTCGACTGCTGCCGTCGACATGAATCATTGATACACCTCCTTTCTGCACTGAACACTTATTGACTAATGAACAATGTGTTCATTATAATGTTGAGCACATTACAATTTCAATCGGCAATCAAGCTATTCATGTTCATAAATGAACATCACCTAAACAATTGTCTATTAATGGAGATTCACAAATGGAGGACAGACGGACCATTAAAGAGGCATTTTTAAAACTTCTTCAGGAGAAAGACATCAACAAAATAACCGTTTCTGATTTAGGCAGAGTGACTTTTTATCTTCACTATAAAGATATTTTTGACCTGGATGAGCAAATTGAGAATGAACTGTTTGACCAGCTCGGGAGCTTTTATGATGCTTCCTTTCCAAGTGATGATCCGCTGAGCATGCTTGCCTTTATAGAAAAAATGACAGAATACATTTATCAAAATGCTGAGATTTTCACTTTGCTAACCAAGCCGAAAAGGAACATTGTAACGATCGAAAAATTTAAGGACTTCTTTAGAATGTGATTGAAGAGCTAAGCATGGAACGAAAAATAGAAAAAGCATTTATCGTTTCTGGTGTAACAGGTGTTATTGAGGAATGGATCAAGAATGGGATGGTACAAGCGCCATCGTATATTTCGGATGTCATCCATCAATTGCTTTTAAAAATCGAATCGCAGGGTAAATGAAAAAACCGCTTAAAAGCGGTTTTTTCAGATTTTCTTTCTATCGGCCATGATCCATCTCTGTTTTTGCAGAACTGCTGTTCATTCGTTTTTTTATACTCAGATGATAATAGGCGTAGCAGAAGATGATTAACGGGACGCCGAAGTAGAGTCCGATGCGCTGATCCGGTATAAAAATCAGGCTGATCAATACGGCTCCGTACAGCGCAAATCCAAGGATGGGGACAGCCGGATAAAAGGGCGTCTTAAATTTCAGCTCGTTTATGTCTCCCCCTTCAGCCATAAACCGTTTCCTGAAGAAAAATTGAGAGGCGCAGATAGACATCCATACAACAATGGTAACCATTCCTGAAATCGAGATGAGCCACAAATACACCGTTTCCGCTGCCACGACGCTGGTCAGCAATGAAAATCCTGAAATCGAAATGGTCACCGCCAATGCGCGGATCGGCACTCCTTTTTTTGATAAAGGCGTCAGCCGTTCTGGCCCCATCCCGCTTTTCGAAAGCGACCACAGCATTCTGGATGCCGCATATAGACCTGAATTTGCCACAGATAAGACAGCTGTTAAAATGACGAAATTCATCATATCAGCCGAATACGGTATCCCGACTTTATCCAGTACAGCAACAAATGGACTTTCGATAACTCCTGCCGTCTGATATGGAATAATCGCAACCAGTACAAACATAGCTAATACAAAGAAAAATAAAGTGCGCCACACGACATTTCGAATGGAGCGCGGGAGCGTTTTTTCGGGATTTTGACTTTCTCCGGCTGCAATGCCAACCATTTCTGTCCCCTGAAATGAAAAATTGACCATGACGAGCGTTAACAGAACCGCCGGCAAGCCGTTGGGGAATAGTCCGCCCTCAGATATAAAGTTAGCAAAAAAAGGAGCCGGCTGTCCCCCTTGAAAACCAATCAAACCAAAAATGGCTCCAACTCCAATCAAAATAAACAATACAATGGCCGTAACCTTTATACTTGAAAACCAAAATTCGGTTTCAGCGTAGCTTTTTGCCGACAATGCATTGATTAAAAACGTCATCACTCCAAATATCAGACACCAAACCCAAATTGGCGCCTCCGGAAACCAACGTTGCATAAGTATCCCCGCTGAAGTGAATTCTAATCCGACGGTATTGGCCCAGCTGAACCAATATAACCATCCGACCATAAATCCTGTGGACGGTCCTATGTATGTCGAGGCATACGACTGGAACGATCCTGATACAGGCTGGGCAACCGCCAGTTCTCCGAGACAGAGCATCACTAGATACATTAAAAAACCGCCTAGAATATAAGCCAAAATCGCTCCGCCAGGACCTGCCTGGCTAATTGTAAATCCTGACCCCAAAAACAGTCCCGTGCCAATCACTCCGCCTAAAGCAATCATAAACAGGTGGCGGCTTTTCATTGTTCGCCGCAATTCATTGTTCCTATTTCCTTCTCTCATCATATCCCTCCATCATTTGCAGTGTTCAGCCAGACTGATTTACTTCTTAGAGACGATTTTGTCATATGATCACTCTGAAGCAAATAGACGGATGTTTTTCGGATCAGCTCGGGAAGCACCTTGAAGGTATAAGGCTTGTACACTCTCTCCGTCCATTTATGTCCGTCCTTCCCGTAAACCCCCATATTAATTGATGGGATATTTAATTGCCGAATATCTTCAAAGGGAATCGTGCCAATCGTTTCCCAGCCGGGAAAGTTACGTGTAAATGAAGCGATTTCCTCCTCTGTTTCATGGAGTGAAAGAAAGCTCCCATCCGCCAAATAGGGGAAGAATTTTTTATATGCGAATACTTCTCCTGTTTTTTCGGCCGTCTCCTCAACGGCTTCCTTCACATTCTTCAGCAATTGGCGATCACGGGCATCTTCCTCTCTCAAATAGTTATGGGGCAAATATGGGGGAGCATAAAATAGAATGACCTTTGCGCATTGTTCCGGGTCCAGTTTTTGCAGTGCTTCCACAACCTTAAAGCACCTCATCCGCAGCTCCAGATGCTCATATTGCCGATGTGTTTTATGAATACAAGAAACCGGATCCAATCCCTTTTGTTTCAATTCCTCAATATAATTTTCAAGCGTGACAACTTGAATATTCCAGGATAGGTTCTTTTTTGGCAGACGGGTTCGTTCCGAAAAATCGTCATAATACTCTGATAGTTTTTTCTCTACATCGGCACATGCTTCCACCGCCACCTGATACAGTTGGTCTATGACTTCTTTGGCGGTTTTTTCATAGATAAAATAATTAAAATATAAATAGCTGCTGACTGCGGTCTGGACATTATACGTCTCTTTATGATCTCTTTGATATAGACAGGACGGCGGCATGATCAGCTCCCCTTCAATATGTTCAGCCAAGTGAATGTTATTGTGAATTCTGCTTGTCAGTTCAGAGGCAATAAAATTCGGATCAATGCCTGCCAGTGTATCCCCCACATGGACTTCGCGGCCGTAAATGTAAAAACACGGCAGGAGTTTGCCGGCAGCGCCTGTATAAATGTAGCGCGTATGATCGCCATCGTATAACGGTGTAATAAAATCTGTATTGATGGCGGCAAGATAATGAAGCTTTCTTTCTTCCTGTAAGCGACGCAATTCTGAAATTGCAGATAAAATGCCGGCGTGCTGACTTTCTTCATCAGGATTAGCCATAAATAAAATATTCCCCGGCAGTTCATCAAGGTGCTCGCTAAAGTGCAAAATATTGACCAAATGAACAGCGATGCCGCTCTGCATATCGACAGAGCCCCTTCCGAACATCCAATCACCCGACAAAGCGTCCTTTCTGACATCATCATGAAATGCATAGCTGGAGAAATATGTGACAAGATGGTCAGGATCAAGGGCATGTTCCTTTAGAACGCCAAAATCTTCTATCCCGACCGTATCTAAATGGGCATGATAAATGACGGTATCCCGGCTATGATGATTTCCCTTTACAAGCGCAAATACATTTTTGCGTCCAAGCGGATCACCTGGAACCAGCTGCTCCCACACCTGTTCAGGATGTTCTTGGAAATAAGGAAAGCTGGTCAATATCTGTTTGATATAATCGGCTATGTTCACCTCCCCCGCTGTTCCGTTAATGCTGTTAATGTTGACCAAACATTTTGTCAGTCTTTCAGCTTTTTCTTCCATCGTCAGTCTTCTTATTTGTTCATACATCGATAAATCCTCCAATTTTCAGCATTTCCTTTTCGCTCATTCATTAAATGAATGGTACCTCCTTTTTTGATTTTATTTTGCCGCACATCATGATCATGCAAGATTGATGCCCACTATTTTTTGTGATATTTTGACTAGCATTTCATCTTAATAATATCGAAATCATCCCAGTAAAGGCATTATATAGATGCAAAAAATTTTGCGTATTTGAAGATTTTTTTGCGGGAAGACCGAATAATTTTTTTGCACCTTGTAGTAAAATTCGGCCGCATGACTTGCTGCGGCCGAATTGTTTAACAACAATATTTATACCCATCCTCTAAAGCGTGCAGCCTCGGCGACTTTTCTAACCCCCTCCATATATGCAGCCAAACGCATATCGACTTGATGGGTGATTGCCGTTTGATATATATTTTGAAAAGATTTCACCATAACCTCACGCAGCTTTTTGTCGACTTCTTCGGCTGACCAGTAGTACCCCTGGTTATTTTGCACCCATTCAAAGTACGAAACCGTCACACCTCCAGCACTGGCCAGGATGTCCGGAACAAGCAGAATGCCTCTTTCATTGAGTACTCGTGTCGCGTCAGGAGTGGTCGGTCCGTTGGCAGCCTCTACAACAATTTTCGCTTGAATTTGGTGCGCATTTTCCATTGTAATTTGATTAGAAACAGCAGCGGGTACAAGAATATCGCATTCCTTTTCCAGCAATTCTTCATTTGAGATGACGTCTGTGAATAGCTTTGTAATAGTGCCGAAGCTGTCGCGTCTATCAAGCAAATATTCGATGTCAAGACCTGTAGGATCATAAAGCGCCCCATATGCATCCGAAATGCCAATGACTTTCGCTCCGGCATGATGCATAAACTTTGCAATAAAACTCCCTGCATTTCCGAAGCCCTGAATAATGATCCGGGCTCCTTTCAAGGAAATACCTTTTCGTTTCACCGCTTCTTCAATACAAATGGTCACGCCGCTTGCTGTGGCCGTTTCGCGTCCATGAGATCCTCCTAAAACAAGCGGTTTCCCTGTAATAAAGCCCGGAGAATCAAATTCCCTGAGACGGCTGTATTCATCCATCATCCAAGCCATGATTTGCGAGTTGGTATAGACATCAGGAGCCGGGATATCTTTGGTAGGTCCGACAATCTGGCTGATGGCTCGAACATATCCGCGGCTAAGCCTTTCTAATTCACCAAAAGACATGCTTCTGGGATCACAAATAATGCCTCCTTTTCCTCCGCCGTACGGAAGATTGGTAATCCCGCACTTTAAAGTCATCCAGATGGCCAGCGCCTTGACCTCATCCTCATGCACATCGGGATGAAATCTGACTCCCCCTTTAGTAGGCCCGATCGCATCATTATGTTGAGAACGATAACCGGTAAAAACCTTGACAGACCCATTATCCATTTTGACTGGAATACGGACTGTCAATGTACGTACCGGTTCTTTCATCAGTTCATATACATCTTCGGCATAACCTAATTTACGCAATGCTCTTTTGATAATGGTTTGTGTAGAATGAAGTAGGTTCAAAGATTCCTTTGTTTCTGATGTTAATGGATTAGTTGGTGACATCTGAATTCTCTCCTTAAAAATTGATAATCCATAAGCCTGAAACAATATGCTGTTAACGAAAGCGTTTTCAATATGCGGCATATTACTCCATAAATGACGGCCTCCTTCTAGAATCAATCTGCCAAAAAATAATGCAAGATCCGTGCCAGCTTTTTATAAGATGGAATGATCTCCCCAGGCCATAAAAAGCTGATGCGGGAAATCGCGAAGGAAACCGGGACTTCTATGTTTGATCAGTTTTAACAGCACGGAGGGGGGATTGGGAAAGACATTCGAGACGACAAAAAAACGAGGGGGCTGCTCTCTGCTTCGCCGATTCCTGCTGAGATATGAAGGGAGAGATTCGGCTGGTTATAAAGCGCGGACTTTGCTTACCGTTCCTGCTTCAAGTTTTATTCATTCCATTTCCTTTATTGATTTATATATTGAAAAATCTCACGGAACAACCGCAAAAAAAGGATGAAATTTGTCAGATTTCATCCTTTTGCGTGCCAATGCGATTGATGCCCTTCGGGTTCCGGGAAACAGCTATAAAACACAGCCGGAAACTCGCAGGAGTTGAGATGGTCGTGCTGAGTATACGCTTCTAAAAAAAGAAGGTTAACCGCATGGTGTGACATTCTCCCAACAACGACTCCATTTACAGCTCTTTATACGTAAAATAGGAAAAATCGGCATGTTTATTCGCACCGCTCGTATCTTGACATTGCATGCCTACAAAAGCTCCTGTGAAGAACCCTCCGCCGCGAATATAATCATCCGACAATTTTTTGGACTCTAGTATAATCTCGATTTTATGCCAGTCTTCTTTATTAAAGGAATAGGAGTAATTATATTTTTCCTGTTCAACATTTACTCTTAAATAAACATATTGTATGTCAGGCGGGATGACAATTTTTTCTTTTAGGGGTTGTGAAAATGAAAAGTTGTCGCATATCGTAACATCCAGAATGCGGCCAAGATCTTCATCATAAGTGATTTGAAGAGCCGTCCAGTTCTCTGTGTTGTAGTAATTCACCAATCCAGCCGCTTGCTGAAAGTTCTCCGGGTAAAATTCAACAGCAGTTTCCGCTATAAAACAGAGGCTTTGCCAACGTCTTGCTACAAATGCCTGGGTAAATGTAGATGTCAGTGATTCATGGCCAAATAAGCGCAAATGGTTCGGCCTTTCGGTTAATGAGCCTAATTCTTTCGTAAACGGGATCCGCAATGTCTGAAAGTTAATATTTAATGTCGAAGCTTCGAATTTGTCGATTTCCGGATATGTCGGCGGAAACTTCGTTTCGGATATGCGGGGCGCTTCCACCTCCACACTCCCCTCTTTTCCGCCCGCCACATAAGGCCATCCGTCTTCCCACTCCAATTTTTGAATCGCTGTTTCTCTGCCCAAAGGACAATATCCTCTTTGGTGTATAATCGAGTCATCATCAGGATGAATGGGACGTCCGGCTAAATGCGCTAAATACCACTCACCTGTATGTGTTTGGACAATTGATGCATGTCCGCATTTTTGCAATGGATTTCCAGGGGCATGCCAAGACGTTAAAATGGGGTTATCCGGATGAACTTCATACGGACCTTCGATATGTTTTGACCTGGCAATTGTAGCGGCATGTTCGAACCTTGTTCCTCCTTCTGCTGTTAATAAATAGTAATAATCCCCGATATGATAAAGGTGCGGCGCTTCAGTCAGTTTGATATCTGAACCTTTAAAAATGATTTTCGGATGATTGATTAATTTTTTTTCCTCTGCGGAATATTCCTGCATCACAATGCCCCCAAATGAATGGCGGTCGATTCGATGATCCCACAGCATATTTAACAGATATTTCCTCCCGTCATCATCATGGAACAAAGAAGCATCAAAGCCGGAACTGTTTAGTTTAACCGGCTCCCCCCAATCCCCATCAACGGTTTCCGATGTGACTAAATAGTTATGGCAGTCTTTCCATGCTCCATCCACAACCTTTACATCCGTATATATAAGCCAGAACCTGTCATCGCTGTAGCTTAGGCAAGGCGCCCATACTCCGCCCGAGTTGGGATTTCCTTTCATATCCAATTGCGAAACCCTCTGCAGCGGATGGGCGATCAAATGCCAATTCACCAAATCTTTTGAATGATGGATTTGCACCCCTGGAAACCATTCAAAGGTGGATACAGCTATATAATAATCCTCACCGACTCTGCATATGCTTGGATCGGGATTGAAGCCTTTCAGCACCGGATTGATAATTTTCATCTTCATTCCTCCTTACATATTTGTCTGCAATTTCACAAATGATTAATCTATCTTAAACTCATTGATATGATCCAAGTAGACTTTTTCCCTATTCTCTAATTCACGTACGACTTTTGTATATTTTTCTTCGCTCAAATTGTAGAAGTTGATGTCGATCATCGCTAAGATCAGGAAAATAACAGGAATGACAGTTGTCGTGATTAAGATTCCTGTCAACGCTTCAGGCGATTGAACCTGACCTGCAACATAGCCGAACTTGTCCAATATAAGCCCCGGAACGATTCCGCCGAGCGCCATGCCAAACTTAAAAAAGAAGCCGATAATGGCATAAATCAATCCGCCCAAACGTTTTCCTGTCTTATATTCGCCGTATTCGATTGTTTCAGGAATAAGCGCCCACATATACCCCCCTGCGGTAACACTTCCTATTGCGGCAATGACACGAAAGAAGAGCACGAGAAACACATTGCTTGGCGGAATGATGAGAATGGCCAAAAGTCCGATGATGTTCAATAATAAAGCGGCATTTAAGAGTTTTCTCTTTCCCAGCCATTTATTGATTCGGGGAATAAACGGCAGAATCGCCAATGCAGGGAGGCTCCCCAGCAAGCCGTACCATTTCACAAGGTCTTCTCTGCCCACATTGTACGTCATGTAGTAAATCCCAACAGAATTGCTGATAGAGTTGACGCCAAAGATAATGATAAAGAAAATGCTGAGGACAACTAATGGGCGATTCACCCGAAATTGCTCGAATATATCTGAGAATTTATTTTTTTCGTCCGGCTTTTGCAGTGTGACCCGTTCTTTTGTACTTTTAAAACAAAAGATTAATAGACAGGCGCCGATGATCCCCAACATGCTCATCGTCAGCTGCCAGCCAAGAGCGGTGTTTCCAGTCGCATCACCTAAATAGGCAGACAATAGAGGAACAAAAAAAGATACGATGAGTCCGCCAAGATTGGCGAAGACCATCCGAACAGAAGTAATGCTGACGACCTCCTGGTTATCTCTGGTCATCGCAGACGTTAATGCACCATATGGAACATTGATCGTCGTATATGTGAGTGATAAGCCGACATACGTGATATAGGCGTAGATTAATTTGCCCGTATCGGAAAAATCCGGGGTTGTGAAACAGAGGATGGCAAGTACTGAAAGCGGAAATGCGCCAAACAGCAGATAAGGCCTAAAACGCCCGAATTTGCTGTTTGTCCGGTCTACTATTGTTCCGATAAAAGGATCGGCCAGTGCATCAATAATCCGAACAACCAAAAACATTGTACCGGCAGCGGCTGCTGACAAACCATAAACATCAGTATAGAAAAATAAAAGATACGTTGAAACTGTCGTGTAAATTAAATTACACGCTAAATCTCCAGAAGCGTAGCCGGATTTCTCAAACATACTCACCTTTTTTACATTTTCACTCGCCATGATTCTTTCCTCCTTAAAAGCCTTTCAAAAGGGGCTTTATTTAGTCTCAGGAACAAACCTACAAGTTTGAAAGTATGCACAACCATAGGACAAGCCGGCTCTTGTTGGAGAAACAGTTGGAATCGACAGCCTTTGCGCCACCCCCAATTTAGCCTATATGCATTTTGAATTTTCAGAAAAATAACTTTCTTAAACTGGGGAATAAGAGCTTGAACTGTGTGACCAGACGCTGAGCCACGGTAGGAATATTGGTGGGAAAATTTATTCGCTGTATGCTAAATCAATGTCGCTAGGCTGTATCAAATCTTTTTCACTAGGATCATAAAATTCGATTTTGACCCTGCACAAGTTAAGCAGGTCAATTTTTACCACCTTCTAACGCTTGAACTTTGTTTATTCATCAAACTAAGTGTAAGCCAGCATGAAAACGTTGTCAATTATTAGTTTTATATCTTAATTTTTGTTTAATAGAGACGGAAAAACGCCCGATTAGAAGACTCCGTTTCCTCCCCATATCTTCTCTTTTGCTGCATCATCACCCCTTTGCCTGACAAGGGGATGTTTTATTTTCCCCCGCCTTGGTATGATGAGAAAAACGACAACTTAAAGGGGATCAGGAGGCGTTTACATGAATGTGAATCACCTTGTTTCAGGCAGAACGGTTTTAAACCAATACGTGCATCACTTAGAGCCAAACGGCGCTTCATTTTACGTCCATTATTGGGGAGCTATGCCCAATCACTATCATACGCTGGTGCATAAGCATTCTTTTTTTGAAATTTGTTATGTGGTAAAAGGAGACGGCTATTATCTTGAACGCGGTTGTACATATCCGCTTAAGGAGAATACGATTTTTATGTCAAGGCCGGAAATATTGCACCAAATCAAAAGCGAGACCGGGCTGGTTATCCTTTATGTCGGCTTTGAGCTAAACGAAGAAAATTCAAGCGCTGAATGGATCAAAGTGATCGAGGAGGTGAAGCAAAGCGGCAATGTGACAGTCTATGCAAAAGATGAAGAAGCGCCGTGCTTGCTTTGGAAAACGTTAATGCTGCAAGCGGCGCAGCCCGTAAAAGCATTTTGTAAAGAGATCCTGGGGGATCTGTCGCAGGCTTTAATCCTGTCATTAATTCAAACCATTCTCCCCTCTGCCCACCACCCGATGCAGCAGCCTATTCAAACATCTTCAGCACTATTGACTGAAGTCAAGCTGCATATTCAAGACAACCTGTCACAATCATTAAAGCTGAAAGATGTCGCACATCACTTTCATATTTCAGGAAGGCACTTGTCCCGTTTATTTTCAGCAGAGCTCGGCGTCAGCTACTCGGAATTCGTGCAAAACGAAAAAATCGTTAAAGCTGCTGAATTGCTGAAAACAACGGACTTATCGATCAAAGAAATCGCGGAAGAAATCGGTTTTACCGTCCACTATTTCACACGTGTATTTGCCGCCAAGATCGGAAGCTCCCCCGGGCTTTTCCGGTCGCTTTACAAAGATTCAAAAATGACCGTATTTCACGCCGGCAAATCGTGATTTGAAAGAAATGATGTCCTGAAACGACAAAAGAATGTCTCTATCTGATAAAGACGAGACAAATCTCGTTACTTTATAATCTTAAAAAGAAAGCGATTACAAATCCTGAGGAGGAATACTTCAATGAAACTATCTTATGTAACCGACAGTTTAGGGCATTTGCCTTTTGAAGAAATGCTTGACGCTGCTGCAGAACTTGGCATTGATACGCTGGAAATGACAACCGGCGGCTGGTCACCCGCTCCCCACTTAAATCTCGATGAATTGCTGCAAAGCAGCGATAAAAGGCGCGAATTTGCAGAGGCGCTGGAAAAACGGAATATGACGCTTTGCGCCTTAAATTGCTCCGGAAATCCTTTAGATCCGGGAGATCTGGGCAGAGAACACAGGGAAGTCACAGAAAAAACGATGGAGCTTGCGGGATTATTAGGCATCAAAAAAGTCATCATGATGAGCGGTTTGCCGGCCGGAAGTCCTGAGGACAAAACGCCGAACTGGATTACATACACGGTGAGCTGGCCGCCTGTCTTAAAAGAAATCTTAACCTACCAGTGGGAAGAAGTCGCGGTCCCTTACTGGAAAAAGCTTGTCAAAAAAGCGGAAAGCTGCGGCGTTGAAAAAATCGCATTGGAAAATTTCAGCTCTCAATTAGTCTATAATCCTGAGACGCTCTTTCGGCTTCGAAACGCGGTCGGCCCGATCGTCGGGCTGAACCTTGATCCAAGCCACCTATTATGGATGGGGGCAGATCCAATCATCGCTGCAAGAGAACTGGGAGAGGCCATTCATCATGTCCACGGCAAAGATGTCAGAATTGAAAGACAAGTAGCCGCCGTAAACGGCGTCTTAGAAACAAAGGAAGTGACTGACACGGCCAATCGGGCGTGGAATTATGTAGCTGTCGGATGCGGACAGGATTTGCAGTGGTGGAAAGAATTTTTCTCAGTCGTGAAAATGATGGGTTATGACAGTGAAGTTTCTTTGGAAATGGAGGATCTCACGATGTCACCGGAAGCTGGCATCAGAACATCGATCAAAGCATTAAAGCAAACAATCAGCCAATAGGAGGTTGCCATCATGCTGAATGGAGAAAAGATCATTTCAAGGCCTTTGCGCTGGGCAATGGTAGGCGGAGGAAGGCTCAGCCAGGTTGGATATAAGCATCGCACAGGCGCCCTGAGAGACAATACAGCCTTTCGATTAACAGCCGGTGCATTTGATATCGATGCTGAAAGAGGAAAAGACTTCGGGATGAACCTCGGAGTGAGTGCGGAGCGCTGTTATCCTGACTATCAAACGATGTTTGCAGAAGAAGCCAAGCGGGACGATGGCATAGAGGTTGTCTCGATTGCCACTCCGAACCGCACCCATTATGAAATCTGCAAGGCGGCGCTTGAAGCGGATTTGCATGTCACCTGTGAAAAGCCGCTGTTTTTCACCTCAGAAGAGGGTTATGAAATAAAAGCCCTTGCGGAGGAAAAAGGAAAAGTTATCGGCGTGACGTACGGTTTTTCCGGCAATCAAATGCTGCTTCAAATGCGTGCCATGATTGAACAGGGGCAAATCGGCGATATTCGCGTGGTCGATTTGCAGTATACACACGGATTCAGCGCAACAGATGAAGTTGAAAAAACAAGCGACGCGCAAAAATGGCGCGTCGACCCTGCAATCGCCGGACCAAGCTTTGTGCTGGGCGATCTGTCCACCCATACCTATTATATGTCGCAGCTCATTATGCCTCATATAAAGATAAAAGAGCTGCTGTGTGACCGCCAGAGCTTCGTCAAAAATCGCGCTCCGCTCGAGGACAACGCCTACGTCCTGATGCATTATGAAAACGGAGCGGTCGGGACGATGTGGACCTCCTCGATCAACGCCGGGTGTATGGATGGTCACAGAATCAGAATCGTCGGCTCGAAAGCAAGTCTGGAATGGTGGGACAGCAAACCGAACGAGCTGACATATGAAGTGCAGGGAGAGCCGATTCAGACGCTCGTTCGCGCCATGCCTTATTTGGACAGCCGCTGCAATGCGGATGAACGGCTGGGCGCCCTGCATACTGAAGGACTGTCTGAAGCATGGGCCAATATTTATTTGAAATTTGCCATCGCGATTGACGCTAAAAACCGCGGAGATGAAGAAACGTTAAAAAGCCTGGTTTATCCTGATATCGATGCCGGTATTGAGGGAATGCGCTGGGTTGAAAATTGCGTGCGTTCAGCAGGACAAGGCTCGGTGTGGGTTGATTTTCAATAATAATAGGCAAGCGCGTTTTGTCCCATGATTCATTTCCAAAAACGCCGGCCAAAGCGCTATAGCCAATACGACTTGTATAGACCAGCATATGCCGGGCCATATCACTTTATTCAAAGCTGGTTCAGCCGTAAAGACCGCATCCTATGAAGGCATTAAGGCCGGGATCAAACATCCCGGCCTTTTGTCATTGATTGGCGTAAACATTCTGAAAGACTGCCGTCGCCTCCCATACGTTCAAACCAAATCTTCCATTTGAAAATGTGTGGTCATCAGCGTCTATGACCAGGCGGCCATCCAAATAAATGTTGAAGTTGGAACCGTCAGCAACCGTTTTAAGATGATATTTTCGATTGACATCGATCGGTGTCTGGTGTTCGGCAATGACGGTGGCTGCCCCGTTCTCAAATTTAAAAAATTTGACGACGTCATGTTTGGCATCCACATTTGCCAGATAGCCGTTTTTAACGTCTTGATCCGCTCGAAACACAAGCGCTCCCGCCCCTCTTCCATTTCCATCTTTAATCAATATATCGGATTCATAAGTGAAGTCCGTTCCCGATGCTGAAGATGTAATAAAGGAATCGCCGTCAGAGCGCCCTTGTTTTCCTTCAATAGTGTCGGCCCACACGCCGTTTACGGTCGTCCAGCCGGCCAAATTGGATGTAAACGGCGACTGTCCCCATACCTTATTTATAGGATGAATCGTCAAGGAGTTTAACTTTACAAAACCGTTTGAAGCGTACACCTCAAGCCCTTTGCTCGATTTATCCGGGAGAATGATGTCGGTGATTACCTGCTGTCCATCGTTTCCAAACACTTCGACTGAAGAACGGTCGACAAAAATGCGCATCTTCACCTTCCCATTCACCGGCCGTAATGGAGCGGTTTGTTTTCCGGTGTTAAAGCCTGGATGAAAGTCGGCCCTTCCGGATTGGCTGCGGTCGACAAACAGAGCGGCGCTGTTTGGATGATAGCCGATTTTCGTATATTGATCATCTCCCTTTCGAACTTTAAAACCAAATTCAGAAGCCATGCCGCTGTTTATTTGAAATTCTGCATTTATTTCATAGGCATCACCTGACAGACCCGCCAACAACTGACCGCTCGCAGGAGATATGACCTTATGGTTCCACTCTCTGAAGGCTCCTCTGATTGAGTGCAGCTCTCTTATCGGGGTTTGAACAACTCTGATCCCTTCGGAAAGCGTTTTCAATTCTAGCTGTCTTGGAATCGTCGCCGCTCCTCTCCACGGAGATGTTGGAACATCATTGGCATATTGCCAATTGCTCATCCACCCTAACCAGAGCCGTCTGCCGTCTGAAGACGGTATGTCAGACCAAGTAACAGCCGCGTAAAAATCTTTGCCGTAGTCCGTCCATAAAACTTGGCTTGAAGGATTTTCATTTTTGAAAGCGGTTCCATTAAAGTCGCCGACAAAATACTGCATCCCCGATCCTCCTGATACAGCCCCGTTTCCAACACTGACTTGCATCACCCATTTCTTCTGATGCGGATTTCCGTCCACAGGAAGCTCAAACAAATCCGGGCATTCCCACACCCCTCCGTGACTGCCCTGACCCTCTCCGAATTCACTTGCATAGACCCATTCTTTCAGGTTGGGAGATGTATAAATCAGGATCCGATCCCCGGCCGCAAGCACCATCACCCACTTTTTTGTCTCTTCATGCCAAAAAACTTTCGGATCGCGAAAATCCTTTTTTCCCGGGTTCGGAATGACCGGGTTACCGGGGTATTTCTTCCATGTTCTTCCTTTATCATTGCTGTAGGCGATGCTTTGCACTTGGTGCCCTTCGCGGTCCTGCGTATATACCGCGACCAGCGGCTTCTCCGCTCCGGTCTGAAAACCGGTTGTATTATTCCAATCGACGACTGCGCTGCCGGAAAAAATCGTTCCATTTTCATCTGGATGCAAGGCAACAGGAAGGTGCTTCCAATGAACCAGATCCTTGCTTACCGCATGGCCCCAATGCATCGGTCCCCACTGCAGGCCATAGGGGTGATATTGATAAAACAGATGATATTCCCCTGCGTAATAAACCATTCCGTTTGGATCATTCATCCAGTTTGCTTCAGGAGTGAAATGATATTGCGGCCGATGGTCTTCATCATAATAGCTTGGGTCGACTGCTTCAACAGGAAGTGCTCCAGGCAGCAAAAACATCAACATAGCTCCCATTTGAACCAGTTTCTTTTTCATTCTCATGATTCTCTCCTTTCTTTTCCCTTCTTGTTTCCGGCCCGCTTCCTGTTGTATAAGCATATCGACTGTTACTGTGATGACCAGCGGCTGACAAAACTGCGCCGTACTTGCGCCGCATAACCGCCCCCCAGCACGTATGCCGGGGCAGCGTGTGTAACAAATTTGCGATTATAATAATCAGAAAAAGGCCTTATACGTTCAACTAAAGCGCTTATTTCAGGACTCCAGCCCAATAGCCAAGAATACCGATCATAAAAATGCCAAGTATAATGAGGAGCGGATTCACTCCTTTGCGCAGCATCCACGCTACGAGCAGCGTCAATCCTAACGGCAGCACTCCCGGCATAATGCTGTCCAAAATATTTTGCACAGTTTGAACGTCAACTTTCCCGGAATCATTCTTAATTCTGGAGACGACGATCGGAATGTTGATGGTGGTCCACTTGGAGACGAGCGCCCCCATCACAAACAATCCGAGTATTGAAGCGCCTTCCGTCAGTTTTTGAATGCGATTTCCAACCAAATCCTGCAAAATCTCCATGCCTTTGACATAGCCGTACTTTAAGCCATAATATTTTGTACTTAATCTTATGGCATTGATTAAGAAAAAGAACAGCAAAGGTCCGGCTATATTTCCCCCCAGAGCGAGCGAGGCTCCCAAAGCCGCCAATACCGGGCGCAATGTTCCCCAGAAAATCGGGTCGCCTACACCCGCCAGCGGCCCCATTAAACCGATTTTCATGCCGCTGATGGCTTTTGCATCTAT
This sequence comes from Bacillus sonorensis NBRC 101234 = KCTC 13918, assembly GCF_001592005.1. GTDB lineage: Bacteria > Bacillota > Bacilli > Bacillales > Bacillaceae > Bacillus > Bacillus sonorensis. Next base: position 124,620 of record NZ_BCVZ01000008.1, read on the forward strand.
CCCTTTTTTGTTGGCCATCTCTTCTTCCATGGCAGCCGACACACCGAAAATGGGCGCTGTCAGCCACGGATGTGTATTGAACCATTCGAGGTGGCGCTGCAATGCTTCATTTCTTTTCGCCCCCGGGCCGTACAATTTTTTAATCGCCGGGATCATCACATAGCAGTATCCCAATGCCTGCACACGCTCAAAGTTAAATGAGCCGAGCAAAAAATTCGAACGAATAAACATGCTGAATATTTCTTTTTTGGTTAATCTTTTTTCTGTCTCCATTCCTATATGTCCCTCCTCATTGTTTAGGCATCAAGGTCGTCATCGTCATCATAGACGGCCAGGTTGTTGTCCGCTGCTGCGGCGACTGCTCCCTGGGCGCTGTTTTTTTGCATGACTTGTTGATATAAGAGCGCCAGGCATAGTCCCAGAGCGCCGAATCCAACCAAATTGAAGTCGGTAAATGCCGCCAATAAAAAGCCGATATAGAAGAAAGGCTTCAAATACGGAATGTTCATCATATTGATCACCATCGCGTACCCTACGACAACGATAATTCCTCCGCCCACCTGCAAACCTTTTGTGATGACTTCAGGAATATTTCCCAGGAAAGCCTGAACGGCGCTGACGCTGATCAATGCTACAATCAATGTCGGAATCATGACTCTGAGCGCCTGAAACACCATAGCGGTGATATGCATGATTTCAATTCCTTTCATATTTCCATCCTTGGCATATTTGTCAGCGCGGTGAATCAAAAAGACTGTGAGCGTACGGACAAAAATGGTCAGCGCTTGCCCTGCTGCGGCCAAAGCGACGGCGACGGCAATTCCTTCGCCGATCCCCTGATCGGCAGTAATGACTAAAATGGTTGAAATCACAGAAGCGATGGCTGTGTCCGGCGCCATGGCAAGCCCGACATTCATCCAGCCCAACGCCATCAGCTCAAGGGTTCCGCCCAAAATGATTCCCGTTTTTAAATCCCCGAGCACCAAACCGACCAATGTGCAGGCGATCAGCGGACGGTGTGTCTGCCCTTCATCCAAAACACTTCCTATACCGGTAATGGCTGCAATGATTAACAACAAAATAATTTGTATAGTAGACATCATCTCATCCCCCTTTAAGATTTTGTTACGCTTCTTAAAATCTGCATAAAGTCTTCGCTGGCATCTGAAGGGAGCTGCCTCAATTCGAGTTTCACACCTAATTCATGTAATGTTTCAAACGCTTCTATATCTTTTTCGGTTACACTTACCGATTTTGTAATCTGCTTGCGGTTATTCTCGAAACGCATGCCTCCGACATTGACGGTTTTGATGGGGACGCCCGCTTCAATGAGAGAGACAATGTCGCTCGGGTTTTCAAATAAAAGCATCGCTGTTGTATCTTCATAGCGCGGACTATGAAATGCCTTTGCCATTTTGGATATAGAAACGGCGCTGGCTTTGACGTTTGAAGGGGCGACAGAAAGAATCAGCGTTTTTCTCATGTCATCTGCTGCAACATCATCTGACACCACGATGATCCGATCAGCTGCATGGATTTTAATCCACCTTGTCAATACTTGCCCGTGGATAAAGCGGTCATCGATTCTGGCTAATACAATCTTCATAGTAGTTCATCCTCTCTTTCATGATTGGCGGTGATCTTCATTTTTTCTAAATGTTCGCTGCAGACTTGAAAGCTTTCTTGACTGATGGTTTTCAATTTATTTAGCAATTCCTTGAGCGGCATATGTGCTCTCAGGCCTAATGCTTCCAGCAAAATCGGCAGGTTCACTCCCGCGGCCATATCGATTCTTTGGTCCTTCACAATGAAAGGGGTGGCCGCATTATAGGGGGTGCCTCCAAAAATATCGACCAAAAAAAGCACCTCATGTTCCTCCGGAATATCCTTTAGCGCCTGGTTATATTTGTCCTGCAATGTTTGGATGCCTTCTCCTTTTAAAAACGGCACCGCGACCAGGTTGTCTTCTTCGCCAAAAATCATTCCCGAGGACTCCTTTAATGCTAAGGGAAAATTGCCATGACCACTGATAATGACTGAAATCATACATGTTTGCTCCTCTCCTTTTTCGTTCGCCTATTTATTATGCAAGTATCGTGCCAACACAGTTGTATTAAGCGTTTTCAATCAAGCGGGAGCCAGATTTTTTTGTTTTTGAAACACATGTAAACAAAAAAATAAACCTGTATTAAAATGGCGCTCCATTTAATACAGGTTCAAGGTTAAAAACGGCTGTTAAAACAGCTGGCCCTGCAATTCTTCCGCAAAAATTGCGGCGATAAATAATTTTTCATCATCGCTGATTTTCAATCCCAGCTTTTGTTCATAAGGGTGTAATGTCCGCTCTGTTATGTGATAAACTTTTTCCAGCTGGCCGTTGATTTCTTCTTCCTCTGAAAATGCGATCGGGTTCTGCTTGACCTCCCTTTCAAAGGCAAAAGCGGTGTGCATAATCACTTTGATCATGACGGTATTATTTAAAATAATGCCAAGCTCATCCTGGATGGTTTGCAGCCACTCCAACAACATGTCTATCATATGATACGGGTTTAAAAAGACAAGATACTTTTTCAAGCTATCCTCGCAAAGCTCCCGCACAATAATATTTGTACCGGTAAATCCATCGCTCATCGGGATGCCGCCTTTTGTAATCGCCTGCTGAATCACCTTCTCCCCTTCTCCTCCAATTAATACTTCCAGAGAGACGTGCGGAGCATTGATCTTAGGATCCTTCGTTCCAACCGTGGCAAGAATCTCATACTCTTTTTCGATTTCTTTTATCCTGTTGGCTAATTTCATTGATGAAACCGTCAGAATGCTGATCGGTTCGTCAGAGGCCTTATTAACGATTGTTGTCAAGATTTCTTCCAGTTTTTTTGCCGTTCCGCTCCCTGTCGTACAGATAGAGACCAACGCCTTCTTTTTGCCGGCTGAGGCAGGCTGCCGATCCCACAGCTCGATAAAATCCTTTGTAACCGAATCATATATTGCATGCAAATTTAAATTCAAATAGTTTACCTTTCTAACAGCATCCAGCACCATAGATGTCGTAACATTGCTGATCGTCTTGATGTTCACGCCTGTTTTTTCTTCGAGCTTGCTTTCAAGCATCGCGAGCGAGCCCATGTCCACAAGCATTAACACCCCTTCTCCTTCATCCATCTGCTTAATTTTCGCCGCCAGGCTTTCGATGATTTCCGACGGGGAAACCGTCAGGGGCATATCGACTGCCGCGATAGGTGTGCTTCCCAACAGTTCAATGGCGACTTCAACCATGGAGCTTGCCATGCTGTTGCCATGCGCGGCAACGACAATCCCCACTCTTTTGTTCTCTTCCAATGATTTGATCGACTGGATCAGCATTGTTAAATAAATGACTTCTATTTCCGGAACAATGACTCTAAAATATTCTTGAATTTTATCCTTAAAGATGAGTGCGACCTGATATTCTTTCACATGGGTATCACGGATCTCGTCGGTCTCCTGTTCATTTAATACATCGATTTGCTTTCCCCGTTTTAGAAAGGCATCGATATGCATACTTAGGAAATAGATGAATTTGCGGCCAAATCTGCAATTGAGCTCGTGTTCCGCAACTTCTTTAAGCTCTTTCGTAATTTGTATCACCTTGTCATCGACAAATTTCAATAAGTGGTGGTTTTGAAATGTTCTTTGTTTAAAAAAACTTCTGACGTGCAAATGGATATCCGTTAAAATATATTGGTTGATTTCCTTTTTTGATAAGCCTTCTTTGTTTAGATTTTTTACTTTTTCTTCAATTAAATGATACAAATTAAATGAAAGATCATCGTCAAGTTTGGTTGTTTCATCTTCTACAATCGGCGATATGATGGTTGTAATATTGACATATTCAGAAATCATTTTGCTTCTTTCAATATTTTTGCTGCTGGAAATCCAGTCTTGCTTGATTTCATCCGGCAGATCCCGGACGGTCAGTTCCACAACATCATCCTTATCAAGATGATTTAAAAATCCGTGTGCACAAACCAGCTGTACATTTGATTTCAACTGCCCAACGTTCCCGAACTTTGCAGAATGAATCAGCGCATTATATACATCAATGTGCACATTTAAATTTTTCTTGATCCGCTCCGCTTCTTTTCCCAATAAGAATGTTGTCAATTCGATTCTTTCTTTAAGAGACCGCTCTTCAAGGGAAGGAATATGTATGGTCATCGGAATTCTCCGCAAAAAAGTTTTCAATAATACGGAACTGGGGTTTTCTGTCGTAGCGCAAATAAACAATACTTTCGATGTTCTTCTGTGCTCTGTTTCCCCAAGCCTGTTATAAGTGCCGTTGTCAATAAAATAAAACAGCATTTCCTGTCCTTCAGGCGGAAGGCGGTGGATTTCATCCATGAACAGAATGCCTCCATCGGCCTGTTCGACTAAGCCGACTTTATCCTCGTCAGCGCCTGTAAATGTCCCTTTCTTATGTCCAAATAATTGAGAAAGCAATAATTGCGGATTGTTATAGTAATCTGCACAGTTAAACGTAATAAATGGAGCGCCGGGCTTCAAGATGTCAGAGTAGATAGCGAATTGATAAATCCGGTTGGCAAACAGCGATTTGCCGGAACCTGTCGGACCTAAAAGCAGCATATGCAGGCCGTGAGGCGGATAAAAGACAGCCGCCTTTGCTTGGGAAATGGCTTTCTTTAAGCTGCCTTTCGCCCCAATCATCAGCTCCAGCGGATTCGTAGAAATTTTCCGGCGTATCCTTTTATGATTGCCTTGAAGCTGATGAAGATCTTCCACTTCCATCTTCTCTTTATTCCATTCCATGTTAAATATTCTTTCGACGATCTCTACCGGAACATAGCGAACGGGGAATGTTTTAATCTTTACGGCCTTTTGGGCACGGACAAGGTTGTTCAATTCAAAGCTGACATTGGAACGCTCCATTTGCAATTGTTCGGCGATTTCCTTGGCTGAATGCCCCTGTACCTGTAAAAGCTGATCCAAGGTTACGTTCCGAAAATTGTGCATAAGCTGATGGTATATTTTATCGATTCTTTTCATGAATATCATCCTTTGTCCTTATTAGATAAGCTGTTAGACATTACGATTGTCATCAAGAGAGAACAGCGTTTTTCCCTTCTTATTACGTTTGAATGACGCATTTCTCTCCATCTTGAACGAATCCAATACCCCGAAAATTCAGAATGTTTTTTACCTGCCGTGAAAAGCTGCCCGCATCATGATGTCGTATGTTGACATTCAGGAGACGATTCTCTTTAGTTCTCACATGTCAGAGCAATCATCCCTAAAGAAACATCACCCACGCCTCCCATCCCCGGAAAGGACTTCATTCGTGCTTTTATATCACTACATCTCTCTTCACCCTTTCCAAAGTCATAGCCTGTAAATAGTGTATCACTCCTCTGAAATTGATTGGTGAAAAAATCTGATATCTATCAAAACAAACCTCATCAGCCGCGACAAAAAACCTAATACAAAATGAAGACTCCCCCTCCATTACATTCTAAATGGATCATCCCGATTTATGACTTATATCTCAACGGAAAAATTTTAAGAGAGAAGCTGAAATTCATGATATGAAAGTGGCGGCAGGAATTCTGACTAAAGGCTGGTTTTAAGAGTTAAAACGGGGATTTCTGAAAAAAATAAAGACGGCCCTCACGTATTGAGGGCCGTCTAAACGGCTTAGCCAAAGGATCACAGTGTCTCCGGGAGGCTCTAAAACAAATTTTTCACTTACCCCTATGCTTCTCTTTCGCTTTTTGTTTTCTCAATCTGTACTTTTGTTCCTTTTCTTTTTCCCGCTGCTCTTTATTCAACCGTTTGTTCATCGCTTTTTTTGCTTCCAGCCCTTGTTTGATTGCCTGTTGCGCCTTTGTTGACACGCCGGTGCTCTTCATTTCCTTTGCAACCTGGCGCTGCAGTCTTTTCGGGTTTATCTTCTTTTTGGCTTCAGCTTTTATCCCAATCCCTTCTTGTTCGGTTTGGGAGATCACCTGTAAAAGCTGATGGTGAACAAAATTGAGGATTTCCACATCCTTCGGCTCCCGGCCAAACAGATGGCGGAATGCCTTTACATTCCCTTCCTGCACAATCTCAATGATGCCGATCCAAAACTGGCCGTCATAGTAAATCGTTAATTTCATAACGATTCCCTCCTCTACATTTATTGCCGAAGAATGATGGACATCCCGAGGAGGGGAAGGTTACTGACATTATCACAATGCATCCGGACTACCAACCGGATTGTGTTTTTTCATTCTTCATGATTAATTTATCAAAATTTATAGACGTTTCCAAGATGCACTTTGCAGCGTGCAAAACGTGCATCTTGCCACACGGGAAATCATGTATCGCAAAAGGCTCTCTGTTGCACGTTTCCGTCCTTTTTCGCCAGCTCATATTCCCCAATAATGAATGGTTACATCCGAGTATTCGTCTTCGCTTAGAACAAAGCCGAATTCGAATGTTTCTGACACAACAACCACATCATCGTAGATGTCCGGCACCAGTTTTGCGATCATCCTTTTGGTTGCATATAGCGGCATTGTTATAGCAATTGGATGCTCCAGATAAAGGTGATGGCTGCTCTTCACGTAAAAACAGAATGTAAAAGGATAAAACAGAACCGTTTCTTCACTGAAATTCTCAAAGCCCTTATATATAAGGGCAATCTTTGACTTAAGCTCTTCTTCGTGATAGGCGAATGTGATCGTTTTGATTTCATCGGCTTTCACCAGCTGATAAACCTTTTGATGGGCTTCCCCGGATAATTGGCCATCAACAAATTCGTTCTGGGAAATATCAATGCCGCGGTATTTCTTCAAGTCCGCGATGAGCTGTTTTTTTGCCTGTTTGATTTTGTTTTCTTTCAGAAGCTTTTCAAGCTGGATTTTTCTATTATTCTTCATATCATGATCCTACTGCAAAACTCGCAGAATATCCAAAGAAATTTCTAAAATAAAACATCCGCCTTGAAAATTCGGCTGTTTTAGCCGATGATAGATTTTGTTCAGATAACAGCTCAGGGGGAATTCTGCTATGAAAAAATGTGTTTTGGCTATTGCTGCGCTTATATTAAGTGTTTCATTAGCGGCTTGCAATTCCAGCGCCGTTTCTTCGAAAAAAACAGAAGACGGCCGACACTCAGACCGTGTGGCTGTCACACTTATACGTGCAGTCGATGGCGACACGATTAAAGTAAAATATAAGGGAAAAGAGAAAACGGTCCGTTATTTGCTGATTGATACGCCGGAAACAAAAAAACCAAACTCATGTGTTCAGCCATATGGAAAAGACGCTTCCAGCGAAAACAAAAAATTGGTCAGCAGCGGCAAGCTGGAATTGGAATTTGATAAAGGCGACCGCACCGACAAATACGGCAGATTGCTGGCTTATGTGTATGCGGACGGTCAATCAGTCCAAGAACAGCTTTTAAAAGAGGGCCTTGCAAGGGTAGCTTACGTATATCCTCCAAATACAAAATACTTAGATCAATATCAAAAGGATGAAAAGGCCGCTAAGAAGAAACAAATTGCCATTTGGAGCAAGTCCGGCTATGTGACTGACAAAGGATTTAATGGATGTGCTGCCGGAAAATCGAAAACAGCGCAAACATCAATTTCTGCGCCGAAAAGCGCTCTTTCAAAAGATGCCGCAGCAAGCGGGGCTCATTCAAAGGATGCAGCTCCGTCATCAGACGCTAAAGAAACGTTCACAAATTGCACTGAACTGAGAAAAAAATATCCAAACGGCGTCCCAAAATCCCACCCTGCCTACCAGGCTAAAATGGACCGCGACCATGACAATTACGCCTGTGAGCGGTAGTTAAAAAAGAATAGCCCGGGCCCGGGCTATTCTTTTTCTATGCGGATGGCAGATTCGCTCTTAAAAATCCAATCTCTGCACATTAAGCCGCGTTGCAACGCCGCAGCCTCCATCGCTCAGATATATTACAATAGTCAATTTTTTGTTTTCAAATGTTTGCCATTCATTTAGAAAATTCAAGCAGCTCAATTTTATTATTGAACGGATCCACAATGACCGTAAAAAGACCCGGTGGACATTTTTGCGGCTCTTCGTATAAAACTTTTACACCGTTTTTTTTCAGATGATTCAGGTCCTTATTAATATCATCGGTCTGTAATCCAAGAACGATTTGTGAATTTTCTCCATACTCTAAGGTGTTCGGTTTCGAAGCCTTCTCAAGAATGATTGGAAAACCATTGACATTTAATTCAATGATATTTTCTCCATACTCTTTTTCTAATTTAAAATTCAACTTTTCACAATAAAAATTCTTCGCTTCTTTCATATGTGTTACTTTAATGGATACCATGCAAACCTTGGCTTTCATCTTTTACACCTACTTTCTGGATTAATAAATTTCTTATCATTACTAGGATAGTTAACTTTTCTAGAAGAGGAGGGCTGTCTAAGCGAATAACGAAATCACCATCAATTGATTCCATAGTAGTTTCCTTGACATACCATCGGGAACGCTGTAAGTCTATGCCCCTATATTTCTTTATTGATTTTAATAAGAGCCAGGATCGATTATTTATTATTGGTTCAATCCTCTTAGAACATTTGCACTTTTCCGACTATTCAATTATAATTTAAAAGCATTTATTTACAATAGGTGAAAAACCATGAATTTTGTCAAATTCAAACGAATTATGTAGAATTATATAAAAATTTTCTTAAAACACAAAAAAGTTGCTCTATTTAAATAAAGTTTCACACCCTAAGATATGTATCTAAATTTATTAATGAACGTTTTTTGATTTGGGTTATTCCGCATACCAGGCCGAACGCAACGCTGCCAAGCACCTTCCCTCTCTCATTTTCATTGAACAGACCGGTCGCAAAGGGAACGATAATCTGTGGAATAATGGTGAAAACATCTAACAGCAGGTGAGCCAACACGAGCCAGAGAAAATGTCCCGCAAGCGCTGATGCAGCAGGATACAGACAGACGAGAAACAGCAAATTCAACATAAGCGCCGCCTTTCAAACATGTCGCCAAGGGGAACCAGCATGAAATTCCCTAATGCATAACCCGCTTGGGGAATGGTGGAGATCAGGCCCCACCTGTGCAGCTGTCACGTGAAGGTCTGTCCCATGCTGACTAGGAGCGTTTGGTTCAAATAAATATTGGCCGCAATAAAGCCTGAAGTGATCGCCATCAGGAAAACCAGCCCTTTGGAGATACCGGCTGCTTTGTCTTATTGTTTATATCCATGTCACCTCCCCTTGCGATATTCGAATTATAATGCACTCAAAACACATGAAAATAGCAGTCTATTTATCATACTATTGGGAATGCCATGATGAACAATCACACCATTGCTGCGCCGCGTTGCCATTCCATGTTGATGAGACGCTTCATAAGGGCAAGAGAAAAAGAGTTTTGCCAAAAGAAGCAGACGAAATAACCGGGAAAATCAACCGGTACGAACAGTTTTTCAAAAAAAAGATATAAGGTCTTTTATAAAAGATTTTATTATCGGCATTTTGTTTCATGTCGGCAGCTTTTTCTATTTTTCTGATTTTTGCTGCCCGGAGCCTTCTGCTTGGCGATCAGGCCGGCGATCCGTTTGATTCATGATGTTCATTGCAGGAGACATCTTAATGTTTATCAGCAGCCTTCCTTTTTGTGCTAAAATAAAGGTATTTTAAGGAGGAATGTTTGATGACAAGATATTTGCTCATGACAACCCGGACTGAAAACTTTGACAATACATATGTGCCTGCTCACTATGACTATTTAAACCGGCTAAAAGAGGAAAACCGTTTGGAGATGTACGGCCCGTTTGGAGATGGAAGCGGAGGAGCGTATCTCATCCAAGCGGATTCTTTTGAAGAAGCCCAAAAAATCGGACATTCCGACCCGCTCATCGAAAGCGGCGCTTCTACACTTGTGGTTAAAGAATGGCTGACAAAATAACCTCTGTCACGCGCAATAAGCCTTCTCGATCGTGAGAAGGCTTATTTTTCTGCAAAATGAAATCTTCACTTTGAAAATGGTGATTTCTCAATCAAGAGCATGTTCTTTTTACCCATGTCCTGAACCGCTCATTTGACAAAGCCCTCAAAATCAATTAAAGAAATAGGAACTAGAACCGATACAAAATGTGTGCACCCAAGACCAAACGCATGATTTTTTTCGAAAAACCTGTTGAAAAAATGGGTATTTAAACCTATTATAGTAAGAGTGTTCATTTTACCAACTGGAGGTGTTAATCAAAAGGTTTTTTTGCCCATGCACACGGCTGATGATGTATCCAACTGCGGCAGTTCTCCAATCAATACAAGAGGAAGAATTTTAGAATGGACGATCCTGAAGATGACGTTTTTGACACCGCATCATTTTATCCTGAACAAAGCGGCGCAATCATAATGTTGTTAATTAGCGGTGGTGTTGGAGGCGAGGTACAGGGAACGTTAAACAGAGGGCAAAGAAACTAATGCAGTAAAAGAGGGAAATGGAACTGTGGCGATTGGATAAATCATAAACCAATATCAGTGAAAACACTGGTAAAAACAAAGGAGTTTTATACATAATGAAAAGAACGACAGAATTTGTATTAGGTTTAATTGGCGGTATCTTCGGTTTTATTGGAGCTTTTATGGCATTAATGATCGGCGGAATCGACGCATCATTCAGCTCGTCTGGAACAAGCGAAATCATTGGATTAGGCTGGGGCGCAGTTTTCCTTTCCATTCTTGCCATTATTGGCTCTGTTTTGGTGAAAAGCAAACCAAAGCTTGGCGGAATTTTGCTGATTATTTCTGCTGTCGGCGGATTTATTTGTATTTTCATGTTCTATATCTTACCGGCTGTCCTTATTATGATCGCAGGTATTATGGGATTGGTGAGAAAAGACAAAACGAATTCTACAGCCGCATAATACAAGAAAGAGGCCTATATCAGGCCTCTTTTTTCATCGCACGATTTCACCGCACAAGCCATTCTCTGCATGAATCAGTCAGCTTTTGCAATTCATTGATAAAAACACCCGCATGGTAACCGTCACATACTGCATGATGACATTGCAGTGCTACAGGCAAATATGTCTCTTTTCCATCTGAAAAGAATTTCCCGTTTGTTATGATAGGGAGCAAATGGTCGCTGTTCGCCAGGTTCAGATGAAAGCTCGTAAAGTCAACCCATGGAATTGAGGAAATGGAAAACGTGTTGGCAGGAAATTTACCTTTTGCCCATAATCCTTTTTTGTCTCCAAACCTCTCGATGTCCCCCACATAGTTTTGATAAAACCGCGGAAAATCACGTGAGTATTCCGACCATAAGGCGGAAAAGGTCTGATCCTCCTGATGAAAAACCGTATAGCACGGATTCATCTGTTCCCAACATCCCAACTGCCCGTCATGAAATGCCGTTCTGAATTCGGGGTGGGCGTTCACTATTCTCGACACCATGTAAATAAAAGCAGGATAGAACTTGACTTTCTTGTCTCGCAGACTGTTCAGCAGCCCGGTCACATTGATGTTAGCCGTTATGCTGTATGAGCATTTCCCCGCTTTCATGTAATGTTCAAAATAAGGTTTTCTATGCCAATGCTCAAGTTCAATTCTTTGGAAATTCATGTTTAGCCTCCTAAAATAATCGAATTTTTATTTTAGGAGGGGTGGTCCACTGATTTCACCAACAACCTCACCTCATGTCATCTTTCTTCCATCACAGTAACATGCAACGGCTTTTCGGAGCAAGCGCGGGAAAACTCCTTTGTCATCTTGCTCATCCATTTTAACCTCTCCCGCATCGCCCGTTTTCAGGTTATACTGACATACATCGGGGTGATCACATGAATGATAAAACGGTCCTTACGCCTGAAAAGTGGCGGGCCATTGTTGAAAATGATTCATCTTATGACGGCGTATTCTTTTACGCGGTGAAAACGACAGGCGTCTTTTGCCGCCCCTCCTGCAAATCGAGGGTTCCCCATATCGAAAATGTTCGCATTTTCCCGGATGCACAACAAGCTTTATCAGAAGGTTACCGTCCCTGCAAACGATGCAATCCGGACGGCCCTCTGCTTCCTGATGAAGAGCTGGCCGAACGGGCGGCGATGATCATCGGGAGATATTATCATGAACCCCTGACACTGACGGATTTGGCTGAAAGGTGCCATACCAGCCCTTTTCATCTGCAGCGGACATTTAAGCGGATTAAAGGGATGTCCCCGCTTGAATATATCAGTCAGAAAAGAATATCAGAAGCGTGCGGGCTTCTTGCGTTTTCAGATCAAACGATTTCACAAATCGCTTCAAAGGTGGGCATCCTGAATGCGGATTATTTCGCCTCCCTGTTTAAAAAGAAAACGGGTCAGACGCCGACAGAGTTTCGGAAAAGAAAGCGGGGGATACAGTTATGAGCGCTGAAATCTTGTATTGGAGCATGCTTCGTGACAGTCAATGGACGTTTTATATTGCGGCAACAGCACAGGGGCTTTGTTTTGTCGGATCGCCCGGTCAGCATGTTGATGAGCTGGCGGCCTGGTCTAAAAAAAGGTTCCCGGACTATATGCTGGTCCGGGATGAGCAAGCAATGCAGCCGTATATCAATGAACTGACAGCGTATTTGAATGGCGAACTTACAGAATTCAGCTGCCCCGTCCACCTTTATGGGACGCCTTTTCAATTGGCCGTCTGGCATGCATTGCGGGACATTCCTTATGGAAGAACCTGCTCCTATTCGGATATTGCGGAGCGGATCGAAAACCCTGAAGCCGTGCGCGCGGTGGGTGCGGCGATCGGGGCCAATCCGCTTTTAATCATCATCCCCTGTCATCGGGTGGTTGGAAAAAACGGCAGTTTGACAGGGTACCGGGGCGGTTTGGAAATGAAAAAAAATCTGCTTATCCTGGAAAAAGCAGTTCCGCTGCGCTGAATGGCTGAAACGGACACCGTTCGAAAGAAACGAACGGTGTCTGCAGCCTCAATCAATTGGAAGTTTTATCATCTGACACAATATGAATATCGATTCCGTCTGTATGACGCATCATACTATTGACAATTGATCCTTTCCAAATCTCCTCCCATCTGGAACGGGCGGACTGTCCCAGCACGATTTGTGTAATATTGTTTTGTTTTGCCACCCCGGTTATCGCCTCTGAAATACGGCGGTCATTTGAGGGCAGGAAGATAAACCCGGCGCCAAATTGCCCGCAAAGACGTTCCCATTGCTGAATTTTATGTCTTTCATTTGCCGTCATTTGATCCTTGGCTTTGCGGGACACGTGTAAGACAAACAGCTCCGCCTTCAGCCGGTTGGCAATTCTCCATCCCCGGCGGATCAGCTTCTCGGCATTTTTGCCATGCTGGACGCACACCAGTATTTTTTCATTTGTTCCCCTTGGCCGGCTATAGCCGTTCTGCCGGTTTAGACGTTCTATCCGGTCATCCACATCATCGGCGACTTCGCGTAAGGCCAGCTCTCTGAGTGCGGCCAAATTATTTTTTGTGAAAAAATGAGTCAAAGCCTGCTGGATGTTATGCTGTTCATAAATTTTGCCTTCCCGCAGCCGCTTTTGCAGCGTTTCCGGTGTCACATCAATGAGGATGACTTCATTGGCAAGATCCAAGATCCGGTCGGGAATCCGCTCCCTGACTTTTACGCCTGTCACTTGCTGGACAATATCATGAACGCTTTCAATATGCTGAATGTTGACGGCCGACAGGACATTGACGCCTTCTCTTAATATATCTTCCACATCCATGTATCGTTTTTCATTTTTCGAGCCGGGTATATTGGTATGAGCCAGTTCATCGATGATGACAAGATCAGGCTTTCGCTCAATAATCGCAGCGGCATCCATTTCTTCAAGCGTTTTTCCTTTATATTCAATTTTTCGTTTAGGAATGACCTCAAGTCCCCTTATCAAGGCAGCCGTTTCCTTCCTGTTATGCGTTTCGACCAAACCGATGACAACGTCTATTCCTTCACGTTTTACATCGTGCGCTTCCTGAAGCATTCGGTACGTCTTCCCTACACCTGGCGCCGAGCCGATATAAATCGTCCAGCTCCCTCTTTTGAGCTGTTCAATTTCTGCCAGCAGCTCTTCAGGCGTTTTTCTTCGATAGGCGCGGCTGTTTTTTCGCATCACAGCTTCTCCGCCTCTTTTCAAGATTTTCCTGATGTTAGTTTTTCTTTCAGGTCGATATTCAGAAGCAAGACATTAACCCGCGCTTCACTGAACATGGATGCCTTTTTTGTGTGTACCTCAACCAATTGCTGCAGCTGTTTTTTCGATATTCCCGTCAGCCGGCTGATTCTCGGAATTTGCGCTGCTGCTCCGGCAGGACTGATATCGGGGTCTAATCCCGATGCGGAATTTGTGACCAAATCGATCGGCAGTTGATTGACAGGTACATCGGGATTCTCCCGCTTCCATTTTTCAATGGATGTTTTTACGCGTTTCAGCAAAGCGGGATTTGACGGAGCTTCATTTGGCGATCCGGATCCTGAGGCATCATAGCCGATGCTTGATACTCTGCTGTTAAAATAGCGCGGATCAGTGAATGGCTGGCCAATTAATTCAGATCCAACAGCCTCTCCTTTTTTGTCATAAACAAGGCTTCCCATCGATTTTTCAGGCATTACGGCTTGTGAAATGCTGGTCAGAGCCAACGGATAAGCAAGTCCGCAAACGATCATCAAGAGCAGACTGATTCTGATAACAGGGCCGATTTCCTTCATGATTGATCCTCCTCACACCATGATCTGCATGATCATATCGATCAGCTTAATTCCAATAAACGGGACGAGCACACCGCCAAGTCCGTACATCAATAAATTGCGGGCCAACAGCGCGTTTGAATTCATCGGCTTGTATGCGACTCCCCTTATTGCCAGCGGCACAAGCAGCGGAATGATCAGCGCATTAAATATCAGCGCCGATAAAATCGCCGACATCGGCGAAGCGAGTCCCATGATATTTAACGATGCCATTTGGGGAATCGCCGTCATAAACATCGCAGGAATAATCGCAAAATATTTGGCGATATCATTTGCGATACTGAAAGTTGTCAAAGCGCCGCGGGTCATGAGCAGCTGTTTTCCGATCGATACGACCTCAATAATTTTCGTCGGGTCGGAATCGAGATCAACCATATTGGCCGCTTCCTTTGCTGCCGTTGTTCCGCTGTTCATGGCAAGCCCGACATCGGCCTGCGCCAGCGCAGGCGCGTCATTTGTTCCATCGCCTGTCATAGCGACCAGCTTTCCTTCTGCTTGTTCGCGTTTGATCACATCGATCTTGTCTTTTGGTTTACTTTCCGCGATAAAATCATCCACCCCGGCTTCCTTTGCAATCGTGGCCGCTGTTAAAGGGTTGTCGCCTGTACACATGATCGTTTTAATCCCCATTTTCCGAAGCTTTTCAAAGCGTTCTCTCATCCCCGGTTTTACGGTATCCTTTAAATAAATCAAACCGTACAGTTGATCCCCGGCAGCCACAGCCAGAGGGGTGCCGCCTTCTTTTGAAATTCGCTCGCTTTCCCGGTCAAAATCAGGCGGGACCGTTCCGCCGTTCTGTATCACCCATTTTTTCACCGCGTCAACGGCGCCTTTGCGAATGGCTGTTCCATCCGGAAGGTTGATGCCGCTCATCCTGGTTTCCGCCTTGAATTCTATACATTCCCCGTCTTCGGCGGCAGAAGCGTCAAATGGAATGGATTGTTTTTTGGCAAGCTCGATGATCGAACGTCCTTCAGGCGTTTCATCATGAATGGAACAGAGCGCCGCGTATTCGCCGACCGTTTGAAGCGTTTCTTGGCCGGCCGGGACAAACTCGCTCGCCATCCGGTTTCCAAATGTGATCGTTCCGGTTTTATCAAGAATAATCGTATTAATATCACCGGCGGCTTCAACCGCTTTACCTGACATCGCAAGTACGTTAAAACGGGTGACGCGATCCATGCCGGCAATGCCGATAGCCGACAGAAGCCCTCCGATTGTCGTCGGAATCAGGCAGACCAGCAGTGCAATCAAGACCGCCGGGTCAATGTGAAAGCCGAGATAATCCGTAAAAAACGGAAGTGTCGCGACAACGATGAGAAAGATGATGGTCAGGCTCGTCAACACTGTATTCAACGCGATTTCATTCGGTGTTTTTTGTCTTTCCGCCCCTTCAACTAAAGCGATCATCTGGTCTAAAAATGTTTCGCCGGGGTCACTTGTGATTTTTACTTTAATCGAGTCGCTGACAACCCGGGTTCCTCCGGTAACGGAGCTGAAATCGCCTCCCGGCTCTTTTATGACAGGCGCTGATTCACCCGTTATGGCCGATTCATCAACTGAAGCGAGACCGCTGATCACTTCGCCGTCGCCGGGGATCATTTCTCCTTGGGAAACAATGACAACGTCTCCTTTTCGCAATTCGTCAGACGATGCTTTTTTCGTCTTTCCGTCACCTGTTACTTTATTGGCCCATACTCCTTTCTTCGTTTGTTTTAAAGAATCGGCCTGCGCTTTTCCTCTTCCTTCAGCAAGCGCCTCGGCGAAGTTGGCGAATAAAACCGTCAACAGCAAAATGACGGATACCGCCGGATTGAACCATGGATTTGCCGTACTGCCGAAAAACTGCGGAAACACAGACAGCAGTATTGTTATCAAAAATCCCATTTCAACGATAAACATAATTGGATTTTTAGCCATCGTTTTCGGATGTAATTTGATAAAAGCCCTTTTAACCGCGTCCTTTACGATCGATTGATTCGACATTTGGCCCGAATCTGATTCGAGGTGCGGATGGGCATGGTTCAAATCATTCATGTTATGCATCCTCTCTTTCATAATGTTAAAAATTCCGCGGCCGGTCCTAACACCAGGACAGGGAAGAAGGTCAACGCTCCGACAATCAAAATCGAGGTGATGAAAATGCCGGCGAAAATACTTGAATCTGTCCGGAATGTCCCAATGGTTTCCGGGACGGTTTTTTTCTTGCACAACGATCCGGCGACCGCCAATAGCGTAACAATTGAGAAATAACGGCCGATGAACATCACGATTCCTGTCGATAAGTTCCAGAATGGCGTCGCGTCCTTCAGCCCTTCAAATCCTGAACCATTATTAGCGGCCGAAGACGTAAATTCGTATAAAATTTGGCTGATCCCATGGAAACCTGGATTTGAAATCGCCTCCCGCCCCACCTGAGTAAAGATGGCAAGCGCCGAGGCCCCCAATATCAACAACGGATGAATCAACAGGGTGACTGCTAAAAGCTTCATTTCTTTTCCTTCAATTTTTTTGCCCAAAAATTCAGGCGTTCTTCCGACCATTAATCCCGACAAGAAAACAGTGATCATCGCATAGAGCAGTATATTCATAAATCCGGCGCCAAAGCCGCCGAACACCGTGTTCAGCATCATATTGAGCAATGCCAAGAGGCCTGTAAGCGGCGCAAGCGTATCATGCATCGTATTGACCGCTCCTGTCTCACTCGCAGTTGTGACCATCGCATAAAAGGCTGAATACACAGTTCCAAAACGGACTTCTTTTCCTTCCATACTGCCTTCCCCATGCTGGATACCCGTTTGATTGATCACCGGATTTCCGCCGGATTCGGTTATGAAGGCTGCACCAACCATGAATAAAAACAACAAGCCTGCCGAAATGAAAAGGATTCGACCCTGCTTCAGATTTCCAACCATTTTTCCATAGGTAAACGGCAGGGAAACGGTCATCAACAGCATAAGTAACATTTGCAGCGCATTGCTCCACCCATTTGGATTTTCGAATGGATGTGCCGAGTTTACGCCGAAATACCCCCCTCCGTTGTTTCCGAGCTCTTTAATCGATAAAAAGGACGCGACAGGCCCCCGCAAAATCGATTGCTCCCCTCCGGTTATCGTTTTTACGGTTACGGAAGAATCAAGTGTTTGCGGTACACCGAGACCCACAAAAACAATTGTCGCAACCACTGCAATCGGCAGCAGAATTCGAGTGATGCAGCGGATGAGATCAATGTAAAAATTTCCGAACGGCTTTCCGGCTAGTCCGCGAATCATCGCAATGGCAGCTGCAAGCGCAGTGGCCGGCGCGGCAAACATTAAAAAGATAATGGCCGTCATTTGTGAAAACAGAGAAAGCCCGGTTTCACCGCTGTAATGCTGCAAATTCGTATTGGTCATAAAACTGATCGCCGTATTAAACGCAAGTGTCGGCTCCATTCCCGCAATATGAGCAGGATTTAAGGGCAGCACTCCCTGAAGCCGGAATACGAGGTAAACGATCAATATCATAACCGTATTCGTGACAATTAAAGCGGCGGCGTACTTTTTCCAGGATTGGTTTTCCGCTTTCACACCGCCGATGCGATAAAACACGCGTTCAACCGGATAAAAAAACCTATCGATTGCAGAAGGGGCGTAGTCGAATACTTTTGCTATGTAAAGCCCCATTGGTTTAGCCAGCAATAAAGCGATCAGCAGGATGCAGCATATGGAAATAAACGCTGTCATTTCTTTAACCCCCAATATGTTTACAGTTAAAATTTTTCCGGATTTAAAAGAGCGTACATCAAGTAGACAAACGCGGCGATGACCGCAGCTGCCAGTAACATCATCGGACATTCCTCCTTCCCCGGCTTTGTCGATTAGCTGATCGTTTTTCCCGCCCATTTCAGCAATAACAGCATCACTGCTGCTAAACAGACGACGATGGCCCACATGGCGATATCCAGCATTTCCTCACCTCCTTGATTTTTTTGCATGAAAAAAAGCCGCAAGAGAACAAACCTCTTACGGCTTTGGTTTTGGGCACAGTTAAGAAACCGTGCTTTCCGCACGCATTTGGGTTCTCTTCAAACGCTTGCGAGGTTAGCTGTCGGATTCAGGTGCAAAGAGTCACCTTACCTTTCAAAAGGATTCACCCCAAGTGGCCGCGCCACAAAAAATGGTTCCCCCGCTTCCAGTCTGGAATTCAGCGATTACGATAATTGGAAATTTTATTCAGATTTTTGATGAGATTTATAATACGCTCGTTGCATATTAGTGTAAAGCTTCATAAATGACCAAATTGGCTTATTTTTATCTTTTATCAGCCTTTTACAGCATCAAATCATTTGATTACTTCTATTTTCTTATTATCCCTGACATTTTCTTGATCTCCACTTGTGAATAAAGGGTTGGGAACAATCCAAAAAACACCGTCCGAACATTCGAACGGTGCCTTCCATTTTAAAAATCAAAGTTATCAGGATCTGGGCCGACCCGGGTATTCTCGTTTAAAGCATCGATTTGCGCCATCTCCTCATTGGTCAGCTCAAAATCGAATATATCCGCGTTTTCTGCGATCCGATGCGCTTTTGTCGATTTTGGAATCGTGATGACGCCGTTTTGCAAATCCCAGCGCAAAATCACCTGGGCTGCGGTTTTGCCATGCTTTTTCGCGATGTCCTTCAGAAGGTGATGATCAAGCAATTGTCCCTGCATTAATGGGGACCATGCTTCAAGCTGAATTCCATGCGCTCTGCAAAATGATTGCAGCTCCTTTTGCGTCAGGCGCGGATGGCACTCGACTTGGTTGACCATCGGTTTGATTTTCGCATCCTTCATCAAGTCTTCAAGATGATGGATTTGAAAGTTGCTGACGCCGATCGCTTTGACGCGTCCAGCTTCATAAAGAGTTTCAAGCGCCCGCCACGCCTCTTTATACCGGCCTTCAACGGGCCAATGGATCAGAAATAAATCCAATTGATCAAGCCCGAGTTTGCTGAGGCTCTTCTCATAGGCCGCGATTGTCTCTTCATATCCTAAATCTTCATTCCAGACCTTTGATGTCACAAATAGATCTTCTCGTGAAATGCCTGCCTCTTGCAAGCCTTGACGGATGCCTTCCCCGACTCCCTCCTCATTTCCGTATATCGCTGCCGTGTCAATGCTCCGGTAGCCGTGGGCGATGGCCGTCTTCACGGCATTCACCAGTTCCGGCCCTTCTTCCACTTTAAACACCCCGATGCCAAACCAGGGCATTTTCACGCCATTATGCAATTCTGTTCGATCTTGTAAATGTGTTGCAGTCATCATATGAGACCTCCTGTTATCCATTTTGTTTTCAGATGCAATCCCCTAAATTTTTTTGCAAGTTGCGGCCATCGTGTTGTTCTTTGCGTTCAAGAGCAAGGCTCAAGCCTGTCAGCACGACGGCGCCCAACACCATGAATCCGCCCACCCATGCGGTATGAATGAGTCCGACCGATTCTGTGATCACCCCCCCTAAATATGATCCGATGGCAATGCCTGCATTAAAGGCCGCAATATTGACGGCAGATGCGACATCCACCGCACCCGGTACAAACCGTTCGGCAAGCATGACGACATAAACCTGCAGCCCCGGAACATTCATGAAAGCCAAAAATCCCATCAAAATGATCGTGATCAAGCCTGCCAGCTTAAAAGGCGCTGTAAACGCCAAGACGAAAAGCACGGCAGCCTGGGCGATAAACATATAAAACAATGCGGTCAGCGGCTTTTTGTTTGCGGCTTTACCGCCAATGATGTTGCCGAGCGCAATGGCAATGCCGTATACAAGCAAAATGACAGCGACGGCTTCTTCTTTAAAACCGGTGACATGCTGCAGCAGCGGGGACAAGTACGTAAAGACGACAAACGTGCCTCCGTATCCCAAAGCGGTAATGATAAATAAAAGCAATAACCGGCCGCTTTTCACAAGCTTCAGCTGACTGCGGAATGTCGTCCGGACGCCTTTCGGCAAGTCGCCAGGCACAAGGATGCTGTTTGCAATAAAAGCCAATACGCCGACGGCGACGATCGCAATAAAGGCAAACCTCCAGCCGAATTGCTGCCCAATAAAAGTGCCGATCGGAACACCCGTAATCGTCGCGACGGTCAGCCCCGTAAACATGATGGAAATCGCTCCGGCTCTTTTATGCTCCGGAACAAGGCCGGCGGCAATCGTCGAGCCGATCGACATAAAAACACCGTGTGAAAATGCGGAGAGCACGCGGGCGGTCAAAAGAACGCCGATGCTTCCGGCACATGCGGCAATGCCGTTCCCGATCATAAACACCATCATAATCAACAGCAGTAACGTTTTCCGGGACATAACCGATGTAACGGCTGTTAAAACAGGCGCTCCGAACGTGACTCCCAAGGCGTATAAAGATACGGTCAGCCCTGCTGTCGTAACCGAAATATGCAGATCATCGGCAATCAGCGGCAGCAGGCCAACGCTGATAAACTCTGTCGTGCCGATCGCGAATGCGCTGACGGCCAAAGCCAAAAGCGCTAATATACTTCGTTTTTTATGAAAAGAAGACATTTGATTCCCCCTATGATTTTGGTATAGCGAATTGTTGCCGGCAAATGATATTATGGTACATATCAGTGATAAAAAAAAGTACGCACTTGCAAGTACTATAGGAACTGAAAAGTATGATAGGCACTTTTAAGTGCCTATCGATCGGAGGAAGAATATGAAGCAGAAAAAATACAATATTTCGGTTGAAGCAACTCTCGAAGTCATCGGCGGAAAGTGGAAATGCGTCATCCTCTGCCATTTGACGCACGGTAAAAAGCGGACAAGCGAATTGAAGCGGCTCATGCCGAACATTACGCAAAAAATGCTGACCCAGCAATTGCGGGAATTAGAAGAAGACGGCGTCATTAACCGGATCGTATACCAGCAGGTTCCTCCAAAAGTGGAATATGAGCTCAGCGAATACGGCTGGACCCTGCGGAATATCTTGGACTCGCTGTGCGCATGGGGTGAAAAACATATCACAAGGGTCTACGGAGATAAATTCGCAGTTTTGGAAGACAGTGTGCTGAATGATAAATTAAAGGAAAAGCCCGGCATTCAGGAAAAATAACAAAAACGACATTCCTTTGGGCGGAATGTCGTTTTTTATTTGCTTTACGAATAATAGCGGGACAGTTCGACGATCATCGCCCCCATCCGCTCCAGCTCCGGAGCGAGCAGACGTTCAACCCCTTCCTCTCTCAGCGCTTCTGCCGTCACTTTCCCGACAGCGGCCGCTGTCACATGTTCCTGAAACGCTTTGACGATTTCTCCCGCGATACCTGCTTCTCTGGCGAAATTGAAAAGCGAACGGACTTGAACGGCGGTCGTGAAACAAACCGCATCCACCTCACGGCCGATGATCTCTTGACACAATAAGGAGACGGTTTCCTGCTTCGGAGGGGTATGCCGGTAAGGCAAAAGCGGGAATACGGATGCCCCTTTATCCTTTAAAAACGCCAGCAGCGCCGGCGCATTTTCTCCGTGGAGCTGCACCATGACCCGTTTTCCGGCCAAATCGTAAGGCTCAAGGGCGTGTATCAGCCCGCCCGTCGTACCGTCTTCATCAGACGCCTCCGGAGTAATGCCGAGCTTCTTTAAGGCAGACACGGTTTTGTATCCTCTTGATGCCGCCTTTGCCTGGCGGATTACGTGCAAAAACCGGTCACGGAGCCCAAGCTTCTCTGCAAGACTGACAAGGGTTTCTGTACCGATTCCAGTCGTAAAAACCGCCCAGTCGGCTTCCGATTCTACAAAGGCCTGCAATTCGGGCCCGACTTCTTTTTCCGCTAAAAATACGGTTCCTTGAAGAGAGCGGGCGACTGGAATCCCGCCTTGTTTTTCAATCAGCGTGCTGATCTCTTCGATTTTCCGCGAACCGCCGATGGCAATCCGTTTGCCGGTTAATCCTTTTCCCACTGCCAATCCCTCTTTCTTTATCTTTTTATATGAATCTCAAGTTTTTCGGTTTACTAACATCTTCCATGTGAGATATGATAGAATTATCAAAAAATTAACAGGAGGTTTTTCAGATGTCGACCGATTCCCGTTTTGACACCCGTGCTGAACAATTGACGAAGCATGCCCGTTTTTTCGAGTATACCACCGCTTCCGATCCGATTGGAAGCGGAAGCATCAGTCCGGTGCCGGTTAAAGAATTCGGGCCGGAATTGTACCGGTCAGGGGATACGCGGATGATTCCATTGGACATCTCAAAAGAGCTTAAAACCGATTATCCCGCATCAAGCCCGTCCCTTCTCGCCCACTTTATCACGATTCGCAGGGGTGATACGATCAATACGAGCCCGAACGCGACAAGCGAATTATATTACGTGATTGAGGGTTCCGGCAGCACAGATGTCAATGGAGAAACAATCCAGTGGCATAAAGGCGACTTTTTAACGCTGCCCGCAGGTTCAAACAGCCGCCATACCGCAGCGGAAGACGCATCCATCTATTATATAACAGACTCGCCGCTTCTCCGCTATTTAGGAGTAAACGCAGCTGAAGCGCGCTTTAAGCCGACTCTTTACACCGCCGAACAGGCAAAAGAAAAATTAGCCGAAGCTGCCAATTCCCCCGACGCCCGCTTTCGCAACCGTATTTCTGTTCTGTTAAACAATGATAAATTCGATCAGACGTTAACCATCACACACGTACTGTGGGCGATGTTCGGAATCGTTCCTCCGGGCTCCAAACAAGCGCCCCACAGCCATAAGTCGGTGGCTCTTGATTTTGTCGCCTATGCCGCGCCAGGGACGTATACATTGGTCGGCAGCCGGATCGATCCCAATACAAAAGAAATCATTGATCCGGTCAGAGTCGACTGGGTAACCGGAAAAGCGTTCATTACACCGCCCGGGTTATGGCACTCCCACCATAACGAATCAGGCGAAGCCGCCTACATCATTCCGATTCAAGATGCCGGACTGCAAACGTACCTGCGGACATTGGATATTCAGTTTCAACATTATGAGAAATAAAACGGGGTTTCAAAAAGGAGCCGGCATGTTTCGGTGGCGGCTCCTTTTTTCAGAGCTTCGCAAGGCCCTGATTCCCCACGCTCCCCGATTTTCCCCTGAACTCCTTTTCCCTTTCTTAGGGACGGCCGTTTCTCTGATAGTAATCAATGACAAACATTCTAAAATTGCTCGCCGCCGGCGATAAATAGTGGTCTTTTAAGACGGCAAGGCCGATCATCCGTTCACAGCGGTAATCTGCAACACGGCAGTACGCGACAGGGGAATGGACATGTTCTGAGGTTTTCGGCAGAATCGCCGCACC
The DNA here is from genome assembly GCF_001592005.1 of Bacillus sonorensis NBRC 101234 = KCTC 13918. Taxonomy (GTDB): domain Bacteria; phylum Bacillota; class Bacilli; order Bacillales; family Bacillaceae; genus Bacillus; species Bacillus sonorensis. Next base: position 148,693 of record NZ_BCVZ01000008.1, read on the forward strand.
GAGCCCTGCCGAAACAAGCCCCAAAATGGTCGATACTTCCTCTCCTTCAAATGCAAGCTTCGGACTGATCCCTAAATCCCGGCACATTTGATCGAACACATAGCGAAGTCCGTATCCAGGCTTAAATCCGACGAAATCTTCATCGGCTATCGTTTTCATCGCGATTTCTTTTTGGCCGGCCAGCGGGTGGTCGGCAGGCAGCACCAGATAAAGCGGCTCTTTATCCAAAACGGTCCACTCAAGCAGTTCGTTCGGCAGCGGCGGCGAGCTCATGCAAATATCGGCTTCGCCCGTTTCCACCATGTGCTGCAGCACTTCGTTCGCCCCTTGATAAAGGCGGAATCCTACATGGGGGTGCAGTTTTTTAAATTCGGCGATGAGCTGCGGCATGACCCAGGAACCAAGTGTATGCAAAAAAGAGACCGAGACTTCTCCGTAATCGGGATCTGCGCTTTGTCGGACCTTCTGAACCCCTTCATCAAGCGCATGGCGCGCTTTTTTTGCTTTAACGAGAAACTGTTCGCCATACCTTGTCAGCCGCACAGATTTTGATTTTCTGATAAACAAAGGCACGCCCAATTCTTCCTCAAGCTTTTTGATGGAACGGCTCAAAGCCGGCTGTGAAATGCTTTGCTCCATTGCGGCTTTTGTAAAATGCCGATGCTTGCTGACGGCGATAAAATTGTCAATTTGATGGAGCTCCACTCTTTCACCTCCTTATCATAACAAAAATGCATCATATCTATAGTTATTATAAATTAGACACATCACAAATGAAAGCGTAGGATGGATCATAGAGCTAGATTGCAGAAATGAGGGACCAGCATGAAATACATTCAGCCGCATACGAAGGACTATCAACACGCAAGCATCGCCTTATTTATCAGCGGTTTTGTCACGTTTGCCACATTGTACACCACACAGCCGCTGATGCCGGTATTTGCAGAGGAATTCGGCATTTCCGCGGCGGCGGCAAGTGTAACATTATCAATCTCAACGGGCATATTGGCATTCTCTTTACTGATGGCGGCGGCATTGGCGGACGGATTTGGCCGCAAAACGATCATGACGCTGTCGCTTTTTTCAACATCCATCCTCGGCCTGTTGACAGCGTTCAGCCCGAACTTTGCCGCCCTTCTTGTCATGAGGGGCCTGCTTGGGTTCTTTCTCGCGGGTGTTCCGGCCATCGCCATGACCTATGTCGGTGAAGAATTCGATCCGAAGGGGCTTGGGAAAATGATGGGGCTCTACATCAGCGGCACGAGCCTCGGCGGCATGAGCGGCAGACTGTTGACCGGCCTTTTGACAGACCTTTTCGGCTGGAGGGAGGCGCTCGGCATCATCGGCGCCATTTCCGTCGTGCTGAGCTATCTGTTTTGGCATTTGCTGCCGCGGCCCCGGCACTCCGTAAAACAGCAAACCAATTTCAAAAAAACATGCGGAGCTTACAGAGCCGTTCTTGTTAACAGGCGGCTCATGCTGCTGATTTCTCTTGGCTTTATCTTAATGGGCAGCTTTGTCACGATGTTTAATTATATCGGATTTCAGCTGATGGCCCCTCCATACCGGCTGTCGCAAACGGTCATCGGTTTGATCTTCATCGTTTATTTGGCGGGTGCGCTCAGCTCGGTTTATATGGGAAAGAAAGCCGACGCCTTCGGCAGCCCATTGATGATCAAAATCGCCATCGCCATTATGGGTTCGGGCGCCTTGATCACGCTTTTCTCGTGGCTGCCGCTGAAAATTGCCGGCATTGCCGTCTTTACGTTCGGATTTTTCGGCGCCCATTCGATCGCCAGCTCCTGGGTTGGCCAGAAGGCCGATGATCAGCGCGTTCAAGCCTCTTCCCTTTATTTGCTGAGCTATTATCTCGGCTCAAGCCTGGCAGGTTCGTTCGGCGGTTTTTTCTGGATCCATTTCGCATGGACGGGAATCATCGCTTTTATTGCGGGATTGCTATTGATCGCCTACCCGGTGATTTTCTTTGCCGAAAGGGAAAAGAAACAGCTGTCAAGGGAATGTGTTGAAGCAAAGGATTGACCTAAACCTTTTTCAACCAACGCCGATATATAGATCAAAGCCGGCATGACATTTCCTTCTGAAGATCAGCCGTTTTTAGAAATCGAATGCAGTCCGTCATGTTGGCTTTTCCCTTACGATCCGCTATCATGTTTGACGGAGGGGGATTTCTTTGCTGAAGAAAACGGGATTCTGCGGATTGATGGTTTCTATTGTTTTGGGCATTTGTCTAAGATGGAGATTGAATAACAGCGGCATACTGCCTGACATGTTATCCATTGCGGGCTTTGTATTCGCCTTGATGTACATATGGGACGAGATGAAAAAGGAGAGCCGAAAAGCGCTTCTCTGGAAAGGAACGGGCGTGATCATCGGAACGGCTTTGCTGGCGTTTGTGATCATCAAAGGCCGTGAATCGATCATCAGCCTGCCTTTTTTCAGCGGCTGGGAAACGCCTGCCCAAGCCGTTTATATTTTATCGGTTCTTGTTCTGGCAGCCATCATCATCTCTTACATAAACGAAATATTTTCAAAGTCATAAAGAGACAACCTAAACGGGTTGTCTCTTTTAGATTGTTGACAAAATCCTAAAACGGTTTTCAGTTTTAGAATTTTGCCATCC
>NZ_BCVZ01000009.1 GCF_001592005.1 Bacillus sonorensis NBRC 101234 = KCTC 13918
CGCTTTTATCATATTTTTTGCTTTTGTCATGATGCGGTTTTATCCCCCACCACAGATCCCAAATGTTAGAATCTTTCTTATTTTTTCCGCTTCCTGAGGATTCAGGCTCACGGTCCAAATATTGATCTCTTCCCTCGCTCTTCAGCTGGTCTACTGCTTTTTGAATATCATGATCATGGACACCACTCATCTTTATACCTCCTATCCTATCTTTTTATGTCCTGTTTTATCATACTCAAGGGCAGAGACAGGTGTACTGAGGCAAATGACTGTTTTGTTCAAACTTAGGCCGCCCGCTCCCGGGACAGGCTTTTTCCACATATAATATCCCATCTGAAAAAGGAGGAAATGATCATGAATGGTACTGTCTTGCCGGCCTTCAGGCTGTACATTCACCCAAACGAATTGAACAAAATAAAAAAAGACATTTGGAGCGACGAAGCTGTTCCCGGTGCGCTCCAAACCGGTACGGTACGCATTCCGGTCTTCGTTTCCTACAGAGGGGCGCACACCCGCGAATTGCAAAAGAAATCCTATTATATTCAATATCGCAAACAAACAAAAAGAAAAGAGTCCGAATTTCACTTAAACGCTGAGTTCAACGATCCTTCCTACATTCGCAATCGACTTTCTTTTCATTTCTTTGACAAAATCGGGGTGCTCGCCCCATCAGCTTCCCATGTGTTTCTTTCTATCAACGGAAAACAAGAAGGCGTCTATTTAAAAATAGAGTCGGTTGATGATACATTCTTAAAGAAGAGAAATTTAGAAGACGGTGCAATTTATTATGCCGTTGATGACGATGCCAATTTTTCTTTGCTAAGCTCTTTTGACAAACAGGCGAAGAAAAACCTGCTTCAGGGCTATGAAAGAAAATGCGGATCGAGCAGGCACGACAATGTTTTACAAGAATTGATCTACTTTATTAACACCGCAAAAGACGAGACATTCGCAAAGGAGATCAAGCGCTACCTTGATGTCAAACAATATTTGTTGTGGCTGATCGGAGTCGTGTGCACGCAAAACTTCGACGGATTTGTTCATAATTATGCTCTTTACTTCAATGAAAAGACGGGGATATTCCAAATCATCCCTTGGGATTGTGATGCGACATGGGGACGGAATATCAACGGTGAAGATATGAAGCACGACCGCATTCCGGTGACCGGCTATAATACATTATCAGCAAGGCTCCTGGACATTCCATCCTTTAAATCACAATATTTCGCTTTGATGAAACATGTCCTGCAGCATGAATTTACGATCAGCCGGCTTTCGCCCTGTCTGACAAAATGGCATGCCGTCCTAGCCCCTTACCTTGAACAGGACCCTTATACAAACATTACCTCCGCTCAGCTGGAAGATGAACAAAAACAGATTTTCCATTATATCGAAAAAAGAAAACGTTATCTGTTTTTATCACTTTCCAGGCTTTAAAGAGACGGTCTAGTTTATGACTCTTGCTTCAGCGCAGAAAAAAATGTCGCATTTTTTGTCATATTGACGAAAAAAATCCTTTCAACCCAAAATGGAGTATACTATCAGTATCAACTTTTTTAAATTGTGAAAAAGCTGATCCACCGGCTCAAAATACAAGTGAAAGTTGGAGACTGCCATGATGAACAAAAAAATTGAAGCAAAACGATTGGACTTGATTGAAACCGCCGAAAAATTCGGGATCAATTCCAAAGAAGCCATTCGCTGCAGCCAGGAATTGGACAACTTGCTGAATCAAAAAATGCAAAAGCATGAGAGCGGCTTGCAGCTTGAAGATGTCTTTAAAACGAGCGGCCGCCGCTCTTCCTAAAAGCGCCTGCCCGAGCAGTCAGATGGCGCCCATTTCACCGGTAGAGTCTGTCGTATTAGCACCGGTTTTTTCTGATTCACAATTTTCGTTCACGATCAATCAACCAATGTTTTTTGAACGTAGATGATCGTGCAAACGCCGTATGCAATAATTGCCGAAGGTGTAAACGACTCCTGATACGGGATGTGGACTAGACCGTTCAACAATAAGAAAAAACCGCTGTTCAGAAAGAAATATCCAGCCGTTACAGCCAGCTTATCTTTATCTCTGATTCTTGACTGCTGAAAACCTCTCAACATCCAAACTTGTTTTTTTACCCCGACAGCATAGGCAGTCACCATAAAAAGCAAAGCCAGCAAAATGAAATGATATTGAAACTCGACATACATATAAACTTCCGCTCCTCATAACAAACATATACAGTCTTTTTACGCTTTCACACGATAGAAGTTTCATCGTCCCGCTTTTTTATTTAATCACAGGAAGCGCCCAATCCTCATAAGATATGATGTATAGCCCATTAGAGATGTTTGAATCAATGGAAAAGGGTGTGCCTTAATGCCAGCGATTGTCGGAGCTTTTAAAGTAAATGCCGTAGGTTCAAGCGGGGTTGTTCATATCGGGGACTGCATCACGATCTCTCCTTATTCAGAACTGAAAACATTTGCCGGCGCCGGAAGCTTTATTACCGGAGACGGAACCGTCATATACAACCAAAACAGCATCACCCGCACTTTTGACAACGATCTGATCGATCAGCCGGTCGCAGGAAATCTGTAAGGAGTGAGGTCATGAACTTCTATATTAATCAAACGATACAAATCAATTACTTAAGAGTAGAAGGAATCAGCAACTCTTCCGTCTTGCAGATCGGGAGCGCCGGTTCAATTAAAACGCTTTCCAATTTGTATAATACCGGAAGCTATACTGAAGCGGCTCCGCCCGTAACAGGAGAGGTTCCTACCCCATTCTTTGTCCCCCTTCAGTCTCCTTCGGCAACAGGAGTACGCGGAGGTGAAAGCTCATGAACCAGCAGCACCCGCCATATTCACAAAACATTTACAGCTACTTGCAGCAGCAGGCCGCACAAATTCAACAGCTTGAAAGACAGATCTCCGTAATTCAGGCAGAGCTGAACAGCCTGAAGGAAAATCCGGGAACAAGAATTGACCGGGTTGAATACAAATTTGACCAACTAAAAATCGAACGCCTGGAAGGAACCCTCAACATCGGGCTCAATCCGGCGGATCAGGAACATGTCGAAAACTTCGAAATCGGCCAGCATCCGCCGGAAATCGGGATGCTCCAACAGGAAATGAACGGTCAGCTGATCCAGCATGCAAGACAGCTTGTTGACGCTTATTTAAACGAAGAAATCCCCCATCACCTGGAACAGCTGGAAAACCGGTATGACAGCAAGCTGGATGATACAAACCGGCACCATATCATTGAAGACATCCGAAAACAGGTAGACAGCCGCATCCGCTATTATGCCAAGCATGTAAAAACCGAAGAATCCGCTTCACCGAGGGAGCAGGCGGAAAAGCTGGCCGAACATGTGAAGCGCGATATCATCCGGGCGATTGAACATTTTCTAAAAGCGATACCTGATGAAATGAAAGGAAATGAAAACGAATGAATTTTACTGTTGTAAACCGCTGTTTGGACGTAGGCAACATTAAAATCACCGGGGTTTCAAGCTCCTCCGTTTTTTTAATCGGAGATACAGAATCCATTTCGCTCTCATCGATTTTTGATACGCCGCCGGAATCTCTTATCATCGGGGCAATCACCCCGCTGGCGCCTGAATAATGCTGAATAGAACTTCCAAAGTGAAATTCTTAAAATTGCAGTTTGTCGGGGCCGGCAGCACGCTTCAAATCGGTGATTCAGAAGAACTGTTTTTCAGGGAAAAGGTTCTCGCCATCCAACGCTATCTTGCTGATTATCTGGGGAATGAAGGCTCTTTTAAACAGGAAGATTATCAGCTTTTCCAACAGCCTGTCCCCCAACCGCTTCCGGAAACAGGCGTATGTTCCGCGTTTTTCCATGAAAACCCGGTCATTCGCGTGAGAGCCATCAAGATTCAAAGTGTTTCTTCTTCATCAACTGCCCATATAGGATCAACCCGCAGCATAGATACCGACACAAGGATCAAGCATATTCGAAACCTCCCCCCTAGGAATTCACAATAGCGAAAAGGCCCGCATATACTGTCTCGAGACTTCTAAAAAGGGTGTCGATCAATCATGCCAGCAATTGTCGGACCTATCAAGATCAACTCTATATCAGGGGGAGTAGTAAATTTCGGTGATTCCTTTTACCTTTCTCCAAAAAGCACTTCAAAATCCGCACTTGGTTCAGGTGCCGGAAATACAGGAGATTTCCTAATCGTGAACAATGGTTTAAATGCTACAAATTATATAGACCCCGATGTCAGCGACTCGGATGTTGTCGGAAATGCATAAAGCAGCCTCATTCATACAGAAGGAGGCTGCTTTTGAATTGATGCATCCGCTCTATCATTTTAATCTTAGCAGCGAAAAACATGTCAAATCATTTCAAGCGATACGGCAGTTCCTCTGCCGCTCGGCTCTGCCGGCTGGACGATCAATTTTTTCGGCAGTCTAGCCCTGAGCTCCTGGACGTGACTGATCACACCGACTGACAGATTGTCGGATTGGAGTTTTTCCAACGCTGTGATCACCGTATCCAGCAAGTCTTGATCAAGCGTTCCAAACCCTTCATCCAAAAAGAAGAATTGCAGCGGGTATTCTCCGCGAAGCTGGATTTGAGCGGATAAAGCAAGCGCCAGCGCAAGGGAAGTCAGAAAGGTTTCACCGCCGGACAAGCTCGTGACCGGACGCTTGACTCCGCCGTTGGCATCATCCCTCATGACAAATCCGCCTTCCGAATCGACCTCAATCGCATACCGCTGTCTCGTCAGTCCGCCGAGTCTTGCCGACGCATCTCTTGTGACGCTTTCCAGCTGTTCTTCGGCCAAATATTCGACAAAGCTGTTCCCTTTAAATACAGCTTGAAGTTTATCAAGCCGATCGATATGAGTCTGCCACTCTTTCAAGGAAGCTTCAAGCGCCTTAAATCTTTTATGGTTCTCGCGCATTACATTCAGCGCTTTTACCGCCGCTCCTTTTTCCTCAAGCGCCGCGGTGAATGCTTCCTCTGCGCGCTGCTTGCGAATGGCCGATTTTTCCCATTCTTCCTGGGAAAGCGATCTGCCTCCGAGCTTTTCCTCGATCCGCCTGACATTTGATTTGCATTGTTTTGTTTGATCCCAGTACGTTTGGATGTCTTGTTTCAAACGGTCAAGCTCCTCCTGGTCCATGATGTGCTTTTTGACATCGGCGGCATCTTCAAACATTGTGTGTTCAGCCTTTTCCGTCCAGATGCCGGACGCTTTTTTCAGCCTTGCCGAAGCTTCCCGCAATGCGAGCTCACAGCCCTTTGTCCGGGCGCTCAATTGGTTCGCTTGCGACTCTGTCTCCTTCAGCTGATCGTATAGCGTCTGATCGCGTTCATTCAGCTCTTTCAATTGTGTCTTCACATCTTGCAGCCGTTGATCAATGGCGGCTGTGTGAGGGTAATCTTTGAGCTCTTTTTGATATTCGCTTATTTCTTTTTTCAGGCTTTCAATCAGATAATGGAGATCAAGCCGTTCTTTATCGAGCGTATACAAGCGCTCTGCCAGCTCTTCTTTCTGCTGTTCATGTTCTTGCAGAAAGCGGACGCTTGTTTCAATTCTTTTTTCATAATCCTCTGCCGCAAGGTCCTTTTCTTCAATCGATTTTTGCCATTGTTGAGCCTGCTCATATGACAGGCTGTCAAATTGTTCGTGAAAGCTGTTTTCCAGCTCGTCCAGCGAATCGCTGAGCTCGCCGACGCGGCTCTGAAGCCGTTCCCGCTCTTTTTCTTCATAGCTGATCCGTTCGCGAATCTGCTCGCGTTTTTTTGATGCTTCCTTGTAAGCGGTGAGGAGCGTAGACATGCGGCTTTTGATGTCAGCGAGGTCCTGCTTGATTCCCTTCCATTCAAAACCGATGTGGCGGAAGCGTTCGGGTATGTCCGTTTCTTCAAATGCGGCGGCAACTTCCGGCATGCCAGGCTCGCTTCTCATTAAAAATCGGCATTCATTGATAAGATGGTCAGACTGCTGTTCAAGCGCCACTTTTGCTGAAAGAAATTCCTGGGCAAGCCCTGAACCTGCTTCAATCATGCTTTCAACTTGCCGCAATTCCGCTTCCATCTCTTTTATCGAGATGTTTTCCACATTGGTATGGGCGGGTTTTTCATGCAGGATGGAACCGCAGACAGGGCATGGCTCTCCTTTTTTAAGCTGTTTTGATAATTCTCTTGTCAGCTCGTCCGTTCTTGCATGTTCACGTTTGGCAGATAAGTCATCCCGCTGTTTGGCAGCAAGATTGACGGTTTCAGACAGGGCGCGTTCCGTCTCGCAAACCATCGCATAAGCCCGTTCGACCGCGGCAAACACCGCTTGGATATGTTCTTCTTCTGTTTTGATCCCGCGCTCAAGCGTTTCCTGTTCTTTCTGAAGCCGGCTGATCACGGCCTGCTGCTTGTTCAGCCTCTCTTGTTCCGTCTCGGTCTCCTTTTTGCGCTGCCCGATTTGAAATGCAAGCTGATTGGCGTACGTGCAATTTTTTCGCTCTTCACTGGATACCTGAACAGACTTCAGTTCGGCCTTCAGCTGATTCTGCCTCGCTGTCCCCCGCTCCAGCAGATTTTTTACCTTTTCCAGTTCTTCAGTTGTCTTTTTGATGTCTTTTTCTTTTTCCATCTTCTCACGAAGTTTCGCATCGGCTTCTGTTTGGACGGCGAGGCGCTTTTTTTCGATCTCTTTGAGAGCTGTCAATTGCTCCTCTTGCTTCAAAAGCTCTGGTTCTGTTTCCTTTTTGATGCTCCTGAAGGTTTCGTATTCCTGATGCGCTTTCTCATGAAGAACTTCATATTTTTGCAGTTCTTCCCGGGCCTGCTTCTCTTCCTTCTCGGCGCGCGCCGCGTCTTTTTGTGCGTCAAGATATGCATCAGCGTAAGGTTTCAGCGTGTTTGCGGTTTCGGCAAGACGCAGGCTGTTTTCTTTTTCCGCCATCAGGTCCTTTTGTTTCAGGAGTTCTTCTTCCTCTTTGAGATATCCTTCTTTTTCCTTTTGCAGATTCCAAATCTCCTGACATTCGGTAAAATGCTGAATCTCACTGTCCCGTTCAAGCCGTTTGCTTTGCAAAGCGTGTTCAGCTTCTTCAAGATGCTTTTCCGCACGCTTCAGCGCCTCGCTATCGGCTTCTCCAAGGCCCGCTTGTTCGGCAAGCATTTCATTTTTTTTCGCCTGAGCTGCCTGCACCCGTTTTTTAAGTTTTTTCACAAGCCTGTCTCCATACTGCTCAAGATTGAAAAGACGCTGAAGCATCTGTCTGCGGTCTGCTCCTTTTAAAGAAAGAAATTCAGCGAATTTTCCCTGTGGAAGAACGACCGCCCTCGTAAAATCATCGATCGTTAAGCCGAGCAGCTCTTCGACTTTGCGGTTGACTTCATTTGCTTTATCAGCCAACACGATCTGTTCTTCCTTCATTTCAATGAAGCGGCATATGGAGGTTTTCACTTTTGTGGCGTCCGTTCGTTTAAAGACGCGTTCCACTTTATAGGCCGTCTCATGGCCGGTTTGCAGCTTAAACGTGAAGGAAACGGCAAGCTCGTCCTCAGCATGGTTTAAAATGCCGTGCGTGTTATTGGCCGCCCGCTCTACTTTTCCGTATAGAGCCAATGTCATCGCATCCAAAATCGATGATTTTCCGCTTCCGGTCGGCCCGAATATGCCAAATACGCCTGCACCGCACAGGCTTTCGAAATCAATCACCTGTTCCTCCCTGAAACTGTGCAGCCCTTTTATGGACAGGGAAATCGGCTTCATATGTCATCCCCCTCTTCCAATTCCGTTCCTGAGGCAAGCTCCAAAAACAGTTTTACGGTCTCTTCATCGGGAACCGCCCCGCCGGTCTGTCTTTCATAGAACGTTTTAAACCTTTCTTCAATCGGGACATGGCGGGACTGAACCGTTTGTTCGGCTGACGACAAAGTGTCATGAAAAACAGGACGAATGTGAATGATTCCTTGATGCGCTTTTCTCAATCGATGAATCTCTTCAATCGAAAGCTGGTCTGTCAGATGGATTTCAAGGTCGATCCAGGCGTTTTTGTCACGCTCTTCTTCAAGCCATCTGTACACTTGCGAGATCCCTTCCGTCGCCTTCCATTTCACAAGCGGTTTTCCGCTCGACAGGAAAATTTCTTTCCACTCTGCCGGCCCGCCCGGTTCGGCTTCCACAACTGTGACCGATTTAGCATATCCGGCTTCTGAAAAGCTGTAGGCGAGCGGAGAACCGGAATACCTGGCAAGCGTGCGGGCGCGTTTGATCGTCTGCGGGCGATGCAGATGCCCGAGCGCCACATATGCGGCTGTTTCAGGCAGGCTTTCCGCAGCCACCGTATACGCGCCTCCGACTTCGATCGGCCGTTCAGAATCAGTCTGGCTGCCGCCGGCGACATAAATGTGGCTCGCCGCGATCTGAACGGCATCTTTTCTGAACTTTCGGCTCATATGCTGGAAGGTCTGTTTTATTTTTTCGTCGTACTGATCGCGGAGCAGCTTTTCATCAAATGTTTCAGACAGCACTTCATTCAATCTTGATTCAGAAGGATATGCGAGCGCTGCGACAGAAAGAAATTCCCCTGAAGAAGGAATTTCTATGTCTACAGGCTCTGCCTGCGGATATCCGATCAGATGAATCCCGTGGTCTGTCGTTAACGGAGATGCCGCTGAAAGGCGGTCAGGATTGTCATGGTTTCCGGCAATGACCACGACAGGCCGCTTACCTTTATCAGATAAAGCAGAGAGGCTTTCATAGAACAGCTGTTCCGCCAGAGCAGGCGGGTTTACAGTATCAAAAGCGTCCCCGGCCATGACAATGGCATCGATTTTCTCATCTCTTGCGATCATTGCAAGTTCATCAAGAAAGTCCTCCTGCTCTTTCAGGCGGCTTCTTCCTTCAAGCGTCTTTCCTAAATGCCAGTCCGCCGTATGTAAAATTCGCAAGCTTTTTCACCTCTCTTTTGATCAAAAACCTCCCCCGCGCCCTAGGCTTGGGGGGAGCTCAATATGTCGTCAAAACATTAGCACATGGCAGCCGTCAAAAAAGTAAAGGGCCTTTCCTTTCAGAGGCGTCTTCAACATCGTTTCGACGGCCCGCGCATAGAGATTGATCTGTGTTTCATAGCGTTTTCTCAGTATCGGCTCCGCTCCTTCAAAGCCGCTTCTAAATTTGCCGTGTATCCGGTCTGTTTTGTAATCGAGCAAATAAAATCCATCATCCGTCTCAAACAAACAGTCAATAATCCCCTGAATCAATACAGGTTCATCCGCTGTGTTCATGCCGGGATATACGTCCTGGGCGGGCAGCGTCATATTGAAGGGAACTTCCCGTTCAACCCGCCGGGCGCTCAGCAGTTTTTCACCTATGTCCGTTTCGAAAAACGCGAGAATATCGTCTTCTTCGATCGCCGCACGCTGATCTTCTGTTAAAAGCTCTTTCTCGACAAGCCTGTCAAGCAGGCGGCCAAGCTCATCCGCTTGCGGGGCATGGGTCAACGGGAGGTGCTGCATGACCGTATGCATCGCCGTTCCCCGTTCGGCAGCCGTCAGCCCTTTCGCCATCATAAAGGAAGGCCTTTTGAACAATACAGTCTCTTGTGCCGGGCGAATCAATGATCGGTCGCCATATTCATCCTCATATTCCTTCTGCCTTTTGATTTCGGAGACAGACTGTTTTGTGCGGATGCGGGACGCGTCTTGATAAGGGTATGACCATGTCAGCCTCTCGCGCACTTCCTCCTCATAATCAAATGGTCCATCGATCGGCAGCCCTTTTTTAATCAGTGACAGCCGGTCATGCTTTTCCTCCTCGGTGTGAGCCTGATCTTCAGCTTCAAGCTCTGCGGAAGAGATCCAGCTGATCGTAAAACGGGACGGATGATGATAGATTTCATCATTCGGCGACGGTAAATCGTCAGACATATCCCTGTGCCGCATTAATGCGGGCCCGATAAAATCGAGATAGGATTTGGCCTGAAAACGTTCAAAATCAGGCAGCAGCCATTCGGATCGGGAAGCGGAAGACCGCCATTTTGCCAATAGCTTTTCCTTGTCCTTCGCCGTACCGACCAAAAACAGCTTTTCCTTTGCCCGGGTTAGGGCGACATACAGGACGCGGAGCTCTTCTGATAAAAGCTCGCGGCGCATTTTTTTCTTCATTGCGATAAGCGGCAGCGTCGGATAACTGATCCGCCATTTTGGATGGATAAACTTTGTCCCGAAACCGAGCTCTTTATCAAGCAGATATGATTTGTTTAAGTCCATCATGTTAAAATTCCGGCCAAGTCCTGCCGTAAATACGACTGGAAACTCAAGCCCTTTGCTTGAATGAATCGTCATCAGCCGGACGACGTCTTCCTGTTCGCTCAAAGCTCTTGCGGTTCCGAGATCATCGCCCCGCTCCTGCATTCGTTCTATAAATCTCAAAAAGCGGAACAAGCCGCGAAAGGATGTCGATTCATATGATCTGGCCCTGTCGTAAAGCGCGCGCAAGTTGGCCTGCCGCTGCTTTCCGCCCGGCATTCCGCCGACATAATCCAAATACTTCGTATCCCGGTAAATTTCCCAGATCAGCTCAGCCACTGAATGATGTTTTGCATATGTCCTCCACTTTTTGAGGAGCCGGTCAAAGCGGCTCAGCTTTTCATTAAGGGTGTCATCCGGGTCGGACGAGGCGATATACGCTTTCAGCGCTTCATAAAAAGGAGCTTTTTTATCCCTGATTCTGATCAGGGACAGCTCATTTTCATCAAGGCCGACAATCGGCGATCTGAGAACGGATGCCAGCGGGATATCCTGGTATGCATTATCGATTATCTTCAGCAGCGAAAGCGTGACTGCGACTTCTGTCGCTTCAAAATAGCCTGTTGACAAATTCGCGTAAACCGGAATTCCCTGCTGTTTGAATTCATCCATGATCTGCGGCGCCCACGGCATTGACCGCAATAAAATCACGATGTCGCGGTACTCGATGTTTCTCGTTGTTTTCGTTTTGCCGTCATACACTTGGAATTTCCCGGATATCAGCTCGCGGATCCGTCCTGCCATGGCCCTCGCCTCAAGCTGAACCGTTTCCAGCTCTTCCGCCTCTTCATCCGCGCTGTTTTCCTGATTTTCAATCATCAGCACTTCCGTTTTTGTGCTGTCATTTGGAGGATATGACGCGCCGAGCTTTAATTCTGCCTGCTCGTCATAGTCAACTTCGCCGACCTTTCCCCCCATAAGCTGCTTAAACAGAAAGTTGGTGCTGTCTAAAATGTCGGAACGGCTTCTGAAGTTTTTATTTAAATCGATTTTCTGTCCGGCGCCTGATCCATCATCTGTAAACCGTTTATATTTTGAGAGGAATAACAGCGGCTCAGCCAGGCGGAATCGGTAGATCGACTGCTTGACATCGCCCACCATAAAGAGATTTCCCTCATGCTCCTCCTTGGCGACCAGCTTTAAGATGGCCTCCTGGACAAGGTTTGTATCCTGGTACTCATCGACAAGCACTTCATGGAACTGATGCCGGTAATGGGCCGCAGCTTCGCTCGGGACCGTTTCCCCCGCTTCATTTTTCTTTGTCAAAATCGCCAGACAGTCGTGTTCAAGATCGGAGAAATCGACGATGGCCTTTTCTTTTTTCACCGCCTTAAAGCGTCTGCCGAATTCGATGACAAGCTTGACAAGCGTCTTGATGACGGGCTTCATCTCCTTCAAACTTGCCAAATGCTGATCAGGAGTCCGCGTGAAATAATCGGTTTTCAGCTTTTCCAGCTGTTTTTTCGCACTGTTTCGCAGCTCTGTCGCTTCTTCGATTAAAGACGGCTCGAATTCATCTCCTTTGCACGGCTTTGCCCGTTGAAATGAAACGGCGGACACAAGCTTATAAAGCGCCGCGAAATCATCCTGATGCCTGATCAGATTGTCGATCTGCGCCAAATCATCGAGAAAGTTTTCCGCGCGCGGCGCAGGGCCTCCCGGCTGTTTTGCCAGCTCAAGCGCACGGGCCAGCTTTTCCCGCACACCTTTCAGAGCGAGTTCGACATCTTCCTTGATATAAGGATAAAACGGCAGTGCTTCTACCTTCGCGTCAGCATCTGCGTCATACAGCTCGACAAACTTTTCAAGCCAGGATTCCGGATCGGGATGAGAGCGGGAAAACTCATAGACCCGCTTCACCAGGTACTGCAAATCCAGATCATGGCGGTCTGTCGTATATCGATCAACCAGTTCAAAAAAAGCCGGATCGCCTTTTTGATATTCTTCCTCAAACAGCTCGTCAAGCACTTCATCGCCAAGCAGCTCTCCTTCTGTCTGGTCGGCGATCCGAAAGGCCGGATCAACGTCGATCATATAATAATATTTGCGAACGACCTGAAGGCAAAAAGAGTGCAAGGTTGAAATGCTTGCCTTGTTCAGCAAGGAAAGCTGCCTGCGCAAATGAAGGGAGCCGGGATGTTCGGCAAGCTCCCTTTCAAGCGCTTCACCTATCCTGTGCTTCATTTCGGCTGCGGATGCGTTTGTAAATGTGACGACAAGCAGCCGGTCGACATCGATCGGGTTATCCTCGGCCGTAATTTTCCGGATGATCCGCTCGACAAGGACAGCCGTTTTTCCGGAACCGGCGGCCGCCGCGACAAGAATGTCCCGTCCGGATGAGACAATCGCTTTCCATTGATCATCCGTCCATGTGCTGTTCTTCGGCTTAGCCATCTCCATTTGCCTCATCCTCCTTTTTCAGCCAATCCAATATCACATTGTCTTTTTCCGGCTTCAATACCCGGTACTCATTCTCCTCAAGCGATTCGTCAAACTGGCAGAATGATTTGAAAGAACAAAATGTGCACGGGGTCCTGTCTTTTAATTTATAAGGCTCGATCGCCACTTTACCGTCTGTAATCTCCTCGCCGGCTTTTTGAAACGTCCGGCGGATGTGGTGTCTTAATAAGTGAAAATCTTCTTCTCTGACGACCGCAGAATCCGAACGGAGCGAACCGTCTTTTTTCAAGCCTGCGCTGATGATGTCGGACCTGCCCTGTTCAAGGGTGGTGTCCATCAGCTTGATGGCTTCCTGGTCTCCCAGCAGAAGCCCTTTCATCTTAAATTTCTTAAATATTTCTTTTTCAATCTCATCCAGGCCGAGCGGTGCGGAGGCCTGAATCATCGGATCGTGCACATGAAAATAAAGAACTCCGGCCGGCGAGGCCTTCATCCCGAGCCAATCCGCCGAATGGGTGATGGACAAATCAAGATATGTCAGCATTTGCAGCGCAAGGCCGTAATACACTTCAGCCAGATCAAGGCCTTTATCGCTTGATTTGTAATCCACGATTCGCAGCAGCAGCCCTTTTGAGCTCTCGGCTTTATCCACCCGGTCAATCCGGCCGACAAGCTCCATTGTGCAGCCGTTTTTAAGAGTAAACCGCATCGGAGGAAGCGGACCTTTTCCGCCGAAGCCAAGCTCGAGACCGACGGGAGCAAACCCGCTCGCTTTCGCATGCTCGCTTAAAATGCCGGATACCCGCGCGATAATTTTTTGCAGCTTTTGCTTCACATAGTGGTGACGGTTTGAGCTGAGCAAAATCTCTTTTTGCAGTTTCGGCGCGAGCCGTTCTACCGCATCGCTTGATAGTGCATCACATTGTTCTTTCGTCAAGTCGCGCCAATCGAGCTTCAGTTCATGAAGACGGTCTGAGATCAGCTTCAGCGCTGAATGAAACAGCTGGCCGATATCCGGAGCTTCAAGTTTGAAAAATTGGCGTTCCTTCAGCTTTAAGCCATGGGAAGCAAAGTGGGAAAACGGACAGGCTTTGTACATTTCCATCCGCGACACGCTCCCCTGGATGTGCTCCCCGTACAGTTCCCGGCTTACCCGCTGATTGAGAGTGTGAACTTTGTTTCGGAAAAACAAGCTCGACAGGACATTTTGTGAAAATCGCCGATCAGGCTCATCCATCAAAAAGTTGTATGTACTCCACCATACATCGCTGATCGCGTACTGTCTCGACCAGATCCCGAGCTGCCCCGCCAAATAGCTTAAAGCAGTGCTTTTATTGACGAGAAATTCAAGCTGTGCCTCATCATCCAGCTGTTCCGGTTCGTTGGCGAGCATCTTCTCGGCATGATCCGGAAACAGTTCGTTTAACCGCTTCACAATAGTTGAGGGAAGCAGCGTTTTCCCTTCGGCATCTGCGATCGGATATGAAACATAGAGCTGATGAGAAGGGCT
Organism: Bacillus sonorensis NBRC 101234 = KCTC 13918; assembly: GCF_001592005.1. GTDB lineage: Bacteria > Bacillota > Bacilli > Bacillales > Bacillaceae > Bacillus > Bacillus sonorensis. The sequence goes on from NZ_BCVZ01000009.1 coordinate 14,202, forward strand.
TGAGAGCGCCATGTAGATCAAATAATTTTCATCAAGCAGCTGTTCTCTTCCCGTTGCCGCAAGCGCCGCCCCGTTTCTTTTCAGCCACTCCCTGTCGTCATCTGTCAAAACCCCGTCATCGGTCGGCCTTGCCGGCAGGATGCCGTCGTTTGCCCCGATGAGAAACGTGCATTTGATACCGTACATTCTGGATAAATCCATATTGCCGATAAACACCTGATCAAGCGCAGGCGGAATCAGCGAGAATGTTAACGACTCCAAACCGGTTTCGATCATTTGCTGAAACAAGGAAAACGATATGCGCTCGTCCCCCATCATTTCCACAAACTCGTCCAATAATTGAATGACGGCGTCCCAGACCTGTTCATGCTGTCTTGATTCCTCGATCCGGCCGCTTTCTTCGGCAATCCGCCTTTCCTCTTCAAGCTTCAGCGGAATATCGGCCTCTTCAAGATAGAGATAAACGGCTTCAGCCATTTCCCTCACCGATCCCGCTTTTTTCAGGCGTTTTTGCAGGCGGTGAACAGGCGGCACAATCCAGTCCTTTAATTCATTGAGCATGTTCTCAGTCTCAATTTCCCGGTCGGTCTGTGCAAAGTCCTCATCCAATGAAGTATATCTTCTGTAAACAAACGGTTCACTGCTTGTCCACCTGTTCCCTTGAATACCATAAGCAATGCAATAGTTTTCTAGCTGGTCTACCTGTTCCCGCACCCGTTCCTTCGGCTTGTCCCCGGGGAATAAAAGCTCTGTTTTGATGCAGCGGAATACCGCTTCATATCTCCAGTTTCCTTTAATGATATCAAGTGTTGAACGAATCAGTTCGATCAGCGGATGGTTCCGCATGGACTCTTTGCCGTCTATGAAAAACGCAAGTCCGTAATCTGTAAACACTTCTTTGATCGCGTCTTGATAATCTTCAAGATTGCGGGCGATCACCGCGATATCTTTCAGCCTGAACGCGCCGCTGCGGACCAGGGAGCGGATTTCCCTGGCGATCCCTTCAATCTCGGTTCTTCTGTTAGCCGCCTGCATGATGCGGAAAGACTCTATTTTTCCTGTGTACGCGTTTGCCGGCCTTTCATCAAAATAACGCTCCACATGTTGCAGCTCCGGCGCGTGCTTATGCCGTTTCGCTTCTTCCAGGCGGATTTCTGACACATCAAGGCCGAGCTCCCGTGCTTTTTGGTGAAGATCAAAATATGCCTTTCCCGTCATCCGGAAAAGATGCAATTCATGCGGTATGTTTCCTGTAAAGGGCCGATCCGCCGTCAAAGAAAATGTAATCTCCGGCGCATGTGCCATCAGCTGTTCAAGGACGAGCATCTCCTGCGGGGTGAATTGGTGAAAACCGTCCACATAAATGGAAGCTTCCCTGATCTCTTCGGCATGCGGAATCTGTTCCGCCAAGAGTGTCAAATAATCTTCTGACTGAACATATTGATCTTTGAGGCTTTCTTCCATCTTGCTGTACAAAATATAGAGGTCGTGGAGCTTGTCGGAAAGAATCCGTTCATCCTCATATTCCGACGTCCCGCTTCCCTGCATAATCTCGCGAATGCTATCTGGCGTCAGGCAGTGCCGTTTAAACTCGGTCAGCATTCGTTCAACCTGCTCCGTAAAACCGCTTTTGTCACTCGCGTTTTGATACACTTTAAACTCATCCTTATGCTCTTCGATCAATTTGCGAAGCAGCATTTGAATGCCGGTTCCCGTCAGAAACGGACGGTTCATGCCTCCCGTGCGCTGGAGGATTCGCCAGGCAAGCCTTGAAAAACTGTAAACCTGGGCGCGGATCGTCCCGCCCAAATCAGGAGTTTTACTAAGCTCATATTCCATTAAAAACGTCATCTGATCCGGGACTAGAAAAATGATCGGTTTCCCGAGCGGGTCATGGCGAAGCTTTTCTCTGATGTCATCCAAGATAAAGGTCGTTTTCCCACTCCCGGACCTGCCTGATAAAAAAACTGCTCCCACTATGTCCGTCTCCTTTCTGTCTTCATTACCTTTCTATTCTATCGAATCATCTAGAAAATAACCATTCTTCAAAACTGGAAAAAACCGTATGAGCGCTATTCCCATACGGTTATTTTTGTTTAAACTGTACAAAAAACAGCATCAAGAACGAGATTACCGCAATTGAGGCCACCCACAGCCATGCCATCGTCATATTCCCCGAATCAATCGCCAAATAGATTGCCGTTGGAACGGTTTCCGTCACTCCGGGAATAATGCCGGCAAACATAAGCGTCGCCCCAAACTCGCCCAGCGCCCTGGCAAAACTGAGCACGCTGCCTGTGATCATCGCGTTTGACGCAAGCGGCAGGGTAACGAATAAAAACACCTTCCATTCATTTGCGCCATCAACCCTTGCCGCATCTTCTATTTCACGGTCAACACCCAAAAAACCCGATTTCGCCGACTGGTACATCAGCGGAAAAGCGACGACTGCCGCTGCGATCACCGCCGCCCACCATGTGAAAATCACCGGCGCCTGAAACACTTTTTCAATCAAGCGGCCGATCACGCTCTGTCTGCCGAATATCACGATTAAGAAGAAGCCGACGACGGTCGGCGGTAAGACGAGCGGCAGCATCAAAACCGTTTCGATGACAGATTTGCCTTTGAACCTTTTATGCGCCAGCATTCTCGCCGCAACCGCGCCGGTTATGACGGCAATGACGCCCGCCGCGGCAGCCACCTGGACGGAAATCCTGATCGGGGAAAGAAATTCCTCAAACATCCCGGTGATCAGCCCTTCTTAAATCCGTACTTTTCCATCTTCTGAATCGCCTGATCGCTTTGCAAAAATTTGTAGAACGCTTCAGCTTGCTCTCTATGCTTCGTTTGTTTCACAATGCCGAGCGGGTAAATGATCGGAGTGTGCAGCTTAGAAGCGGCGGTTTCCGCTACCTCCACCTGATCGGAAGTGAGGGCATCCGTCCGGTACACGACACCTGCGTCCGCATTGCCCGTTTCAATGTAGGAAAGCACTTGTCTTACATCCTTGCCGTAAACGATTTTAGATTGAACCTTTGACCAGAGATGAAGGTTTGTCAATGTTTCCTTCGCATATTTTCCGGCGGGAACTGATTCAGGCGTGCCAATCGCAAGCTTTTCGACTCCGCTTTTCGTCAAATCTTCGAAGCCGCTGACCTGCTGGGCTTTCCCTTTTGGAACGATCAGCACCAATGTGTTTTCAAGCAGCTTGACGGAATCAATCTTTGAAATTAAACCTTTTTCAACCAGTCTATCAAATTTGTCTTCCGCAGCCGAAAAAAACAGATCTGCCGGAGCTCCCTGTTCAATCTGCTGCTGGAGTGCTCCTGATGAACCAAAGTTAAACTTAACGCTGACATTTGGGTGATCCTTCTTATAGTCAGCCGCAAGCTCAGTCATCACGTCCTTCAGACTCGCGGCCGCAGAGACCGTAAGCTGAACATCTTCAGACTTTCCTTTTCCTGATGCGTCTTTTTCAGCCTGGCAGCCGAAAAGCAAAAACGCTAAAATCATGGTCATTCCCAGTAAAAACGCCTTTTTCATCAATCTCACTCCAATTTGTATGTAAGTACTTCGACGCTAAAATCCATTTTACGTCAATCTTCATTTTTTTTAAATAGATTCAATTCATCTGACATAATTGACACTTTTTCTCCGGCACATGCAGACGCTTCCGCTCATATACTGACAGGGCGATAACCATGAAAAAGCATGAGGTGATGCAGGATGTGGCATGTTCCACCGTATAATCCCGCCTTCCCCGCCAGGCAAAACAGCCGGCTGATTAAAGATATTGGGAAAGCGATAAACGGCGAACACAGCGCGGTCATATGCTACCAAAAACTCGCGCAAATGGCGGCAAATCCCGAAATTAAAAAACAAATATTAGAGATCAGACAAGACGAAATCCGTCATTTTAATACGTTTCTAGCGTTTTATACTTCTCTGGCCGGCAGAAAACCGGATATTAAAATAACCGAACCCTGTCCAGCTCAATACCAAGCAGGTTTGGAATTCGCTTTTAAAGATGAACAGGAAACGGTCGACTTCTATTTAGAGACGTCAGATCACGCACAAGACCGGAAGATCAAAGAGGCATTCAAACGTGCGGCTGCCGATGAACAAAACCACGCTGTCTGGTTTTTGTATTTTATGACAAAACAGTAGAGCGTACTCCTTTTCAACTGACTGCGGTGAACTTGATCAATATACCCTTATAGGGTATATTTTAACAATATGACAATCTTTTTTCACTTCAGTCAGTAAAGAGGTGCTGAAACATTGAACGTTTTATTGGTAGATGACGAAATCCGGATGCTTGATCTGCTTGAGCTTTTTTTGGAAAACTTTACATGCACGAAAGCCGCTTCCGGTAAAGAAGCGCTTGCTCTGATTGAACAGCACGCTTTTGATTTGGTCATCCTCGATGTGATGATGCCTGAGATGGACGGCTGGACAACCTGTGCGAAAATCAGGAAGATCACAAACGTTCCGATTATCATGCTCACCGCAAAAAACGGACAGGACGACATCGTCAGGGGGTTGACCGGGGGTGCCGACGATTATTTAACAAAGCCGTTCAGTGAAAAAGTTCTTCTCGCCAGAATTGAAGCTGTATTAAGAAGAACAAAGCGGCAGACTGAGATTCACTTTCACGGGTTAATCTGGAATAAAGAAAGACATACGCTCCATATCAACGATCGGGAAACCGGCATCACGCCAAGTGAATTTGAATTGCTCGGCGTCCTCCTGAATCATCAGGATCAGGTGCTGGCGAGAGACCAATTGATAGAAAAGATTTGGGGATTTGACGCCGATATTGATACACGAACGGTCGATTCACATATGAGAAATCTGCGAAACCGCCTGAAAAAAGCGGGCTTTCCCGTGCAGAATTATCTCCAGACCGTCTACGGTGTCGGCTATAAATGGTCGAGCAAAGGAATCAGGTATCATGAAAAGCATTTCGTTTAAGCTGGCGGGGGCCTTCTTCATCTTCACCCTCTTTATCGAGTCCATCCTGTTTGTCACTTTGTATTCCTCAATTGTCAATACAAGAATAAACGATGAAATTCACGCCTTGCAAAAAAGGGGCAACAGCCACAGGGACGTCTTGGAAAAGCATTTTGACCAAAGGACGGTCGAACATGTCGCCTTGATGGAAACAGAAGCTGAGACGAACGTCATCATCACGGACAAAAACAGACACATTCTTGCCCAGTCCGTCCCGGGGGATATGACAGAGCACCTTCATTTCGAAGAAAAGAACATCCCCAGATCCGGCACCGCCTTGTCATCACATTGGAATACAGCAAAATACATCTGTGCGATCAGCCCTATAATGAAAGATGGAAAAACGATCGGCTATGTGTTTATGTATTTGGAGACGTCTTCCATACAGACTTTAGTACAGAGCATCACAAAGCGCTTTATCATCTGTTTCGGTTTAACAGGTATTTTTACGGTCATCGCCATCTTTCTGTTCAGCCGGTTTTTGACAAGACCGATTATCATGATCAAAGAAACGACCGAAAGCATCATGAACGGCCAACATGATATTTCACTCGATATCAAAAGGAATGATGAACTGGGGGAACTCGCCGCTTCGATCGAAAACCTTTCCTCCGGCCTGAACCGGCTGCAAAAAGAACGAAATGACTTTCTATCAAGCGTTGCCCATGAACTGAGGACGCCGATTACGTATATTAAAGGCTACACTGATATTGCAATGAGGGATAAGCTTGACGATGCCGCCAGACATCAGTATTTATCCATTATTAAGGAAGAGACGGACAACCTTGCCCGGCTGGTCGATGATTTATTTTTGCTGACAAAGCTGAAACAGCCGAGCTTTACCATCCAAAAAAAGCGGGTTCACCTTCATACATTTATTAAAAAAGAAGTGCAAAAATCGCAAATCGCTTTTTCCGAAAAACAAATCGGCCTTTCTTTTTACATTCCGAAGAATTTGTATGTATCACTTGATGAAAAACGATTCTCTCAAGTGATGACAAATCTCTTGAATAATGCCCGCCATTATTCAGATCCTGATACGGAAGTCACTGTCACAGCATGGAAATCAAAAGACGAGATCATCATTACGGTTGCTGATGAGGGCTGCGGGATTCCCGAAGAAGAACGCAGCTATATATTCGAACGCTTCTATCGCATAGAAAAGTCAAGGTCGAGACAAACCGGCGGAACAGGGATGGGACTCGCCATCGTAAAAGAAATGGTTGAGCACCACGGCGGCTTGATCACAGTGAACGGCAGATATCCGAAAGGAAGCGAATTTATGATCAGGCTGCCTGCAGAGAAATAAGCCGGCCATTGTACTCTGCATATTAACCGATGCATGAAAGAGCTCTGCACAAACAAGCAGGGTCTGTTCAATCAGCGGATGATTCATGATATGGATCATCTTTTTTCTCCGTTGGCAACCGGGATGGAGCCTTTGGAACATCCCGCATCTCGTTCTTAATCACGTCTGAGGAGTAAAGCATAACGGCCATGCTTCCTCCATATTGTTTGGCCCGAATCAATACCGGCTGATTATATTTGTTTTGGAAGCGAAAATCTGGTCCGTTCCAGCTTACCGTAGCATCACGACCGGGCGGAACATACGGGACACGCCTGCTGTGGGAATAGCGCTGAACGATTTTCAGTCCTGCACGATCGACTGCATTATACAAAGTTGAGGATACTTGGCAAATGCCTCCCCCGACCCCTTCGGACAATTCACCTTTAACGATAATAGGAGCACTCATGTACCCCTTTTCCTCGGTTCTCTTTCCTACAACCCGGTTAAAGGAGAATGTCTCACCAGGGAAAACAACGTGATTGTCAATGGCCTTGGCGGCAAGTGAGATATTGTGTGAACGGCTCTTATTGCCCGAATTAAAATAAGTCACATATCGACCAATCTGCTGCACTCGGATGTGAGCAAGCAGCTCACTGTCAACTTTCGGATAAATATTCAACTCCGGGACTTCCACTTTAGAGGGACCGCTCCCGAAGAAATAGGTATAAAACTGCTCTTTAAACGCCTGTCGATAAAGCTTGTAGCCCCCCTTTCCCGGGACGATTCTTCCCTTGTCGTTGATGATGGCATTTATAGGGGCCCGGTAAATTTGTTGATCCAGCTGATCGATAAACGCACCGTATTTTTTGTCATCAATGATTGGAGTTCCTGGAAAAGGCATTGTAAAGTTTTCACGGTTCACTACGGCAATCGGCCGTCCTTGTTGGGTGATCGTCAAACTGTCAGGCGGATCAGCAGGCTGCGCCAATAGCAAAAGACCGGTTATCCATATTTTCATCATAAGTCGGTATCCCTCCCGACAATAGTATGAACAGTAGCCTATCCATTCATGTATCTCCTCCCTTCAAATAGCGGATCAACAGAACATTCACCATTTCAATACGTAACCTAAATCTTTAAATATCATTCAGGCTTCTGCACCGGTTTTGCACATTTTGCGGTTATACTATGGGACATATGCTGAATCAAGAAGGAGGTAATCCAGGTGAAAAAGACATCCGGCTTTCTGTTGATCATGCTGATCACCGCAATCGTGCTGGCAGCATGTCAAAATTCAGAAACTGGCCACGAGAAAAACCATCATGAGCATCAAATGAATGCCCATTCCGTAAAAGAAGACAAAACAGCCGCTTCCCTCCCAACGGAATTCAACAATCAAGCGGCCGAAGGATTAATCGTGAAAGACACAAAAAACACGACAAGACTGAACGCCAATACACCTGAAGAATTAAGCATCATGACATCGCAAACAGTCTGGCCCGCCACCCATAGACAGAATCGTCCTGGAGCGGTTATTTTGGTTTCCGGAGATTCCTGGCAGACCGTTCTTGCAGCGGCGGATCTGATTCATCACCCGAATAACGGACCAATGTTAATCACAGACCATGACAAAATTTCAGACAACATCCGCAAGGAAATAAAGCGGTTAAATCCGACCGGCGCCTCTGACGGCACCCAAATCATGGCCATTGGAAATATTGACAAAAAAGCTCTTCAGAAGCTTGATTCTTATAAAGTAAAACAGCTGAAGGGCAACAATCCGGCTGAACTGGCAAAAGAAATTGACAAAGAATATGCGGGCGCAGGGGATGAATACCCAAAGAGCGTCATCATCGGCTCGTCAGAGAATGATGCAGAGCTTTATACACTGCCGGCGGTAAACTGGATCGCTCATATGCCTGAACCGATATTGTATGTGGATAAGAGCGGCATCCCCGAAGAAACGGCAAAGGCATTAAAGAAAAGAAACGGTAAAGCAAACATTTACATTCTTGGACCGGAAACAGCGGTTTCTAAAAAAACGGAAAAAGCATTAAAAGAATACGGAACAGTCAAAAGAATCTCGGGAAGCAATCCTGTGGCCAATTCGATTGCCTTTGCAAAATATAAAGATAAAAGCACCAATTTCGGCTGGGGCATCACTGCTCCCGGACACGGTTTATCTTTTGCGTCGACAGAGACGCCTGACCTTGCTCTCGCAGGTGCTCCTTTTTCTCATTTAGGAAAACATGCGCCTTTGCTTGTATTGAAAAATGGACAGGCTGACCGCTCTATTTACAGCTTTTTGTCGGACATTCAGCCGTCCTTTCAGAATGACCCGCAGGACGGGCCTTACAATCATGCCTTTATTCTCGGAACTGAAAACGAGATCTCTTTTCAGACCCAGGGAATACTTGACGACATACTGGAAATTAAATCGGCTGAAGGCGGACATTCCGGCCATTCATCTTAAAAAGAGAAGGCTCTTCAAAAGGGCCGTCTCTTGTTTTTTGCCTATCTAAAACCAAATACCGTAAAAATTGATCCATCCTTCTTCATTCTCGGCGGCCGGATTTATGATCGCTGACAATGTATGGCTTTTTGCCCTTTTTTATATGTTGAACGGAATCGGGGGAGCGCTGTACATTCCCGCACAGCGCGCGCAAATTTCAGACTGCACTGAAAGCGCGATGCGGACGGAAGTGTTTGCCGCGCTTCATGTCATTGAGGGCTTTGGTGCGGCGGTCGGCCCGATCTCAGGTCTTGCCGTTTATTCGTATCATCCCGCCTTGCTTTTCGGTTTTCAGGTTTGCGCGTTTTCACTTTATTGGCTTGTCGTATATTTTAGGCTGCCTGAGACGCTTCCGTCAAAAAGCCAAAAAGAGATTTTACAAAAAGAAAAACCCGTTTTCATCCAGGACATGCTCCTTCATCATCGTTCCGTCCTGCTTCTGATGCTGTTTACGATCCCGGTCAGTCTCCTATATGCTCAGCTTGACAAATTACCGGCTTTATTTGGCAGAGCTTTTTGAAAACTTCTTATTTATTCTTGCTTCTTTTACAGTCTGTCACGCCCTGCTTGGCATTGTCCTGCAAATTCCGCTCGTGAAATGGACGGAAAAGCTGAAAATGAACACGGTTGTTATCATCTCATACGGCTGCTTTGCTCTTTCGGCAATCGGCTTTGCTTTTGCTTCTTCTCCGGCTTGGCTGCTCTTGACCACAATCGTTTTTACGGCTGGAGAAAGCGTGCTGTTCAATCACGTTCAAGCCTTCGTCTCAAAGATCGCACCTTCCCATATGCGCGGCAGATATTTCGCGTTTTACGGGCTTCACTGGGATATTTCCCGGACAATAGGACCTTTTTTAGGCGGGGTGGTCCTCATCCGCTGCGGCGGAGCTGTTCTTTTTCTATCGTCCTGTGCAGTTGTGGCAGCCGGAGGAGCCGCTCAATACTTTGCTGTCAAGAAATTGGAGAAAGCGGCCGAATGAAGTTGAAAAAACCGGGTATTTTATAGTACCTGGTACTAGTATAAAGTGCTATAATAAGGGCGATATTCTTCTTTAAATTAGGAGGCATTATGGATACGTTAAAAAGGCAAACAATCGGAAGCCTGTTAAAATCAGCTGCAGACCGGTTTCCGCATCGAGAAGCGGTGGTCTATTCAGAGCTTGATTTGCGGTATTCCTATCAGGAGCTTTTTGAAGAAACAGCAAAAATAGCGAAGGGACTGATGGCGCTCGGCATCCAGAAAAGTGAGCATGTCGCCATTTGGGCTTCCAATATTCCGGAATGGATTCTCCTTCAGTTCGCAACGGCGAGAATCGGCGCTGTGCTCGTCACTGTGAACACAAGCTATCAGGCAAGAGAGCTTGAATATTTACTGGAGCATTCCGATTCGACGACACTCTTTTTAATGGACGGCTATAAGGGGACTTCCTATATTGACATGATTCATTCGATTACCGGAAATCAGGAGGCATTGCCAAAGCTTGAACGCCTTGTCTATCTCGGACACGGAGAGACACCGGAAAACATGATTTCATTTGCAGATCTATCGAAAAAAGGCGAATTCATATCTGATGATGCCCTTTTTGAAAGAGAGCGGTCATTATCGCCCGATGATGTCATTAATATGCAGTACACGTCGGGTACGACCGGATTTCCAAAAGGCGTGATGCTGACGCATTATAATATTGTCAACAATGCGGCGATCGTCGCCGACAGAATGGGGCTCACCAATAGAGACAGATTGTGCATCCCGGTTCCGCTTTTCCACTGTTTCGGCTGCGTGTTAAGCACGCTTGCCTGCGTGTCGGCGGGGGCGGCCATGCTGCCGATCATCGAGTTCAAAGCGGAAACGGTTTTGCAAACGGTTGAACAAGAAAGATGCACAGGTCTGCAGGGCGTGCCGACAATGTTTATCGCCGAGCTCTCGCATCCACATTTTGCAGATTATGATCTTTCTTCATTACGGACTGGTATTATGGCCGGCTCACCATGTCCGAAAGAAGTCATGAAAAAAGTCATGAAGCAAATGAACCTGACAGACATCACAATTGCATACGGACAGACAGAGTCATCACCGGTTATTACACAGACAACCATTACCGATACAATTGAACGCCGTGTTGAAACAGTCGGCAAAGTCCATCCTCACGTGGAAATCAAAATCATCGACCCTGAGACCGGCCGGGCGCTCGGCCCCCATGAACAGGGCGAACTGTGCACAAGGGGATATCTCGTCATGAAGGGATATTACAAGATGGAGGAGGCCACCAGAAAGGCCATTGATAAAGATGGCTGGCTCCATACAGGCGACCTCGCAGAGATGGATCAGGACGGTTATGTCAGAATTACCGGACGTCTAAAAGATATGATTGTCCGCGGCGGAGAAAACATTTATCCGCGCGAAATCGAAGAATTCCTGTATGAGCATGAAGATATTGTCGATGTTCAGGTCGTCGGTGTTCCGGATGAAAAGTACGGAGAAAAAACGGCAGCCTTTATTAAATGCAAACCAGGCAAAACGCTGTCACTTGAGGATGTCAGGACATTTTGCAAAGGGCAGCTTTCCTACTATAAAATTCCTGAGTATGTGTTTCAGCTTGATGAATACCCGCTGACTGCCTCCGGCAAAGTGCAGAAATATATTTTAAGAGACTGGGCGACAGACATGCTGGCCGCCACTGCCGAATAGATTGATATAAAAAGCCGAAAATCCCAGGACACCCCTGGAATTTTCGGCTTTTCGCACAGTTAAAACACCTTTTTGCGGTCGCGCTCTTCCTTCAAAATTTCGACGGCTTCGCGGAACCGCTGTGAATGGACGATTTCCCTTTCCCTTAAAAACGCCAGCCCGTCATTTAAGTCAGGATCATCTGACATATCGATCAGCCATTGGTATGTCGCCCTCGCTTTTTCTTCCGCTGCAATATCTTCATATAAGTCGGCAATTGGGTCGCCCTTTGCTTGAATATATGTAGCTGTGAATGGAACGCCTGCCGCGTTATGATAAAACAGGGCTTTGTCATGGTCTGCGTAATGATCGCCAAGCCCGGCGTCCCTCAGCTGCTCAGGCGTCGCGTCTTTCGTTAATTTGTAAACCATTGTCGCGATCATTTCCAAATGGGCGAATTCTTCTGTACCGATATCGGTCAGAAGGCCGACGACTTTATCAGGAATGCTGTAGCGCTGATTCAAATAGCGGAGCGCGGCTGCCAATTCTCCATCGGCTCCGCCGTATTGCTCGATTAAGAATTTAGCCAGCCTTGGATTGCATTCCCTCACTTTCACGGGGTATTGCAGTTTTTTCTCATAAAGCCACATGAACCTGACTCCCTTCCTTCATTAAACTTGCCATGGCCAAGGACTTCTTTTCCAGCTCCAGTACGATTCCGTCCGATCGGGACTCCCCTGTACGAGGGGACCATATTTAGATTCAAATTTCGCTTTCAGTCTTTTAGAGTACACGGCATACTGGTTATATTGTTTGATCGCATCGATATCATCCGGATGTGTATCAAGGTACAGCATGAGCTCGATAATGACAAAATCGACCGCCTGAATCTCGTGAAGCCTTTGATAATAGTCTTGCGGCAACGTGTGTGTCATCCCCCCTTACCTCCCATCTCATACGGATTTTCATAAGGATCGTAAAAAACGGGCCAAAGCGTCCCTTTTTTTAAAGCCTCCATAGGCGAGAACTGCGGCAGGCCGCGCGGCTGAAAGCCTAAATATAAATTCGGAGGTGTTCTGTAATACCTCTTGCCCAGCGGCGGACACGGGTCAAAAGCGCTGTGGAACGGACGATACGATTTAACTTTGGTGAATGATTCCTGGTCATGCTTCACATGGGTTCACCTCTATTTGTGATGAATCTAATTTATTTGTATTCATCCGCTCTGCCCGTTATGTTTTGAAATGCCCTGTTTTCCAATGATCAGTTTTACTTATTAATCTTTTAAATAAATTCGTATTTTACGAATCGCTAAAATTATATTATAGTTATCAATAGAAAATACTTTACCTAGTGAACAAAAAGGCTTTCAATACAGGAAGAAGGGTTTTAATTTGAGAATAAAACATGATTTCCTTCGGGATATCATATTAATATTGATCAGCAGCCTGGGAGGGTTTCTTCTTTCATTGACAGGAATGACGATCGGATGGATGGTCGGTACAATGGCGGCCGCCGCCTGTCTGTCGTTGTTTCAGCCGGCTCCGCTGAAACAAGCAATCAGCCAAAAAGGCATCCATAAAGGATGGCTCAGCTTTGGACAAATGCTTCTGGGAATTGAACTCGGACAGAAAATGAATATGTCCGTGATTTTCATTTTTAAAGAAAACTGGCTGATCATCGGGGTGATGCTGATCCTTTCCGTCATCTTCGCGCTGCTCTCCGGGTTTGTTTTATGGCGGTTCAGCAATGCGGATATGCTGACGAGTTTTGTAGGAACGGCCCCGGGCGGACTATCCGCCATGCCCGGCGTCGCTCAGGAAGTGGGAGCCAACACGGCCATCGTCAGCCTCGTACAGATGATCCGGGTGCTGCTGGTAGTCATGACGATACCTTTTTTCGTCGTTTTCATTCATTCCCAATATCCCGAATCACAGTCCGCCACCCACCAGATGCTCGCCGCCGGAACATCCGAATTCGGAACAGCTTATATTGCTTGGACAGCCGTCATTGTATTGGCCGCTTTTTTGGCTTGCAAGGCGATTGCATTATTGCGCTTTCCAGCGCCTTGGCTGCTCGGAAGCATGGTTGGCGTCGCCGCCATTCAAATCGCCGGCAGTTCGTTGTCCGGCCTCAGCCTGACTGCATGGTGGCCCCACGGATTTTCGGTGCTGTCGCAAATCTGCCTTGGTGCAACGATCGGCTCAAAAATCAATAAAGAGATGTTCATCGGCGTCAAGCGGACACTGATTGTCGCCTTCCTCGGCTCCGTCGGCCTGATCATTGCGATGATTTTGAGCGCCGCCGTGACTGCCCATGTAGCGGGCATTTCTTTGACGACGGCCATTTTGGCGTTTTCACCGGGGGGAATCGCGGAAATGGCGACGACATCCGTTACCCTTCACGCCGATTCGACATTTGTCGTCGCTGTTCAAGTGTTAAGGGTCGTTCTCGTCATCGCCATGCTGCCGCCGTTCTTTCGGCTGCTGCATCACAAATCGGAAAAAACGGCGCACCCGCATATGAAAAAAGCCGGAACTGAGGGGTAACCCTTTCGTTCCGGTTTTTTATTTCAACCCCATACTGCATCCATCCTCCAATTTCGCCAAACATTAACTAAAGACGCCACTGTAAAAGATTTCATTAAAAAAAGCATTTAAAGAAGTAATAAGCTTTTACTAACTAATGATATTTAGCTACTTAACCAACAGATGGAAAATATCCATTTTTTCACTCATCCTTTGACTTTCGATCCTAGACTTCATAGATTGTTTCTTTTCGAAATCTGTCTGCGCAGCATAAAGAGAAAGTTTTGAAGTAAATGACGCATCAAATGTGGTCATATCTAAAAAAGGCGGAATTTTGGCTTTTTATCCTCCTTATGAACATATGCGGATTGTCTTATTTTGTTATGCGCGTCCCCGCTTTTCCATCTAGTGCAGCTGCCGCTTGATCCAATGAACAAATAATTGCCTCTTTACCTAACTTTGCAAATTCTATAGCCGCTTGCATCTTTGGCAGCATACTGCCAGCAGGAAATTGCCCTTCTGCCACATATTGTTCTGCTTCTTCTACTGTAATTCGGCTTAGTTTTTGCTCATTTTCTTTGCCAAAATTGATAAATACATTTGGTACGTCTGTCAACATCATGAAAACATCAGCATTTATTTGTTGTGCAAGCTTTAATCCTGAACGATCTTTGTCTATTACTGCTTCAAGACCATGTAATAGACCGCTGTCGTCACGATATACAGGTATACCGCCGCCGCCAGAGGAAATAACAATAGTTTCATCAATTAAACGCCGAATCTCTTCTATCCCATGGATCACTTTCGGTTCCGGGGAAGGCACAACTCGTCTATAGCCACGCCCTGCATCTTCTGACATAGTAAATCCTTTTTCTTCTAATTGCTTCGCTTCTTCCTCTGAATAAAATACTCCTATTGGTTTCGTTGGTTTTTCAAATGCTTTATCATACTTGTCCACTTCAACCATTGTTAGAAATGTAGCTACATTCGCGGTAATGCCCCGTTTTTTAATATGGTTTTTCAAAGCTTTTTCCAGCATATAACCAATGAATCCCTGTGATTCTGCGTTACAAGCATAGATTGGCAGCGGTTCAACGACATTTTTGGCAGCTTCATTTTGAGCAATAATATTCCCAACTTGCGGACCATTGCCGTGTGTAATCACAATTTTATGTCCTGCTTCTTTAATTTCAATCATATGACGTGTTGCAGAGATTACATTTTTGAATTGATTAGCATAAGTTGCTTCTTGTTTTGGCTGTAAAATTGCATTACCTCCTAGAGCGATTACTACACTTTTCCCCATTTCTTTCACTCCTTTGTTAAAGCCATATAAATTCCATATAAAGTATCCATCCCAGAAGAAGAACCTACTTTTATAAGGCTTTTCATACTTTTTAAAGATGAATCATGTTGTAATTTTGTGATTTTTGAACTAAATAAACCTTCTATAGCACAAGTTAAAAAGCGCGTGCTGACAAGGGTTGTTAAGGGTTTTCTGATTAGACTTCCCAATGTTTCAAGGTGTTTTTCGGCGATAAAAGAGTTGATGAAATGTCCATACAATATACCGACCAGTATATCGTCACCCGTCGGCGTTAAACCTTGGCCGCGTCCGATAAAGTAACGAAACTCTTTCTCCAAATTTTCAGTTGGATCGTGTAATTTATTTATCAAGTCCGACACGCGAGCTGATTCAAAATCAGTAGATTCATACGATTTAAATGAAATTTGTTTCACGTTTTCTTTCAATTTATTTATATTTGCATGTTTAAAATCCGTATATAACGGAAGTATTTTCGCATTAAAATTGAGCTCAAAACGGTTGTGGGAAAGATGGTTATTGCGAACGTGAAATGTATCTCCCACCTCAAGATCGGCTTTTAGTGCTTGCTTCGTTTGTGAGTCAAGCAAGATTCCAAATGGAAAGGTCCCATTTTCATTTGTGCCGATAAATATCAATTCATCATTCCGATCAACAATATTCAAACCTTTTTCAAAAATGCTGTGTACAGTAAACGTTTTTCCCTCAATTAATAGCTGAAGTGCGATTGAACCAATCGCACTTGCCTGTAAAATCATCCTTGAAAACCTAGCTTTTCAGCATATGCTGTGATTGCTTTCTCAAAACATTCGATTGGAGGATGAACTGTACCAGCACCAATTTGCCCATATCCGGCAATTTTATGTGCAATACCTGTGTTAATTACCGGCGTGATGCCTGTTTCAACAACTTTACGTGCATCAATACCTAAACACGCACCTTTGAAGTCCCACGTCGGAATAACAAAGTTCGGATTTTCTCCAACACAGATTTCAGCCATTTGATTGCTTGTTTCAAGCGCATCATTAAATCCGCCTGTTCCAACAAAACGTGTTACTGCAGGGGCAGCAATCATTGCTACGCCGCCAACACCGATTGTTTCTGTAATCGCTGAATCACCGATATCTGGGTTTGCATCTTCCGCTGAGTAGCCAGTAAAATATAACCCTTGCGGTGTATGAACAGGTGCTGTAAACCACTCATCTCCCATACCAGCAATACGAATGCCAAAGTTTTCACCGTTTCGGCACATTGCAGTAACGACTGTACCATGTTTGATTGTACGCGCTGCATCCATTATTGCTTTTCCAGTCGCCATGGCAATGTTTAAGAAAAATTGGTCTGTATCAGCTAAAAATTGGATAACTTCTGCACTTTGTTCGTTTTCAACATCATCTAATGCCGCAATTACTGGAGCAACTTCTTTTAAAAACACCAATGATGCCGCAATATTGCGCTGGTGAAATTCATCCCCCATTGCAATAGCTTTAGCCATCAACACATTAACGTTTATGCCTCCATCAATTTTTCTTAAGGCCTTACTTAACACTGGACCCAACACATCTTTCATCCAGTGCAGGCGATTGATTACCTGCTCATGATAAGCACCGAAGCGTAATACTGCACCGATGCCTTCGTTCATTTGACAGTACGCCTCATTGCCGCTCTCTTTGTTCATAACAACAAGAACCGGCATATTAGGTGATGTAATGCCTCCCATTGGTCCAACTGCATTCACATGATGACATGGAATAAATGTAATCTTATTGTTTTCAAGCAGACCGCGCGCTCCCTCTTCATCTTCTGCCCATCCTTCAAAAAGAATCGCTCCAACACAAGAGCCTTGCATAGGATCTGTCATATTTTCATATTTAATTGGAGGCCCGGCATGTAATAACACATAATCTTCTAATTCAGGAATCACAGACTTGGCAGGTACAACATCCGTTAAGAATGGTTCAGCTGCTATGATCTTCTGGATAACAGCTTCGTTCGCTTCATTTATTGTTTTGTACCCCATTAGATTGTCTCTCCTTCTTAGTAGTTTAGAAATTGAAGTACTTTCATTAACTTTTCATCACCGCCAGCAATTGGACGCCAGTTAAATTGAACACACTCTGATCCGCTCTTCTGAACAGCTGTTGTAAAACTTTTCAGCCCAATATTGATCACACTTGGCTTCTTATTGATTAAGGACACAATTTTTTCGTCTACTGTTAAGTCTTCTTGGGTATGTTCAAATTTTTGTATATCAAGGACTGGCTGTTCAACTTTTCCTCCTGCCAGTTTAATCGCTGTACGAACCATTTGGTCGTTTGTCTCACAAATCATTGCACCACTTTCTTTTAATGTTTCAATTTGCTTTTCGTAACCTTGAGGATCTCGAGCTGTACCTACAACTGTTACAAGCACTGCAAGTTCACGCCCACCCTGATGTGCATTGGCTAAAATACGTTTAATGGCTGGTGCTAATTCATTTGCCATATCATCATGACTGCCATAGCCAATGACGTTATCAATCATGATGACTGCTGTTGCAGGATCGTTTCCAGATGTTTCAAGCATTTCGATGCGTTTTTCAGGATCAATCATCGGGTGCGGCTTCCCTTGGGTATAAATATCATCGCCTAAGTCAATAATTTCATGATGGTTTGTTTTTAGGATATAGGCATCTTTCTTCTCTTCAGGCACTTCCTCTTTGAATGCCTCTTTCACTAACATAGCTGCTTCAGATGCCAAGGTGCCGCCTGAGTAATAACCTTTAATACCAACTTGTGAATCTCTTAACGACACGTTTACATTTTCAGCCACTGTCGGCTCAAAATTCGGTTTGTCGCCATTGGATAATTGAACAGATACAACCGCTGCTTCTTCAAGTGTATACGCATGATAAATATTTTCTTCCTGATATGTTGGTTTATCTCCTAAAAATAACGTAACAACCGGTTTTTCAATATTTCTTAAGACGTTCAATACTTTTTGCTGCACTTCCTTTGCAGGCGGTTTAGAAATTACTGTAATCACTTTTACTTGTGGATCTTGATTTAATGCTTTGATACTATCTAAAACCGTGGTAGCACCAACCTCTGTTGATAAATCCCGACCACCTGTACCAATTGCGTTTGTTACACCTTTACCAAGATGGTCAATGATGCATGTCACTTCCTGAATCCCTGTACCTGATGCACCCACAATGCCAATATCTCCTTTATTGACGATATTTGTAAATGCCAGTGGCACGCCGTGAATAATTCCCGTACCGCAGTCTGGTCCCATGACTAATAATCCTTTTTCATGCGCCTTTTGTTTCAACTTAACCTCATCTTCTTTAGATACATTGTCGCTGAATAGAAATACATGTAACCCTTCATTCAATGCATTTTCCGCTTCCATTGCTGCATACTGACCAGGAATGGAGATCAATGCCAAATTAGGGTTGTTCGCAAGCTCCATTGCACGCTTCCAGTTATGTGCTTCTTGGTCTTTAGCTGTGCCTTGTGAAGCAGAGTCTCCTTTTAAAGCTGCTTCTACTTCTTCTTTCACTTCCGATACCTTTTCTTCTTGGTTTGTATCTATAACGATGACGATATCATTTGGGTTTGCTTTTTCCAATTCATCTGTGCCCAAACCTGAAGATTTAAAAATGTCTTTGTTAGCTGGTGTTCCCATCATGATAGAAACTTTGTTTATACCATCTATTGCAGATAACTTGTTTGATAAAAGCATTAACACGATAGAATCTTGATAGGTGTTTTCTTTTATAATTGTGTATAACATAATGATCCTCCATTTTGTTATTCTGCAAATCTATTCTTTCCATGATAGCGATTGTAATGAACATCGCCTGAAACGAGGTAGTTATAAATATCGTCTACAATTTCAATTCCTTCTTTATCATATTTTGCACTTCTTAATTTACCGCGCTCACCCGGATAATAAATTTCTCCATAGCCTTCTGCTGCCGGCTGTGCTTTTAACTCATCAAGCATCGTCGAAATCTGTTGTTTAAAAGCAGTTAAATCTGTGAAGTATGCTGGGTTGATCACAATATGAATTTGCCCTAAATCGCGGCCTTTTGTCAGGTCTTGATACATGGAAGATACATGTACGCCATGAGGTACTCCAAGAAGGCTGCCTGATAAGATATCCACCATCATCATCAATCCATAACCTTTTGGACCGGCAATTGGCACAAGTGCATGGACATCTCTTGCATTCGTTGTTGGTTTGCCGGCTGCATCTACTGCCCATGTTTCCGGGATCGATTCATTTTTACTTCTTGCATCCAATACTTTTCCCCATGCCTGAACAGTTGTCGCCATATCAAATGTGATCATGCGTTCATCAGCCGATGGTGCACTAAAAGCAATTGGATTGGTGCCAAAGTATGGTTCTGTTCCTCCAAACGGTACGACCATTGGATCTGATTGGCACATGCTTAAAGCAACCATGTCTTGTTCTGCTGCCATTTCAACAAAATAACCCAATGCACCACTATGCGAGATATTCTTCATGCCTACAACAGCAACACCTGAATTTTTTGCCATTTCGATTGCTTTTTCCATCGCTTGTTTCGCCGCTTGGTGACCTGGACCATTATCTCCGCTAAAGACAGCGGATGCAGGTCCTGTTTGTTCAAATGTGTAGTTTGGGTTTGCTGTAATACCGCCTTTTGCGATTCGTTCGGCATAGTATTCCACACGTACTGCACCATGGGAATGGATCCCTCTATGATCGGCGAATGTCAATACATCTGAAACATCGTGTGCGGCTCCTTCATTTAATCCAGCTTTGATTAGCTTCTGTTTGATTAAATGAAACAGCTCCTGCTTAGATACACGCATCTGATTCCCCCCTTCCATTACATGATTAGTAAATTTTGTCTGACTCTAAATAATCTAAAATTTCCTTTGTAACTGGGATACCTGTTTTTTTATACTGTTTCATCACATCTATTTGAATTTCACCGGGATAATACACTTTGTCAAATCCTTCAGCAGGTGGGTTGTCGTGTAATTCTTCAACCATTTGAGATATTTTTTCCAGGAATTGCTCCTTCCCACCAAAGTATTCAGGATTGATTACGAGATGAAGCTGCCCTAATCGACGGTACTCTGATAAATCTTTATACATGGAAGTGACATGCTTGCCAAATGGCAAGCCGAGTAAACTCCCCGATAAAATATCAACCATCATCGCTAACCCGTATCCTTTAGGTCCAGCCATTGGTAATAATGCATTTACCTTAAACGGGTCTGTTGTTGGCGCTCCATTTTTATCCACTGCCCATGAGTCTGGGATAGATTTGTTTTTACTTCTTGCATCTAAGATTTTCCCCCAGGCTTGTACCGTTGTTGCCATATCAAAAAGTATTGGACTACCATCTTTTCTAGGCGCACTAAAAGCAATTGGGTTGGTGCCAAAGTATGGTTCGGTGCCACCAAATGGCACGACCATGGGATCAGATTGACATACTGTTAATGCCGCCATGCCTTCTAATGCTGCTTGACGTGCATAATAACCAATAGCACCGCTGTGTCCCATTTCTTTTACACCGACAACACCGATACCTGATGTTTTTGCTAATTCGATTGCCTTTTTCATTGCTTGATAACTCACATAATGCCCTAACGCATTATCCCCGTGATAAATCCCTGAGGCAGGGCCCGTTTTTTCGAAGCTTAGCTTTGGTTTCAGGTTATATCCACCTTTTAATGCACGTTCCGAATAGTATTGCATTCTCACTGCACCATGTGAGTGAACACCTCGTTCATCTGCAAAAATGAGTAAGTCAGCTGTTTTATCCGCTTGTTCTTCAGGTAAACCTGCTTTCACTAATTTATCTTTCATTAGCTGCCTGAGACGATTACGTTCTATATACACTAATGGTTCACTCATTAACATTGCCCCTCTTTATAGATTAATATCTCTATTCGCATCCTTAGAATAAATATACGAGAATGGTTCATCCAAACCAATTGCATAGGTTGCTTGCGGCGTATAAGCTCCCATAAAAATATAGTCACCTTTGTCAACTGGCATCCACTCGTTGTCCAAGTTGTAAACACCTCGTCCACTTAATATATAAGCACCATGTTCTTGAACGTGCGTTTCAATGTAACCATGCGAAGCACCTGGCTTAAATGAAAGAATATGAATGTTCATGTCATATGCGATTTCTTTTGGCAGTAAATCTTGAATTAATACTTCTTTCATACCTTCATAGGCTTCTTGTTTGATGTTATTCACATTACCTGTAACAATTTCTGGTGTATGTCCTTTAAGCGGCTGATAACGCTTTTTGTATAAAAACAAACGGCTGTCCTCACCATTATTATTATTTTCAAAAGTCAATTGTAAGTGTGGAGGCACATATAAGAATCCGCCTTTTGCTAATTCGTATTTTTCACCGTCCGCAAAAGCGTTGATTTTACCATATTCAACGTACACAAATGATTGGATACCATCACCGGCAAAACCGGTTTTGTTTCCGCCCTTGTTTTTAACTGTTACCAAATAATCTACAAACCTTGCACCTAAACGCGGGGATCCTAAAATCGTTACATCACAATCTTCAAAGCCAGGTACAACATTATTAACCAAGCCATCAGGTGTGATTACCGCATAATTATCCTTTTTTATTACTGAACGTGTTTCTAATAAACCTTCTCTGTATCCTTGATTATGATTTAAGTAACTCATGAGTATCTGGCTCCTTTTCATTATTATTCCTTATAAGCTAGTTCAAACAATACATCTTTCAATACTTCAATCCCCTTCACAAGGTCTTCTATCCTCGTTTCTTCATTGGTATTGTGGCTAATTCCGCCAATAGAAGGTACAAACAACATTGCTGTTGGGACAAAATCGGCAAAAATTTGCGCATCATGACCTGCACCAGATGGCATCAATTTATAGCGGTCCCCCACATTGGCCTTAGCTGCTTTTTCAATTATTTGAATGATTTCTTTATCCATCAATGACGGTGCTTCATCCATCCATAAATTAATGTCATAAGTCATGCTGTTTGCTTCTGCAACCGCTTTAACTTTATCTTCAATTTCTCTCGCAAAATTATTTAATAGTTGTTGATCAATATGACGACAGTCTATCGAAAAAGTAATTTCTCCAGGGACGACATTTACCGTGTTTGGAACAGGAGCGACATGTCCAAACGTTAATACAAGAGGCTCCCCAATTTGTCTAGCTCGTTTCGTTAAGTCTGTTACAATTTCACTATATGCAACAACTGTATCTCTTCGTAATGACATCGGTGTTGTCCCAGCGTGATTTGCCTCACCTTTCAAGTTAATTGTGTAACGTTTTTGACCAACAATCCCAGTCACAACACCAATCGCTTTATTTTCCGCCTCTAATACTTTCCCTTGTTCAATATGTACTTCAACAAATGCTTTAATATCGCCACGAACATCATCTGTTTTACGGTAATCAAAACCAGATTCGTGCATAGCATCTTCGAATTTAATTCCTTCAGCATCTTCTATTGTGTCAACATCCGCTTTTTTGGCTAAGTTAAAGAAGTTTTTGCTTCCCCAAAATGTATATGGGAATCGACTGCCTTCTTCTTCTGCGAGCGATAGTACTTCTATTGTTCGTAATGGTTGACCATGTTTTTCTTTTAAATATTTCACAGCAACCAATGCAGATAAGATACCGAATTGTCCATCCAGATGACCGCCTTCTACAACTGTGTCGATATGTGATCCTGTTAAAATAGTTTCTTCAGGATATTTACTTCCAACAAGACGACCAGATAAGTTTCCAACATCATCAAAGCTTACTTCTAAACCTTCTTCCTTGAATGTCGCTTCCAGTTCGCGAACTGCAGCAATCCATTCAGGGGAGTATAACAGACGCGTAATACCCCCTTGTTCTAAACCGCCAAAACTTGTGAATTTCTTATCTAACGTTTCAAAGGTTGATTGAATATCCATTCTTTTTCTCCTCCTTTCTCTTATTTACTTTCATCATAGAACCCTGTTTACAACCATTCATTGACATAACCAACAATAATGGAAGAGCATTTTATGCACTTTCAACAAAGACACCTTTTAATCAATTTACGGTATCTAAATAATGGGCTAATGCCAGAGATAAAAAGAAACTGTTGGCTTTCGATTACATAAAAACTTGAAAAATAACAAATTAAATTTGCATCGAATTTCTCCTAAAGAAAATCACAGATCGCTCGCTTAAAAATTTATAGATGGGAGCGACACATCCCTCTTACCCATTAATAAATAAGGTGCAAATAAAAAAACTACCCTATAAATCAATAAAAAACATTGATTTATAGGGTAGTTTAAAATGATATGCCAAGAGTCAGGATACATACGAGCAGCAGCAATTCTAGGCTGTACCTTAATGTATATTGAAAATTTTTGACTCGTTTTAATTTGATTAACAGCTGCTGCTGTAATCGCGAGAGATTGTGGTGAAGTCAACTTTACCATGCTCACTTCAGCTGTATTAGCCGCCATAAGAAATGCTGATGACACACTGATTTGCGAGTGTAACACAATCTCAGGTCGCCTTCACATCTTCCTATGCCTCAAATTCCTGACGGGGCAGCTGTCCCGTCGCTCAAGGAATAAATCTTCCTACTTTTTCATTTGAAATTCCTTTTTCTTCATCATAGATTTCGACACCGCGAAGGATTGTTTTCACTACCTGAGCACCAATTTTGCGGCCAATATACGGACTAATTTTGTGTCGATATGCTAAGTCCCCAGCTTTTAATTCATAAGGTGCATCTTTCTTAATAAATACGAAATCTGCATCTTTCCCTACTGCAATACTGCCTTTTGATGCGAGATTAAAACGTTTCGCAGGGTTTGTAGCAATAATGGCTGCAAATTTGGATAATGGCATATTACGTTTTTGCACACCTTCATCAAATAATACATCGACATTATTTTGTAAACCTGCGATACCTCCCCAAGCTTCAAATGCATTATCCGTAGCTTTTAAGTCCGGGGTACATGGTGAATGGTCTGATGTTACGAATGAAATATCTCCGTTTAATACCCGATTCCACATGCCTTCTAAGCGTGATTGCTCACGGATTGGCGGAGAGCATTTTACAACCGGTCCGATATTATCTAGTTCTTCTTTATAGAAATATAAATAGTGTGTACATGTTTCGCATGTAATATCGACCCCTTCCTGTTGTGCTTTGACAATTTCGTCTACGCCCTCTTCACAAGCTATATGAACGATGTGTACACGACATCCCGTTTCTTTCGCAAATAGAATAATTTTTCTAATCGGTTCTACTTCAGTAAATACGGGTCGAGAATCTACATAAGCACGCAATGAAGTTTCCCCATTTTTAGATGCTATTTCCCCTAACTTATCGGTGATTGCGGCATTTTCAGCGTGTATAGATAATATTTTGCCTGTCTTCGCAATTTGTTTCATGCCTTCGTAGAGGGAATAGTCATCCACGTTCATGAAATCTCCTTCTATAGAACGGTCGCCACATGTTGCTAAAAAACATTTATATGCAACAACACCATTGCTATCCAATTCTTGAATACCCCCATCCAAGTTAAATGGTACTAAACCGCCGTAACTCGCAACGTCTACTGATAATTTTCCTTTTCCGGCTTTAAATTTTTCTTGAATAGATTCCTCATCTACCGTTGCTGGCACTTGATTTAATGGCATTTCAATAATCGTCGTTACACCGCCTTTTGCAGCGGCACGTGTTCCTGTGTCATAGCCCTCCCATTCATCACGATAGCCGCCGCCCGGCTCTGTGATATGCACATGTGCATCAATCATACCTGGAGATACAATAGATCCTTTTGCATCGATAATTTTTGCACTTGTACCCAAATCCTTACCGATTGCTGCGATTTTGCCATCTTTGATCCCTACTTCGACTTCTTGTTCACCATTTTCTAGAATGACTAATCCATTTTTGATAATTGAATCAAAATTCATCAAAATCATCCTCCTCTTTTTTAAGCTGCAAGAATCATATTACTTGCTGCATTGATAGAGATTGCTGTAAATAGAAGTACACCTGTAGCAAGGAAACCGCCAATATATATCCTATTGATTAACAACATTCAGTATATTCCGTTCTTGTTGACCCAATAGAGCAGCCAATTAAAATGGTTACAGTTGAAAAGGCAAATAAAACGTGAGCAGCAACAATACCGGAAACTTGTCCAATAATTTATGTTTTTGCTGATTTTATTTGTGTGGAGCCGGAAACACTCAATAAAGCTTGTAAACCAGCAAATGTCTGCAATCAAACCGAGGAGATCCAATCCGCAGCACCACGTAATACACCTTGCAGTTAGCACCTATATCACCATAGGTATATCTTAAATGCATAAAACCGGGATGCTGTTTTGAACCCTTGTATCCGCTTACGGCGAGTCGTAAGGCTATCTAAGAAGGAACTTATAATAAGGGATACCATTAATTTTAGCGGTGATGATCCCAGTTTTAAAAAGACCACCAACGGCTATATCATTCTGAATATTACGCCCTGCTCCCACTGCAACGTTAAATGAGGATGAATTTCTTTGTTCAAGTGATCTTCGGCATGATATCTTTATAATAACCACACTTTTCAAAAAACGAAGAATCCTGTTGAATACCTTGATTTTGTTCAAGCATAATGATTCTCCTTTAATATTTTTAACTAAAGGATTATACGTATAATTACCTTCAAAAACAGTGTACTATCAGAGTTAGAAGTTATCCTTGTAACATCTTACATATTTTATTTTATCTTTTTCTAACATAGATAAGGAGGTAGCCTTTTTGACAACTTTAAAAGAAATATTATCTGTACTGCAATTTTCAGATTTAACATTGCTGAATGAGCAGGGCGATTTGGAACGAGTGGTAGAAATGGTTGATATTACAGAAACGCCTGATATTAAAAATTTTACAACGCCACGCTCACTTATCGTCACAACAGGAATGAGCTATCAGGATGACCAATCCGGACTAATCAGTCTTATTAGTGAGTTAAATGATATACAAGTTGCTGGTCTAGGTATCAAGCTATCCCGATTTTTAAAAAAATTAGATGATGAGGTTATTGCATTTGCAAACAAATTAAAATTCCCAATTATTGAAATTCCGGAAAGTTGGAATTTGGGATCCATTACTCATCATATATCTTCATTTATCTTGGATGAAGAAACAGAAAAATTACACTTCGCATTAGATATCCAACAAGAGTTAAATGCTATGCTGATGCAAGGGTTAAGCCTGAACATGATGATTGAGCGTTTAAGTAGACTTATAAAGGTTCCTGTCATGCTGCTAAATTCTTTTCATCAAGTTGAATCATCGAGTCATCACTTTCATCAAAACTCAGAACATGTTCAAAAAAACCTTAATTATTTCAGGAGATATTTATTAAATTCAGAGCAAATCGAACCAAATCATAATGGTGTTTTCCAGGAAGAATATGCTGTATTTAAGGTTCCTGCATTTAAATATTTTCCGTATTATCTTATGATTTCAAATGTTAATTTGCTCAACTATCCGATTAGTTTATTAACAATAGAACAAGCAGTCAACACACTTAGCCTCGCAATTTATAAAAATAGTAAAATCAAGGAAGCAGAGCAGCAGGACGTGAACCATTTTTTCACAACACTTATGTCCGAACATCCTGATAACCTTGTTTCACTGGCACAACACACTGACCTTTTAAAAAAATATCACATTCAACCTTCTACATTCTATCAAGTGATTATTTGCGGGATTGACAAAGAAAAGAATGTAGAAAATAGCGCCTACATAAATGAGCGTTATCAGATGACTTTTGAGTGGCTGACGCATAAGTTTACTGGGATTGACCCTTCCATTAGCATATATATGTCTCAGGGTGAACGCAGATTTACGATACTTTTACAAAGAAGACATCATTATTATTTGGAATACTGCAGATATATCCAAAAAGAGTATCAGCTATTTTTTAATAGCTCCCTTTCATTTGGCATTGGCAATGAAGTCTCCGAGCTTTCACAATTACCACTGTCTTTTTTCGAAGCAAATGAGGCTTATGATAATAAATATGAACAAGGCGAAATGGAATTTATAGAGTCCTACAAATCCAAAAGCGTAGAAGAATTATTACAGCTCATTCCAACGAATAAATTAAAGCCATTTATCATTTATACACTCGGTCCTTTAGCCTATCCTCAGACAACGAAGGAAAAAGAACTACGATTCACATTAAGTGTCTATATGGCAAACCAATGTGATCTTACAAAGACCTCAGAAGATATTTTTATTCACCGTAATACTGTGAAATATCGCATTAAAAAATGCGAAGAAATATTAGGTCAATCTGTAGAGTCTCCTGATACATCACTGAGCATTCGATTGGCATTATTTGCTTCAGAGAAAATATCGTTGTAAATAAAATACTTATTTAGTTAGCTGCTGCTTTATTCTGTCTTAACATAACCACAAGGAAAAATAGCAACGCTGCAGCTGCAAGGAGGATGGTTGCAATATAGAATGCTAATACTTGCGAGCCGGTTACATCACCAATATAGCCAGTAAGTGTCGGTGCAATAACAGATGAGCTCATTCCAAAGAAGTTAAAGAGAGTTAATGCTCTGGCAACTCTGTCTCCTGATACGGAATCAGATACATAGGTTATTAAAACTGGATCAATCGCAAGTTTGCCTAATAAGCCATATAAAATTAACGCAATATACAGCACTGCAGGATTTGGTGCAAATACTGTCAAACTAATTGTTACTGCTGCAGCAATTAATAGAAATAAAATTAAACGCAGACGCAAATGTGCATTTTTGTCTATATATTTAGTAAATATCAAAGCGCCAGGTACTGCAGTGACCGCAACTAGTGCAGCTGCATATCCTACTGAACCTTGATTAAATCCTTTTTCTGCTACAAGGAATGATGGCAGCCAAGTTACAATCATATAATAGCCATAGCATGTTGCAAAATATACAAAATATACAACTAATTGTCTTGGAGAAAATAAGCTTTCATTTTGAATATCCATGCTTAGTGCGGCGTCTTTCTTCTCTTCAGCCACTTCCTTATCTGATGTTTTATCTTGTTTAATAAACAACACAAACACAAATGTTACAGCTACGATGACGATAGCTGTTATAACAAGCATATAATTCCATTGAATATCAAAACCGCCTACTAATACCGATGATCCGATTAGTCCAATTACCATCCCTAATGCTGAACCGCTGTTTATAATCGCATTGGAAAAACTTTTTTTATCTTTTGGCGTATGTTTGGCTGACAAGGAAAAGGCTGCACCGTAATATGAACCGGTCGAAATACCAGCCAATAACGAACCAATGTATACTTGCATGATGGTTGAACTTGTGCCAATTACAAATGCAGCCAGCGCAAAAACGATAAATGCAGGAATTAAAACCTTTTTTTGTCCAAATTTATCGACAAGGGCTCCTGACGGAATTTGCATACCTGTATATGCAAAGAAATAAATAGAAGCAACCAACCCCATCTGTGTGTCACTAATATTTCCTAATGATTCTTGAATCTGCGGATATATTGGCGTAAGTATTGTGCGATAAATCCAAATAGCTACCCACCCTAAACACAATGCAATAATGATCTTTTTGTAATAATTGGGGTCATGTTTAATTGTTTTTTCCACGGTATGACACGCTCCCTTCTTATTATTTAATCTATTTTTTATTTAATTAAATTGTAGGTTGTAAGCCAGCCAATAACATTGTTCACTTTCAACAAAAACAAAAGCAACATTATACATTTTAGACAAAAGGCGTCTGCTTAAAAATATCGATGGAATGATTCATCGATAGAAGCTAGTCTTATTTTTCCCAGCTCTCTCATTTCTATAAAAGTAATAATAGTAATGCCTTTTCCCTCTTTCATTATTACTTCTATGAGCAAACACTATTTTGCAAAATATAAAAAAATCATCTTTAGACAAACAAGAAATAAGCCCAAATAACTCTATAGTTATCGAGCCTATTCTATCTATAACAAGATTGAGCGTGTCCTTACAGACTAAGAGCCTAACGTCTGCTTTATTTAGATTAATCATGCTTATGCGGAATGAAACCAATAGGCGTCGGCCCCGCTATTCCAATCATAACGAAATTTTTATCGGAATTATTTGTCATTCCATGCTTTTCCCCTGCACGTGCAACAACGACATCACCAGCTTGAATCGGAACCTTTTCGCCACATTCCGGATAAAAATCTGCTGTTCCTTCGATGACAATCCATATATCGTCAGCATTCTCATGCGAATGGATTGGCAAAGTTTGCCCTGGGCGCATACACCATACAGCTCCTACAGTATTAGATGTTTCATAGAAAATATGTTTTGTTGCTTCTTCTTCTCTAAACTTCTGAATGTCTGGCCAATGGAAAATACGATTTTTTAAATCTTCTCTTGCTACTTCTTTCAGTGTCATTGTATTTTCTCCTCGCTTCATTTTCCAAAATACCACAACTCTATTGTTCAATTATTCACATATTATTTTACAAGCAAAACACTTATCTGATCTGTAAGAAAAGCTCCTCTATATTATCTTTGAATAATATTCTGAGGTCTACCTTCCAGGAATGCAATGGTATTATTGAATGCAATTTCAGCACGTAATTCCATTGCCTCATCCGTAAAGAAACCTACATGTGGTGTTAAAATGACATTTTTGGCATGTAATAGTTTATAGTCAGTTGGAATAGGAGGCTCCATATCAAACACGTCAATACCAGCTCCAGCAATTCTTCCCTCATTTAACGCATCAGCCAATGCGTCATTATCAATAATTGGACCTCGTGCACAGTTGATTAAAATGGCTGATTCTTTCATTAGCCCTAATTTTTCTTTGGAAATCAAACCTTTTGTGCTTGGTAGTAATGGTACATGTAATGACACAATATCGGATTGTATTAATAATTCATCTAACTCCATGTACTCGATGCCCAAATCTGTCACTTCTGGATTTTTTCGAGATTGGTCTGAAGCTACCAATTTTGCACCAAATGCTTTAAACAATTGAGCAGTCATCATACCAATTTTACCTGTACCAATCAAACCAACTGTTTTTCCCTTAATTTCACTACCTCGGAATGCCCCGGGATAATTATCAGCACGAATTTCTTTATCCCCCCGCGCGATGCGGCGATATAAATCTAATACTAAACCAATTGTTAATTCTGCAACTGCTTGATTCGCATATCCAGCTGCATTACATATCATAATATCCCGGTTCTTAGCCTGAGCATACTCTACATGATCGACACCTGTAAAAGCAACATTGATTAATTTTAAGTTATTATTTTGATCAATTGCTTCTGAAGGATAAGGATTATTCGCAATCATAATAACATCTGCACCTTCACTACGTTTTGCCAATTCTGCCGAATCCGTTGTTTTCTCATTGTAGTAAACAAATTCATGGCCTTGCTGTTTGATGGGTTCTGCTAATTTCTCAATGAGCGAATCTGAAACATTTAATGGTTCTAATAATTTAACTAACAATTCATCCATTCCTCTCCATTATTTTTTAATCATTTACCACTTGCAGCTTATATATTAGTTTGTGAATAAATTCACAAATTAATTTTTACAATAGCCCATTTCATATATACTGTCAATCCATTCACAAAATTAAAATAAATTTAATGATCAATAGCTTATGAAGGTGGGGCTTCAATAGAAGAAATCTCACGTGCCCTAACGCATTCTGATACAAAAACAACGCAGGCCTATGTAAATACACCAGCGGTTAAATTGAAGTAGGCCGAAACAGATATGAGGCAAGCCTGAGGTTGTGTTCATATTGGAATTGCACCGTTGTCAAAAAGGGAAGGACACTTCCTTCCCTTTTTGAGCATCCTGCTCACTTTTTATCAATTCTTTCTGTCACAATCCCGACGATGTCCCGATCTGAAACAAAGCCGAAATGGCGGCTGTCATAACTGTGAATTCGGTTGTCCCCAAGGACAAAGTAATGGTTTGCCGGAACTTTTTTCTCTCCCGTTACCTCTTCAAGCGTAAAATCCCCTGTCAGGTCGCCTCCGGCGGTAACAGCCTTTAATTCATCCAAATAAGGCTCTTTTACCGGTTTGTTATTAATAAACAGCTGATCATCTTCATATTTCAGCGTTTCACCCGGAAGTCCGATGATCCGTTTAATGAATACATCTTTCTCAGGCCCTTTAAACAGGAGGATGTCAAAGCGATTGATCGTTTGAAAATGATGGGCAAAGCGGTTGATCAAAAGTGTATTGCCCTCCTGAAAGGTTGGATTCATGCTGACCCCTTCTACTTTATATTCAATAAAAATGGCGTTTTTCACCTGAATTCCAAGGACGATCAACAACACTGCGGCAATGACCATATAGCGCTTTTTCACATCAATGCCCCCCTAGTCATTCTCTCTCTGGCTGATTTTCACGTTCAAACGATGTTCAATGCGTTTTCCGGCGTACCATAAAATCAAAATGACGATAATGGCGGCTGCTGTCCGCAAAGGCTGCGTAAAGAGCGCATTCAGGTCATGGCCGATAAAACTGACGATAAAAATCATCACGAACTTTCCGCAAAGAACCGCAAGTGAAAAAGGCAGCAGGCTGATTCTCGAGAGCCCTGCCACAACATTCACCGCCGCCGAAGGGGTGAAGGGAAAACAAAGCAGCAGAAACAGCGGGCCGAAGCCGCGTTTTTCGAGCCAGATCATCAGCCTTTTCACCGACTGGTGCCTGCGTATAAAAGCCAAGGCCTTTTGCTGGCCGAAATGGCGGATAAAAAGAAAGACCGAAATCGACCCCGCTGAAGCCCCGATCCACGTCAAAAGGAACCCCTCCCACAAACCGAACGAATTAACATTTGCAACGATAAACACGATGAGGGGAAGAAACGGAAGAAGGGCTTCAATGAACGGCAGCAAGATAGCGGCAAAAGGACCAAAAGCCCGATAGCTTTGAAAAAATTCTGTTAGATTCTCTTCTGTAAAATAACTGAAAAATTGCTCCAACTTTATTCTCCTCATACAGTTGTCTACTTCTATTCTACACGTTAAACCTAAAACTTTAAATGATCGGCCTCCAAGGTTTTCAAGAATCGGCAGAACAGCACTTCCTTATTATTCTGAAACAACCCGGTCATTTTAGTCTTTTTTTCCCGTTCTTGAAAAAAGAACGGACTTTCGTGTAAAATAAAAACAGAACAAACGTTCCCAAACAGAAAGAAATGAGGAGAAAAGCCATGACGAGAATTCCTGCAGATGTCAGGGACACGATTGAAAAGGCTATTTATCTTCCGATGACCATCAGCATTTTAAACAGGGATATCAGCATAATTCAGCAAAGTCCGTTTAAGCTGAAGGACCCTTATCTGCGCCTGATCGAACAGGCGCTGAAGCTGGCCCAGCGCGATTTATACGATGTAAAAACCGATTTACGCAGGCGGAAAGTCAAAATTCACGAAGTGTCCCGTGACGAAGCATTTACGATGTATTGCTTTATTTATGAAGGATACGAAGAAGAGCACAACTACTTTAATCCCCGTATCCGCAACCAGGTCGCCGCGCTTTTGGAGCATTATTTATTCGCGGCAGAGCCCGGTCAATAGCGTTTTTTCAGCTCCCTGAGGATGAATTCATATATCAGCTGGTTCCGGTCTTCCTTTGGATACAGCATAAATTCCTGTTTTTTCTGCACGGCGCTTCCTTCAATCCGATCGAGAAACTTGGTTCTCAGCCATGCCGTGCGGTAAACCTGATTTTCAAAAGATGAGATGGAAACCGGCAGCTCCAAAGATTCGCCATTTACAAACGTGACGAATGTGTTGTCATACTTTGCCGCACGGAATTCATGAACGTGCGCATGTGAAAGCCACCCGCATTGAGGCCTTGTTGAGGAGAATGTGGGAAAAAGAAAAATATTGTTTGAATGATCCACCATGATCGGCGGTTTATGGGAAACTTTAATGACTTCATATGTGCCGGCTTTTCTTCCCGCATAGCTTGAGCCGAAATAGCGGCAGCTTCTCTCTATAATTTGGAAGGGCCTCATATTGACCCGAAATGTCCTGTCGGTTTCAATTACTTTTGAAGCGGGCTTTTTCCCCTCATCAAGAGGCAGCACGGCCATTGTCGAACTGTTTACTTCATAAGAATCTCTTGTCATATCTTCGGTATTGCTCATCATGATCCTCCCAATCATTAGTCATATTATACTACTAATCTAACATTATCCTTTACAAAACGACAGGATTTTTTCCAATTAATTTGAAAATATGTTTTTTAATTGCAATTTTTATTTTTTATCCGGCAAAACACAAATTTTTTGTCCGAATCTATACCCTTTTATTCTTATAAAGATGCTTTTTCGAATAATTATCTAAAAATTATAAATACTTATTGATTTTTTCATTCGCAATCCATATACTATAAAAAAGGCATCAGGGGGAATCTTTATGAAAGAGAAAAAGTCGTACGCTGAGCTCATGAAGTCCCGCAATACCCAAAAGGTTAAAGAACTTGATGTAACCATTACGGATATCTACATCCAGATGGTCCTTGATGAATCGTTGTTTAAACGGCGTTTGAACATGCTGTGCGAGAAGATTAACGAAGCATTAGACAAAGGGGATAAACAATCTTTCCTTGAGCTTTCAAGAGAATATACCGCGCTCAAAAAGCACGCTTAACGGCCGATCCTACAAAGGATTGGCTTTTTTATATGAAAAAAGGCCAAGCGCTGTTCGTCCCGGCCTTTTTATCCGTTTATGATGGTTCCCCCATTGACATGGAGCACCTGTCCGGTCATGTAAGAAGAATCTTCACTGGCCAGAAACAGATAGCTCGGCGCTACTTCGGCAGGTTGTCCCGGCCGTCCCATCGGTGTCGTTGAGCCGAACACCTCGACTTCTTTTTCCGTAAACGTCGACGGGATCAGCGGCGTCCAAATCGGACCCGGGGCCACACCGTTGACGCGGATGCCCTGATCTACGAGCGATAAAGCAAGCGAACGCGTGAATGCGGTAATCGCCCCTTTTGTCGATGAATAATCGATCAGCCTTTCATTGCCGGCATACGCCGTAATCGATGTGGTGTTAATGATTGAGCTGCCTGTTTTCAAATGAGGCAGCACCGCTTTCGTCAAATAAAACATCGAAAAAATGTTGGTTTGAAACGTTCTGATCAGCTGATGGCTTGTGATCTTTTCGATTCCTTTTTGCGGATGCTGTTCAGCCGCATTATTCACGAGAATATCGATGGTCGGAAAAGCTTCTTTTGCCTGGCGGACCACCTCATTGCAAAAAGCCTCATCCCCGATGTCCCCGGCGATCAGCTGGCACCCTACACCCTCTTTTTCGACATAAGCCTTTGTTTCTTCTGCATCGCGGTGCTCATTCAGATAAACGATCACCACGTTTGCGCCTTCCTTCGCAAATAAAACGGCTACCGCACGGCCGATTCCGCTGTCTCCCCCGGTAATAATCGCCGTTTTTCCGGCCAGCTTTTTATCCTTTTTCGGCCTGTCAAAAACAGGACGGGGATCCATCACATACTCCAATCCGGGCTGCTGCGTCTGGTGCTGGGGAGGCAGTACTTTTTTCTTCGGTTTACTCAAGACGATTCCTCCTTAACATCAATTAAACCTTACTATTTTATGGGAAAAAGCCGTTTTTTATGACAAGCCGTCTCACGTGCATGAATATTTCTGGATTGGAAAATTTAAGAGAAAACAGAACTGGAGGGAACGAAGTGACAAACAATGAACAAAAACTGCCGGACTCGCCTGAATCTTTTTGGAGAGACAGCACCGAACTTCCATCATTTCAGGAGCTGACAGAAGACGTGAAGACAGATGTCGCGATTATCGGCGGCGGAATGACAGGGATTACGACGGCATACATGCTGACGCAAAAAGGGTACAGCGTCGTTTTGATTGAAGCCGGACGCCTTCTGAACGGAACGACGGGACATACGACCGCGAAAATCACCGCACAGCATGACTTGATTTATGATGAGCTGATTCAGCATATCGGAATGCCGCGGGCTCGTCTTTATTATGAGGCAAATCTCCAGGCCCTTTCCTTCATCAAAAATCTCGTCCATGAACAAAACATCTCCTGTGATTTTAAAGAGCAGGACGCCTGTATTTATACGACGGAAGAACAATCGGTCCAAAAAATCAGAAAAGAGCATGAAGCCTATCAAAAACTGGGAATCGAAAGGGAACTCATCAAAGATCTTCCCGTCGCCATCGATATAAAAGCGGGCCTGGTGATGAAAAATCAAGCGCAGTTTCACCCGCTCCACTACTTAAAACACCTTGCCGATGCCGTCCAAAAAGCTGGCGGAAACATGTTCGAAAACACGGTGGCAAAGGAAATCAAAGAAGGAGACCATCCAAAGGTCCTAACGAAAAACGGGCATATGATCATCAGCGATTATGTGGTGTGCTGTACGCATTTCCCGTTTCATGATAAAAAAGGATTTTATTTTGCAAGGCTTGAGCCGAGCCGTTCATACGTATTGGCCGTCAAGCCGAAAACCCCGTACCCTGACGGCATGTATTTAAGCATAGACCAGCCATCCCGGTCACTGCGTTCCGTCACGATAAACGGGGAAAAGATGGTGCTTGTCGGCGGAGAAAGCCATAAAACCGGACAGGGAAAAGATACGATGGAACACTATAAAGCCCTTGAATCATTCGCGGAAGGCGTGCTCGGCATCGAAGACATTCCCTACCGCTGGTCAACTCAGGATTTAATCACCCTCGATAAAATCCCTTATATCGGGCCGATTTATCCGAAAGAAAAACGGATCCTTGTCGCGACCGGATTCCGAAAATGGGGCATGACATCAAGCACGCTCGCCGCTCAGCTCATAACGGATCATATCACAAACGAAAGCAATCCATACCAGGAAGTCTTCTCCCCTTCCCGCTTTCATCCGGACCCGAGCATCAAAAAAGCGATTTCCTATAACACCGATGTCGCCAGACACTTTGTTGAAGGAAAGCTGGAACAGCCGCTCAGAACGCCGGATGAGCTTGTCAGCGGAGAAGGAGCGGTTGTCAGAGTGGGCGGAAAACGGGCAGGGGCTTATCGCGATGAAAACGGACAGCTGCACATGGTTGATACGACCTGCACCCATATGGGCTGTGAAGTCGAATGGAATGACGGCGAAAAGACATGGGACTGTCCATGCCACGGCTCAAGATTTTCGATTGACGGCGAAGTGATCGAAGGGCCCGCCGTCATGCCGCTAAAAGATCCTGAAAGCTAAGCGGTTTTCTGTTAAAAAACAGCAAAAATCAGCCGATAAAAAGAGAAATGCCGGAAATTCAAAAAACCGGCATTTTTCATTATCGATTACAGGGGGATACGATCGTGTTATTCAAAAAGGATAGAAAGACAGAACGATCATTTTTTGCTGAAGAGAGCCGTGACAATACAAACCGGATCAGGCTTGAAAAGCATACCGAATTTAAAAAACAGCTCGCCATGGTTGATTTGACTGATGAGGATCTCTGGGTGTTAAGCAAGCTGAAGCCTTTGGTTTCAGAACATCTTGAGCCGATCGTCAGCCGTTTTTATAAAAACCTTGAACACGAAAACTCGCTCATGGATATCATTCACGACAACAGTTCGGTCGACCGCTTAAAGAAGACCTTGAGCATTCATATAAGCGAAATGTTTTCCGGCATCATTGACGAAGCTTTTTTAGAAAAACGCATCCGGATCGCCCATGTTCATTTGAAAATCGGGCTTCTTCCTAAATGGTACCTGGGTGCTTTTCAGGACCTTCTTCTGTCAATGCTGAAGATTTTTGAAACCGCCTTAGCGACAGAAGAATACATGCGGGCCGTCAGAGCGGTTACGAAAATTCTGAACATTGAACAGCAGATCGTTCTCGAAGCTTATGAAGAGGAGCATGCCAGAATACGCGCCCTCGAAGAAGAACGAAAGGCTGCGCTTCACAGGCAAATCAAAGATACTTCAGGCTCGTTGGCCACATTATTTGCGGAAACGACGGGCGCGGTTCAGGAATTGGTGGATAAATCAGCAGACATCGCCGAAACTTCAAAATCGGGAACAAAGACGGCGACTTCTGTCGAAGAAAAATCAATCGGCGGCAAAAAGGAGCTTGAGAATCAGGCACAGCAGCTGAACCAGATGGGCAACAGCATGACCGAGATCGAGCAGGAGATTAAAAAACTCGAAGAAATTGCAAGCCAGATCGAAAAGATTTTTGGAATCGTAACAGGCATTGCCGAGCAGACAAACCTGCTGTCGCTCAACGCTTCGATCGAATCAGCCAGGGCCGGAGAACATGGAAAGGGATTCGCCGTTGTCGCCAACGAAGTCAGAAAGCTTTCCGATGATACGAAAAAAACCGTCTCAACGGTATCTGAGCTGGTCAACAACACAAACGCGCAAATCAGCATCGTGACAAAGCACATTACAGCGGTGAATCAGCTTGTGATTGAAAGCAAGGATAAAATGGCGCAGATCAATCATTTATTCGACGATATTGTCGGCAGCATGAAGCTCAGCAAACATCAAAGCGGCAAGATTGAAGAAGATCTGCAATCCTTCTTAAACGGCCTTCAAGAAGTAAACGGAGCCGTATCGCAAGTCGCCGCATCAGTGGATTCCCTTGTCGAACTGACAAAAAAATAAGGACAAACCTGCACAAATGTCAGCCGGCGCTCACCTGCAGCCGATCCCGCTGTCCCGCAGATTTCTGTTTAAAATCAATGAAACGTTTGCGGCAAAAATCGCGGCATGCGCCCAAGAACTTGGGATTTCTCATCATAAACTGAATGTCAGGGAGGCGCTTCAGGCGTCGTGTTGGTAACCCGCTTATTTGCGATCGGCAGCTCTAGGCGGAAACGGAACAGCTGAGTGATAGCATAATGCCGGTCAAATTAGTGAGTACCCGTTTTTCATTTTAGTATAATGGTGGTACAGCAAAAAAACGTGCACTCATGTTTGAAAGGGGATTTATTTTAAATGACTGCTATTTGTTTAATCCGGCACGGAGAAACCGATTGGAACGCTTTAGGAAAACTTCAGGGAAGAACCGATATCCCTTTAAATGAAACCGGAAAAAGACAGGCGAAAGAAACCGGGGAATATTTGAAACATACATCCTGGGATGTCATCATTTCGAGCCCATTAAAAAGAGCGAGGGAAACGGCGGACATCATCAACCAGTATCTCGGTCTTGATATTGTTGAAATGGAGGATTTCATCGAAAGAAATTACGGAGATGCGGAAGGCATGCCATTTGAGGAAAGAATGAAGCTGTACCCGGATAAAAATTATCCGAATCAAGAATCAAAAGAAGCGCTGGCTGAACGTCTGATGGCGGGCATTCAAAAGGTTGGCGTCCAATACCCGGATCACAAGGTGCTGATTGTCGCCCACGGAGCGGCGATTCATGCGCTCCTGTCCAAGATTTCCAACGGCGATGCCGATCTTGAAAATACAAAACTCGTCAATGCCTGCCTGAGCAACATCAGCTTCCTGGAAAACAAATGGCATATTCAAGACTATAACGTGTCAGATCATCTATCTGATTAATACCTGTAAAAATGCGGACGGCATGATCAGCCCGTCCGCATTTACGTTCTGCCGCGTGTTGCTTCCCGCCGCAGCAAATAAATAAAATAAGGCCCTCCGATCACGGCTGCGATCAAGCCGGCCGGGATTTCGATCGGCGGAATCAACCCTCTTCCCGCCGCATCCGCCAAAAGCAGGATGATGGCGCCGACCATTCCGGAGACGGGTATCAGGATGCGCGACTCAAAGCCTGCCAGCTTTTTCGCGATATGCGGGGCCATCAGCCCGATAAAACCGATCGTCCCAACAGCGGTTACGGCCGCCGCCGTCAGCATTACCGCAGCGGCAAGCAGCAAAAACCGCGTCTTTTCAAGGCTGATGCCAAGACCTGCGGCAATCCCGTCTCCCGATTTGATGATATCAAGCGGCTTCCCCGCCAACCATACGGGCGGAATCAGCAGACAGCACCAGATGAAAAGAGAGAGAACATCATCCCAGCTTCTTCCCCATAAGCTTCCGTTCAGCCATATTAAGGCGCTGTTTACATTCGGGCTCGCTCTTGAAATCAACAGCTGAATTCCGGAATGGCAGAAAGCGTTGACGGCAATCCCGACAAGCGCCAGCCGAACCGGGGATATACCGTTTCGGTAAGCCAATGAATAAACAAGCACCGCGGCCAGGATGCTGCCTGAAAAAGCGGCCCCTGTCAAAAATATCGTGCTTTGCTGCGAAAACAGCACAGTCACAAGCACCGCACCCAGCCCTGCACCCCCTGTTATACCGAGCGTGTCAGGGGCGGCGAGCGGATTTCTCATCAGCGACTGGGCGATCACGCCTGCCACAGCTAAAGCGCCTCCCGCAAGGATCGCCAGGATGACCCGCGGCATTCTAAATTCCATCACCATGAACCGAGTTCCCGGATCGCCCTGTCCGGCCAAAGATTTGATTATATCACCAAGCGGAATGTTCTCATCGCCGATCGCTACATTGATCAGCGCGAAGAGAAATAGACAAGCAAGAAGAACGAACAGCATGCCTGCCGATTTTTTCCGCCGCCTTTTTGTTTTGTCCGTTTTGATGTTCACGATGCCGATCCCTCTTTTCGTCTCCTTGCCAAATAAATGAAAAAGGGTGTTCCGATAAATGCCGTCACAACGCCAACCGGCGTCTGATATGGATAGTATACAAAGCGCGAAGCGATGTCCGCCAATAAAAGCAGCACCGCGCCAAGCACTGCCGAATACGGGATCACCGTCCGGTAATCGGCCCCCATCACATACCGGATCATATGGGGAACCATCAAACCGACAAAGCCGATCGGACCTGCCGCTGATACGGAAGCCCCCGCGAGCGCGACGACAGTGACTCCTATCAGCACCCGGCTGAGCCATACTTTTTGCCCCAGCCCCTGTGAAATGTCGTCACCAAGGCTGAGAACGGAAGCCGTTCCCCCCAAGGCAAAAGCAAACAATAAACCGGCGAGGCTGACGGGAAGCAGAAAATTCAGCTTATCCCATGAGCTTCCGGCTAAAGAACCTGAAAGCCAAAACAAAATCGTCTCTGTCGATTCTTCATGAAAAATCAGCAGCATCTGCGTAATCGACGCAAGGATCGCCTGAATGACGACGCCGACCAGCGCAAAGCTGATATCCCGGCTGTGTTCACTGAAAACAGATGCAATCGCATATACGATAACAGCAGCCATGGTTCCTCCGGCAAAAGCCGCCCCCATCGTGACCTGCGGAATGGCGGCAGCCGGAAACATCACCGTCAGAAAAACGACTGCCGCCGAGGCTCCGGCGTTAATGCCAAAAATGCTTGGCGATGCGAGGGGATTTCTCGTGACCGCCTGCATGAGCGCGCCGGCGGCGCCCAAACTTGCGCCGATGACAGCCGCTTCCAAAGCGCGCGGAATCCTGATGGACAGAATAATAGAATGCAATTTTGAATCGCTGTATGAAAATACGGCCGACCATATATCAGAAAGTGCAATATGAGTCGAACCGATCGACACGGAAAGCATGAAACTCACGATCAACAGGGTGAACAACGCGATGCGGACCAGCAGCATGTGTTTCATTAAGCAGATCACCTCCTTGGAAAAAAACAAGCGCATGCTTCTGAAAAAGCATGCGTGAAAACGCCGGGAAAAGCCGGGATCTTCGAATGAACGGCTCATTAAACCGCAGCAAATTCGTGCGGTAAACCTGCAAAATTACTCAGTCTTTCCGGTTTTTAAAATATCTTTATTGATTTGATCGATCACGGCATTTGCCCCGTCTATACTGCGGCGAAGCGACCATGCGAACCTGTCGACCTCATATACCTTGTGATGCTTGACAGCGCTGAGCTTGTTCCATAGCGGATCTTTTTCAATCGGCCGTTTTCCGTTTTGATCAACTTTGTCCTTTTCTCCCGTCATTAATATGATGATATCAGGGTCCTTCTCCAGAAGCTGCTCAACGGTCATTTTAATATTGACGGACTCTCCGTTTTCAGCATCGTTTTTTTGGCTGTCTCCCACACCGTATGTGTAGCCGATTTTCGTTAGCAGCTGGGAGGTGAAGAAATTTTCATCACGGACGGTGATTGCGTCATTCGTATTTCCGAGCAGAAGAATGCTTTGTTTTTGATCAGGAAGCTTCTCTTTCAGCTGATTCAGCTTTTCTTTATGTTCTGTCAGCTTTTTCTCCATTTCGCTTTCTTTGCCGACCGCTTTCGCTATCGTGAGAGATGCGTCCATCGTATCTTGATAATCGGCATTTAAATTTTTCAAAGCAATCGTCGGCGCAATTTTTGACAATTTATCGTATACACCGCTATGTCTGCTTGAGTCGGCGATGATCAGATCGGGCTTTAACGCCGCAATTTTTTCAAAGCTTGGCTGCGCCCGGGTGCCGAGCGATGTATAGCCTTTTATTTCTTCTCTCACTTTTTCATTAATAAACTTCGGCTTTCCGTCATCTGCGACGCCGACGGGTTTGATGCCCACATCGAGCAGGGCGTCAATAAATCCGAGTTCAAGGACAACAACCTTTTTCGGATGCCTCGGCACTTTCGTTTCGCCGAGATCATGCTTCACCGCTACAGGATTTTGGGCGGAGCCGCCGGCGCTTCCTCCTGTACCGGAGCACGCCGCCAACGCTGAAATCATGAGGATAAAAGATAGAATCATAACATATCTAAGCTTCATATGTATCTCCTTTTTTCGTAATAGACGAAATTATTATAGCAACACAGCAGCTTAATGACAACGATAATCATTATCATTTAAGTAAAAAAAACCCTCCATCCCCTTTAAAGCGGCCCATTTGCGGCACTGCCTCCATTTCTCCTTTCCTGTGAGTGAGCGCCAAATGACTGTGATGATAATAGAGCGATATTGCATGCACAGTACCAAATAAACAATCTCCGCCGATCAGCATACCCCAGATGAATGATTGAAGAGGATGACCATTCGTCCGGCATTCAGGAGCACGACCCTAGTATAAAACGGATCGTTTTCTGTAAAGCAAATAATATTTTCATAAAGTTAGCGGCTCGATGGCGTCTTGCCGTTGTTGGTCAATACGACATTTTTCATATAACCAGGCATTGAAACCCCTTCTTTTTTCATTACTTTAGCATGTGATATATTTTCTAAAGTGGGAAATGAAACTTAAAAAAACAAAAATATT
Organism: Bacillus sonorensis NBRC 101234 = KCTC 13918; assembly: GCF_001592005.1. GTDB lineage: Bacteria > Bacillota > Bacilli > Bacillales > Bacillaceae > Bacillus > Bacillus sonorensis. Next base: position 56,796 of record NZ_BCVZ01000009.1, read on the forward strand.
TTTTCAAAAAAATAGGCCTACCATATATTTCATTTTTTTTCTATAATAAATTAACAGAATAATTCGAATAGGGTTTATTATAACTCTTTTTGGATTATTCTGAATAAAACGGAGGAGAGTGAGCAAAGGTGAAAAAGAAAAGTTTATGGCTTAGTGTGCTGACGGCCCTTCTGCTGGTTCTGTCAACGGCCTTCAGCAGTCCCGCTTCTGCTGCCCAGCCGGCGAAAGATGTGGAAAAGGATTATATTGTCGGATTTAAGTCTTCAGTGAAAACGGCAGCCGTGAAAAAGGATGTCATCAAAGAGAACGGCGGAAAAGTGGACAAGCAGTTTAAAATCATCAACGCCGCAAAAGCGACACTTGATCAGGAAGAGGTAAAAGCCCTCAAAAAAGATCCTAGCGTTGCTTACGTAGAAGAAGACCATATCGCCCATGCGATGGCCCAAACAGTTCCTTACGGCATCCCGCTCATCAAGGCTGACAAAGTGCAGGCCCAAGGTTATAAAGGGGCAAATGTCAAAGTCGGTATCATTGATACGGGAATCGCTTCGTCTCATACAGACTTGAAGGTAGTCGGCGGAGCAAGCTTTGTATCTGGTGAAAGTTATAATACGGACGGTAACGGACACGGCACACATGTTGCCGGAACAGTGGCGGCGCTTGACAATACAACAGGCGTTTTAGGCGTTGCACCGAACGTCTCCCTCTACGCGATTAAGGTGTTGAATTCAAGCGGAAGCGGAACATACAGCGCAATCGTCAGCGGAATTGAGTGGGCCACACAAAACGGCCTGGATGTCATCAACATGAGCCTCGGCGGACCATCCGGCTCAACTGCGCTGAAACAGGCTGTGGATAAAGCATATGCCAGCGGAATTGTCGTAGTGGCAGCAGCGGGGAACAGCGGATCTTCCGGCAGCCAAAACACAATCGGCTATCCGGCAAAATATGACTCCGTCATCGCCGTCGGTGCGGTTGACAGCAACAAAAACAGAGCTTCATTCTCCAGCGTCGGCTCAGAGCTTGAAGTCATGGCTCCTGGCGTCAGCGTATACAGCACATATCCTTCTAACACGTACACATCATTGAACGGAACTTCAATGGCTTCGCCTCATGTAGCGGGAGCAGCAGCCTTGATCTTGTCGAAATACCCTACGCTTTCAGCTTCCCAAGTTCGCAACCGCCTCTCAAGCACTGCGACTAATTTGGGAGATTCCTTCTACTACGGCAAAGGGCTGATCAATGTCGAAGCTGCCGCTCAATAACATATTTTAGCAAATCACGTATAGAAAAAGCTAGTGTTTTACGACATTAGCTTTTTCTTTATTGATCAAGGGCGTTTTCAACACTTTGAATCCGCTCCATGATGGTCGGATGGCCATATTTAAAAATCTTGACGAGAAGCGGCGGATTCGCCTCGCTTAAGCCTGCTTTTGACAGCTCCTGAAAAGTCGCCACAGCGGCTTTTTTGTTTTCCGTCAATTCGATCGCATACTGGTCAGCGGCTTTTTCCTGATGTCTTGACACCGCGTTTGAAAAAGGAGAAGCGGCAAAAGTAAGCACGCCTATGAGCAGCAGCAAAAGCGGCAGAGCGGCCAGGTCTGTCCCGCCTTTAATGTGCAGCTCTCTTCCATGCCGGCTGATGATCCATTTGTACAGCCTGTCAACGGCATACAATCCGGCCAGTGATAAAAGCAAATACCCGGCAAGTCCTATGTATACATGCTTCATCACATAGTGACCCATTTCGTGGGCCATGATAAATAAAATTTCGGGTTCATCCAGCTTGTTCAGCGTCGTATCCCAAAGAACGATCCGCTTGTTTGCCCCGATCCCCGTCACATAAGCGTTCAAAGCGTTTGTTTTTTCCGACATATTCACTTCGTATACATGATTGGCGGGGATATCCGCCTGATCGGCGAGTTTCAAAATATCATGTTCGAGTTTTTTATTTTTCAGCGGATAAAAATCGTTATATAGAGGATCGATGACGACAGGCTGCAGAAAAAATAAAAACAGCGTAACCGGTACGGTCAGACACCATGCATAAAGCCACCAGCGTTTCTCATGCCTTTTCATCAGCCAGTAAAATACGATGACGGCCCCTGCGGTTAATGGGAAGCTGATCCAAAAATCGATCACCTGATCTTTAATCCAGCTTGCCGTTGTCTGTGTCGAAATACCGTAGTCAAGCGAAAACCGATAGCTGATCCAGTCAAGCGGCAAGGATGCGGCCGTAACGATTAAAAACAGTCCGAAAACATAAGCCGCAATTTGAATCACTCTGCGCTTTGATGTGTGCTCAGCCCAATGCTTCATCTTTTGCGACAAGCCCGCAATTAAAAGAATAAAAAACAGAAACCACTCAAATGGAATACGGATGAAAAACAAAAAGTCTTTGATTTTTGAATAATCTTCTGTCAGCATAAGTTCTCTTTCATTCATAAATGTCGCCGGATCTGCGCTTGTCCCCTTCAGCGCTTCAGGAACGGAGGAGTCCCCGGCCATGAAAAGATACCAGTAGAAAAAAAGACCGTACAGCACATAAAGGAGGCATGCTCCCGCGACCCATTTCCTCATCGGTATATCACCCCTTGCGAAATAGCATTTACCTCTATTGTAAGCTTTTTGCCGCAAAGTTAGAACCAAGCCTTACAGCGGGAACAAAAGACCTGCGGCGGCAAGCGCCAAAATCGTTCCAGTCACGACAATGATGACGCTCGCTCCCAAGTACGACAGTAAAAAAGCGATGACAGCCCCTGCGAGTCCGTAGAGCGCGCCGCTTTGAACCAAAAGAATCCCCGGAAAAATCAAAGCGCCCAATACCGCATACGGCACGTTTTTCAATACGCGTTCCAAAAAGCCGGGAAGCTTGAGACTTTCAAAAGCAACTAAAGGAATCATCCGCGGAAGATATGTAACAGCGGCCATTCCGAGGATCATCCAAATGATGGGACTAGACATATTTTCTGTTCTCCTCCGTTCTCACCTGATGCAGCCATTCAATCAGGACCGCGGACAGTAATGTCGCGCAGACGATCGACCAGCCCGCCGACAGCATGCCGCTCAATTGGAATACCGTATTGAACAAAGCCCCTGCCGCCGCCAAAAAAAGAACTTCCTCTGTTTTTTCAACGCCGGGACAAGAATTCCGATAAACATCGCATAAAGGGCAACACTCATGCTCTCCTGCAAAACGGAGGGCATTCCGGCACCGGCAAAGTGTCCGGCCGCGCTCCAAAAAACCCAGCTTACATATCCGATTGAACCGAGACCTATCATATAGCCCGCCGTCAGTTTTTCGCTCCTTAAAGCCGCGACAGCAAACGATTCGTCTGTTACGGCAAAAAAAGCATAAAACGCTTTTTTCCAACGTGAATCCCGCTCAACCAGCTGATTTAATGAAGCGGCAAACAAAAAATGCCTAATATTAACGATAAACGTCGTCATAATAATTTCAATGATGCCGGTTTGGACGGCAAGCATGCTTAATGACATGTATTGGGACGCCCCTCCGAATACAAGGGCGCTCATCAGAAATGTTTCAATTAGCGACAGACCCGTTGTTTTCGCCAGCAGCCCGAACGTCAGGGCAACGGGAATATAACCGACGGCAAGCGTTATGCCCGAACGGAGCCCGTCTAAAAATGTGAGCTGATGCTGCTTTTCCATGTTGACACCTCTTAGGGATAATAAATTAATGTGTAGCATGCTGCGGTTTGGTCTGTTTTGTTTTCATATTTGTGCACCGTATTGGCAGTAAAGTGCATGGCATCTCCCTCGTGTAAATCACAGCTGTAATCACCGGCGGACACCGTCACCTTCCCTTTGCTGACAAGCACATATTCTTCTATGCCGCCATGATGGGGTTCTGATTCATGCAAGCAGCCCGGCAGCAGCTCAATATAAAAAATTTCAAACTTTTTTTTCTGGTCGAACGGAAAATGAGAAAAAGCGGCATAGCGGTCATCTCCCGCCATCACAGGCGTTTTCTCAATCTTTCTGACAACAGTCGGCTCTCCTGACGGCTTTTCGGCGAGGGATGTGAACGATACTTGCAGCCCGTTGGCGATTTTCCAGAGCGTTGTGATCGTCGGACTTGAGGAGCCTTTTTCAATTTGCGCAAGCATTCCTTTGCTCACCCCGGTCAGGGCTGAAAGCTGATCAAGGCTGTAATTGCGGATCTTTCTGAGCCTTTTGATGTTTTCGGCGACTTGCTGTTCGATAGAATTCATCGCGACACCTCCAATAAATTAAACATTTGTATAATTTATTGAACATTATAACATATATCTTCCGGATGAAAAGCCCTCCTTTTGGTTAGACTTCACACGAGAGGTGATCATTCTGAAAAAAATGATGGGCATCGTGCTTTTTTTCGGTATTTTGGCACTCGCTGTTTTTTATGTGTTCAGCCTGATGGCGGACCCATTTGATGCAAGGAATGCCGAAGAAATCACAATGACGCCGGCAGAAAAAAACAGCCGTCCGCTCAGAATCGAAAAAAAGCAATATATCAACGGCATACTCGATACGTTCAATAAAGGAAAAAGAATGAAGGAAAACAATGCTTATGATCTGGATTCTCCCGCTTATCACGGAAGCATTAAAATGAGCGACACAGATCATGTGCCTTTCACCGTCTGGCTGAAAAAGGATGGGGCAATCATTTTAAAGAACGAAGAAAAGACTTATTATCATCTCAATGAAAGAGAAAAAGCCAAATTTATAGAGAATGTGCAAAAAGGGACGTAGCAAACGTCCCTTTTCATGGTTAAGACTGGCTCGCCAAAATGTCTTTAAGTGCCCGGCGAAGAATTTTGCCTGTCGAGTTTTTCGGAATCTCATCAAGAAAAATGATGGATGAAGGCCGTTTGTATTTCGCAAGATGCTGCCTGCAGTGCATTGCTATTTCCTCTTCTGTCAGCGTCTTCGTCTTAGGGACGATATAGCATTGCACCGCTTCTCCCGTATTGGGATCGGGAACGCCGATTACAACCGCCTCGGCGACTTCCGGATGTCTGTAAAGAACCTCTTCGACTTCTCTCGGATAAACATTGTAGCCGCCGACGATAATCATATCTTTTTTTCTGTCGACGATGTAGAAATAACCGTCTTCATCCCGCTTTGCCAGGTCTCCCGTGTAGAGCCAGCCGTCTTTAATCGTGTGGGCGGTTTCTTCAGGCATTTTATAGTACCCTTTCATGACGTTCGGCCCTTTGACGATCAGTTCGCCCACTTGTCCTGCCGGCAGTTCTTCCCCCAGCTCATTAACGACTTTGTTCTTGACATTGAGAATATTGGTTCCGATTGAACCCGGTTTACGGCCGGTGCTGAACGGATTAAAACATGTAACAGGTGAAGCCTCGGATAATCCATAGCCCTCCAGCACAAGAACATTGAATTTCTCTTCAAAATTTTTCAAAAGAGCGACAGGCATGGCGGCGCCTCCTGAAATACAAAGCCTGACAGAGGCAAATCCGTTTTCATCAGCAGCCTCATGCTGATACAGATAATTGTACATTGTCGGAACACCGGCAAAGATGGTCGCCTTATGCTTTTTCACAAGCTTAAACACCGCGGACGGACTGAATTTTGGAATAATTAAAATCGCGGCCCCGTTCATCAGCGGAGCGTTCATACAGACGGTTAAACAGAATACATGAAACATCGGCAAGGCGGCGACAACCAGATCGGCTTCATTCATCGTCAAATAGCCCGCCGTATCATTCGCATTTGAAAAAAGGTTTTTATGTGTCAGCATCGCGCCCTTCGGCTTTCCCGTCGTTCCCGACGTATAAAGAATCGCCGCCGTGTCTTCTTCATTGAGCTCAGGAGAGACGCGAGAGACGGCCTTCATCAAGTTTGTAAACGATTTCAATTTCGCTTTGATTTGAAGATTTTCCGGTTCATGAAGCTGCCCTTCCGTTTCGCAGAACACGACATGCTCGACTTTGGGGAGCAATTCATGCATCTTTTCGTATAAAGGGAGAAGCCGTCCGTCCGCCACGATGACTTTTGCATCGCCGTTGGTCAGCATATAGCCGATTTCTGTCGGCGTATAGGATGGATTAATCGGAATCACGACAGCCCCAGCTTTCAAAGCTCCGAAAAATGAAATGACAAAATGCGGTGTATTGCCGAGAAGCAGTGCGACATGATCCCCTTTTTCAACCCCCAGTTCGTACAATCCCCCTGCAAAACAATCAATTTTTTGCTGAAGCTCACCGTAAGTTTCCTTCTTTTCCCCAAAAATATAAGCGGTTCTATCCGGTTTTGATTTGGCTGTTTCCCCCAACTTCGCAACTACATTCATTCTCCCACCCCTTCAAAAATGAATGAATAACCATTCATTTTTTGATAATAAAAAATCTATCCCCATTATAGTAAATGAAGCGAAAACACTCAAGAGATGATGGAAAATATCTTCCATTCCTCTTATGCCTATAGAGAGATCTGCATAACCGGCATCCATCCATTCTCACATCCTGCATGTCGCAAAAAAAAAGCCGCTCCGAGAACTGGAAAGCTCTTGAAGCGGCCCTCAATGTTAGTAAACGAGATCCAAAAATTCTTCTTTTTGAATGTTCCCGAAGTAATGCTGAATATCAACGCCGTCGAGTGCTTCTTCAATCGCGTTTCTTTCATACTGGACGCCTGACAGTTTGTCTTCGATCTCGCCGACATCGCCGACACCGAAAAAGTCGCCGAAAATTTTGCATTCCTGAATCATGCCTTTATGAACTTCCAGACGAATGTCAATCGAACCTGCCGTAAACCGTTTCGAATGCTGCAGATTGAATTTAGGAGATTTTCCGTAGTTCCAATCCCAGTTTTGGTAGCGTTCCTTTGAAATTTGATTGATGATTTTCCAGTCCTCATCAGTCAGTTTATATTCGGGGATGTCCCCTTCCGTATCGAAAATATACCTCAGAAGCAGTTCCCGGAATTCCTCAGTCGTCATTTTCTGATCAAGAAATTCGCTGATATTGGCCACCCGGCTTCTGATCGATTTAATTCCTTTTGATTCGATTTTATCTTTTTTTACTTTCAGTGCCGATACGACATGTTCGATCTCAGAATCAAATAAAAGCGTACCATGGCTGAACATTCTTCCTCTTGTTGAAAATTGGGCGTTCCCCGAAATTTTCCGGCCGTTTGCCATCAGATCGTTGCGCCCGCTCAGCTCAGCATCGACCCCAAGGCGTTTTAAAGCGGCGACAACGGGTTCGGTAAACTTTTTAAAGTTATGAAAGCTGTTGCCGTCATCCTTTGTGATAAAACTGAAGTTCAAGTTTCCGAGATCATGGTAAACCGCTCCGCCTCCGGAAAGCCTGCGGACGACGATGATTCCGTTTTCATCCACATATTTCGTATTGATTTCTTCAATCGTATTTTGGTTTTTGCCGATGATGATCGAAGGCTGATTGATATAGAACAGCAAATATGTCTGTTCGGGATCAAGGTATTTTAAGCAGTATTCCTCGATCGCCAGGTTGATTCTCGGATCTGTAATGTTTTGATTATCGATAAACAGCATGTTTTTTCCTCCTTCTAGTCTCCCCACACATAACCCGTCTTCGCCAGATCGACTGGGCCGTTAAAAACGGTTTCCGCCTCTTTTTTTAATTGCCGATGATCCCCAAAGTGCGGCAGGTGTGTAAGAAGAAGCCTCCCTGCTCCGGATTCTTCCGCGATTCTGCCAGCTTCAAGGCTGTTCATATGCCCGGCATTCGTACCGTCCTGATCCGCGTAAAAATTGCACTCGCTGATCAGCAAATCGGCGCCTTCAGAAAAAGTGATAAACGATGTCTGAAAGCTTGAATCCGCCGTGTATACGGCGCTGTGCACTCCGTCTGTGATCCGCATCGCAAAACAGTCGACCGGATGGGCCGTTTTTAGAAAAGTAAACGTAAACGGGCCAAGCGCCAACGGCTTCTCAGGATCATACGCAATCCCCGCGGTATGCGTTTTATATGTAAGCTGATGGAATTGATCTTGATCAAACGGATGTCCATATATCGGAAGCGCGTCCTTCCCTTTTCCGAGAAATGAGCCGACAAGTTTGGCAAACTGCAAAGGGCCGACGTCCGCAATATGGTCATGGTGATAATGGGATAATACAACAGCATTCAGCTTCTCAACAGGCAGAAACTGCTGGAGCTTTGATAAAACTGCACTGCCGCAATCAACCAGGACCGAATAATCCCTTGATTGGAACAGGTATCCCGAAGTCGCTTCATTTGCAGCCGGAAATCCGCCGTAACAGCCTATCACAGTGATCTTCATATCTTTCACACCTCATTTATGTGGCTATCGTCCCAATATTCAATATACCCATTTTTCTTTAAAATTGCATGTTTTATGTTTTGTCATAAAACAGACATTGACCTTTCTTCATCTGTTATAATACAATGATAACAATTAAAGGAATGGGGGATATAAGATGATTGGAAAAATCACAGAATTTTTCAGAAACCTGCCTGCCAAGAAATGTGCGGAATGCGGCCGCGAGATGGAAGAACAGCATGAATGCTACGGAAATACATGCTGCAAATGCCTAAAATTGAATGACCTTTGAACACAGCACGCTCCGGATGATGCCCTCGTTCCGGAGCGTTTTTTTGTCACAAAGTTAGTCAAAAAGAGAGACATTTTTGTCAAATAGCATTAATTTAATTATAATTAACTATATGAAATAGGTATAAACACCCCGTACCCAAAACTTCTGAACCTCTTCAGTTATGAACATTATACCGTTTACTGAAATTTCAGAAAATAATTCCTAAATTTTTTTATGGACGAGATCCTTTTTTTTCGGCTATACTAAATTTAATAGTCTCATTATTTAATATACTTATATAATGAAAAAAACTGACGTTGGGAGGGCATCTATGAAGAAGAAAATAAAATTCGGATTAGCTACTCAAATTTTCCTTGGACTGATTTTAGGTGTCGTAGTAGGCGCCATCTGGTTTAACAACCCGAATATAGAAACCTATCTGAAGCCGGTGGGGGATTTATTTTTAAGATTAATTAAAATGATTGTAGTTCCAATCGTCGTGTCCAGCTTAATTGTCGGGGTCGCGGGAGCGGGCAGCGGCAAAAAAGTTGGCCGGATCGGATTTCGGACTATTCTATACTTTGAGATTATTACAACTTTCGCGATTATACTCGGCCTTGTGCTGGCAAACGTTTTCCAGCCTGGTCATGGCGTTAATTATACAACTGGCGAAAAAACTGATATCAGCCAGTATGTTCAAACTGAAAAAGAAGCGAGCACGAAATCGGTTGCAGACACGTTTTTGCATATTGTGCCGACGAACTTTTTCCAGTCTTTAGCTGAAGGCGATTTGCTTGCGATTATCTGCTTTACCGTGTTTTTCGCCCTTGGAATTTCAGCGATTGGGGAAAAAGGAAAACCTGTGCTTGCGTTTTTTGAGGCCACATCCCAGGCCATGTTCCACGTCGTAAACCTTGTGATGAAATTCGCGCCGCTCGGTGTTTTTGCTCTGATTGGTGTAACAGTTTCCAAATTTGGATTTTCATCACTGTTATCGTTGGGAAAACTAGTTATATTGGTGTATGCCGCCCTTGCGGTTTTCCTTATCATTGTGTTCGGCATTGTCGGAAAAATGGTTGGCGTCAATATATTTAAATTTTTAGCCTATTTAAAAGATGAATTGCTGCTTGCTTATACTACATCAAGCTCAGAAACGGTTCTTCCCCGTGTAATGGAGAAAATGGAAAAGATCGGGTGTCCAAAAGGCATTGTGTCATTTGTCATTCCGATCGGCTATACCTTTAACCTGGACGGGTCTGTGCTGTATCAGGCGATCGCCGCATTGTTTTTGGCGCAGGCCTCAGGAATCGATCTGTCGATTGGCCAGCAGATCACGTTAATTCTCGTGCTGATGGTCACTTCAAAAGGGATGGCTGCGGTGCCGGGCACATCGTTCGTCGTGCTGCTTGCAACATTGGGCACGATCGGCGTGCCTGCTGAAGGACTGGCCTTCATAGCGGGCGTCGACCGGATTATGGACATGGCCCGCACAGTCGTCAACCTGACAGGAAATGCCTTGGCGGCTGTCGTCATGTCCAAATGGGAAGGCGAATATGACACTTCAAAAGGTGAAGCCGTACTGAATAAAAGCGAACCGATTGATATGAAAATGTCCGGCTGACCCCGGAACTGAATACTGAAAGAAAAAACGCATGTTTTCCTCCATGGAAACATGCGTTTTCTCGTTGAAAATATACGATTTCACCAATAAACCTGTCCAAGCAATCCCCTCCCCGCGGCATACGATGTACTGTAGATAAATTAAGATAATAACAGGAGGGAAGTTTTATGTGTTATTACCATGACTATCATAAAAAAGATCATGACTGCAAAAAATACTACTACTACTATTACTACTATTATCCATGCTACAAAAAAGATTATCATTACTATGATTATAAAAAAGATTATTATTACTATGATCATTGCAAGAAAAAACATTATGATTACTGGTAAATAAAACATTCATCCAAGAGATGAAGACTTCCGTATTTCTTTCCCCGAAAGGATCAAAACGTCCTTTCGGGATTTTTTATTAAAGGACCGGGTTTTATACCATGTCAGACTGGATATAGCGGTACAAAAGCTGTGCCGTATGCTCCAAGGATGTTTGATGTGTTCTTTCAAATGCGTGTGAAGCATCTATTCCCGGACCGATTAATCCATGGATGATGTCATGTCCCGCTTTGATTGCCGCTGAAGCATCAGATCCGTAGTATGGATAAATATCAAGCTTATATTCGATCCCATGCTTTTCACAAAGCTCGACCAGCCGCTTTCTGAAGCCGTAATGATACGGTCCGCTTGAATCTTTCGCACAAATCGATACCGAATATTCGTCAGTCGATTGACCATCGCCGATCGCGCCCATGTCAACAGCCAGATATTCAACTGTCTCAGGCGGAATATTGGAGTTGCCGCCATATCCGATTTCTTCGTTATTGGAAATTAAAAAATGGGTGGTATACGGCAGGCTTATTCCTTCTCTTTTAATCTGTCTGATCAGCTGCAGCAATAGGGCGACGCTTGCCTTATCATCGAGATGGCGCGATTTGATAAAGCCGCTCGGGGTTATTTCAACCCGGGGATCAAAAGATATAAAATCGCCGACATCAATGCCGAGCGCCCGGGTGTCTTTTTCACTACGAACCGGTTCATCAATGCGCACCTCCATATTGTTCTGGCTCCGTTCTGCTTTTCCCGCGTCTTTATAAACATGAACTGAGGTTTGATGCATTAAAATCGTCCCGGTATAGCTTTTTCCCGATGATGTTTCAATCCGGCAATATTCACCTTCGATCGAGTTATAGCGGAAGCCGCCGATTACATCGATTTTCAGCCTTCCGTCCGCTTTGATTTCTTTCACCATCGCACCCAGAGTGTCCACATGAGCAGTCAACAGCCTGTGCCTCGACTCGTCGCGCCCCGGTATTGTAGCAATCAGTCCTCCTTTGTGATTGATCTTTGTTTCAATTCCCTGTTCTTTCAGAAGCTGATGAATATAGTCTATGATCTGGTATGTATTTCCGGTCGGGCTCGGAATTGAGACAAGCTCTTTAATCAGCTGCATCGTTTCATGAATAGATGACATGTGCATCCCCTCCTATTTCTTTATTATATAGTATACCTCACTCAGGATCCTTGAGAAAAAAATTAGCACCAGATACTAATACTTGGTGTTATAATATAAAAAAGGAGAGTGAGCATCATGGAAACTTTATCAAAAGCACGCATTTCAGCTATCGGAGCTTATGTTCCCGAAAAACGGCTGACAAACGAAGACTTGGAAAAAATCGTTGATACCTCTGATGAATGGATCGTTCAGCGGACGGGCATGAAAGAAAGGCGGCTGGCATCTGAATGGGAATTCACATCTGATCTTTGTATCAGGGCTGTAGAAGATTTAAAAAACAGATATCACGGCACACTTGATGATGTCGATATGATCATCGTCTCTACGACGACAGCCGACTATGCGTTTCCTAGCACGGCATGCCAAATCCAGGAACACTTCGGATGGTCCGATACCGGGGCGGTCGATGTCAATGCGACATGTGCCGGATTAACTTACGGCCTCCATATCGCAAACGGACTGATCACCTCGGGATTGCACCGCAAAATTCTTGTAGTTGCCGGAGAGACATTGTCCAAAGTAACCGATTATACAGACCGCTCATCTTGCGTATTGTTTGGAGACGGGGCAGGCGCACTGCTTATCGAACGTGAGGAAAAAGCACCCGGGTTTATTACGTTCGTACAGGGTACAAAAGGAGATGGAGCCCGTCATTTGTACAGAACCGGCTTAAGGAGCGATTTGAAGGGAGAAAAGCTGCTGGGCGCGGGAAAAATGGTTCAAAACGGGCGAGAGGTATACAAATGGGCGGCCAGATCGATCCCGGAAGGCATCAAAAAGCTGCTGGAACAAGCGAAAATGGATCTCGGAGACATTGATTGGTTCGTCCCTCACAGCGCCAACCTGAGAATGATCGAATCGATTTGCGAAAAAGCTGGAATTCCGCTTGAAAAAGCTCTGACAAGCGTTGAATGGTTCGGCAATACATCATCAGCTTCGATCGTTCTCGCGCTTGATCTGGCCGTTAAAAACAAAAAGCTCAAAGAAGGAGATACCGTGCTCCTTTACGGCTTTGGCGGAGGTTTTACATATACGGGGATGCTTGTAAAATGGGGCGCATCCGTTTGACTGCAACTCCTATCCGCTTCTGCCCGGTTGGCCGTCCGGCAAGAATATGCAGCTGTTATTTCGGCAATGCACCCGGCAGGAATCGGCTATTTACGAAAAAAAACACCTTTTCTTATCGAAAAGGTGTTTTTGAATTATGCGGGCTGTTCCTCCATTTTTTCTTTTCTGAGCAGCCACCAAAAATAAATGATTGTCAAAGCCATCATGACGATAGCCATTCCGCCGAGCACCGCCGCTTGTTTCCACATATAATCATAATCTCCGCTTGAAATAATCGCTCTGTAGCCTGCGATGCTGTAAGTCATCGGCAGAGCGGCATGGATAAGCTGGAAGAATTTAGGTACAAGCGCCAATGGGAACGTTCCTCCGCTTCCCCCAAGCTGAAGGACAAGCAGGATGACGGCGATGAAACGCCCTGGATTTCCCATCGATGCCGCCAGGAACTGAATGATCGCAAGGCATGTAATGCTCATAATGATGCTGAACAGATAGAATCTCCAGATGCTTTGCACCTCAAGGCCGATGCCCAAGAGAATGACCGTGCATGCGATCACAGCCTGTAAAATTCCGACCGGAAGCAGCACGCTGAATTTGCTGAGGAACCATCCAAACGCAGATTCAGGACGGCCTGACGGCTCTTTGACATCAAACACAACAGTGATCATTAAGGCGCCGACGAATAATCCGAGCGATAAAATGTACGGAGTTAGCCCCGTTCCGTAGTTTGAGACCTGATTGATTTTATCGCCTTTCACATCGACAGGATCGGAGAACATATTGTAGTTCTGTTCGCCTGCTTGAATATCGCCCGTCTGATCAGCTGCGTCAGAAAGCTTGTTTGACAGCTCGCCGCTGCCTTTAGAGATCTTGCCGAGGCCTTCATCAAGCGTTGTTGCCCCTTCCGCCAGCTTGGAAGCAGCATCTTGAAGCTTTCCTGACGCATCCTGGAGCTGTCCGAACTTCTCTGTCAATGTCTGACTGCCCTCAGAAATTTTTGAAGAGCCGTTTCTCGCTTCAGCGAATTTTTCGTTATACGCTCCGAGTCCGTTTGTCAGACTGTTGAGTCCCTCTTGAATTTTTTGCGATCCTGTGTAAAGCTTATTCACCGCGCCGGGAAGCTGTTTTAGTTCGTTAAGCTTCTGTTTGATGTCTGACAGGTCGGGAAGCTCGCTTCCGTCTGGAATTTGGGCTTTCAGACGGTCCAGTTCAGGGAGCTTGATGCTTCCCGTCTTTTGTTCGACCTGTTTTAACAGCGCCGCTTTTTGTTCTTCTGTGAGAAAATCGCTTGATTCAATGATCTGCTTCACTTGGCCGTTTTGATTTTTCAAGGCGTTTTCAAGCTTGGATATGTCATCCGAAATCCGGCCGATTTCTTTTTTTGCCTTCTCCGCATGTGAAAGGGCGCTTTCAAGCTGGGCGATTTTTTCTGGTGAAATCGCGTTTTCAAACTGCTTCACGGTTTGAGCCTTTTCATTCAATTGCTCCAAACCTGACACGATCTTCGGCATGCCTTCTTGCAGCTGTTTGGCTCCGTTGTACATCTGGCCGCTTTTTTCCTGGAATTGTCCGAGTGCTGAATCAAGCTCATGAATTTTTTGATTTAACGTATTGAATGCTGTGCCGAACGGATCCATTCCCGTTTTATTGAATTCAATTTGGCTTTTTGCCAATTTTTCAAGGTTTTCTTTCAGGGTTTTGCTTCCCTTTTTCGCATCCTTTAAGCTGTTATTCAGCTTTTCTGCTCCTGCGCTGGCTTCGCCAAGCCCTTTTGCGATTTTCCCGAAGTTATCAAAAATCACTTCCGCGTATTGTTCGCTGATTTCCGAACCGACAGAATGCTGAAGCTGCTCAATCGCCTTATCGCTGATTTGTGCGCCGACATAATTACGTCCGGCATTGGTATGATAGATCAGATTCAGCTTTTTCGGTTTTTTATCCATGACCGTGCTGGCGTCTTTGGAAAAGTTCTCAGGAATTTCTACAACCATATAGTATTCTTCATTTTTCAAGCCTCTTAACGCGTTTTCCTTCGTTGTAAAATGCCAGTCAAACTTTTTATTCTTCTTCAGCTCTTTGACAAGATCATCCCCGATATGAAGGTCTTTGCCTTCATATGTCGTCCCTTTATCAGTATTGACGACAGCTACGGGGAGCTGATCGACATGTCCGTAGGGGTCCCAGTATGCCGCCAAAAATACGCTGCTGTAAATCAGCGGAATAAAGAGAACCCCGATTACGGATATCAGCAGCTTTTTGTTTGTTATCAGTTCTCTCCACTGGTTTCGTAGTATACTCATTGTTGATAACGCCTCCTAATTAATGACCGCTTTCTCTGTTCGGCCGCACCCCCACGATGATCTAATGGGACAATCCTTTCACAATATACATTTTCAGCATTTCCGCTATTTCTTCTTTCTCTAGTGGTTCATGGTGTTTCTCCCAATCAAAGATGAGCGCAATATACAGCTTGAAAATGACAAATGCGTTCAGTTCTGGATCACACGGTTTTATATCGCCATTTTTAATCGCTTCTTTAATTTTTTTCTTAATGTAATTGATGACCATGCGCTCGAGATTTTCAGTCATATCCCGTGCGACAGGCGTGCCAAGCTCCGCTCCCTCCTGAAAAATTTTGATGGTCAGCTGGTGTTTTTTTCTGTACTCCAAGATGGCAATCAACGCGCGATGCGCATTTTCGTGAAACGGCAGATCAGGATCGATCGCATTGTCAGCCGTTTGCTTCATTTCAATCAGCAGCGACGAAATGATTTCGCTAAATAATTCTTCCTTGTTTTTGAAAAAGGTGTAAATCGTCCCTTTTCCGACATTTGCCAACTTTGCCACAAGATCCATTGTCGTTGCTTTGTATCCGAATTGAGTAAATGATTTTGTGGCAGCTTCTATGATGAGCGCTTTCCGGTCAATGGTCATAGTTCCTCACTCCAAAAATGACTATTTGAACATTTTGGTCAATAAGTACAAAAAGTAATGTAACACATCCATTTTTAAAATGCAATTAATTAAAATGTATTTTTTCCAAAAAACGGCCTCTCATGATGCAGCGGTTTAAAAGTAAGCAAAATAAAAAAGCCGCCGGATATTATCCGGACAGCTTTTGCTCTTTCTAGTCTGTTATTCAAATAAATGGGCGATTACATCTGCCACGGCTTGTTTGCCCTGGTCAATGCAATCCGGGATGCCGACGCCTTCAAAAGAAGCGCCTGTGACAAAAATGCCGGGATATGACGTCCCGATGCCCTCTCGTATTTGTTTGATTCTGTTTTTATGGCCGACGTGATATTGCGGCATGGCTTCATTCCATCTCGTAATGCAGGTCATTTCCGGTTCGCCTTCGATTTTCATAATCCGCTTTAAATCCTCAAGCACAATCCTGACCATTTCATTGTCGGACTGGTCGACCACAGATTCATCACCGGCTTTTCCGACATACGCCCTTAACAGAACCTTGCCTTTCGGCGTTGTATTTGGCCATTTTTTGTTTGTCCATGTGCAGGCGGTAATGGAGAAATCGCTGTTTCTCGAGATCACGAAGCCTGTGCCTTGGTGTTCCATTTGCACAGCTTCCTCTGGAAAACCGAGCGCCACATTTGCGACAGAGGTTGATACCATCTCCCGCAAACCTTTAAGCCAATCCTCATTTGGAAACATCGCGGCAATCGCTTTATGCGGAGCCGTGACGACGGCGGAATCCGCTTGAAGAATGACGCCGTTGTCAAGCTTCAGGCTGTAACCCTGGCCGCCGCGTTCAATGTTGACGACCTTTGTTCCCTTATAGATTTTCGTCAGTTCTAGCTGTTTTTCCAATTCTTCCACTATCGTCTGCAAACCGGTTTTCAGCGTCTGAAACTGGCCTTTCTTTTTTGCGGCCGGCTTTTGCCGGTTTTTGCCGCCAGATTTCTTCATGCCGATAATCAGGCTTCTGTGCTTCTGTTCGGTTTGGTAAAACTGCGGGAATGTCGACATCAGGCTGAGGCGGTCGATGTCCCCGGCATAAATCCCTGAAAGGAGAGGTTCAATCAGGTTCTCAACCACTTCGCCGCCGACGCGCCTTCTGAAAAACTCTCCAAGCGACTGGTCCTCCTGAGGCTTGCTGGCCGGCAGCACCAAATCCATCCCTGCCCTCAGTTTCCCCTGCAGGGAAAACAGCCCTGTCGTCAAAAAAGGTCCGATTTTAGTTGGAACACCCATGACGGCCCCTTCAGGAATCGGATAGAGCGTTTCATTAACGAGAACATAAGACTGGCCTGTCGCATTATTTACAAGCAAATGCTCTAAACCAAGATCCTTGACGAGCTGAGGAGCGCTCTGTTTTCGTTCCAGAAATGAGTCTGGGCCTCTTTCAACGATATAGCCGTCTTTATGAACGGTCTGGATCTTTCCGCCTAATCTCGGACTGGCTTCGACAAGCGTCACTTCAGCGGGGAGATCGTTCTTTTTGATTTCTTTCTCCAGGTAGAAGGCGGCGGCCAATCCGGTAATACCGCCGCCGATAATGACAATCTGCTTACGTTCTCCACTCATATAAAATCGCCTTCTTTACTGTTCTTTCTCCAATCCTTTTAAGACAACGGACGCCAAAGCATCGATAAACTGCGGTTTCGCATTCGGCATTTCCGGCCTGTAATAGCTTGCTCCGATATCATCTGTTACGACTTTGCATTCATAATCATTATCGTACAGGACTTCCAGATGATCGGCTACAAATCCGACAGGAGCGTAGACAAAGGCTTTGTAGCCTTTTTGCTCTGATAAGTCCCTCGTCAAATCCTGGACGTCAGGTCCAAGCCAGGGATCCGGAGTGTTTCCTTCGCTTTGCCAGCCGACCGCATACTCTTTTACGCCCGCTTTTTCGGCGATCAATTTTGCGGATTCTTTAAGCTGCTCCGGATACGGATCCCCCATGTCGACAATCTTTTCCGGAAGGCTGTGCGCCGAAACGATCAGCACGGCATTTTCCCGTTCTTCCGACGGCATGCCTGCGTAGGTTTTTTTGATCTGATCCGCCCAATATTCAATGAACCCGGGCTCATCATACCAGCTGTTGATAGATGTAATCGTCAAGCCGCCCAGTTTTTCGGCCTCGGTTTTCGCCCGTTTGTTATACGACTGGACGCTGAACGTTGAGAAGTGCGGCGCCAGTACGAGACTGACGGCCTCTGTTATACCGTCTTTGTGCATCTCTTGAACGGCGTCCTCAATAAAAGGTTCAATATGCTTCAATCCGATATAAGCTTTAAAGATGACGTCATCCTGTATTTCATTTAAGCGCTTTTCCAGCTGCTTCGTCTGCTCCTCGGTAATTCTCGCGAGCGGGGATATTCCGCCGATCGCTTGATAGCGGTCTTTTAAATCCTGGAGCATGTCCGGATCAGGCTTTCTGCCTCTTCTGATGTGCGTGTAATACCGTTCAATATCCTCTTCCTTGTACGGCGTTCCGTACGCCATCACAAGAAGCCCCATTTTCTTTTTACCCAACATGAACACCTCTTTAAAGATCTTGATCTATACGTATTTTGACAGTTTATATTGAAAAGACCAACTGAAATGCTCATGGAATCATGCTCGATTGTTTTGAGGCGGAATACTCATGAACAAATGCCGTCAATTTTTTCAGTGCATCAGGGCTGACCTCTGGAAAGATGCCGTGTCCGAGATTAAAAATAAACCGGTCCGTCTGCATTCCCTGGTCAAGGATTTCTTTTGCCCTTTCCTCGATAACCTCCCAAGGGGCAAGCAATATCGATGGATCGAGATTCCCCTGAAGCGTTTTGGACAAGCCGTTTTCCCGCGCTTCCTTTATGCTCATCCGCCAGTCCAGTCCAACGACATCAAGCTGAAGATCATGCCAGTCGCGGGCGAGATGGCCCGCGCCCACCCCAAACATGATCAGCGGAACGCCTTCTTTTTTCAGCTCTTTAAACAGGGCGTCCATTGTCGGCTTGATATAGCGGCGGTAATCATCGGCGCTGAGGGCACCGACCCATGAATCAAACACCTGGATGGCTTTTGCACCGGCTCTGATTTGCGCCTTCACATAAACGGCCGCCATGTCGCCAAGCTTTTTCATCAGCCGGCTCCACGCTTCAGGCTGGCTGTACATAAACGCTTTCGTTTTATGGTAGTTTTTTGACGGTCCGCCTTCTATCATATAGCTCGCCAATGTGAACGGAGCTCCGGTAAAGCCGATCAGCGGAACATTCAGCTGCTCCTCTGTCAAGAGCTTAATCGTTTTAAGCACATATGGAATATGCTCTTCAGGCTCAAGTTCACCCAGCTTGTCAACGTCGGCGGCAGAGGTGATCGGGTTGTCGATGACAGGCCCGATTCCGTTTTGAATTTCAACATTTACGCCAATTCCCGGAAGCGGTGTCATAATATCCTTATAAAGAATCGCCGCATCCACCCCGTACTGTTCCACAGGCAGCCTGGTCACATAAGCGCACAGTTCAGGCTGATGCGTAATTTCAAACAATCCGTATTTCTCTTTCAGCGCCCTGTATTCCGCCTGCGACCTTCCAGCCTGCCTCATGTACCAGACCGGTACATGAGGGCTTTTTTCTCCGCGGCACGCTTTTAAAAATGTGTCATTAAAAGCCTTGTCGTTTTTCACAATGATTTCCACCTTTCAAACTGCAACCATACGTTCGCAAAATTACTCCTTCAAATATACCGTTTTTTTAAGAATCGGTATACTCATGAGACTTATTGTTCAAAAAATTGATGAATTTCGAGTTGCTAATGATCTGAAGGGAATACTTTCGGCTCAATAAAATCCGTTCCTTTTCCTTCCGCCTTTGTCTGCGGGTTATACGGAACAATCCTGTAGGCTGCGTCCGAAAATATATTGGAATACGGGATTTCGTAGCTTCCTTTCCCTTTGACGGTATCGATTAGCTTCTCTTTTCCGTTTTTCCTTTCATATATTCGGTATTCAGCTCTTTTATCCTCTTGCTCTTGCCATTTTAATGTCACCGTGATCAGTCCCATTGGCGTGAAGGAATAGCCGGCCTCTGCGCTTTCCAGGTCTTCCAGATGGATCGGACTGTCCAGATCTTTGACCCCCTCGGGCTTCTCAAATGTATTCGGCTTTTGATTGGAACGCCGTAAAATATCTTTATAGAGTCTTGTCGGGTACGAACTTCCTCCTTTTAAATAGTGCTTTGCATCTGTTTTATCGTAGCCCATCCAGACCGCTCCGGTCACATCGGGGGTATAGCCGGCAAACCACGCGTCTTTTGTACCGCCCTCTATTCCGGTAAACGTTGTGGAACCGGTTTTTCCGGCAATTTCTCCGGAAAATTCGCCGGATTTTGCCGTTCCGCTTCTTACAACCTCTTGAAGCATCCTCGTCATATACCAGGACGTCTGCTTGCTGAACACCTTTTCAGGAATTTCCTTATGCCTGTATAAAACATTCCCGTTTTCATCGGCAATTTTATTGATAAAGTACGGCTCGTCATATTCCCCCGAGTTGGGGAATGTCCGATAGGCCCCCGCCAATTGAAGGGGGGACACTCCTTTTTTCAGTCCGCCCAGCGCCAGAGCGAGTCCTTCGTCTGGTATGTTCATCCCTAATCGGCTTACATACGGCTTGACTGTCTCAACGCCGACCTCATTCAATGTCCATACGGCGGGCGCATTTTTGCTGTACGTCAACGCATCGACCATCGATACTTTTCCTTGATACTGTCCATCATAATTCTTTGGCGAATAGCCGCCATAGGAAAGCTGTTTATCCTCTAGGAGGGAATAAGGTTTGAACAGCTTTTCTTCAAGGGCCGGGCCGTAAACGGCAAGGGGTTTAAACGTCGACCCCGGCTGGCGGGCAGCCGTCGCCCTGTTGTACCCTTTTGAAACGTAATTCCTTCCGCCGACCGCGGCGATCACACCGCCTGTCTTGTTATCGATAAACACGGCGCTTCCTTCGGCATGATGGTCCGTCCCCGGAAAATAGCCATCCTCTTTCATCAGGATGTAGGCCGCTTTTTGCATGGATACATCAAGCGGAACGCTGATCGTGTAACCGCCTCGCAGAAGCTGGTCGCTTGAAATCGAATATCGATCATCCGCCTCTTTTATGACAAGGTCGATATAGCTGTCAAGCCAAGGGTTTTTCGATTTTTCTTTGACATGCAGCCCCAGTGTGCTTCCTTGCGCCCTGACCGTTTCTTTTGAGCTGATATACCCCTGTTCATTCATCATGCCGAGTATGACGTTGCGCCGCTCTCTGCTTTTGTCCGGATGAAGGATGGGGGAATAGGTTGTCGGCGCTTTTGGAAGCGACGCGAGAACAGCTCCTTCGCTGACTGTTAAATCCTTTACATCTTTATTAAAAAAATAATTGGCGGCTGCCTGAATCCCATAGACGCCGTGTCCGAAGTACAGCTGGTTCAGGTACATTTCCAGCAGCTTGTCTTTACTGTAGTCCCGCTCCAAATTAATCGCGATGATGACTTCTTTTGTTTTTCTTAAAAATGTTTTGTCATGAGTCAAAAAAATGTTTTTAGCAAGCTGCTGGGTAATCGTGCTCCCCCCTTCGACTTTGCCTCCGGCTAAAATATCTCGATATACAGCCCGGCTTACCGATTTTAAATCGATGCCGTGATGTTCATAGAAACGCCTGTCTTCAACGGCAATGAACGCATTTTTGACATCATCCGGCACTTCATCGATTGAGACGGGCCTCCGGTTTTCAGAATACAGGCTTGCGATTTCTTCCCCGTTTTGATCAACGATCTTTGAAGAAGCATTGAAAATCAATTTTTTCTCATCAATCACATAGTCACCGAGAAATAAAATCGTAATATATGCTAGTAAAGATAAAAGGACAATCGTCGCTGCAATGATGATCGGAATGAAAAATCTCTTTTTCATCTATTCACCTCATTCCTTTCTATAGCTAGTATGGGAATTTTTTCTTCAAATTATGTTTTGACTTTTCGTGCGTATCACCGATAGAATTTTAAACTGCCCTTTTGTTATACTAACAAAAAAGGGGTGAGAAAAAATGAATTTTTATATTACATACGGAACGGTCGATTTTTTAAAAAAGATCGCCCAACAGCATGAACTTGAAAAAATGCTCTTTATGAAAGGGCAGGACTCCGCGATCCTTTTCCACGAGACAGACGGAAAAAGCGTCTTTCAGGCACCTCACAGCTACGACATCATCGATCAATCCGGCTCATTGGAGCAGCCGGGCTTTGCCGTCCTCAACAATATTCCTGTCACAGAAGAAGGAAGATCCCTGTTTGAAACCCGTTTTAAAAACAGGGCAGGCAAAATAGAAAAACAGCCTGGATTCAAGGCGCTCAGGGTGCTGCGGCCGAAAGAAAGCGATACGTATATCGTATTAACCCTTTGGGAGTCAGAGCAGGCATTTCAGGATTGGAAAAACTCAAAATCCTTCAGCGAAGCCCACAACAAACAGCATTCTTCCACGGGAATCAACAAAGGCGGCACGATTTTTTCCCGTCCGTCCTATATTTCTTCCTATCATTCAGTCGAATAACTGCCTCAATGCGAAGGCAGTTTTTTTATTTCCGAGGAAATGACGCCCCTCACACTCTGCCGGCCCATGAATAAGCTGTAAGAGGTCATCATCACGGGGGGATGAAAAATTGGGGTTTGAATTAACGTCCATTCATTTCGTGTATGTGGGCTTTATCGCAGCCATCCTCGTCTTCATGCTTTTCCGCCTTGACACAACCTTTATTTCGCTTGCCGGAATTTTTTTCGTTTCTTTATGTGCCACCCACTCATTAAGCGCTTCTGTCATCGGTGTTTTTAACAGTTTGATCTACGCTTGCACGGAACTTCTTCCGACTATTTTTATCATTTGCTTCATCGTGTCCATGAGCGAACTCTTAACGAAAACAGGCGTCAACGAAACGATGATGACCCCCGTTTCCAAAATGATCAAAGGGCCTGTTCTGGCCTACTGGATCACTGGAATTTTGATGTTTATCATCTCATCTTTTTTTTGGCCTTCTCCCGCTGTCGCGCTTATTGGCGCTGTTCTGCTGCCGGCGTCTCTTAAAGCCGGATTATCGCCGATGGTCACAGCTGCGGCGATGAATCTCTTTGGCCACGGGTTTGCCCTGTCCGGAGATTTCGTGATTCAGGCAGCGCCAAAATTGACGGGCGACGCGGCCGGAGTGCCTGTCACAGAAGTGATGAAAGCCAGCATCCCGCTTGTCGCTATAATGGGAATTGTGACAACAATGACAGCCTTTCTCATGTTTGAAAAGGCAAGAAAGCGTCAAAATATAAGTGCGTTTGCCAACAAAAGCTCAGAATCCATGAAAAAAGAAGCGGAATGGCGGCTTTTACAACCTTTAAAGAAACTGCTCGCCATCCTCATCCCGATGTTTTTTCTTAGTGATATCGCCTTGATGCTGATGCTGGATCTTCAAGGTGATGAAGCGACCGCATTAGTCGGAGGAACGGCAGTTTTCGTCCTCATCCTCATCCACTTTATCGTCCACAAGCACCAATGCCTTGAGAAAATCACCGAATATTTCACTCACGGTTTCCAATTTGGGTTTAAAGTTTTTTCCCCCGTCATTCCGATTGCCGCATTTTTTTATCTTGGAGACGCGGGTTTTGAAAAAGTGTTGACGGCCGATATCCCCGGCTTCTCGAACAGGATCGTTCATGATCTCGGTTTGTCTTTCGCCCATTCCGTACCATTGTCTAAAGAAATCGCAGCGATCGCTCTAACGTTTGCCGGGGCAGTAACAGGGCTGGACGGCTCTGGTTTTTCCGGGATCTCGCTCGCCGGCTCTGCAGCGAGAATGTTTGCTGAGGCTGTTGACGGAAATCCTGCCGTTCTTACCGCGCTTGGCCAAATCTCAGCCATCTGGGTCGGAGGCGGTACACTTGTTCCATGGGCGCTCATTCCAGTGGCAGCCATCTGCAAAGTCGATCCTTTTGAACTGGCGAGAATCAATTTCATTCCCGTCGCGATAGGGCTGACCGTCACGGCGATCACTGCGATATTTCTTCTATAAAAAAGCTGACAGACCAGTTGAAACAGGGTATGAACTGTCATAAAATTATAAAAACTCTTTATTCCTTAAGGGAGGAATTGATTTGAACGCAGCCGCATTAAAGCAAACAATCTGTGAGCAGCTTGAGACGCGCTACGATGAGATGGTCTCACTGAGGCGCCACTTCCACCAGCACCCTGAACTTTCTTTTCAAGAAAAGGAAACAGCAGCGTTTATCGCTTCTTATTATGAAGCCCTCGGCATCCCGATTCGCACAAATGTCGGCGGAGGCGGCGTCCTCGCTTATATCGAGGGAGGGCAGCCCGGCCCTGTCATCGCTTTACGAGCCGACTTTGACGCCCTTCCCATCCAGGATGAAAAAGATGTTCCTTACCGGTCAGCGGTCCCGGGTGTTATGCATGCCTGCGGCCATGACGGCCATACCGCCACACTGCTTGTCCTCGCAAGAGTTCTGCACGAAAACGCGAGCCGTTTAAAAGGAAAGCTTGTGATGATTCATCAGCACGCGGAGGAATATTCACCAGGCGGGGCGAAACCGATGATTGAAGACGGCTGCCTTGACGGAGTCGACGCAATTTTCGGCACGCATTTATGGGCAACAGAGCCGCTCGGAACGGTGCAATACAGAACAGGACCGATCATGGCAGCTGCAGACCGCTTTACCATTACAATCAACGGGAAAGGCGGGCACGGCGCCCAGCCTCATAAAACAAAGGATGCGGTATTGATCGGTTCACAGATTGTATCGGCCCTTCAGCACATTGTCAGTCGCAGGCTTGATCCGACACAGCCGGCCGTCATTTCGACAGGATCATTTCTCGCAGAAAATTCTTTTAATGTCATTGCCGATAAAGCGGTTTTAATCGGTACAGCCCGTTCCTTCAGTGAAGACGTCCGAACGCTCATTGAAAAGGAGATCGAACACGTTGTCAAAGGGATCTGCCTGATGCACGGCGCTTTTTATGACTATTCCTATGAAAGGGGCTATCCGCCCGTCTGCAATCATCCGGAAGAAACGGCGTTTCTCGCGGAGATTGCCCGGCGTACGGACGGTGTCGAAAGAGTGGCGGAAAGCGAATTGCAGATGGGCGGAGAAGATTTTTCCTACTATCTCCAGCATGTGAAAGGGACTTTTTTCTTTACAGGGGCCCGCCCAGAAAATCCGCAACACGCCTATCCCCATCATCATCCGAAATTTGATATTCATGAAAAAGCGATGCTGATCGCCGCCAAAGTGATGGCAAATGCGGCGCTTTCTTATCAGGAGCAGGGAGAAGCTTCTGCGGCAGCAGCTGAGGTTTGATTCCGCACGCAAAAAGAAAAAGCCGGGTTCATTCCCCGGCTTCTTCTTTGATCAACCTCAAATGAAACACATGCCTCGCCGTTTCTCCGAGGTGCCCGAGCAGTTTATAATTGGCGGTCCCGCCGACGATCGCGCCAAAGCCCGGAACGAGCTGAAACAATTTAACCAGGTCAAGATAATCCCGGTACTCCTGCTGAAATGCGCGCCAATCGATTTCCCGATTTTCCGTTTCCCAATTTTCAATGATGCGAAAAATCTCTTTTCGATGAGCTTCACTTGAAAAAGCGAGCTGAAAAATATAAAGAAGAAATATCCGTTCTTCTTTTCGCTTCGTATTGCATCCGTAAATTGAGGCCAATTCAAACAGGCATTTCATTTTAATGCCCAGCAGAATCGGAAAATCTGCCATTCCGAGAAAGATCCCGCCCGCTCCGGTGCCAATGCCGGATGCGGCGGCCGCCTTTTGATATTGAGCGATCACTTTTTTAGCCAACTTGTCTTTTTCTCCTAAGGAAAGCGAGCCTGTTTCCTTTTGGTGCGTCGTCAAATTTGAACCGAGCAGCGTGGCTTCAACCATTTTTTTAACGCTTTCGGTAACAGCTTTATGAACCTTGCCGGGAATACGGGCGTTAATCTTTTCCTGCACACCTTTTGACATCCGCTCGGCCATTGATGCTTTTCGCAAAAACCTCATTTTCCAGCGGAAGGCTTCATCTAATAAAAACTGATTTTCATTCATGCCTTTCACCCCTTCTTTATTCATACTGACGGATAAAGAAAAGGATTCATTTACCTGCGTGCATGTTTTTTAAGCCTGCTGCTGAAGTACGGCTTCAAAATGACAAAGATGAGCAGCGCTGAACCCGCAAGTCCCGCAAGCGTCCCTGTCCACTGCATCTTGATGGCGCAAGCGGCCGCCAATACCAACGCCTGAATACTGAGTACAATGTGGAGCAAGGAAAAGAAGCTTTTTCGCCTCTCCTCTTGTCTCACGGGATAAAGCTCTTGCAGAGACAAATGTGAAAAATGGTCAAATAAAGGCGTCAGCTGAATGCCTGTAATAAAAACGGTAAAAACGGCCAAAAGCGCGGACACCCATTCATGAGTTGAAAAATAAACAATAATAACGGCAAAAATGACTGTCAGTCTGAGGACGATCCCGAAATAGTCGTTCGATCTGATAAAAGCTCTCGCGTACATATACGTAAACGTCTTCCGCTGATCATACGGGATGAATCCGAGCAGCCAATCCAGATAAGCCCTCCTTTTTGCCTGCTTTCTGAGATGCGGCACATCTGTAAACAAATTGGCCAACCTGTAAAACCGCTGTTTCCTTCTTATTTCGTCCTCGATATGCTGCTCCCATTTCAATGATTTTTTCTTTACAGCCGCTGTAAAATACACGATCAGCACAGCCATGATGGCATAGACGTCGAGCGCAAAGCCGTAGGAACCCTGCAATGCAAAATAAATGACAAGCGTATTTAGGAAGAAACGGACGACTTGGTCGATGATCCGGATGTTTTTTTCACGTAAGTACGTCATCCGCCATTGCATCGCCATATTCCAGGCCTTCACCACAAGCAATTGAATGAAAAGAACCGCATACGCCGGCAATGTTTTTCCGCTTGTTTGAAAATAAAGCGGAGCCGAGACGAGCATTAACGCAATCAGCGGAAACAGCTGCGTCGCAAAGCTGAAGCGGAAGGCTTGTTTCAAGTACGGCTCCATTTTTGCTTCAAGCGGCAGCAAAAACACAAGATCCGCTTCTTTCAACAGCGTTCTGACGTAAGAGCTTGTCAAAACGAGCGAAAACAAGGCCGCCATCACCCAATAGGCAGGAAATCCTTGCGGAATATCTTTCAGCCATTTGCTGTACCAGCTGGCCGCACCTGCGATAAAAAAAATCATGACGATGACGAGATGGTCATTGAGCATATATTTCAAATAGGATCTTGTTTCTTTTATATACTCCTCAATTCTGGCCTTCCAAATGTCTTGAATGCTATTCATAGCTCTCTTCCTTCGTCAGCTCAAGATACAGATCGTCAAGGCTTGCTTCCTTCATCGAAAATTGTTCTCTGAGCTCTTCAAGCGTTCCCTTAGCCCGCACTTCGCCGTTATGTAAAATAATGAAAGAATCGCAATAACGCTCAGCTGTCGCCAGTATGTGCGTCGACATCAAGACGGCGGAACCGTTTTTCTTCGCTTCATTCATCCGCTCGAGCAGAGCGTTGATGGCAAGCGGGTCGAGACCAAGAAAAGGTTCGTCAATGATATAAAGATCAGGCTCCACTAAAAATGCGCACATAATCATCACCTTCTGCTTCATTCCCTTAGAAAAATGGGCTGGAAACCATTTTAGACGCTTTTCCATTCTGAACTCCTTTAAGAGCGGGGGAAGCCTTTTTTCAAACGTTTCTTTTGACAATCCATAAGCCATCGCGGTCAGTTCCAAATGCTCTTTAAGCGTCAGCTCTTCATACAAAATCGGCGTCTCGGGAATAAATGTAAACTGTGAACGATAGCTTTCCGGATCTTCGACAAACGTTTTGCCGTTCAGTTCAACTGATCCTTTGTGCGGCTCCATCAAACCGATAATATGGCGAATCGTCGTGCTTTTGCCGGCCCCGTTCAAGCCGATCAAGCCGACGATCTGCTTTCGGTCAATCTCAAATGAAACATCCCGGAGCACCGGATTGCGTGTATACCCGCCGGTCAGATCTTTTACAGAGAGTAGTGACATACGTTCGTTCCTTTCTTGCATTTTTCTTAATAGTACCAAAAATAAGGAGGTATTTGAAACGTTTTCCCCTATGCTTTTCACGCATAAACGAAAACGCATCGGGACAATCTAATGATTGAAGAGGGGGAAGCTGATCTTTCTGGCGAATGAGGTGTTTGTCAAAGACAAAATCCTGGAAAGTCCAGTTTGAAAAGAATATAAAGCATGTCAAAGGCTTAGAAATTTCTTTCATCCACTGAATTGAGAAAGCATCTGCTTTATATGGTACACATCCTATAAAAAAGATGTGATGATCAAATGAGGTGTTTGTCGCAGGAAATGGACAGGCGGTTCAAGTCTTCATTTTGACGAAAAATGGGGTGCTTGCAAAAGGCAGTGTATAAATTTCTTTAGCAAAAGCCGACCCTTCTTCATGCAGGGTGAACGCGGGAGCCGTTCATCCTGTTTTCGTGTTTCCGGAATAATTGTGGTAATATTATGCTTATACATAACCTTTCCGTTGTGGAAAAAGGAGGAAAAATATGAGCGATTGTATTTTTTGTAAAATTATAAACGGAGAAATCCCTTGTGCAAAAGTCTTTGAAAATGAACACGTAATGGCTTTTCTGGATATCAGTCAAGTCACAAAAGGACATACCCTTGTGATTCCAAAGGTTCACAAAACCAATATATATGAAATGACACCTGAGATATCAAGAGATTTTTTTGAAGCGGTTCCGAAAATCGCCCAAGCCATTAAAGATGAATACGAGCCAATCGGTTTAAATCTTCTGAACAACAATGGCGAAAAAGCGGGCCAGTCCGTCTTCCATTACCACATGCACATTATTCCCCGCTACGGGAAAGGAGACGGCTTCGGAGCTGTCTGGAAAACGCATGCGGACGACTATACACCGGAAGATCTGCAATCGATCGCTTCTTCCATCAACAAGCATTTAACATGAGAGGTTGAAGGGCACCGGCTAAGCGCCGGCGCCCTCTTTGATTTGCCGAGCTTTGTATTGAAGTCTGTCAAAAAAAATACACAATATGTACGATCCCTTTTCCCTTCAAGAATCCCGGCGCTCCTTTTTCACACAATTCAAATTTTTTATGTATAACGGGAACCATTTATGATAGGATGGTTTTATATTTTTTATACACACGACAGGGAGCGATTGTGATGGTACGTACTACAAACTTTAATGCAGGACCTGCAGCACTGCCTTTAGAGGTGTTACAAAAGGCGCAAAACGAATTTGTTGATTTCAACGGAGCGGGGATGTCCGTCATGGAGCTGTCCCACCGCAGCAAAGAATACGACGCCGTTCATCAAAAAGCGAAAGCTCTTTTAAAGGAACTGATGGAGATTCCTGATGATTATGAGATTTTGTTTCTTCAAGGCGGCGCAAGCCTCCAGTTTTCAATGATTCCGATGAACTTTCTTTCAAAGGAAAAAACGGCGCACTTCATCATGACCGGAGCATGGTCTGAAAAAGCCCTGGCTGAAGCCAAGCTTTTCGGAAGCACATCGGTTATTGCGACCAGCGAAGACGACACTTACAAATATATTCCCGATGTCCCGGAGATTCCGGCTGACGGAGCGTATCTTCATCTGACATCTAACAATACGATTTTCGGCACGCAGTGGCAGCAGTTCCCTGACTCACCGATTCCGCTTGTAGCTGACATGTCGAGCGACATTTTAAGCAGAAAAATCGACGTATCAAAGTTCGGCATCATCTATGCCGGCGCACAAAAAAACCTGGGCCCTTCAGGGGTAACCGTCGTCATCATCAAAAAAGACCTGCTCTCAAAAGAAAACGAACAGGTAGCGAAAATCTTAAAATACTCAACACATGCTAAAGCGAATTCGCTTTACAACACCCCTCCGACTTTTGCCATTTATATGCTGTCTCTCGTGCTTGAGTGGCTGAAAGAAAAAGGCGGAGTGGCTGAAATTGAAAAACGCAACCGCAAAAAAGCCGGGATTTTATACAGAGCGATTGATGAAAGCGGCGGATTTTACAAGGGGCATGCGAGAGAGGACAGCCGTTCAAACATGAACGTTACCTTCACGCTGAAAAATGATGAACTGACAAAAGCATTTATCGCGAAGGCCAAAGAAGAAAGAATGTCAGGCCTTGGCGGCCACCGTTCTGTCGGCGGATGCCGCGCATCGATTTACAATGCGGTTTCTGTTGAAGATTGCGAAAAACTTGCCGCCTTCATGAAAACATTCCGGGAAGAACATTAGGCTTCCGCCTCATATTTCCAGAGGCTAAAAAAGGCTTCCCCAACCATTCCAAAGTTTGATATACTACTATAAAGCTTTCGCAATAAATGACGAGCATATTATTGGAAAGCAGCAAAATGAGCCTGAGACGAGGAGAGAATAGTTATGAAAACAAAAGAATTAGTTGCAATGGCCCTATTTGTCGCCATTGGTGCAGCGCTGCACGCAGTGATTCCGCCCTTTTTTTACGGGATGAAGCCAGATATGATGCTGATTATGATGTTTATGGGTATCCTTTTGTTCCCAAAACTCCAAAATGTACTTGTCATCGGAGTTGTCACCGGCATTATTTCCGCTTTAACGACTTCGTTTCCGGGAGGACAGCTGCCAAACATCATTGATAAACCGATGACGGCTTTGATCTTTTTCGGCGCTTTTCTCGCTGTGAAAAAACTTGGCAGCAGAACGCTGACAGCTGCCGGATTAACCGCTGTGGGAACGCTCATTTCAGGAACGATTTTCCTGACGTCTGCCCTATTGATCGTCGGCCTGCCGGGAAATCAGGGATTTATGACGCTGTTCTTTGTCATTGTGCTGCCGACCGCTTTGATCAGCACGATCGCCATGTTTGTCATCTATCCCATTGTGCAGACGATCCTGAAACGATCAAGGCTGACTGAAGAAGTAAAATAATGCAAAAACCTCTTTAAGAAAGGCGTGCTCCTTTTTTGAAGAGGTTTTTTTTCGGATATATGGTCAAAAAAAGGGGAATCCGCCCGATATTTATATAAGAAGCCTGATACAAAAGAGGAGCAGGAGCAACACGCCCGCACCACCTGCGCAAAAAAGCGCTTTTTGTTTAAGAACGCGTTTCGGCGGATAAGATGCTGAAAATCCGAGCAGCCTTAAATAATAAAAAGAGCCGGCGGTAAAAACGGCAATTAAAATCGTTAAAAAAGCATTGATGGCAGACAACCCTCTCCCTCCTTTTTTAAAAAGTATGCTAAAATAAAGCAAGCTATGCAGAAGTTTTCCCGGGATTGATGCCCGCGAAAGCCCCTTGCAACCATTCAAATATGATGAGGCTGCCATAAGCCTGATCTTTCAAAAATATAATCGGGGTGATGTATATGTCAAAAGGCCGATCTTTAGCAGCTGGTCTGCTTGTAGGCGGAGTTATCGGAGGAGTCGCGGCGCTGCTTGCCGCACCCACTTCAGGAAAAGACTTGAGAAGGCAGCTCAAAGCGAACTGCGGAAAGTTTGAGGACACGGTAAAAAGACTGAAAAGCGACGGACTCGCTCTAAAAGAGCAAGTCGTGAAAACAGCGAGAGAAAGCGCGGAAATCATCAAGGACGTCGGCAGTGAACTGCAATCTTCAATCCAGGAATGGAAAGAGGAAATCAAGCCCCATCAGCAGGATCTTAAAAAGGAACTCGCTGACATTGAAGAAAAGATCAAACAACTGGAGAAAACCTTACAAAACTAATATACTCAGCGAAAAAAATAAACCTATAAAAAAGGGGTGTGAATGGTCATTTTCACGCTCCTTTTTTAATCAAAATGCTGATTTCTCATAGAAAAAGCCGATTTTTTAAAAATTTCGTAAATTTACATCTTTATTAATCTTTATTTTATTGGCATAATAGAATTATTAAGATAAAGAGAAGCAGGTGAAGTGAATGAATCGATCGGAAGAGCCCTATACGGTGAAAGAAGCCCTTTTATTCAGCCAAAGAATGGCACAGCTAAGCAAGGCGCTTTGGAAATCGATAGAAAAGGATTGGCAGCAGTGGATTAAACCTTATGATTTAAACATCAACGAGCATCATATTTTGTGGATTGCCTACCAGCTGAACGGCGCTTCAATTTCTGAAATCGCCAAGTTTGGTGTGATGCACGTATCCACGGCGTTTAACTTTTCAAAAAAACTTGAGGAAAGAGGCTATCTCGAGTTCTCGAAAAAATTAAACGATAAACGCAACACGTACATTCAGCTGACTCCAAAAGGCGAGGAAGTTTTTCTTAAAATCCTCGAGTCTTATGATCCGTCCCGGAACGCTGTTTTAAAAGGCGCCCAGCCTCTTCATCAGCTGTATGGGAAATTCCCTGAAATCGTCGAAATGATGTCGATCATCCGTCATATTTACGGCGATGATTTCATGGAGATTTTCGAAAAATCATTTTCCAATATCGAAAATGAATTTATCAGCGACGACGGCAAAATGAAGAAAAAAGAAGAAGCGAAAGAAACCGGGGAATTAATAGAGATGGATAAACCGCTTTTAGCCCCCTAAACACTAATCCAAGCCGTACTGTTTGATGATGCTGATGAACTCGCTCATCAGCGGTTTGTAAAGACCTTGTCTGTGAAGGGCGAAAATCGTTTCGTGCACTTCGAGTTTTTCATTTAACTGTCCTGCAAAAAGCGCAAGGAGATGGTCAAACATCACAAATCCTTGCGCTTTTTGCGCCTCAAGCTCTTCTGCCAGTTCTTCGCACAGCTTTTCCGTTTCTTTTGCTTCTTCCGCCGATAATCCCCGTTCAATCAATATTTTGTAGTATGGATATTGATCCATATCCGCTATGTTCAGCAAAAGCTTGATATAATATTCCAACCGTTCAAGACGATGTTCTATTGAATCCATATTTGTCACATCTCTCCTTTATTTTATTTTAGCCGATAATCCCTTCCGATGAAAGTTCCACATCGAGATTTCCCTTCCCTCTGAGGCTCCTCTCATTTCTTCTGAAAAATGGTCGATTTTTTTTTGGAAAAAGGATTGATTTTTCTCAGGCAGAGGAGTAAATTATTCTGAGGATTTCATATAACAGTTTGAGAAACGGAAGGATGTCATTTATGAGTTGCTGGAAAACCATCAATCTGATCAAAGATTATGGAGGTATGCGCCTTGTACTCGCCGCGGTCAGTTTAATGATCTTGTTTTTTATTCCCGAATATTTGGCTATGCAGCTGATTCATCCGCAAACCGTTCAGAGGGGCGACCACGCTCTTTTATTTGCAGGTCTTTTAGTTGCAGCGATTATCGCTCATAAAATCCTTCACATTTTACCGATTATCAGCAAGAGAAAAATAGAAAAGAAGATCTTTTGGCTGAAAATGAGAACATGGAGAGAAATTCCAAAGAATACGATGCTTGTCTCCCTTCTCTGCCCTTTTGTGGTCATCACGCCGGCTTTTTTCTATGCAGGGGCCGTCATGCCGGACTTCGCCCACTATTTCTGCATCATTTCCAGCATTCATTTCGGCTATTGTCTTCCTGACTTTTTGTTTGCCTGGAAATTGGTCAAAGCGCCGAAAAATTGCTTTGTCGATCAGGAAGCCGATGATTTTGATATTTTGATACAAAAATAAGCGGCGGCAGGCACTTGGAAAATCCTTTTTTTCAGTCTATTTTCTATCTTTTTTAATAAATATTTGGTAATGTAGTATGGAGCAGAAACAGAGAGGGGGATCTCCTATTATCCTTTTATATTTCATCTTGTTCGCGGTCTTTACTGTGTTTAACATAAACAAGCTTACAAACTCTTTATGCCTTGTCAGAGAGATTCCTGAAGAACGGCAGGATAAGGTATTTAGGATGATTAACGTGCTTATTTTGATTTTATTGATCTCATCATTCATTGAGATTTCCTTTACAGCGTAAAAGGATAGCTGCCTGATCACATCGATCAGGCAGCTATCCTTTTGTTCGTTAGCATATCCAAGAAGCACCAATAATAATGAGTAAGATGAACAGTACCACAAGCAGCGCAAAGCCGCCGGCGAAACCTCCTACATAGCCGTCGCCCATATTGACACCTCCTCTGCCCCAGTCGTTACGATAGTGTATGCACGATTGTCATGAAACGATTAGGCTCTCCTCACAAAAGAAAAGAACCGCCCGAAAAAAGCGATTCTTTTCCTACGTTTCACGGTTTTAGTACAAGTAAGCTGCACCGACAATGATTAATAAAATGAATAACACGACTAATAAAGCAAAACCGCTTGAGTATCCTCCGCTCATGTTATTGACCTCCTTTTCTTGATCACTATATTTGTATGATGATCAAGAAAAATTGACTAGACGGATGCCCCTCTCTTGAAAATCTTTTTACAGCATGTCAGAATATGATATGATACTATTCAAAGGAAAGTTTAAACTGTTATGATTAGGAGTGTTTTCATTTATGAAGAAGATTGCAATTGCGGCGATTACGGCGACAAGCCTTCTGGCTCTCAGCGCGTGCAGCGGGGGAGATTCTGAAGTTGTCGCAGAAACAAAAGCAGGAAATGTAACAAAAGAAGAGCTTTATCAAACATTAAAAGAAAACGCCGGAGCGGACGCGCTTAACATGCTTGTTCAGCAAAAAGTACTCGATGACAAATACAAGGCCTCAGACAAAGAAATTGACAAAAAACTGAATGAATACAAGAAAACCGCAGGCGACCAGATCAACGCGCTGATTGATCAAAAAGGCGAAAAATACGTCAAAAAACAGATCAAATATGAACTTCTTATGCAGAAAGCCGCAAAGGATAACATAAAAGTAACAGACAAAGACGTGAAAGAATATTATGACGGCCTCAAAGGCAAAATCCGCGCGAGCCACATTCTCGTCAAAGATAAGAAAACCGCTGAAGAAGTTGAGAAAAAGCTGAAAAAAGGCGAAAAATTTGAAGACCTTGCAAAAGAGTATTCAACTGACGGAACTGCTGAAAAAGGCGGCGACCTCGGCTGGTTTGGCAAAACTGAAATGGATAAATCATTCACCAAAGCGGCCTTCGCTCTGAAAACAGGCGAAATCAGCGGCCCTGTCAAATCACAATGGGGCTACCACATCATTAAGAAAACAGAAGAACGCGGCAAATACGATGACATGAAAAACGATCTGAAAAAACTGCTAATAGAACAAAAACAAAGCGATACAACTGAACTTCAGTCCGTCATGAACAAACTCGTCAAAGACGCTGACATGAAGGTAAAAGATAAAGAACTGAAAAAACAAGTCGAACAAAGCCAGTCATCTGCACAAACAAACAGCAACAGCTGATTCGGCATAAAAAAAGCTGTCCTCCCCTTTCGGGGCCGGACAGCTTTTTTTATGCGATTGAATGGTTGTTTTCAGCTGATGTCTCACGCTGTTCTTCATGATTGCCAGGAGATTGTTTCATCCGTCTTTCTTTTTCTTTTTCCATCCGTTCAATGTAAACCCGGCCTTCCTTTTCGATGAAAGCCTGATCGATCTTTTCTTCCTCTTTTGCCGTCGTCATCAGCTTATAGGCGCTGAAAATAATACCGACAATGCAAAGATAGACCCACCACGGAAAAAACAGCACAGCTTTTCCCCCTTTTTCAGATACATGATATACCTGAAATGTATGCAAAAGAAAGACAAGTTATGACGGTTACTTATGAAAGACAGGCTTATAAAAGGAACGATTATCCAAAGCGAAGACGCGCTCGGTGTACTCCCCTGGCTTGACCCGTTCGAGCGCTCTGTCCATCATATTGATTTTCGCGTCGAGGTTGTCGATATAGTGAAGAATTTCCGCTTCTTTGACCATCGGCGGTTTCGGGCTTCCCCACTCCGGTTTGCCGTGGTGGCTTAAAATCAAATGCTGAAGAATAAGGATCTCTTCAGAATCGATTTGAAGCTCTTCAGCGGCTTTTGAGATTTCTGTCACCATGATCGAAATATGGCCGAGCAGATTCCCTTCAACAGTATATGTAGTTGACACAGGGCCGGAGAGCTCTTTTACTTTCCCGAGATCGTGGAGAATGACGCCGGCATACAGCAGGTCGCGGTCAAGGGTCGGATATAAATCGGCGACCGATTTAGCGAGATTAAGCATTGAGACCACATGATACGCCAATCCAGACACAAACTCGTGATGGTTTTTCGTCGCAGCCGGAAAATCGATGAATTCCTTTCCGTATTTTTTGACAAGATGCCTTGTGATCCGTTGGATATTCGGGTTTTTCATTTCAAAAATATATTGAGTGATCGTCTCCATCATTTCGTTTTTTGGAATCGGCGCGGTTTCCAGGAAATCATCGATTTTAACATTTTCGTGTTCAGCCGCAGGTCTGATATTTCTCAGCTTCAGCTGGTTGCGCCCCCGGTAATGATGAATGTCGCCGACCACTTTGACGATTGTTTGCGGTCCATAAATCGTTTCATCTTGCTGCTTCGCGTCCCAAAGCTTTGCTTCGATGTCGCCTGACTGATCCTGCAGCATCAATGTTAAAAACGGTTTTCCGTTGCTTGCGATTCCTTTTGTTGACGACTTGATGAGCAAGTACAAATCCACCTGTTCGCCAACCTCGTGCAGCATGATACCTTTTGCCATTGTAAAGCTCCCTCCGTTTTCTTACATAACATCATTATATCACATGCCCTTAATTGCTAGTTAAAACCTTTTTTACCATTCGATTCATATCAGGAGGCAGCTGGATGACTTCCTCGTCACGAAAAGCCTCCTTCACATGCTCATGACATGTAAAATATAAAATTTGCTGTTCTTGTCCTGACAGTTCTTTTAAAATGTTCAGCACCCGTTTGAACCTTTCGTGATCAAAATGAACAAAGCTGTCATCAAGCTGAAAAGGCAGATTGATGTCCTTTTGATGGGACAATGCAAGCGCGAAGCGTATCGCCAAATAAAGCTGCTCACAGGTTGCCTGGGACAGCTCGTGGGCTTGAAAAACGGTTCCGTCTTTGCTCACCACCATCATTGAATCATCTGTTTCAGAAAAATAAATTTTTTCATACCGATCGCCTGTTAACGGCTTAAGCAAAGACTCGGCCGTTTCCAAAAGTTTCGGAAGACGAATCTTTTTATGATCGTCCATCCTGTTTTTCACAGCCTGTCTGATCAGCTTGACTGAAGCCCACTTTTTCGCGAGTTCAGCAACCCGCTCTTTTTGTATTTCGACCTGATGTGTAAGCTCGGAAACCGTCCCTGATTCTTCAAGCCTTCGCTGTTCTGCAAGGAGGAATGCCGCATTTTCCCGCTCTTCTTTGAGCTGTTTTTCAGTATGGGCTTTTTGATCTTTCGCTTTTGCCAGTTTGTCCTCCAGATCTGCAAGCGGATGATTTGATGCAAGCCGGATAACCTTTGCGTCTTTTCTGCCGAGCTCTGCTTGGATATGCCCAAGCCTCGCTTTTAATTCTTTTCTTTCCTGATCGCGTTTTGCCAGCTTGAGAAACATGTCCCTGCCGGTTGCCCCGGCCCTTTTATACAAGTCGGCAAGCCGTGATGTGAAGTATTCGGCTTCTCCTGACAATTCTTTGATCTGCTCAAGCGTATGCTTGAGGGACAAATCAACTTCCTGCTTCTGCCGCAGTAGTTCTTTTTGTACATCAAGCTCTTCTTTCAGCCGGAAGACCAAATCCTGCACGCTTCCTTCGGGATGGCTAAGCAATGAGGCAAGCCGCAGCACCCGCTTGTCAAACGATTCTCTCTTTTCCTGAAGACGGGCCAGTTCTTCTTCCAGCTCCCGCTTTTTTGTGATGTCCGCTTTGAGCTCTTTCATCAAAGCGAACGCATCAGGCAAAAATGACGGGTCGATCGACAGCTTCAGCTCTTTCATATAACGATCGGCTTGTTCCTGATATGGAAACATGTCCTTTTCCCATTCTTCGAATTGTTGAATCGCCCGTTCGTAGTCTGCTTCCTTCTGTCTGAGCTCTCCTTGTTTTGCGATGAGAAACTGTCGGTTTTGGTCATCCCGCCACAGCTCTTCCCTCAGGTTTTTGAGGTCGGGCGCATGTTCGGAAGCGGTGCCGCCGATGTCTTCAAGCTGTTTTTGAATGAATGTCGCCACAGGGGAAGACTCGGTCTTTTTTAATGAAGAAAAGAGATACAAAAGCGAAGCCAAAGCGATAAAACCGGACAGGAGCCACTGTTTGAAAAACAGCGCCGCAAGGCAGACGGCAAGGGCGGTCAAAACGGTCATGACCGCCGCCCGTTTGCTTCTCTTTTCCCGCTGTTTGTTTTCCTTTTTCAGCAGTGACAGCTGCCTGATGAGCTCTTCCCGCTTCTCCGCCTTTGCGCCCGCAGATTCCAAACGGGCGGCGGCTTCTTCCTTTTGTTTGCGGATGTCTTCCGGCAACACTTCCTTTGAAAGATCCGAATACGCTTGTTCCGCTTCCTCAAGATCAGCCCTTGCCTGCTCAAAGCGTTCGTCAAGAGCCCGTTTTTGTTCGCGCAGCTGAAGATAAGCGCGGACCGTCTCCTGCAGCTTCCACTCATATTCGTATGTCGTGTCGGCGCTAAGGATCTCATCCTCGCTCTCTATTTGCAGCCGCGTCATCCCCGCCTGGACCCGTTTATTCGTTTGTTTCAGCTGTTCGGTCAGCGCCGTGACTTTTTCTTTGTGCGACTGGTAAAACGGATATTCCGCCAGCATTTCTTCTATTTGCGCCTCATGCTGCAAATGCTCTTTTGAGGGTGAAAAGGCTGCAGACTGTTTTTCCAAATCGCGCTTCTTTTCTTCAAGCGCCTTCAGCTGGGCCTCCTTTGGATGCAGATGGGATTCATATTTCTCCAGCTCGAACAGCCCCGCTTCAGGAAAACGGTCTCCCGCTTCGCCGTCGGCTTCCAGCCGGGCCGCCAGCTGCCGCTCCTCTTTAACGAGCGGATGAATCTCGATCGCCTGTTCAATTTCAGCTATGGACCGTGCCAGATCTTTGATCAGCTGTTCATGTTCGTCGACTTTGGCTTCGGCAGCCCTTTTGCCGTTTAATATTTGGTGATAATCGTCTTCACGCGCCTTTGCCTTTTTCAGCTCTTCTGAAAGCCGTTTTACATTCTCCAGCTCACGGTTGAGCTCAGGCTTCCGCCCATTCGGCTTAAACAGCTCTTCCTGGGTTTTCGCGAGGCTCGCGTCCATTTTCGAAATCGCGTCAGAGCCGAATAAACTGGAAAAAAGCAAAAACCGGCCGATTTTGTCGCGGTTGAATTTGTGGATTTCCTGAAGGCCGAATACATCAAATGAGTAAATCGCCTTATATAGACGCCTGTCCATATTGGATAACATCTGCTTGAGAAAATCCTCTGACCGGGTGCTGCCGTCTTCCAAAAAAACGTTTACCTTCTCAGGTCTGCCCGCCGTCCGTTCGATGCGGATATGGCCGATTGCGGGATGCACGGCTTCGAGCATGCCCCCGTATATTCCGCCGGCTTTCGGTTCATAGCGCTTTGTTTTCGGAAAGCCGAACAGCATGCTTTCAATAAAAGACATGAGCGTCGTTTTGCCGGACTCATTCAAGCCGTAGATTAAGTGAAGGTTGGAAGATGACAGGCGAAATGTCTGATTGGTAAATTTTCCATATCCGTATATGTGCAAAGTATGAATATTCACCCTGTCCCCTCCTTATCTTTTCATCGTCCTCAGCTCATGGAGCAGAACTTTTTTCGCCTGATCGCGAATTTCGCGGAAATCTTCTTCATTAAACTTCTTGCCGTACCTTCTGAAGACCGCATGCCGCTCCAAATCGGCAAGAATCTGCTCAACGTTTTGAACATCATCGATTTCACGGGTAAGCTCCTGAAAAAAAGCATCGCTTTCGATGGCACTCAGGGTGCTTTCTGTACGATCTTCGACAGCGGCCAGCCAAATGAACGACTCCCCGTCTTTTTCCTCCTCGCGAAAGATGTCCAGCAGCTCGTCAATGATGCCGCCCGGCCTTTCCGCCAAATAAGGAGGCGCTTCTCCCGCCAGTATGGCTTTGACGCAGACGGCCGTTCCTCCGCTTCTGTAAGTCTGGAGGACAGTTTCAATACGGCTGATCAGATCGGTTACATGCTGTGTCTCTGACACATCGATCTGAACGGCCTCCCAGAGGACATCTGACGTCGGTCTAAACTCAAAAGACAGTCCACCGCCGCCCGCTTTAACGAGAAAGCAGCCTTTCTCACCTGTTTCCTTCATATGCCGGGACTGCGTGTTTCCCGGATAAATGGCTACCGGATGCTCGGCTGAAATCACCTGTCTTTTATGTATATGGCCGAGCGCCCAATAATCCATTTGACCGTTTTTTAAGTCCTGAAGCGAAAAAGGGCAGTACGGGTCATGGACGCCCTCTCCGGAAAGCGCCCCGTGAATCATGCCGATATGAAAAGGGGCGTCAGTCGTTCTTTTCATGTCGGCAGCCTTGTTTTCGTATACTGAGCGCTGCGGATAGCTGTACCCGTATATGCTCGCGGCGAGCCGGCCGTTCTTATAAAACGATTTTTCCTCAATGCCCGCCGAAGAGAAAATATGAACATTGTCCGGCCATTCAATCGGCGTCCACTCACCGCCCATATGATCGTGGTTTCCAAAGATCACATAGACTTGTATGCCGTTTTCCCGAAGCTTTAAAAACTGCTTCCGCAAAAACAGCTGGGCTTTTAAGCTGCGGTTCGCTTCATCAAACAGATCTCCGGCAAGCAAAATAAAATCGGCCTGTTCGCCGATGGCAAGCCTGAACAAATTTGCGGCGCTTTCAAATGTACTGTTTTTAATCCGCCCGTATACCTGCTCAGGGAGCCCGCTTATGCCGTGAAACGGACTGTCCAGATGCAGGTCGGCCGCATGAATAAAGGTTATGTTCGTCACGCTTTTGCTCCTTTATAAAACATTTCTGTCCTCATTCTAGCACGGCTTTCAGGCGAATGCACGTTCTATTGTTCAGCTGAAAAAGCAGCTTTTTTTCAAAGCTGCTTTTTTCAATTTATTGATCTTTTGAAAGCTTAAGCGCCTGTCTGATGTTTTTCAGACCGCCGCCATTGCCGTACATGAGCACGCCGCCTTTGTAGACCTTCGCCCCGATGATGGCGAGAATGACAATCGTTGCGGCGGTGATCCCGATGCCGAGAGCCGCTTCCCAAAACGGAATATCGAGCATTCCGACCCTTAGGAACATGATCATCGGCGCAAAAAACGGAATGAACGACATCACCGTAATAAACGGCGAATCAGGTGCACTCAATCCAAACATCGCGATCATAAATCCGGCGACAACGAGCAGGATCATCGGTGATATCATCTGCTGGACATCCTCGATCCGGCTGACGACGCTGCCGAGAAACGCAGCAAGCGTCGCATAAAGGAAATAACCGAGCGCTAAGAAAATCACGCCATAGACAAGCGTTGCCACGGGAACGCCGGAAATGTCCAAAAATCCTTTAATCTGTTCCGCCGCGCCTCCTGCTGTCTCACCGTTTGACTTCAGGGAAAGATAACCTGCAAGACATATAACGGCAAGCTGTGTCAGCCCCAGCAAAGCGATGCCGAACAGCTTGGCAAACATCTGCTGGACAGGCGGTACGCTTGAAATCAGGATCTCCATGACACGGGACGATTTTTCCGTCGCCACTTCAGTTGCAATCATTGAAGCATACATCACGACAGATATGTAAATGACAAACAGGACAATGTATACGAGACCTGACGCCTTTTGAAGCTCTTCTTCTGTTTTGGCCCCTTCTTTTAAGGCGACGCTTTTTACTTTAACAGGTGAAAACAGCTTGTTCAGCTTTTCGGGCGGGACATTCAATTCCGCTGTTCCGACGGCGATTTTCGTTTGGGAGAGCGCCTGCTCTATTGTCGAAACAGCCGTTGAATCAGCGATATCCAGCGCTTTATATGTCCCGGTCGGTTCGCCTTGTTGATCTCTTGCCAAAATTAACATGCCGGCAAGCTTATCGTCTCTGACGTCTTTTTCCAGATCTTTTTCAGACTTCTTCGCTTTTACCAGCTCAAGCTCATGATCTTTATCGGCAATCTTAACCTGCTGGGCAAACGTTTCATACAGCTGGTTCGATTGATCGATGACGGCGATTTTATCCGGTTCGCCGCCGTCTTTGTCAAACAGGGAAATAATTGAACCCAAATTTGTAACGACCATGACAAGCGCCAGCGTAATCGCAGTTGAAATGAGGAACGATTTCGTTTTCAGCTTGCTTGTATATGTATGAAACAGAACGATCCAAAATTTATTCATAACGGGCACCTACCTTTTCTATGAAAATATCATGTAAAGAAGGCTCTTCAAGTTCAAACTTTCTGATAAACCCGCGCCCCTGAAGCATGGAAAACAGCTGCTGGGAAACTTCCTCATTGTCGACTTGCAGTCTGACGCCTTCTGAAGTCTCCCTCCATTTCGCAATCCCGCTTGCTTCCTTCAAAAAGCTTAAGTCGTCGTCTGAGTGAATCGTCACGTTCTTTTTGCCGAAGGAACGCTTGATTTCTTTTAATTTCCCTTGAACGACCGGCTTTCCGCGCTGCAAAATGCAGACATGCTCACACAGCTCCTCAACATGCTCCATCCTGTGGCTGGAGAACACAATCGATGTACCGCCGTTTTTCAAAGCAATGACGGCGTCTTTTAAGAGCTCCACATTGACAGGGTCCAGTCCGCTGAACGGCTCATCAAGAATCAAAAGTTCAGGCTTGTGCAAGACGGCGGTGATGAACTGGATTTTTTGCTGGTTTCCTTTTGAAAGTTCTTCAACCCTTTTATCCGCATACTCTGTGATATGGAACCGCTCGAGCCATTTTTCCATTTCCTTGAGGGCCCCCTGCTTTGTCATGCCTTTCAGCCTGCCGAGATATACGAGCTGGTCCTTTACTTTCAGCTTCGGGTAAAGTCCGCGTTCCTCCGGCAGATAGCCGATCCCGTTGCTGACACTATAATGAATCGGTTTTCCTTTCCAGGTCACAGCGCCCTCTGTCGCATTCAAGAGACCTAATATCATCCGGAACGTCGTCGTTTTTCCTGCGCCATTTGCACCGAGCAGTCCGAACATTTGCTTCTCGGGAATATCGAGGGTCAGGTTGTCAACTGCTGTAAAAGAACCGAACTTCTTTGTTACATGATCGATTTTTAGCATAAAAAAAAATCCTCCTTCCAATTTACAATCATACGTTAGTCATATCATTTTAAAAAGGATTTTTTTGATTTTTATATAAATTTAAACAAACCAACAAAATTTTGAAAGGAGAATCAGAGATGGAGACGTATTATGTCACAGTATTTGCCCCGTCCGGAGAAACGCTGCTCAATGAACGGTTTGAAGCGCTGAATGTGGAGGAAGCAAAACAGAAAGGAAGAGATCTGCTCGAGGAAAAACAATTTACGGAACATACGCACCGGGTAGTTCATTCGTCCGGTAAAATGATTGTCTTCCACAGCTGATCAAAGGAAAGGCGGCGCTCAAGGAAATCAGTCTTGTTGCTTGCCGCCGGGAATGTGCCAAATCACTTGCACATCAGCAAGATGAATATTCCAAGATTGACGGCCCCGAGTATAAAGGACAAATAAGCGGTTCCTTTGCTTTTGCGAAAGAAATATAGGCCGTTTTGCGGTCAGTACACAGATGATGAGAGCATCAAACATCCCGAAGAAGCATGTCAGCCAACCGGTAGGCCGGGTTGAAAAAGCACATCCATGTCACGCACGCCATAAAAAAGATGGAAACCGCAAGATAGATGCTCCATTCTTTAACCGCTTGTCCTTCTTCATCCTGTATGCCCCTCACGGGGTCAAACCTCTTGGATCGCATATGCTGCGGACAGATGATCCCCAGCCATAAATCATTTTGCCGGCATACAGCGGAGGCGGTTTTCCCGATTGAGCGGGAAAACTTGCAGAAGCGACCACAGCAGACCGTGACGAACAGCGGTTGATTTGATTGTCATACTGTGCAGCATCCAAAACCGGTTCTGTCCGGTCTCCCAGTCATCTCCATTTCACGGTGCGTCGAAAATCCACCGTCTAATACTATCCGGGAAAAAT
Source organism: Bacillus sonorensis NBRC 101234 = KCTC 13918 (assembly GCF_001592005.1). Taxonomy (GTDB): domain Bacteria; phylum Bacillota; class Bacilli; order Bacillales; family Bacillaceae; genus Bacillus; species Bacillus sonorensis. The sequence goes on from NZ_BCVZ01000009.1 coordinate 100,646, forward strand.
GTCTTTTTGCATCTCAGAATGCTTCATCTAGCAATCTTTTGATCAGCTCGTTCAGCTCACTCCCAAGACTAAAAAGTGCCTTTTCCCGTAAGTAACAACAGTAAAAACGGCCTGCCTTGCTTATCTATACTTGCTGATTAAACCGCGGCTTCCGCTTCTCCAAAAATGCGCGGATTCCCTCCTGATGGTCTTTTGTCAGCCTCATCCTGAGCTGCGCTGTTTTTTCAAGCTTAAGCGTTTTTTGCAGACGTCCGGCATTTAAAGTTTGATATATTTTTTTCGTTTCAATCATCGCGGACAGCGGGGATTGCAGCAGTTTTTCAAGATGGGCGCCGGCATGGCGGTCAAGCTCTCCGTGAAATACGGCATCAACCAGGCGCAGCTTGAGGGCTTCATCCGCCGTCAATTTTTTGCCGCTCCAAATCAAGTCCTTTGCAGCCGTTTCACCGACTCTTCTCTCTAAAAAGAAGTGGCCCCCGCCGTCCGGAATAAGACCGATCCCGATAAAATTCATCGCCAGCTTGGCCTCTTTTTCCGCGAGCACATGATCACAGCTGAGCGCAAGACTCAATCCGAGCCCTGCCGCCGCTCCGTGGACGGCCGCAACCGTGATCTTCTGCATGCTGAAGATCATCATCGCAATATCGGAAATCGTATCAATGACCTGCTCTGACAAATTCTCATCTGTTGAAGACAGCATCATGTTAATGTCGCCGCCTGCGGAAAATCCTTTTCCCCTTCCTTTGACCAGCATGATCTTTGCTTCGCTTTCCCCCGCCAGTATAAGAGCCTCTTTCAGCTCTTCAAGCATGTGTTCATTCAGGGAATTATACGCCTCCGGCCGATTGAGCACAATTTCAAAAACTTCACCATTGTCTTTCCATGTTATGAATTCCATAAACAGCACCTCCATTGAATGCGTTTTCAAAATCGTTAGCTTAATTTATTCCACTTTTTACTTTCCAAAACCTTTTTTTAAGCGGAATTCAAATCATCTCTTTACATTTCAAGATCAATTGATACTGAAACAAGTCTTTTTAGTTGAATGATCACTGTCATTTTTATATCATAAAGTGAGAGAGCATGTGAAAAAAGGAGGGGAAATGTGATCAAAACAATCATAACGTTTCTGTTAAGTTTATCCATCTTGTCAACACCTTTCTTGCATCAGGATCAGAGCGCCGGCTTTACTCCGGAAGAGGCGGCCCATATGTCTCAAACCCTCTCGAAGCCTGAAGCGCACGCTTTGAAAATCCCCCCTTTTTCAAAAAGCTTTCTTCATCAGCCGGGAAAAGCCGCAAATGTTTACACGCAGAGCATCACTCATTTCATTCCTCAGCCCGAGGTCCGACACGGTGATTTGCTCCTTGAAAAAACCTGCGCGATTCCTGTGAAATATCAATCTAATTATCTCTCCTAAACCTTCCGATCTGCGCGTTATCGATCAGTCAAGGAAAACGATAGATTCGGAGGGATCAAATTGAATATTAAAGAAAATGACCTGCCTGGCATTGGCAAAAAATTCGAAATTGAAACAAGAAACCATGAAAAAATGACGATTGTCGTTCATGATGACGGCAGAAGAGAGATCTACCGCTTTGATGATGACGATCCGGATGAGATCCTGTCAAACATTTCCCTTGATGACAGCGAAGCAAGGCAGATCGCCGCGATCCTCGGCGGCATGGTCTACAAGCCGCAGACGCTTGAATCGATTGAAATGGCGTTTAATGATCTGATCATTGAATGGTTCAAAGTCGAAAAAGGGGCAAAAGCCGTCGGCAAAACGCTCGGTGAAATGGATGTCAGACAAAACTACAGCGTGACGGTCATCGCGATCATCAAAAAGAATCAGGAAAAATTTTTGAACCCCGGCGCCGACTCTGTTCTTGAAGAAAACGATACACTCGTTCTTTCCGGAGAAAGAAAACACCTCAAGAAATTGACGCGGGATTTTCTTTCCCAAAAGGGAGAGTGATTCTCCTTGGATCATCTCGTATTTGAAGTCGGCACCGCCCTCTTGCTTGTCGCGATCGCTGCCGTGATCGCCAACCGGATTCGATTTTCGATCATCCCCTTTTTGATTATATTGGGGATGATCGTTGGCCCGCACGCCCCGACGTTCGGCATTATCGATCTGAAGTTTATTGAAAGCTCGGAGATCATCGCCTTTTTCGGCAGAATGGGCGTCCTGTTTCTTCTCTTTTATCTCGGACTTGAATTTTCCATCGGAAAGCTGATCAAATCCGGCCGGTCCATCGCTGTCGGGGGAACGATTTATATACTGATCAATTTCAGCCTGGGGATCTTGTTCGGGTTCATTGCGGGCTTCGAGTTCCTTGAAGTTTTGATCGTCGCCGGAATCATCACGATTTCTTCAAGCGCGATTGTCGCCAAAGTGCTCGTCGATTTAAAAAGAACCGCGAACCCGGAAACCGAGCTGATTCTCGGAATCATTATGTTCGAAGACATTTTCCTGGCCGTTTATTTATCCGTCGTCTCAGGACTTGTCCTTGGCGACTCGACTTCGGCAGGAAAAGCGCTGCTTTCCATTTTGATCGCTTTTGGCTACATGATGTTGTTCTTTATCATTGCACGGAAGCTGCCGAAATGGCTAAACCGGATATTCGATATCCGCTCAAATGAAATCTTTATCATTGTCATTTTTGCGCTGCTCTTCTTTGTGGCCGGATTTTCGGAGACCATTCATGTGGCTGAAGCGATCGGCGCGCTGCTGCTCGGCCTTGTTTTTTCTGAGACGGAGCATTCCAGCCGGATCGAGCATTTGGTCGTCCCGTTTCGCGATTTCTTTGGCGCGATGTTTTTCTTCAGCTTCGGCTTGAGCATCGACCCCTTCACATTGGGAGATGCGGTGTGGCTGTCTCTCGGCGCCGTCATCCTGACCTTGCTCGGAAACTATATCGCCGGCATGATTGCAGGCAGAAAGGCCGGACTTTCACATAAAGCTTCTTCCAATATCGGCTTAACGATCGTCTCCCGCGGCGAGTTTTCGATCATTGTCGCCAACCTGGGAATCGCAGGCGGTCTATCGGCCACGCTTAAACCGTTTGCCGCATTGTATGTGCTGATTCTTGCTATTTTGGGACCGCTTTTGACAAAGGAATCAAAACGGATTTTTAATATGCTGAATCAAGTGTTTAAGTGGAAAAAAACCGAAGTAAAGAAAAGAGGTTGACAGAAAGGAAGACTCCGCCATGATATCGGCGGGGTCTCTTTTTGATGGCCGATTTTTTCAGGGAGCAAGCCGGTGGACATTCCACCTGGAAAAAATATGATCAATTTGTCCAAGATGAGACAGTCGCGGCGCTGACGTTACCCCTCATTCAAAACAATACGCCGGACGTCTGGCATGAAGAATAAAGACGCGGATGAGCCCGAAGTTTGCGGGGAACACCGCGAAATTTGAAGCAGAAAGGCGGATGAGTGATCTATGAGTAAGTTTCATTCAGACGATTTGATCATAAAAGAAGGACACGAGATTCTTAGAAAAGCGACCGCCGACGTCAGCCTGCCTCCGACTGTTGAAGCGAAAGAAGAGCTGTCGGCCATGCTCAGTTTTTACAGAACAGCCAGGACCCGCAAACAGCGAAAACATATCGCCACAGGCCGGGAGTCGGGCTGTCTGCAAACCAAATCTGCCTTGAAAAGCGACTGTTTGCCTCCTATTTTACAGATGAAGAAAACCGGCAGCGCGGACTACATGCTCTGAAACCAAACATCATCGCCATTCCGTCAGCATGATTTATTTACCCGAAGGAGAAGGATGCCTCCCTGTTGACAGATATGTGAAAGGCTATGCGCCAAGATATGAAAGAATCAAAGTGAAGTCGTGATCAAACCTTAATACTGCGCCTCGATCGTCGCCCAGCCATTTAAACGGGATCATGTTTTATGATCGGATCAACCGCCAAAACCCAGTCCGGCTTCCGGAGCATACCGAGATTAGCAGCTTACAGTAAGAAAAAGGCTTCCGGAATTCCGGAAGCCTTTTCTACGCCTTATGAGAACTGCTTGCAGCGTCTTGTCCAAAAAGCTCTAACAGATAGCGGAGCTTTTCTTCAGTGTAGTGTTCAAATCTGTCATTATACGATTTCGGATCTTTTGGATTGGCGAAATGCGTGATTTTCCCCGTGTTCGGATCGACAAATTTACTCGCCGCTCCACAGCCGATGCCGATGATCGTCTGTTTTTCTTCCATGATCATGATGTTGTAGATGCTTTCCTGTCCAGGAAGAGAATAGCCGATGTTTTCAAGGTTGCCGAGAATGTTTTTTTGCCTGTACAAATAGTAGGGATGATAGCCGTGCTGTTTTGTCCAGGACACCGCGTCATCCATCATCGCGACGATTTCTTCGCGGTCGGCCACTTTATACTTATGCTTGTTTCTCGTCATTTCTGAAGCGCGTTTAAACGACAGTGTATGGACGGTCAGTGACTCGGGCATCAGCTTCTCCGTTTCCTGAAGAGAGTGGCGGAATTCTTTGACGCCTTCCCCTGGGAGGCCGATGATCAAGTCCATATTGATGTTTGACATCCCGTGCTTCCGTGACAGGCGGTATTTTTCAATCGTCTCTTCAACCGTATGATGGCGGCCGATCGCCTTCAATGTTTCGTTTGTGTAAGACTGCGGATTAATGCTGATCCGGTCGATGTTCCACTTTTTCAACACGGCCAGCTTTTCTTCTGTGATCGTATCAGGACGCCCGGCTTCAACCGTGACTTCGCGGATGTTTTTCACATCCGGAAATGAACGGTACATTTCTTCATACAGCAGATCCATTTCCTCGGCCGTGATGCTCGTCGGCGTGCCGCCGCCGAAATAAACGGTTGTGATCTTGACGCCATGTTCTTTCAGCCATTCACCGATTTTCTGCATTTCATAGTGCAGCCCCCACAAAAAGGAGCCGACCCGCCCTGCCTGTCCTTTAATGGCATATGCGGGAAACGTGCAGTAGGCGCATTTTGTCGGGCAGAAAGGGATGCCGATATAAATGCTGACTTCCCTGCCAAGATCATATAAATCGGGCACAGCCTTGAGCTGGCGGTCAATGATGTTTTGCATCAGTTCGATTTTTTCGTCATGGATCAAATAATCCCTTTTCAATTCGGCATGCGCCGCTTCTTTTGACATCCCGCTTTGCAGTTTTTTATGCAGCAGCTTTGTCGGACGGACTCCTGTAAGAATCCCCCACTTCTGAATGATGCCGGTGTGCTTTTGCAAGACGCTCAAAAACACGTAGGAAACGGTGTTTTTCACCTGCTTGAATGCTTCTTTCTCAGTAGATTGAGGCTCCAGTGATTTCGTGTACTCAGCTGTTATGTCCGCTCCTGTGATCGCCCCTGAGGCCCGGACTGCTGCATCATCCCGTTCATAAGCGAGAGTGATGGCAAGATCTGATTCACCTTCTTCAGCAAACGTGAGCTCGCACTCTTCAAAAAACAGATTGGCTATATTCTCGAGCGGCCTCAGGAATCTTTCATCCTGAATCCCTTCTATATGAATGCGCAATATCATCACCTTTTTCGTTTCAAAACTTTCTTTAGTGTACAAAAATAAACCGCCAAAATCAATCCGGCAATATCTGATGAATCCCGACTCCATAAAAACAGGGGCAAAAAAAGATCATCCCCGTTTTCCGGGGAAAACAGGGATATCCGTATGCTTATACTTTTCTGATATGAAATTTTTTGAGAAAATCTTTGCTTTGCTGCATTCTGAAATATTCTTTGATCATGTAGGCGACACCCTGTTCATCATTTGAACGCGTCACCCAATCGGCTTTCTGCTTGACATCCTGCGGCGCATTGCCCATTGCGACGCCCAGCCCGGCCAGTTCAATCATCGGGAGGTCATCGGTATCATGGCCGATCGCGACGACATCCTCCATTTTAAAGCCAAGCTCGGCGGCGAGCAGCGTCAAACCCGCCTCCTTTGAAACACCTTTATGAACAATCAGCAGTTTTTCCCCGGCCTGAATAACATCCACCGCTGGAAACGCGTTCCCGATCGTATGCCTGATCTCTTTCTCCTCTTCCTTTGTACAATAGACTTCAATGACCGGCGCACTGACCGGTTCATCCATCAGCATGTCGCTTAAAGAATCGACGAACTGAACAGGATAAAAAATCGGGTCTGACGGATGGATCATCGTTTTTCCGAGCAGATTTGAGTTTGTTTTTTTCCGGTTGCCGATTGAATATTTTTCGTGCAGAATTCGTATATTGCAGTCATAGCTCTCCAATATTTGGACAAGGTTAAACGTCTTTTCTTCAGAAATCCTTTTTTCAAAAAAAGGCTTATCAATTTTGTCCGCAATAATGGCGCCGCTATGAGTGATCAGCTTAGCATCAAGCTTTAAAGACTTGGCGATTTTCTGCGCGGAACGAAAATGTCTGTTCGTCACAAGCGTCACATACACATCTTTTTTCTTTGCGTATTCAATCGCTTCCTTCGTTGCGGGATGAAGCCGTCCGTTTGTCCGCAGCAGCGTTCCGTCTATGTTCAGCGCAAGCATTTGTTTTGACACCAGGAGGTCCCCCTTCTTTGATGACTGTACCTGTTATAGAGAATATGTCCCGAACGCCTTCTTTAGAACAGACCTCAAACTAAAAAAAGCCTGTCTGCACAGACTTTTCGCTCCGCCATCTTTCGGATACGATCATGATTTCTCCCTTAATATTGAAAACAGCGAATTCAATGCCCCTTTCATTCAATTCGCTGTATATGATAACCCCTTTTATCTGACCAGCAAATGCGCTTTTTCTCTGTACCCCTTAGCTTTTTGCCGCTTAGTCGTTTTTTCATGATCGTATCCCGGCAAAATGAAAGCACTTACATATAGTATTATCGCAACAATTTCATCAATTGACAAGTCTTTTTTTAAAGTTTAGGAACGTGATTAGTTCACTTTGTTAAAAAAACCCCGCTTTTCCTTAAAAAGCGGGGTTTTCGATCAGTTTTCAGGATTTCCGTAAAGCTCTTCAAGCGGCTTCATGATGATTTTGTTTAATTCGGCAATCAGCATGCTCATCCGCTGCTCCGCTTCCATCAGCTGTGAAATTTTCTCATGCTGCTGGACAAGCGCCACAGATTTTTGAGCCTGCTCGACTTCTTCCTGGGAAATGTCTTCCCCATTCATCTGTTTTTGCTGAAGCCTTATTTGGATATCACGAAAATTGTCAAACATCCTTTTAGCTGATTCATCGGCATTTACGTCATCATAAAGGCCCTTCAATCGAGAGTATTCTTCACTTTGGCGCAATGCTTGTTCCAAATCATAAGCCGTGTCGTATAAATTGACAGCCATGTTTGATACGCTCCTTTCCTGCCGTATTCTTCATGAAAATGGCACCACTCCACTATAACAGACTATGGAGCGTTTTTCACAGTTATACTATTATTCCATTTTGCAAGATGCCTTTCCTTTTTTAGATCAAAACAACAAAGACAGCTTGAAGGGCGCCGATGATCCCGCCGAGAAGCCCGCCCAGGTACGTAATCATCTTAAATTCCCGTTTGGAGATGGACAACACCATTTCTTCGAGCCGCTCAACCGGAAAGTTGTCGACCTGCTCCTTCACGATATCTTCAAGATGCAGCTGTTTCAGTACATCATCAAGATGGCGGCCTGCCCCATCCAGCAGACGGCCGGCCAACTCCGGCAAACGGTCTATTACATCTTGTTCAATCATGGATACATATGAACCCGCCGTTTTTTCGAAAAAGGGGGCGAGGGAAAATGACGTCATCAGCCTTTCCTTCAAATTGATGATGAGGCTCGTCAGATTCCATTTGTCATCAGCTTCTTTAAATGAATACTCTTTCAGCTTGTCCCATTCGTTTTCAAGCAGATCTGTCAAAAGACGGGCGGTCTCTCCGTTTTTCAAAAATTTCAGGAGCTCAGGCTGCACGCGGTCAACCAGACTGCTGTTTCCTAAAAACATCTGCACCATGCTGCCGAGCATGCCGCGTTCTTTCAGGAAATCGTTGATCATATTTCCAAGGCGGTCTTTTCCTTCATCACTTTCAAAGTAATGGACGGCCCGATGTAAAATATACTCCGACACCATCGGGATTTTGTCGTTCAGCTTTTCCTGCGCGTCTGCCGGAACAAGGTCTTTCAGCGGGGCATTCTCATACTTTGACAAATACGCTGACAGCTTTTCATTCGTCCACTCGTTCACAAACTGATCCGCTTTTTGTGCGGCATTGTCCACCCCGATTTTTGTCAGCGCTTCTTCGACGGTAACCCGGGATTGGCTTGCATGTGAAAGCAGCCGCTCCCCCAATTGTACCGCCTGGTTTTTGACTGCGTCTGAAGCCAGTCTTTTTCTGATCCCTTCGGTTGTCAGCAGATGGTTGACAACCATCTGTCCCATCTGCCTCGCCAATTCTTCGCGCCTTTTCGGAATTAATCCAGGGGTAAAAGGAACCCGTTTTCCGAATATGTAGTGTGCCCGATAAGGGCGAAAAAGCATTTTAATCGCAAAATGATTCGTCACAGCCCCGATCAGGGCGCCGATGACAATCATAAAAAGAAAAACACCAATCACATTCATTTTATTCAACTGCCTTCCGTTTCACCTGACTTCATTGACGGCCATCCGCCTGACTGAACCAAACGGAGACCAACGGCACACTCTATGCCTATCGTTATTATAGTAGGTCAACAATCGCCGAGCAAATTCGGGAATGGTACGGGGGTAACAAAAATAGAATGGGGCAGGTGGAATTTTTTTCTTACCGGCGGACATTTTACGGTGATCGAGGGTGAACATGACCTATTTTCAAAACATAATGCGTATCATGTAACAGAAGTTCATCTACAGAAGGCTTGTCCCTTTATACGGCTGGAGGGCCCGGCAGATTCGCCCGCCGTCCTCTAACCGGTTAAGCGTTTTTTAACAAGGAGGAATCAGCATGATGACGCTCGGATTTATGTCGCTGTCCCATCAGCATGAAAAAGAATATGCCGAGGAATTGGCAAAAAAGGCTTCAGATTACGGAATCGGTTTTATCCGGTTCACCCCTTTAGATATTTCTCCCGGATCTATGCTTGTGAAAGCGCTGGCCTTTCACCCCAAATCAGGACAGTGGAATGAAGTAGAACGCGAAATCCCTGAGCTGATCTATGACCGTTGTTTTTACGGCAAAGATCAGCAGTCAAAAAAAGCGAAGCCGATCGTTGAATGGCTGAAAAAATACCCCAAAACTTCATTTCTTGGATTGGGGCTTCCCGACAAATGGACGGTCTACAAAGCTTTAAAAGCAGATCCTGTCCTCCAGGCCTATCTGCCTGACACATCGCTCGCCGAAAGCGCCCATGCTGTGCTGCGGCTGCTGGCAAAAGAAAAATCGTGCATACTGAAGCCTGCATACGGCTCAGGAGGCCGGGGAATCATTCACCTGGAGCTTTCTGGGAAAACGGTGAAAGCCTCCTACCAAGCCGGGAAGCATAAGCAAATCAAATCTTTTTCCAAGCAGGCTTCTTTTGAAACATGGTGCAAAAAAGTCCTTCAGCACCGCTATCTTTTGCAAACCTTCCTTGATATTCAAGATAAAGACGGGTATCCGTGCGACATCAGGCTGTTATTGCAGAAAAACGGGGCAGGCGAATGGGAGCCTGCCGGAAAAACGGTAAGACGAAGCTATCAGCACGGTCTGCTTGCCAACCTGGCGGGAGGCTCTGAATCCGTGAGCTTTGACAGCTGGCTGTCATCTGTTCCGAAAAAACGGCAGGCAGTCCTTCTGGATGATTTAGAAACGATCGCAAAGGCCGCACCCCCCGCGCTTGAATCGGAGCATGGACCGTTGTTTGAACTCGGCCTTGATATTTGCCTGACAAAAGACGGGAAAGTCTGGCTTCTCGATGTCAATTCTAAGCCTGGAAAAAAAGCGTTTATACTGCATTCTCCTGAAAACAGAGAGCTTTTATATAAAGGGCCTTTGGAATATTGCTCCTTCTTGGCGGCATCGGCAGACAAGAAAGGAGCTGGAAGGAAATGAACGGCAAAACGCTGACGGTGGGAATCCACCCAAACAGTGAAAACACGGTGCTGCTGCCGGCTTCCTACAAGCAGGAAGGTCTTTTATACGCGGCTTTCGGAACCAGTGTGGAACGTTGTCATATCTCCTTCGACAGCAGCTTGAAGAAAACGGTCTTGCTTTCTGAAAATTTGTACAAAAACTTGAGGATTCCATACCGCGGGAAAGCGGCATTGCTGTTTCACGACAATACCGTCTATATCGGCCCTTTAATCGGCATTTTCACTGCCGGCTTCACAAAGTCGGCACTTGAGCCGGTCAGGGGGCGCTCTTTGTTTTTTTCCAAGCTGCTGACGATGGATCTCCCTGCCGGAGGGTACTGCTACTTGTTTGGCGCCCACCAGATCCAGTGGGAGGACGGAACGGTAAACGGCTTCATTTTCCGGGAAAACGGCTGGGAAGAAGCAACGGTTCCGCTTCCCAATGTGGTATATGACAGACTGCCGAACCGAAAAGCGGAGGATGAGGCCATCCTGCAGGAAACAAAAGCGCGCCTGATGAATGAGTACCGCATCCCATGGTTCAATCCCGGCTTCTTTAACAAATGGGACATATACGAGTCCTTGCGGCAGGATGAAAGAACGAAACTGCTGCTGCCCAACTCCGTATTGCAGCCGTCTGCAAAGATCATCGAAGACATGGTCGGCCACTATGGCACCGTCTATATAAAACCCGCTAACGGCAGCTTGGGGAATGGAATTTATCAGCTTTCCAGGCGGGAAGAAAACGGGCTGACCGCCAGGAATGCAAAAGGCGAGGCATCCTTCCCATCTTCAGACGCTTTTTTGGATGAATTGCAGAATCTGCAAAAGGAAACGCCATATATCGCGCAGCAGGGAATCGAGCTGATCAGGGTGAACGATCATCCGGCTGATTTCAGGGTGCATACAAATAAAAACAGGCTTGGAAAATGGACGGTTACGGCGATCGCCGTCAAAATAGCGGAGAAAAACGGTATCACAACCCACATTTCAAGCGGCGGCATCGTCAAAACGCTGGCAGAAGTCTATGATGACCCCAGGCAGAGGCTCCATATTGTGCAAAAGCTGGCGAAAACAGCTCTTCTGATCAGCAGCGTCCTTGATGAAAAACTGGAGGGCTTTATCGGGGAAATCGGCTTGGATCTTGGAATGGACCGGTCGGAAAGGATCTGGATGTTCGAAGCCAATTCCCGGCCGGGAAGAGGGATCTTCGCACATCCCGGCTTAACATCCGTCAGCCGCTTGACGAAAAGAAGAAATTTTGAATACGCTTCTTACTTAACCGAGCAATCGATTCTTTTCCCTGAGACACTGTGGAAAAGTCCTTAGGAAGCCGCGGAGAACATGATTCTTCGCGGCATTTTTTTCAAAATACGGGCGCCGAAAAGAGCCTATGATCTTTTCGGTGAATGAGATACAATGATAACAAATCAATCGTTGCAAAAGTTTTTTGTTTGGCGGATCATTTTGAAATCGATGAAGGAGCGTGGCACTTTATGATTTCTCACTTTCAATGGAAACCGTTGTTTAAAAAAGAAAAACTGCCCGGCTGGACATTTTCTTTTTACCATAAAGGAACGCATTATGAAGGAATTTATCACAAGTCCGGGGAAATTGAATGGGGCAGCGTTTATCCGCCGCATGATGACGAACCTTCGCTTAAAAGCGAAATTCATGAACTCATGCTCTTCCACATTTACGAGTAAATAGAAAAGGAAGTTTTTCGTATGCTGGAAAAATTAAAGACTTTATACGGAGATCGGATGGTGGTTTCCGGCTCGGCTCCCAAACAACAGGCGCTCTGGTTTCAAACGGACGACGGCGAGACGTTCGGCGTTTTGAAAGAGGCTGTCACCGATCAGGAAAAACAGCTGTTGTTTGCTTTATTTCAGCCTTTTTCAGAACCGAATCCGTCTTACATGACGCCGCGCGAGAAAGAATGGCATCAGTATTTTTTCGCAAATGCCCCGCTGAAAGATCGGCACGCTCAGTCCATCCAAGGGCATTTTTTTAAAATGAAGCATTCCCCTGAAGAAAGACAGGCGATAAAAGAAGCGGTCAGCGGCTTTTTTGAACGTCCTATCGTGGTTTGGTACGACCGTCACGAAGCTGTCATCATCCATGAAAATCCTTCTCCGCTTCTTTCCAAACATCAGCTGGCCGAGCTTTCAGACGCGCTGACGAGCGATTTTTTGGCAAATCCAGTGTTTTTTAGCGGACAGCTGCATCAAGTCAATGCTTCGCTTCAAGAAAAGATCGGCTTTGAAAAGCAAATGTTTCAGCATCTTCTGGTCAATAATGACCGCGGAAGCGTTATTTCTTTTTACCAGTGCCTTCCTTCGTTTGTAGCGGCAAAACCGGGGATAATCAAAACTGGCGCGTTGTCTGATCCTGTCAGGGACGCACTGTCGGATCCGGAGACCCTATTGACCATCAGGACTTACATGCAGTGCAACCTGAATGCCTCCCTGACAGCTAAACGGCTGTTTATCCATCGAAACAGCCTGCAATACAGAATCGACCGGTTTATTGAAAAAACCGGAATTGATATCAGACAGTTTGAAGAGGCTGCCGCCGTCTACTTCATCATTGATGTCCTGGCGCAATCATAGCAATGTGCACGAATGCAAATTGTGCATCATGTCCATTTACAGGCCTGAATCCTTTTTATAAACTTAAAATTAAATAAAGCGCTTACATAAAGAGGGGGAGAAGAACATGGCAGAGCTGGTACTCGACCGGATTTACAAAGTGTATGATAACAAAGTGACGGCCGTGGATAATTTTAATCTTCACATTGAGGACAAAGAATTTATCGTGTTTGTCGGACCTTCGGGCTGCGGAAAATCGACAACGCTGAGAATGATTGCAGGCCTCGAAGAAATTACGGAAGGCGAATTCACCATTGATGGAAAACGGATGAACGATGTCGCTCCGAAAGACCGCGACATTGCGATGGTGTTTCAAAACTATGCGCTCTATCCGCATATGAACGTCTATGACAATATGGCTTTCGGCTTAAAACTGAGAAAGTTTCCGAAGGACGAGATCAAGCGCCGCGTGAATGAGGCCGCCAGAATTCTGGGCCTTGAACAATATTTGGACAGAAAGCCAAAGGCGCTTTCCGGCGGCCAGCGGCAGCGGGTCGCATTGGGGCGCGCCATCGTCCGGGACGCCAAAGTATTTTTGATGGATGAGCCTTTATCAAACCTTGACGCCAAACTGCGGGTGCAGATGCGCGCGGAAATCACCAAGCTCCATCAGCGCCTGCAAACGACGACGATTTATGTCACGCATGACCAGACAGAGGCGATGACAATGGCGACAAGGCTCGTTGTCATGAAAGACGGCCTCATCCAGCAGGTCGGCGCACCGAAGGAAGTATATGAAAATCCGGAAAATGTCTTTGTCGGCGGTTTTATCGGCTCTCCGGCAATGAACTTTTTCACTGGCAAGCTTCAGGAAAATACCTTTACATTCGGCAATGTTTCCATTCTTGTTCCGGAAGGAAAAATGAAAATTTTGCGCAGCAAAGGCTATATCGGTAAGGAAATCATCATGGGCATCAGACCTGAAGACATTCATGACGAGCCCGTCTTCCTAAAAGCCTCAAAAGAATCAAAAATTGATGCAAAAATCGAAGTGGCTGAGCTGATGGGCGCCGAAACGATGCTTTATTCACAGGCCGGCGGGCAGCCGTTCATCGCCAGAGTTGATTCACGGACAGATGTTCAGGCAGGCGATGTCCACGCTCTTGCATTTAACATGAACAAAGCCCATTTCTTTGATAAAGACACAGAGCTCCGCATCCGCTCTGAAGGGTGACTTGCTTCCCATCACTTCCGGCCCCCGGCAATAGAGCGAATCAGAAAATTGACCGAAGTGCGGCTTCTGCTATGCTTCGGTCAATTCAATTTCGACCGTTTCATCATAAGAGCAGTCTTGGCAAGTGTATAAATGAATACAGCTTGACCGCGTCTGCAAAAACGAATCATACTCCATATACGGGCTGTAAGGACCGTAAAAATCGGTTGTTCTTCCGGCGTCGGCCATTTCGCCGCCGCACCTCGGACAAGCTCTTTCCTCCACCAGAATCCCATTGCATACAGGACACATTCGGCATCCTCCTTATCTTTTCCTTTAGATTGCCCCTTTCGCTGAAATTTCCGCTTTCAACATTTACCAGTTTGTACTGCGCATGGATTTGATTGAATCCACCATAATACGTAGTAGCAAGGCAGCATTGGGTTCAGCCATAGAAGGCAGCGGTTTTCCCCTTTGGAAAGCCGCCAGCTGGTGCAAATCCAGCCAACCCAACCATACTATCTGATAAAGGAGAGTTTGATACAATGGCTAACCAAAATTCTTCAAATCAATTGCTCGTTCCTGGAGCTGCTCAAGCGATCGAACAAATGAAATTCGAAATCGCTTCAGAGTTCGGTGTAAACCTTGGTGCTGAAACTACTTCCCGCGCAAACGGATCTGTCGGCGGAGAAATTACAAAACGTCTTGTTTCCCAAGCTCAAGCTTCTATGGGCGGACAACAATAACCATCAACTTCATATCATGGCTAAAGCTGAAGGTGCTTCACAGCACCTTCTTTTTGCATGGGAAAATCCCGCACCCGCCATCTCCGTTTTACATATGCTGATGTAAAGGAGGAGTCGGCATGCAGCTTGTCACAAGCATCAATTGGGAACTGCTTCAATTTGTCGGGATTTCCCTTTTGCACGAATATCTCATCAATATCCGGCCTTTTCATGCGGTCTTTCGCTTCTCTGGGGCTTTTTCTCCCGGTCGATCTGACGTATGATAGATCAAATGGGAGGGATTGTTGATGAAGATTGCACTTTTTGGAGGTACAGGCCGTGTCGGACGAGCTTTCCTGCACTTTATTGAAGCAGGCGGCAGACACTCCGTCTCTGCCCTTGTCCGCGCGGAACATCCGAACCTTCCGAGCACATGCTGCCGCACATTCCGCGGAAACGCAAGAAATCCGGAAGACGCGCAAGCTCTCATTAAAGAGGCGGATATAGTTGTCAGCTGTTTAAATACAGATGGAGACGATACATTAAGCGTCTCCATCCAAAACATCATAAACGCTATGAGCGCCCAAAACAAAAAAAGGCTGATTACGATCGGAACCGCCGGAATTTTACAATCGAGACAAAACCCGGCGCTTTACCGCTTTGAATCAAACGAATCAAAAAGGCGCTCATCACGCGCGGCAAAAGAACATGCAAACGTGTATGAACGCCTTCTGGCATCAGATTTGAATTGGACGGTTATTTGCCCGACCTATCTTCCGGACGGTCCGGCCGTGACAAATTACCGCGTCGAACGGAATTTTCTGCCGATTGGCGGCAAAGAAATATCAACCGGCGATACCGCCCATTTTCTTTACAAACAGCTCGACTCAGACGAGTTTATTCGGGCAAGGGCCGGACTGGCGTATTAACATGCTGGGGCAAGCCGGGAATGCCCGGCTTACCCTACAAGCGTTCCGCGTCCTTTTTGAAGTTCATACATTTGATAATATTGCCCTTTTTGCTTCATAAGCTCCTCATGTGAGCCCTTTTCAATGATCCGCCCCTTATCAAGCACAAGGATTTGATCTGCCTTTCTGATGGTCGATAGCCTGTGTGCGATGATAAAGGTCGTGCGGCCTTTTTTGACTACGTCAAGCGCCTTTTGGATCACAGCTTCAGTTTCGGTATCGATATTTGCCGTTGCTTCGTCCAACACGAGGATCGCCGGATCATAAGCAAGCGCCCTCGCAAATGAAATCAGCTGCCTTTCTCCTGAGGAGAGCGTGCTTCCTTTTTCAATGACAGGCTCATCAAATCCTTTCGGCAGGTGGGCAAGCAGTTTATCAGCCCCTACTTGCTTCAATGCGGCTTCAATCTGCTCTCTTGTGACCGCCTCATGATCAAGGTTGACATTTGAAGCAATCGTACCGGAAAACAAGTAAGGGTCCTGGAGAACGATGCCCATATGCTGTCTGACATCCTGGCGCGACATATCATAAATGCTTGTTCCATCAATTTTGACATCGCCTTTTTGTATATCGTAGAAGCGGAACAGAACATTCATAATCGAGCTTTTGCCTGATCCTGTATGGCCGACCAATGCCACGGTCTCCCCTTGTTTCGCTTCGAATGAAATGTTCTTGAGCACATATTCCCCGCTGTCACCATACCGAAATGAGACATCCTCGAACACAACATGACCATTCACTTTAACTCCACTTGTTTCCTCAACATCAACTCCAGGTTCATCCAAAAGGCGAAATACCCGTTCAGATGATACTCTCGCAAGCTCAAGCTTGGGAAATTGGTTGACGATCCCGGTAATCGGCTGAAACAGACGAGTCAGGTAATCGACAAATGCATAGAGCACACCGATCGACATCATTCCCTCCATATTCAGCGCCGCTCCCCCGAAATACCAGATTAAAACGGCGAACATGACATTCTGCAGAACATTGACAAGGTTATGGGACATTAACGAATTCAAATTGAGCATTTTGTTTTGATAGTGAAAATGGCTATCGTTTAATTCTTCAAATTCACGCTTTATATCTTTTTGCCGCCGGAAGACCTGGATAATCGGCATCCCTTGAACCGCTTCATTCATTTTGGCGTTAATATCGCTGTTGATCGATCTGAGTTTATGATTGTAGCCTGAAGCAAATTTTCGGTAGACGGCCGCCCAAATGGCGATCAGCGGCAATATCAGCAAGCAGACCGCCGCCAGTCTGGCATCGAGCAGAAACAAAGCGGCAAAAATTCCGGCCATATAAATCATGTCTGTCACAAATGTCGAAAGAACAGTCACATAAAGATCGCGTATCGCTTCCGTGTCATTTGTCACCCGCGCGACCACTTTGCCGGCCGGCAAATTGTCAAAATAGCGGACAGGCAGCCTTTGGATATTGGCAAACACATCCTGGCGCATTTTCTGAATGATGCGGTTTGCGCTCATCTGCAAAAGATAAAACTGGCCGTAATGAAAAAAGATCGACAGGATGAGCAGTCCCAGATACAGCAATATGAGCGACACAAGCCCTTTCATTTCGGGTTCGTAAAATGAAAAAGCCTCAGACGCTGACAGCCGGACGGCCGGGTAGGATTCCGACTGTCCTCCGCTGGAGATCCGCAATACCCCGTCCTTCACCGTCCTTTTTCCATCAAAAGGAACAGCTTCATCTACAAAATAATACGTCATGCCGACTTGAAAAACGCGGACTTCCTTCCGCTTTTCCAGCGAAGGATCGGCCCTGTCGGCTCTGACATATTCCCTTCCGTGATACGGGACTGTATATTCGCTTTTTCCTGAAACTTCATACCACGGTTTTTCAATCCCGAGAATATGATCGTCAATCATTTTTTTGCCGATCATCGGCCCTGTCAGCTCCGCAGTGACGGCCGCCGTCAGCATAAGAAGAGCGCAGATCAGGATGTTTTTATAACAGAGCGCATATTGAAAAAGCCGTTTTCCAGTCTTCATGCCACAGTCCCCCCTTCATCCCCTGAAGGCAGCTGCTGTGCTTCATATTGTTCAAAATACCAGCCTTTACCTGCGATCAGCTCCTGATGCGTGCCACGCTCTGAAATCTTGCCGTTCTCCATTACGAGAATGAAATCGGCATGCTCGACTGCTGACATGCGGTGCGATGTAATAAATGTCGTTTTGCCTTCCCGGTGATGACGGATATTTTCGATAATCGCCGCCTCTGTTTTCGCATCTACGGCTGAGAGCGAATCGTCCAAAATCAAAATGTCCGGATCTGCAATCAAGGCTCTCGCAATCGAAATCCGCTGTTTTTGTCCGCCGGATAATGCCACCCCTTTTTCGCCGACCATCGTCTCAAGCCCGTCAGAAAGCAGTTCAATATCCTTTTCCAAATGGGCTGCCCGGATCACGTCAGCTACATCCTGCTCTGTCGCGTGTAATCCGCCGAACAATATGTTTTCTTTTACCGTTTTTGAAAACAGCACATGATCCTGGGGCACATATCCAATCCAGCTGTGCAGCAGATCAAGGGGCAGATCCCCAATCGGCACACCGGAAATGGCGAGCGTTCCATTTCCCTCGGGATACTGTCTTAAAAGCTGCTTGATCAGCGTCGTTTTGCCGCTTCCCGTCTTTCCGACGATTCCAACAGTCTGTCCTTTCAAGACTGCAAACGAAATCCCTGAAAGGTTCTCCGAGCTTGAGCTTGGATACGTAAAACTGACTTTGTCAAAGACAATATCCCCAGGTTCAGCTCTTTTGGGATGAGGCGCTTCTTTTACATCAGGCTGATGACGCAATGTCTCATTCACCCTATCGAGGGACGCGTTGCCTCTTTGCATGATATTGATCAGCTCGCCAATCGCGAACATCGGCCAGATCAGCATCCCCAAGTAAACATTAAAAGAGACGAGCTCCCCCAATGTCAGCTGGCTGCGAAAGACAAGGTAGGCGCCGTAGCCCAAACCGATTAAATAACTCATCCCGACAAGCAGCTTCACCGTCGGTTCAAACAGCGAATCGATCAGCGCCACCTTCATGTTTTTTTGATAAACATCAGCTGTCATGCTGTTAAACCGGCTGACATCGTTTTTTTCCTGCACATAGGCCCTGATCACCCTTACGCCTGATACTGATTCAAGCACCTGATCATTTAATTCGCCAAACGCATTCTGCGCTTCTGTAAAACGCTGATGAATTTTTTTCCCGTATACACCGATCGCCGCGGCCATCAATGGGAGAGGAATGATCGATGCAAGCGTCAGCTTCCAGCTGATCAAAAATCCCATTGTAAACAGAATCGTCAGCATAAACATCGTTGAGTCGACAAGCGTCAATATCCCGAAACCGGCCGTCATCGAGATCGCTTTTAAATCATTTGTCGCTCTTGCCATCAAATCTCCGGTGCGGTTCTTCTCGTAAAAAACGGGCGTCATTTTCAACAAGTGGCCCATCAGTTTTGACCTGAGGATTTTTTCGATCAGATTCGCCCCGCCAAACAGCTGATACATCCAGTTGTATGACAGCGTATAAACAACAAGGGAGAGTCCGATCAATAAACCGATATAACCGGCCATCGCCATTGCCGAAAAAGCGCCCGTCTGCATATCGTCAATGGCGTTTCCAAGCAGTTTCGGCGGAAACATTTCCAGTATATTCACCATCAATAACAGGACGATCGCGATTGTATAGCGCCGCCATGAGGCTTTAAAAAACCAGCCGAGCTTCCATAAAACAGAAAACATGTGATATCCTCTCCTTTTTTAGCCGCCTTCGAGCTTTTCCTTGCAGTCATTGATCTCGCTTTTTCTTACATTTGGCATAAAAAATTCCTCCTTTTACTATTCGAAAATTCAGTCGGATCCGCCGAATTTTCATTTATTAGAAAAACATCCGCACCATATTGGAGACGGAATGTTTTATCTCCGAAAAAAAAGGCACACTGTACGAGCAGCATGCCTTTTCGATATAAAAAAGGCGCATGTACGAAAGATGAACGTGACATGCGCCTTTCCTCAAATATTATTTAGAAACCGTCTGTAAAGAATATGGAAGGTGTAAAGCCGCCACGTTTTGATTCAGTTGTCTGCTGATTGATGAATTGATTGCTCTGATCATGACGTTGCCCTCCATTCTTATTAATATTTTCCATCTTATAGCACGGTTTTTTATTTGTCAATTTCATTTCTTCATAAATTGGAAGAATCTTTATTCATATGTTCAAATTCCGTTAGTTTTTTTGAAAATCGGGTATAACGATAATAAATCCATTCTGAAAGGAATGATCAATGTGTTTACAGCTAACCGGATCATTGTCGCGTTTGACGGAAAAGACGACAGTAAGAAAGCGCTCAAAAAAGCGATAGACCTCACCAAAAGGATCGGCGCTGAACTGACCATCGCCCACGTCCATGAACCGAGGCAAGCCAAACCTCTGGCAAATGAACAAAGGCCGGCCGCCGGCACGGCTTATATCTACGGCGGCATCCCCAGCGTCCCCCCGGTTCCGCGCGAGTCGGATATTGCGGGAGAACCCGTCATTTACGAGGACAGCACAGAGGAAGCGATCGCAGCGGCCAAAATCATTTTAAACGAACACCAATTCGACGCCAACATTGAAATTCTTGAAGGCGACCCCGCCAATGCGGTCCTGCGGCACGCCGAACACATCGGCGCCGACCTCGTCATCACAGGAAGCCGGGACCAAAACCGCCTGAAAAAACTGCTGTTCGGAAGCGTCAGTGATAAAATTTCCGCAAAATCGGAAATACCGGTGCTGATTGTGAAATAAATGGGGCTGGATATTTTCCGGCCTCTTTTTTTCGTTTATGAGAGGACCGCCAATAAGCGAGCCTTTCACCATTTCACGGTGTTCAATTTTTTCTCTTACATCTAGTTTCATCCCCAAACAATCTCTTCTAGCAAATAGAAACTGAAAAATCAATTTCAAACCATGATCATCTTAATGATAAAACTCAAATAAAACAGCAAAAAGACCCTAATAAACCATGAAGGTATGAGCCCCTCCAAGAAATATCCATGATTTATCTTTTCTCTATCTCATTACAACCGTACAGATAATAAAAAAGGCATTATGTTAGGCGCAACCCGCTTTACTATCTTTTTCGTTATCTCAATCGGTCTGCATGACCAGATTGGACAGTTCACTTTTCAATTCTCTCTATCCATTTCTTTCAAAGAATGAATTCTAGCAGTCCTTTTCCGCAAAACAGAGAAAATCCCACAAATCCAATTACAGGAAAATAGGCGTTCAAATCAGTAACAATCACCTAACAAGTCTCATAGTTTGATGTTGAATGTGCCTGGGGCATGTCGTTCATTTTTTTCTATTTTTATGTTGTGGTCTGATTGTTTTTAAAAAACTTTTATTTATTTCTGGAGGGATATGTCAATGCAATATTTTCATGATGAATTGCAATCATTAGGAATGGATCATTTCCATGTGGATGAGATGACGGCTTGGGATCCAAACCGTCATGAGGTAAATGCTAAACACTGTGCAAGCTGTTGGAGTTGTGGAAGTTGTGCGAGCTGTGCAAGCTGTGCAAGCTGCTGGAGTTGCGCGAGCTGTGCGAGCTGTTGGAGCTGCGCGAGCTGTGCGAGCTGCTGGAGCTGCGCGAGCTGTGCAAGCTGCTGGAGCTGTGCAAGCTGTTGGAGCTGTGCAGGTCATTGTTGTTGGAGCTGCGGAAGCTGCTGGCATGGAGGAGGTATGTAGCTTTAAGAAGCAGACTGCCCCTGCCTTTACTGCCGCAGGGGCCCATTAATCATAACGGACAACAAAATTACATATACTGGTATGTCTTGTTTTAAGATGATCTAAAGGAGGTACAGCATGACGAATCTGACCGCTTCCGCCCGCCTGAAGGTGAAACAGGATACATGTTTTCTTCCGGACCCGGCTGGCGGCGTGTATGTTCGAAATAATTCAGGATCGTTTCGTATGAAAGGGGCGTCCATTTATCAATGGATAGAAAAATTGCTGCCGATGTTCAATGGTGAACATACACTGGAAGAATTGACAAATGGACTGCCCGCACCCTACCGTGACAGAGTGTTTGATATTGGAGGGATGCTGTATAAAAACGGATTTGTTCGGGACGTAAGCCGGGACCGCCCGCATCAATTAGAGGAGAACGTACTCAAGAAATATGCTTCACAAATTGAATTTATAGAAAGCTTCGCAGATTCGGGCGCTTATCGCTTCCAGCTATGCCGCCAGGCAAACATATTGGCTGCCGGCTCCGGCTCTTTTCTCATTTCACTGGTCAGATCATTGGCTGAATCCGGTTTCGCCAAAATTCATGTTTTTTTTACAGAAGCACGCTCTGACCATCAGACAGCTTTAGAGGAGCTGGAGGCTTATGCAAGACAGGCTGATGGCGATATGATCGAGCTGACTGCTGTACAAGATTGGCGGGAAGCCGTCAAATCCTGTGATTGGATTTTATATGCTTCAGAAATTGACGATCCGGAGAAACTTCTTGCGCTTCAAAGCGTTTGCAGGGAAGAAAAGAAACGCTTATTTCCCGCGGTCTGTCTGAAGCAGATCGGGCTGGCAGGCCCTTTCGTGCATCAAGACGGCGACGGATGCTTTGAATCGGCATGGCGGCGGATTCACCGTTCGGCGCTTCAGGAGGAGCGGAAGGTTGACACCTTTCCTGCGGCTGGAAAAGACATGCTGGCGAATGTCATTGTGTTTGAATTGTTTAAAACGGTTTCCGGGCTTGCTTCATTAACAAAGCGAAATGAATGTTATCTTGTCGACCTCTCCACTCTTGAAGGAGTCTGGTGCCCATTCCTCCCCCATCCGCTCGTCAGCTCCGACGGCGGCATGGCTGAATTGGTTCGCGATATTGAAGCAAAGGTGCAAAATCGCTCCAAACCGAAAGAAAAAGGACGGCTTTTTCAATTGTTCAGTCAGCTGACATCGGAAAAAGCGGGAATTTTCCGCCTATGGGAAGAAAAACACTTGAAGCAGCTCCCTCTTTCCCAATGCTTCGTTCAAGCTGCAAATCCGCTCTCAGAAGGACCGGCCGAGCTTTTGGAGAAGACGGTCTGCTCCGGTTTTACCCATGAGGAGGCCCGCAGAGAAGCCGGACTGAAGGGCATTGAAATGTATGGGGCAAAACTGGCGGATGTCTCTGTCATTGAGGATGGTTTCTTAGGCATCGGAACAGGAGAAACGATCGCTGAAAGCGTGCTGCGGGGATTGCAAAAGTCGCTTGACGCTGAATTGCAGAAGCGGGCAAAAAGCGGAGGAGAAACGGCCTCTCCTCTTTCTATCGGCATGATCAACGATAAACGAGCCGCATTTTATTTGAATGCGCTGTCTATCATGCACGGCACACCTGAGATTGGCTTGGGAAAGGATATATCAGGCTTTCCAGTTGTATGGACAGGTGTGTGCGGCCGCTGGTATGGAAGTGCGGGAATCAATATAACATTGGCGCTTAGAAACGCACTGCAACAGGCGCTCATGAACACACGGCCGCTTGAGGAGGCCGCTGTCATTTTAGCGGAAAACAAGATCAGGCTCGACATCCCGGTTTGTGAAGACCACACACAACTGCTCGATACGGCATTGAAAAGCATCAGACGCAACGGGTTACAGCTGCTCGTTTATGATGTGCCGGCTGAGCCTTTTTTCGAAAAAGCACTCGCAGGCATCTATGCTGTGCGGTTAAAAAAGGAGGAGGCTTGATGGAACGCTGTATTTTGCTTGTTGGGGAAGGCATGATCGCAGATGATGTGTCAAAACAATTATCCGGCCGGTATCGAGTGCTTCGCCAGCCTGATGTTAAGGCGGGAATTCCCGGGGAAACCGGGCTTGTTCTTATCGTGCATGATGCCTGGCGCCCGTCCGTATATCACGAGGCGGAAGCCATATTAAGGCCAGCGGGAATTCCATGGCTTCGCGGCTTTGTTTCATTTGGTGAAGGTGTCATCGGCCCCCTTGTGTGTCCGGAGGACGCCGGCTGCTCCAGCTGCGCTGATATGAGGCGGTTCATCACCGGCCCCGACAGCACAGAAATGCGGATGCTCATGCAGCAAAATAGGGATTTTCACCGTGACCCCTGGGCATCTCAGGCAGGATGCCGCCATATGGTCCGCTTGATCTGTACAGAGATCAAAAACATGATGGAGAATGGCCGGAGCCGTTTAAAAAACAAGCTGTGGCTGATCAATTTCAAAACATTGGATTGCTCCTTACACTCTGTTATGCCTGAACCGCTCTGTGAGGTCTGCGGCCGATTGCCTGACGATACAGCGGAATCGGCCCTGATTTCGCTTAAACCGGCTCCAAAAACGGGGCCGGGCAGCTACCGGACGCGGCGGACAGATGATTTGCAAGATGTGCTGAGACAAGAATACCTCGATCCCAGGACGGGAATCTTCAATGGAAAATTATTTGATGCCATCCTGCCATTTGCCGATATGATCGTCAATATGCCTTTATGGATAGGAAGCGAAGGTGTCGGGGGGCGAAGCCATTCCTATGAGGAAAGTGAATTAACGGCTATTTTAGAGGGCTTGGAGCGCTATTCCGGAATCGAGCCCCGCGGCAAACGGACGGCAATCTATGATTGCTACCGCAATCTCAAAGATCAGGCGCTAGACCCAAGAACCGCCGGACTCCATGATGAAGAACAGTATAAACAGCCTGATTTTCCTTTCAAGCCATTTGATCCAAATCGTCCGCTTGATTGGGTATGGGGCTATTCTTTTATGCAAAAGCGGCCGATATTGGTTCCCGAATCTCTCGCCTATTACAGCCTGGGCCGTGAAGACAGCTTTGTTTACGAAACGTCGAATGGATGTGCATTGGGCGGGACTCTGGAAGAAGCGATTTTCCACGCCATTTTAGAAGTTGTTGAACGGGATTCCTTTTTGCTGACTTGGTTTGCCAGACTTCCTCTCCGCCAGATTGAGCTTCATTCATGCGAAGACGAGGAATTGAGATTAATGATTGAGCGGGTGCGCGCCGTGGCCGGATATGACCTGTATGTGTTTAATTCAACGATGGAGCACGGCATTCCAAGCATCTGGGCGATCGCCAAAAACAGAAAACAGCATGGCTTGAATCTTATTTGCTCTGCGGGAGCACATCCAGATCCCTCTAAAGCGGTCAAAAGCGCACTACATGAGCTTGCGGGGATGATGTTCAAGCATGACGCAAAACTCGAGGCCGAAAGAGACAAATATGAAGAGATGCTCCACAATCCTTTTCTCGTTCGGGAAATGGAGGAACACAGCCTGCTGTACGGTTTGCCGGAAGCCGAGGAGCGCCTTCGGTTTTTGTTGGAGCAAAATCAGCCGCTTACCACCTTTCAAGAAGCGTTCAAGCAAAAGACAAACAACCTGGATTTAAAAAAAGATCTTGAAGAGCTTCTCGAAACATTCCGCCGACTGAACCTTGAGGTGATCGTTGTTGACCAAACATCGCCGGTCACAAAACGAAATGGCTTGTATTGTGTGAAAGTGCTGATTCCCGGCATGCTGCCGATGACATTCGGGCACCGCCTCACCCGCTTGACCGGTCTTGAACGGGTTTTGACAGTGCCGGCAAAGCTTGGCTATAGAAAAGAGACGCTGACATTCGATGAACTGAATCAACATCCTCACCCGTTTCCTTAAAACTTGCATGTTTTGATCGTTCTGTTTTACGATAAGGCGGAAATTTTAGGCGACTCCAATGAAACAGGAGTACAAACGGCCCATCGTTTTGACCGGGGCCGTTTTCATGATCGTTTGTTTTTTTATTTCAGCGGATGCTGATGGCTTTTCACTCTTGGGAATATCCAAAATGAATCAGAAAAGCCGGGAACATTAACATTGGACGTGTAAACCCGGCAAACTTGCTGATACATAGTTGGAATCTTCTTTGCAGGATTTGAGATGAAGTTGAGCCAAACTCTGGGCGGAATGAACGCTTACATTCCGCCGATCGTGATTTTGCTTCTCATTGTCAGCTCTTCATTCGGACCCAAAGCCCGAAAACCGGTGACATCAGCCGGAAGATCAAGGTTCGGGGCGTTTGTCATCCATGTATAAGGCTCAAGGCAAAGCAAGTCTTCGTGATCTGTCTTTCCGTTATAGACGACCCAATGTTTAAAATGCCTGTCTCCCTCATAGCTGAGACGGATGCCGGCCAGGCGGTCGCGGATTTCGGCCGTGCTGTTTCCAGCTTGATCGTGTTCGGCCGCCAACATATCGTCCAGACGTTCTCCGGCCGCCGTTCTCCCTGCTTTGAAACCGTCTGTCTCGCTATATTCCCCTGTTGGAAGCATCCGGTCTGACAGATCCCAATGTTTCGAAGCCGGAAGTGAAAACACACATTCCGTTTTATCCCCCTCATGATTAAACGGATAGCGGAATGAAGTATGATAGCCAAGCCCGAGCGGCATCGGCTCTTCACCATGATTGACAACAGACGCGTCGATATGTAAATCGTGTTCTTCCAATGTATAGGTGATCGCGATCGAAAATGAGTGCGGAAAGATTCGCTGGATATCAGGATCCTTGCCGGCGTTCAGCACGGTTTGCGCAATTCCGCGCCTTCCTTCAGCCTCCGCTTTCGCCAGCGTCCACGCTTTATCATAAAGAAATCCGTGCAAATGGTTTTGCAGCGGTTTTTCATTGATGGGCAGTGAATAGGTTTTTCCTTCATAAGTAAACGTTCCATGATCGATCCGATTCGGTGGAAAAAGGACTGGAATTCCGAACAAACATGGATTGGCGTGATATTCTTCCTTTGTTTCGGGCGTTTTTAATAGATGCATTCCGGCAGGCTTCCACTTCAATGAAATCAGATTGCTTCCCCAGCTTGGCACAAGTATGGCTTCCAAATATTCATTTTCCAGCAAAACCGCTTCTTCATTTAAAAACCGGCAATTTCGGATCGTACTGGACATCCTTCATTCCTCCTATATTGAAACGATTCGGTGCAGGCATGCACACAATCAATTATGCTTGCCTGAGCTTATTATATCTAAAGAAGTGAGCGCTTTCAAAAAGAGAAATGAAAAATGTTTGAAATATTTTAATTTAGGTCATTCTTCTTTTTTTCTGTTATAATACGTTTACGCACAAAAGCATAAAAGTATTAAAGAATGATATTTTCTTAATGAGGTGTATGATTTGTCCAACGAGAAACGCTTATCGTTTTCCATATCGGCTTTTTTATTTTTTTCGATCTTATTGATCATTTTTATCTGTTTGTTTGTTTTTCATGCAGATCCGCACATGCCTTTATTGATCTGCATCGGATTTTTAGCGGTTGTCGGCGTCCTGCAGGGCTTCACATGGAAGGACCTTGAAAACGGGATTGTCTCTGGCATTCGCAGCGGCGTTCAGCCGCTCATTGTCCTGTCGCTGATCGGGATTTTAATCGGTGTTTGGGAGTACAGCGGAGCGATTCCGACGGTTACGGTATACGCTTTGAATATCATCGAACCGCAATTTTTGCTGCTGACCGCTTTAATCAGCTGTCTGATTATCAGTTCTCTTGTCGGTTCAAGCTTTACGACGGTAAGCACGATCGGTGTCGCTTTAATCGGCGTTGCCTCCGCCGCCGGAATCCCCCTGACATGGGTTGCCGGAGCCGTTATTTGCGGAGCTTGCTTCGGGGATAAAATGTCCCCCTTATCCGACACGACTAATTTCGCCGCAGGCGTCGGTGAGCTGCCGATTTTCAAGCATATCAGACATATGACGGGAACCACGATACCCGCTCTGTTGATCACCGTTCTGCTGTTCTTTTTTATGGGACGGTCCTTGACCATCACATCGGGATCAATAGATAACATTCGATCGATTGTAAATGGAATTGAAAATACTGTGGATATCAGCTTCTGGACCCTTTTGTCGCCTTTATTGGTGATCGTGCTGGCTGTAAGACGGATGCCCGTTATTCCGTCTCTCGCTGCGGGGATCGTGTCGGCGGGTATCATCGCCGCATTGATCCAGCCAGATGCCGGCATTTCCTCATTCTTATCGGCGATGCAAAAAGGACCGGTGTTTTCAGCAGGAAGCGAAACAGTTGAAAATATTCTGAATCGCGGCGGGCTCCAGTCGATGATGGGCTCCATCTCCTTAATCATCATCGCGTTTGCGCTCGGCGGGCTGATGGAAAAAACCGGGTTGATTACAAGCCTGCTTGAAGGCGTGATAAAGGGGATTCGATCAAAAGGACGCCTTGTGTTTTCAACGGTTTCATCAAGCATCGCCATGAATCTGCTGACAGGCGAGCAATATTTATCGATTTTAATTCCCGGACAATCCTTTAAAAATCTTTATGATAAGCTCGGAATTGACCGGAAACATTTGTCAAGATCGCTCGAGGACGGAGGAACGTTGGTAAATCCGATGATTCCGTGGGGCGTCAGCGGCGCGTTCATGTCAAGCGCGCTCGGCGTGCCTGTCACTGACTATTTGCCATTTGTGTTTTTTCTTTATCTATCACCGATCTTTTCGATTTTGTTCGGATTTCGAAAACAATGAAAAAAGCGCCGTTTCCAGCTGCGGAAGCGGCGTTTTCTTTTTACAGCACTTTTGCTGTCTCTGACAAAATGTTGTCTTGCAGGGCTTTTTGCACTTCTTTTGTGAGCGGTCCCGGCGCCCCCGTTCCGATATTCTGGCCGTCAATAACGGTGACCGGAATGACCTCTGCTGTCGTCGATGAAATAAACACTTCATCCGCATTCATCAGTTCATCTTTTGTTATCGCTTTTTCTTCATGCTGCCAGCCGTTTTTTCGGAACAGCTCCAACAAGGTTCTCCGTGTGATACCGTTTAAAATGAGATTTGACGCAGGGTGTGTATAGATGACATTTTGTTTGACGGCATAAACGTTCGAAGACGTCCCTTCCGTCACAAATCCGTCGCGGATCAAAATCGCTTCAAATGAGGAAGCCTCGTGCGCTTTTTGTTTGATCATGACATTGTACAGCAGATTGAGACTCTTAATATCGCATCTCAGCCAGCGAAGATCGTCTTCCGTTATGACGGAAACACCGTTTTCCTGTTCGTTCACAGGTTTTTTGATCGGAAACGTATAAGCCGTCACCTGAGGGGTGAGCCCTGGTTTATACTGATGCTTTCTCGGAGCCGTTCCTCTTGTCGCCTGCAGATAAAGCCCCCCGTCGTCCACTTGGTTGGCCTTAATCAGCCCCTTCAGCTCCCCTTTCAGCTCAGCTTCTGAAAACGGCAGGACAATGCCGATTTCCGCCGCGCTTTTAAAAAAACGGGCGATGTGCTCATCAAGCGTATAAAGGCTTCCGTTGTAAATTCGGATCACTTCGTAGACTCCGTCCCCAAACTGGTAGCCTCTGTCTTCAATATCAACTGCACACTCGCTCCGTTCCATCAGTCGGCCGTTAAAAAGAACCTTCATTTCTCCATCCCCTTGTTCTTTAGTTGGTTTTCTCGATTTTCTCCCTTCCATTCTAACATGCCGGTTTCATTCTAAATAGTGTAAGATTTCGAAAAACTTTTCCTTTTCATCAAAGCGGTTTTTGGCCGCTGGACGACAGCATCCTCCATCATTCAGCATTTTTCCTTAACATTTGCTAGAAATTTTGCGGCACCGGTATTCAACTTCTTTCCAATCCTGTATACTTAAACACTGTGGTCCATTATTTTATGAGATTAGCAGTCTATTCATAATGGATTAAGAAATGATATGGAGAGAGTCACATGCGCCAAGATTCAAGAAAAACAGCGCCTTCAGTGCCTTATTTGCTGACGAAAACAGCATGTTTTGCCATTCTGTTCCTCATTCTTCTGTACGTCTGGGATTTATCGCAATCTCCCGGCGCATCCGGCAAAAAAGATCTGGCCATGTCGGAAAACAGTGAAATGAGGCATGAAGGGGACAGCATTCCGCTCAAAAAAGAAACACACGGCAAGCTTCTCGACCACCTGAGTACGAAGCAGGAAATCGCGAAACGCAAAGTGGAAAAAGAACAGAAAAAAGAAGCGGCGGAAAAAAAGCAGGAAAAAACGGTTTATTTGACTTTTGATGACGGGCCTTCAGCGGCAACCCAAAAGCTGCTTGAGATCTTGGACGAACAAGATGTGAAAGCGTCATTCTTCATGCTTGAGCCAAACATGAAGCTTCACAGCAAAGCCGTTCTCAATATGAAGCAGCAGGGCCATGCACTCGGGCTTCACGGGGTGACCCATGACCAGAAGCAGTTTTATAAAGGCGCCAATTCTCCTAATCTGGAAATGAAGCAGGCACAAAACACGCTGAAGTCCATTACAGGAGTGAAAACCCGTCTGATCAGAACGCCGTACGGAAGCAAACCGTCGCTGACTGAGGCTCAAAAGAAGAGATTGAAGAAAAGCGGGTTTATTTACTGGGATTGGAATATCGACAGTCTTGACTGGAAATAC
The DNA here is from genome assembly GCF_001592005.1 of Bacillus sonorensis NBRC 101234 = KCTC 13918. Classification (GTDB taxonomy): domain Bacteria; phylum Bacillota; class Bacilli; order Bacillales; family Bacillaceae; genus Bacillus; species Bacillus sonorensis. The sequence continues at coordinate 130,625 of NZ_BCVZ01000009.1, forward strand.
AGGAACCAAAGATATGTCCCGGAAGTGATGAACCAGCTGAACATCATCAAAAACCGGCACACAAAACAGCCGATTGTCATTTTAATGCATGATATTCCTTCAACTGTTCAGTCATTGCCGCTATTGATCACCAATTTGAAAAACATGGGGTATTCATTTGCAACCCTTGATGAATCAATGACGCCAGTTCACGAATAGCCAATGTCAAGATCCCCTTTTTTAAGGGGATTTTTTTTTATTTTGAAGCTGGTCAGTTTTTCTGACACATTCGTTGCACTCAAAAAAACTTAGACTATATTAGGTAGATAGATTGATATAAAATGAGGTGTTCAGATGGAGATTGAAGAATTGACATCGCTTGATAGCCATATCGATACCCTGTCAGATCTGCTCGTCCAAGTCACAGACGAAGGAGCTTCAGTCGGCTTTCTGCCTCCGCTGAAGCGGACGGATGCATTAGAATACTGGCAGACCGTATTGCAGCCCGGCGTGATTTTGCTGATCGCCAAACAAAATGGCAAAATTGCAGGAACCGTTCAATTGCATTTATGCATGAAACAAAACGGATGCCACAGAGCCGAGATCTGCAAATTAATGACGGCCCCCTCCTTCAGGCGGCAAGGCGTCGCCCGCTTATTAATGAAAAATATCCTCGAAAGAGCAAAACAGGAAGGCAGATCTTTGGCGGTTCTTGATACAAGGGAGGGAGACCCGTCCAATCTTCTGTATGCTTCACTCGGATTTGCCAAAGCTGGGCGGATCCCTGAATATGCAGAGTCGGCGGACGGCAGTCTGGAAGCAACCGTTTTTTATTATAAAGATTTACGATAAAACCGTGGAAGAGGTCATCATAAACCTGAAATGAAAATGAAAAAGACGTACCATCATTCATCAGCTGATAATGGAGGCGTTCGCGGAATATCGCTGTCTTGACGTCCCGTCGGGCGGACCGACAGAAACGGCTGCAACGGTAAAAACAGCGCTTTGAAACGGCGAGGAACAGGCTCTCTGATACGTTTTCGCTCGGTTCAGCCAGATGCAGCCTGAAGGACGACCGCTGAAAAAAATCGAATGCGTTGTCAGGGCATCTCTCGGGATATGGCGTCATAAAAGTGAAAGATGCCATCAATCCGAACGGATGTGTAGTCAAGACAGCGCAGTTCGAAAAAACAAATGAAGAGGCGCTCCCTCCGGGAAGCGCCTTTTTTAACCGCTTATTTCTTTGGTAAACTCTGCGATCTTGCGGTGAATGACAACATCAAACAAGTGATCGTACGGGGTTTTTTCAAGATTGATCATGGCTTTCTTTAAACCCGGGATCAGATGCGCTTCCTCTGGGACAAAGCGGACAGGAGCCACTTCAAGCGAGGTGCCGATTACCAAAAGCAGGTCAGAGTCGGCGAGAATGTCAAAAAGGGTGTCAAAATGCTGCACGGGGTCGCCGAACAGCACGACATCCGTCTTCAATATAAAACCGCAAGCCTCCCCCTTCTGATTGATGCGGCTGCATCTCGGAACCTCTTCCCGCAATAAGTGTTCCAGTCCGTAGCCCGCCCCGCATTTAGGGCATCTTGCCGTTTGAATGGAGCCATGGAGCTCATAGACATGGCGGCTTCCCGCCTTTACATGAAGCCCGTCAATGTTCTGTGTGAACACCCTCACGTCTTTTCCCCGCTTCTCAAGCTCTGCTAAATACAAATGTCCTGCGTTCGGCTGAAACGAACCGGTCATCTTCATTTGAAAAAGCGCTTTGAACTTAGGCCAAAAGAGCTTTGGATACCGTTCAAAGTAATCGCGGCTCATCGCTTCCATCCTTGACATATCCTCCGTCCATAACCCGCCGGCTGAACGAAAATCGGGAATTCCGGATTCGGTGCTCATTCCGGCTCCCGTTAACACGGTGATCCGCCGCGCGTTGTCAATCAAGTCCAAAAACGTTTCTGCTTCTTTATCCATGCTGGCGTCCCTCCCTGCCCTTTTAAACGATCATCAAGCTTGGTTTTCGAGAGCGGCTTTCATATCGTGCAATTCAAACAGGCTGTGTCCGGGAGAAACAAACTCGACTTGCTCTTCCTTCATGATGTCGATAATCCGGTAGTTAATATCCTGCCTGATATCTAAATTTTCGGCCCATACGGTCGTATTTGTATAGAAGTTAAAAAAGATGCTTAAATACGTATCCTGCAATACATCGAGGTTGACCATGATCACATCCGGATGTACGCCCTCATGTGTTTGCAGCATTTCCCTGAACCGTTGGACACACCTTTCGACCTTTTCCCGCGGTGTTGACGGATCGATATGCAGCGAGAACGTGATTTGACGCTTCCTCATTTTTGTCCAGTTCATGATCGCTTCATTGGCGAGCACAGAGTTTGGCACTGTGACAAGAGCCTCCCCTGCCGTGCGGACCTTTGTGCTTCTAAATGTTATATCTTCGACCGTCCCGATCACGATTTTTGTTTCGATAAAGTCACCTATCGTAAAAGGCTTCTCCATGATGATGACAATTCCCCCGAAAAAGTTTCCTACGGTATCTTTTGCCGCAAGAGCAAAAGCGAATCCGCCAAGACCAAGGCCGGCGACAAAACCGTTCACATCGTAATGAAACTCTCCGGCAATCATGCTGATTCCGAGGGCCACGATGACAAAGCGGAGAATCTTTGACAAAAACGGCGCAAGAATGTCATCCATGTCAAGCTCCAGCCGCTTGTTGATTTTATGGAAAAGCACCGAAGACGAAGCCGTTACATTATAAAGCCCGATCACAACGAGTATGACAAGGGATACCCTGTACAGCTTATGGACGATCGCCATATGCGCATCAAAAAACGGCGAATAGATGATGGCCAAATAAATGCCGAGAATGGCAAAAAACCATCTCGCCGGCTTTTCAAATGCAACCGCCACTTGATTAAAAAAATCGGTTTTCGGTTTATGCGTTAATTTTAAAATCAGGTTAAACAAATACTTCGTAAAGATTTTTCTCAATAAGAAAAATAAAAGCAGGATGCCGATGCTGATTCCGATTTGACCGGCAAACTCCATTGTCAAGTACTGTGTAAACATCGCTTTCTCTCCTTATATCGCTGTCAAGCATTTATTATACTAAAAGCTTCGAAAAATTTCTCATTTTATTGCGCGGCAAAATGTGACAGGACGGTTATGGACGGAAGAGGAAGAGGATTTTCCTGCTTTTGCGTCAGGATTCCTATTCTCCGCATAAAAGGCCGCCGATATTTTCGGCAGCCTTTGTCGATCGTATGTTATTGTTCCAAGAGACATTTGATTCGGGCTATACTGCTATTTTTTCTTCGCAGACTGTGTTTGATCCAGGAGAGTCGCTTTAAACATTTCAGCATCGGTTTCGATCTTAATCCGTTCTTCCACTTTAATTCTCCCTTTACCCATCATCTCGCCTCCTTTGTTCCATTATAAAATATCCGAATATTCCGCAAATGAATCTTTTGGACTATTTTTGACGAAATTTGTCGCAACCCTTTTGTAGTTTTCTAAACGATACGCATGGCAGCAGCCCGTTATGCCCAGAATGTTTTACAATTCGAAGACAACTGATTTACTTGCATCAGCACTTCGGGTATCCTTGTTATGGAAAGATTTTTTGCAGAGGAGCTGACATGTTTGCACATCATCGCACATCGCGGAGCCTCAGCTTACGCCCCGGAGAACACGTTTGCCGCTTTTGAAAAAGCACGAGAGCTGGGGGCCGGCTTTATTGAGCTGGATGTACAATTGACAAAGGATGGAAAGCTTGCGGTTATTCATGATGACAAAGTGGACCGGACGACAAACGGAACGGGCTTTGTTCGGCATTTTACAATGAAAGAGCTTGAAACGCTTGATGCAGGAAGCTGGTTCAGCCCTTCCTTTCAGGGCGAAAAAATTCCCGATCTTGAAGCGGTTCTTCACAAGTATCACAATAAAATAGGGCTGCTCATCGAAATCAAGTCTTCCAAAACACAGCCTGGAATTGAAAAAGCGATCGGCCGGCTGATTGACCGGCTCGGCCCTTCGGCGAACACGATCGTGCAATCCTTTGACGCCGGAGCCATCATGACGCTTCATAACCTTTATCCTTCGATACCAGGCGCCGTTTTGATCAGACCGCGGTTCGGAATGCTGCCGTACGGCCGCCTCCGGCATATTTCTTCATTTGCACGCTATGTCAGCCTGAAACATACGATGCTCAGTTCATTTTTGATCAAATCCGCTCACAGCCATGATATGAAGGTTTTTGCATGGACGGTTAACGGACGCAAAACCGGACGCCGCCTGCAAAGCTGGAACATTGACGGAATCATTACCGATTATCCGGATTACTTTAAGAAAGAAGGAAAAGCATGAAATCATATCTAGCCGTATTCATAGGGGGAGCGCTCGGTTCACTTTGCCGCTATGCGATCAACATGAGTGCGGGAAGCGCTTGGTTCCCTTGGCCGACCTTTATAGAAAATGCATCAGGAAGCCTGCTCCTCGGTCTGCTGACGGGCTTTTTTTCATCCAGGGCAAAAAAACCGCTGATCCAATTATGTTTAGGAACAGGCTTTTGCGGAGGTTATACGACAATGTCCGCGTTTTCAAAAGAAACGGCTCTGATCCTCCAGTCCGCAGCACTCCATAACGGCGTTTTATATTTGGCGGCATCGCTTGCCTCCGGAATCTGCCTTGCTTTTATTGGAATTGTGTTAGGGAATCGGATCGGCGGACAGGCAGGCCAAAAAAAGGAGCGCTATACCTCATGATGACTGCGGGTTTTATGATTGCGGGGGGCATCGGTTCAGTCCTGAGATTTTGGCTCGGCAATATCATCGGCTCCAAATTCAAAAATGCCTGCATTCCGGCAAGCATTTTAATCATTAACATTCTCGGCTCTTTTATGCTCGGCATATTCGTCAGCCTCGACATCCAGCAGCAGATGCTGTCCACCGTCATCGGAACCGGTTTTTTCGGGGGATTTACAACCTTCTCAACCTTTAGTGTTGAAGCCGTTCAGCTCCTGGCAGAAAAACGGCTGAAGGCGGGCGCGGCCTACATCATATTGACAATGGCGTGCTGCGTCGGCGGTTTTTGGGCGGGGAGCCTTGTTTAATCGTTATACATACGATCAACTGTTTTGATGAAGCAATTGTTCTGATCTGGTTATGAGCAGGCAAAATCGCGCCTGCTTCCGGTTGTTGTTTTTTCCTGGCGCTAGCCGGGCGGATTTATAATGGTCGCCCTGTTAAAACATATAAAAGAAAACCGGGTGCAAATCGACAGACACAAGCAGGCATTGAAGTGAAAAAAAGGAGCCTCCAAAATAAAGAATCCATTTTGATGCCCATATAGTCAAAATGGATTCTTTTTATCAATTATCGCTTTTCAATCATTGCCGTTTGAAATGTTCCCCAATGCGAGGAAATCACCTGCAAAGCATCGGCTTTCTCTTGATAAGTCCCGATCTGTCCCCCATCCACTGTTAATTGATAAGATGATGTGCCGCTTTTCGCGAGGCCGAGGCACTTGGCAATCCCATTGACATGCCCTCTTGCGGTCTGTTCGATCCAGGCGGCGCTTTTCATCTTTGCAGAATCATCAGGATGATCGATAAATCCGTTTTCCGTTAAAATCGCATGCATAACGGTTTCTCTGAGCACATGAAAGTTCGCTTTTTTCATCCCCCTGTCCCGTAAACCGTTCAGTTTGATCACTTCCTCGTGAATGATCCGCTGGTAAAGAGCGGTGACTGATTCATCGGACAAGCCGCTGTAGATATAATCTTCATATCCGTAAGCCGTACCGTCAAAGGCGTTTGTATGAATGGAAACAAACAAGTCGGCACCCCATGAATTGGCGTCATCCGTCCGCTCCTGAAGCGTAACCGTTTTGTCTGTTGTCCTGCTGAGCCGCGTCTCGGCGTTTCTATATTCTGTCAACAAAATATCATTGATCTTCAGCGCGATAGCCAATGTGACATTCTTTTCCGCCAAACCGTTCCCCGTCGCTCCCGAATCACTTCCGCCGTGTCCTGGATCCAAATATATCTTCATGTTCGAATTCCTCCTTATTGGATGATTTTAAGATGTTTTTTGAACCTGAATAAAAGCCGACTGATGACAATCCGAGGCAGATTCCGATCGTCATGTCTTCCTTCCAGTTTCCCGTGGTTAAAAGCAGCGATACGCAAATTCCGAAAACAATTGCAAAAACGGGGAGAAATCGTTTCTGAATGCCGAGAAACCTTACCGTTTGAACCAATCCTGTAATCAACGGAACGTAAGCAACATCAGAAAATTCCATGTTCTTTCCCCTCCTTTCCTGCCGCGTCAAAGCAGATCGGCCGTCTTGTTACCATCCATTTCCTCAGCCCCCTTACTGTTTTAAAAGGTTATCTTCATATTAAAAGGAAACAGCTCCGCCCCCATGTCATCATCCGGTCAAGAAACTGAAAAAAAGCTGAAAGGCTGCCGCAGAAACAAAAAAGGACTTGTTTTCTTTTGGAAAACAAGTCCTTAGATT
>NZ_BCVZ01000010.1 GCF_001592005.1 Bacillus sonorensis NBRC 101234 = KCTC 13918
GAGGGTTTGCCGACACGCTGAGCTGTCGATTAGATCGACAGCTCTTTTTTATTATTTCAATCCGAGCGCTTCCAGCGCCATGTCCATATGCTCTTTTTGCTTTGTTGTAAGGGCAAACAAGGCGATCTCTATCCCGTAGGCGGCCTGCATTTCGGTTATATGCTTTTTCATTCCCGGCCAGACGCGTCCGCCCGCCTCTTCATAGCAGCCGATGAGCCGCGCTGTTTCAGCTTCACCTAAAATCGTCTGAAACAGGAGGAAATCTTTAGCCGGGTCGGCGACCTTCGCTTCCGTCCAATCGAGCAGACCTGTAACCTGATGATCTGAATCAATCAAAATGTGGGGCGGATGAAGATCGCCATGAATAAACGCGGTATGCTCCGGCCAGCACGAATCATCCGCCAGCCATTTTTGCCACCTCTCCCACAGTGTGTCGCTAATCCCCAGCTCCTCTTTGATCCGCTTCATCTCCTCCGCTTTTGTTTGGCGCAGGTCCTGCGGTCTCATCACCTGCACACCGGCTTCCTCCGCCGCGTCATGATCGATTCCGTGGAGAGCCGCCAGTGTTTGAGCAAGCGAGCGGACAAATGCTTCTGACGGCGGCTGATGATTCATATTCCATACATAATTTCTTATCTCCATATCGATGACGGCGGCCGGAACACCGGCGAGCTTTGGATACGCAATCAATTCCGGTTCATTGATCCGCCAATCCGGCACAGCGGCCTGAAGGCGGGTTTGAAGCAGCTTCAGCACCCTTCCCTCGGCCGCTGCCCTTTTGATGACATCGCTGCGCCTCGGCCTTCTCAGCACCCAGCACCTTCCAGTTTCGTCATCTGCAAAAACGACTTGAAAATCCATGCCGGACTCATCGAGCTCGGCTCTGGCAGGGTTCAGGCGAAGGCCGTGCTTCTCCGCCAGGTTCAGCACCTTTTTCACGCGCTCATTTGCATTTGTCATATTTGATGTTCTCCTTTCCATTAAAAAACACAGGTCATCTGCCTGTGCTGTTTTACTAAACGGAAAAGAGACATTTCATTTTTAAAGACGCCAAAAAGAGGCGTCCGAATTGCGCCTCTCCCTTCTTTTATTGCATATAAGGGTTCCCTGAAAACAGGCGGACCAATCCCGATTACTCTGCGCACAGGCAGAGACTTTGTTCACTATTTAATTAGCGGTGACAAAGTTCAATCGGAATCTGATGTATGCCATAAAGGAATCCCTCCGTTCTGTAAAGTTAGGTTTATTTTAACAGGTCGGCTCACCCTGCACAACCAAAAATGTTAATATATAATGGAAAACCACCCGTAAAAAGGAGGGTGTTGAAATGAAAGCCGAGAAAATGCCTCATATCAAGCCTCCCAAAATCCCGGACGGGCTTGAGCCGCTCCTGGTGCACGATGAAATCACCGATGACAAGCATTTTTATGGAGGCATAGCAACAAATGCCGCCGTTTGCGGCCAATCTTTTGAAAAGCTTGAATTTGAGAAAGTCATCTTCAAAAACACAACATTCCAGCAAGCCGCATTCCGCAATTTGCAATTGACAGACGTGATTTTCGATTCATGCGATCTGTCCAATGCCGATTTCAGCGGCGCCATTATTCACCGGACAGAAATGAGAAACTGCAAGCTGCTTGGCATCAATCTCTCAGACTCCGCCCTTCGACACGTTTTAATTGCCGAATGCCTCGCCAATTACGCTTCATTCGGCTTTTCAAACGTCAAACACGTTCATTTTCAGCATTGTTCTCTGCAGAATGCCGATTTTTACGAGATTCAGCTGAAGGATTTATACTTCTCGACATGCGATCTGAATGAGTCTAATTTTTCAGGCGCCGAATTAAACGGGCTGGATGTAAGCAGCTGCTCTTTTGGCCATCTCACGGTTTCACTGGAAAAGCTCGGCGGCTGCATCGTCTCAACCGAACAGGCCATCGGCTTCGCCAAAGCGCTCGGTCTGGTTGTGAAGGATGGGAACTAGGAGACTGCAATCTGCGTCAAGAAGAAATGCGGGAAATTCCCGCGGGTTCGTCTCAAACAAGAACTGCTCCTTTGATTTGAGCGATTGCGGGCATCCACAAACGCTACAACAAGAAAATAAGCCGTCCGATCAGGAACAGCTTATCTAATAATTGATGCCTGCTTGACGCTTCCATTTTTCAATCCACTCTGTATCTCCTGTCCCGTAACTCTTCTTCTGGCCTATATCCCTCAAAGACCCATTGCTGTAATCAATGGATAAAATGAATTCCGAAACGGAATCATAGCCGGCTTTCGCAAGCCTGCCAAGCTCTGAACCAAAATGGGCAAGCGCATCATGAGCTGTCTTTTGCTGCACAGGATCCTTCTCCAGCTCTTCTTTATAGACCTCTAATAAATCACGGCCGTCAGGCGTGACAAACCGGCCGTCGACGACTTCCAAATCCTTGAGGTGGTACCCTGTCACTTCATACATCTCACGGACTGTCTGATATTTTTGATACGCATCTTTTGAATATTGGGCCGAATCACTGCTCAAGCTTTTCATGATATGCAAAAACAGTTCTTTGCTGTTTTCGCCCGATTCCAGCAAACTCTCGAGTTGATGGATAAGCTCCTTATCGTCCGTTCCGCTCACTTTTACCTTGTAATCAATCGGTGTTATCGTGAACGTAAGCGTCGTATTCTCGGGAATTTTAATTTGATGGCGGTTCAACAAGACTTGAAGCTGCTGGTTGACCTGATTCCGTTGAAATACCTTTTCATTCTCCGATTCTATGTCTCCATTAAAAGTCGTATCGCGAAACGCGGCATCCTGCATGTTATAGTTTTGCGCTTTTCCTTTGAACAGCCATTCTGTTTCATTGTCGTATGCGGCTTGTCTTTCTGCCGCCGTTAAATCGCTTCTAAAATAAGGGGATTTTGAATTTTTATATTTATCTTTTATATAACCTAAAGGGTCGGATTTCGTTTTATTGATCGCGTTGATCCTGCTGTATTTTTCATCAAGGATTTTTTTTCTGATATCGCTCTCTGATTCATACGGATTTTTTGCATGAATCATTGTTTCTTCCCCTGTATCGATTACAGTCTGATGATTCGCCTGGTGGTATGCACTGCTGAAGCTCGCGGCATTTTTAGCGATGCTTTCTTTTGAATAGTTCAGCTGATTCAGCCTTTCATCAGATGATTTCTCCAGTCGGCTGTATGCCTTCTCCAACACTGCGGCTGTATCAGAAAGACGGTTATTCCTCGCATTGGACGAATATGATTTCAGCATGTTCTGGACCATCAGTTGTGTGCGGATGGATTGGCTATGAAGACGCATCAGATACCTCCCTCATTCATTCTGTCTATTATTATATATCGGCTAGTTTTTGTTTATTTCAACCTTTTGCACTAAGAAAATCCAATAGAAAAACCACCTCGCTTTCTACCAGCAAAGTGGTTTTTTTATCTACTCTTCAACACTCTTCCTACTGATCCGCTCAATCACCTCATGCAGCCCTTCCGGCTTGTAAAACTCCACCGGCGAGCTGCCCTTTTCAAAGGAAATCGTCTCGGCTTCTATCAGCGCGACGTAGCGGCCGTTTACTTTTGCTAAGTGAATCGTGTTTCCGAAGTCAGCAAGCAATCCTTTAATCTCGGTTTCTCCCAGCTTCATTTTCAGCTCTGCCTCAGGCATGTGTTCAACGATCTGGGCGGAGGCTTCGATGACTTGATGGGTGTCGAGACGCTCCTGAATCTCCCGCTTTTCGCTCGCTTCCCAGATTTCAAGGTCGTGTTCGAACTGTTGAAGCTCTTCACTCTTGTCCTCAAAAGCTTCATACACATGCTCCTGCACCATATTCATGACCTGTGACTTCATGATCTCGGGCATCGACTCGCCGTATTCGACATACTTTAAGAAATCTTCAAAATAGCGCGCGTGCGAGGCCTGGTGGATTTTCACTTCGCTTTCCTCTGTCATGCCCTCTTCAGGCATATGCGGATACTGAATCGATTTCATGTTTTTCGTCGTGATCGCCATTTCGACCTTGCGGATCAGCGATGATTCATCAGCGATTGAAGCGACCTTCGGTTCAAAATCGCACTTCATGACAAAGACAAATGTATCATCGAAGTATTTGCGCGGTACGGCTGTCGCCACTAAAAAAACGCCTCCCCTGACGGCGCTCGTGTCGAGGTATGTGCGCACAAACTGTTCGCTCAGTTCGTTGAAGTCTTCCTTTGTCTCCGCCAGTTTTGTTTTGTGAAACAGATTGTAGTTTGGATTGGAGTCAAGCTTATGTCCCGGCTCTGTGATGAAGCGGCCGATTTTCGTCGGCACCTGCTCGGACTTCGGATGGCGGTCCGCTTTCCGTTTGACGATTTTCTTTAATTCCCCGTCTAAGAAATCTTTCAGCTCGCTGTGTTCGAACTCTTCGGTATCAAGGGTCTGAAAGTGTTTAAACTGTTTGTTGACCTGCTCGTCCTTGCCGTCGACTTGTATGACATAAAATGAAATAAAACGAATTTCAAATTCCATGATGTTGTTCACCCGGTTTCCTAGTTGTTTCAGTTCTTCAAGTATAGGTAAATGCCGGTATTCCGTCAATTTGGCAATTATGGCACTTCATATGTTTTGAGCGATCATATTTCATGCACCTATTCAAATAGCAGATATTATAATACATCTTCCCGGTCAATTTTTCGAATCGACCAAAACGCAATGGCAATCCCGACTACAGCCAATGAAATAGGAATATAAATAATAGAAGCAATTGAAAATCCAGGACTTTGCTGACCGATCAGCGCAATCAAAATGCAGGATGTCACAATCGTGGCAGGAACTGATTGTTTGCGCATCCCAAAGTATAATGGAATAAAACTCAACCCTGTCGAGGAAGCAGCGTAGATGAGCATACTGCCAATCTCATTTCCTATGGCTTGCAGCGTCAGTTTTTCCGGGCTGAATTGATAGACATCATTGAGCTGCGAGAAAATAAACGCAAGAATCAGTTCGGACACGATCATTGTCAAAAAGGTCAATCCGCCGGTGAGCAGCAGTTTTGCGGCCATCAGTTTTTTTCGGCTGACCGGATATGTAAACATCACCGTGATGGTTCTGTTTTTATACTCCCCGATGATCAGTTTGGCAATCAGCACGCCTGCAAAGACAATAAACACAGACCTTACAAAAGTTCCGAGAAGCAGCAGCGTGGATCCCGCGTCAGCCATCGACATTTGGCCTTGAGTAAGATTTTTTTCCTCTGACCCGATCAGGCACAACATGCCGAGAATGCATAGATTTGCAATCACCGCACCTTTGTAATACCACCCTAGTTTTGTTTTTTTAAACTCCAATTTAATTAAATTCAGCATTGAACTTCAACTCCGTTAACATACATCTATTTTTTCGATCCGCCTTACAGCCAAAAAGGAAAAAAACAGACCGACAGCGGCCAGAGATAAGGGAATATAAACAATTGAAGAAATAGAAAAGCCCGGACTTGTGGAACTGATCAGCATGCTGATCACGACAGACGAAATGATCGTTGCCGCAGCGGAGTGCTTCCGCATTCCGAAAAAGATGGGCGCTAAACTCGTTCCTGCGGCGCCAAAAGCAAAAACGATCATTTTCAGAGCCTGCTGAGAAACCATAGAAGCTGTTAATTCGCCGGGGATGACCCCATAGATTGAATTCAGCAGAAAAAAACCAGCTGCAACGCATGCATTTGATATCAATATCGTGATGAAGGTCAGCCCGCCTGCGATCAGCAGTTTAGCGGCCAGCAGTTTTTTTCGGTTGATCGGGTACGTAAACATCACAAGTATTGTCTTGTTTTTAAACTCTGAAATCACTAATTTTGAGATCAGCACAGCGCCGAACACGATAAAAACCGCTCTGACGAAAGTGCCGGTCACAAGAAATGTGTCATCAATCGTTTGGAACGTATCCTTGCCTTCTGTGAAGGTCACCATCCACAGAAAACCGAGAATGATGAAATTGGCAAAGACGGCTCCGCGTACATACCAGCCCAGCTTCAGCTTTTTCATTTCGATTCTCATCAAATTCAGCAAATGTCACCGCCTCCTTATGCGTTGACCGCATCGCCGTTGATTAAGCTGAGGAAGTAGTCCTCAAGCGAAGTATGCTTTTTATTCATCGATTCAATTTCTATATCATTCAAAATCAGAGCTTTAGAAATGGCTGTTTGAGAAGCTTCGGCATCATAAATTCGGATCGTTTTATCATTTAGTATTTTAAAATTAGCAATCTGCAGCTCATGTTCAAGCACAAAGCAAGCATGCAATTGGTTCGGCGTCACGAGTTCAATATACTCTGTGTTCCGTCCCCTTACGCTTTCCATCGATACTTCTTCAACAAGCCTGCCGTCCCGAATCACTCCGATTGTATCTGCGATCTGCTCTACTTCGTTCAGGATATGGCTTGAGATGAGCAATGTCATTCCATACTCTTTGCTCAATACTTGAAATAAGTTTCTGATTTCTTTAATCCCGATGGGATCAAGGCCATTAATCGGTTCATCCAATATGAGCAAGTCGGGTTTGGTGAGAATGGCCCGCGCGATTCCAAGACGCTGCTTCATACCAAGCGAGAATGTTTTGACAGGCTTGCTATCGATATTTTTTAAATTCACCATGTCCAGCACTTCCTGAATCTTGGCTTTATTGTGATATCCCATATACTCACAATGCAGATTTAAATTTTCTACAGCTGTCAGATTTTCATAAAAAATCGGGTATTCGATCATGCTGCCTATTTTGCCGAGAATCTCGTATGATTGATTTGTCAGCTTATGCCCAAGGATATTGATTTCGCCGCTTGTCGGTTTTACGAGGCTCGTCAGCATCTTCATGATGGTCGTTTTCCCGGCTCCGTTCGGGCCGAGAAAACCGTATATTTCTCCCTTTCGTATATGCATGCTTACATTTGAAACAACTTCTTGACCTTTGAATGTTTTGGTAAGCCCGCTTGTTTGGACGATGTAAGTCAACTCTGTTTCTCCTTTCCTGTCTCTGTTCATGTGTCTATTGTAGCGATGGAAGCTGTCTTTTTTATTTCTTGTTTCTTAAGAAATTCTTACGTTTGCTAATAGGTCATTCGTTTTAACGTGATGGAAAACGCTGTCCGTTCATACGGCTTGCTTTGGAGGGAGATGTCCCCTCCCATTTTCTCAATGAGCCTTTTTGTAATTGTTAAACCGAGCCCGCTTCCCTGGAACGCTTTATTTCTCGATTCCTCAAGGGTGTACAGCCTTTCAAACACCCTCTGCTGATCATGCTCACTAATCCCTTTCCCACGGTCCCATACCGTAATGACAATCCGCGTGTCATCATATGTAAGGGACAATCCGATCAGCTTTCCGTCTGCGCCATATTGAATCGCATTTGATAAAAGGTTTTGCAGAATCCGGCCAAGCGCTTCTTCATTTCCAAGTGCATATACCGGGGTATCCGGGATGTCGATAACTGCTTTAAAGCCTTTTGACTGAACAGCATCATAGTGTTGGAGAATGTTTTTTCTGCATATTTCGTTGATATGTATTTTAGTGAGCAGTATTTGCTTATCTTCCGATTCCAGCTTGGCCAAGTCAAAGAAAGAATTCATCAGCTGAATGATTTCACCTGTTTTTTGATAAAGCTTCTCCAGCAGTCTTTCACGCTCTTCTTCCGCCATGTCTGAATCATTTTGGATCGCCTCGATATACCCGAGCACGACGGTCAGCGGAGTTTTCAGATCATGGGACATATTGGTCAGCATTCGTTTCATTGACTGCTCCGTTTTTGCAAAACGGGCTGTTATGTGCTGATGCTCCTCAACAAACAGGTTAATTTGCACGAGCAGAGCCCGCAGTACTTTATCATCCGTTCCTAATAAAATTTGATCTGCCGCATGCTCATTTAGCATCACACTGAGCTTTTCCGTGATGTACTTCAAGTTTCGATCCCGTTGCCCTTTCATTTTATATTGAACGAGATTGAGAGACGCCAAAATTATCAGAATGCCAATCCATAACATTGTCATGCTAAAACTCTCCTAATTTATAGCCGATGCCCCAAAGCGTTTTAATATATTGCGGGGAGGAAGGATCATCCTCTATCTTTTCTCTCAGGCGCCTCATATGGACGTTAATAATATTTTGATCGCCAAAATAATCATCATTCCAAACCGAACGATAGATTTGTTCTTTTGTAAACACTTTTTTAGGGTTTGTCACAAACAAAGTCAGCATCTTCCATTCCGTCGATGTCAGCTGAAGCGGTTCACCATTTTTTTGTACGGATACATTTTCTATATCAACCGTAAGCTTGTGAACACGCAATATTTTTTGATTTGCCGGCTCACTGACGGAATATTGCGTTGCCCGCCGAATGGCGGCTTTTATTCTTGCGGTCAATTCGATCATCGAAAACGGCTTGGCAATATAATCATCCGCACCAAAGCCCAGCCCCAGCGCTTTATCCACATCCCCGTCTTTTGCGGAAATCATTAAAACCGGGACCTTGCTCTGTTCACGGATCATTTTCAGAAAATCCATTCCATTCAGCTTAGGAAGCATGATGTCGAGCAGAATCACATCATAATTGCCCTGCTGAAACAATCGAACGCCCTCTTCTCCGTCAAAAGCAAGCACGACCTCAAATCCTTCTTTTGTTAAATAATGATCGACCATTTCACTGATCGAATGATCATCTTCAATAAGCAATATGCGCTGCATCTTTTTCCCCCGTCCTTTTCAACATAAAAACACACGTGCAATTACACCCATTGTAATTGAAAAACGTGTGTTTTTTACAAAAATTATTTATTTTTCTAGGTGAAACCTCTCGACTCTCCGCATCCTTTGAGCGATATCAATCTATCTTCTCGACTAATTCGGATCAAGTCACAGGCGCCGGGTTGAACAAACACAAGTCAAAGGAATGAAAAGATGACCTCTGATATCAGGGGTCATCTTTTATTAATCAAGAGGCTTATTCTTTTTATAGTAAAGTGTTACGTTTTGCTTTCGCAAAGTATCAATAATGTTATGATAACTGTTTGCAAACTGCTCATTGTCTGATTTCATCCGGGTGATGACGGTTTTTCGGTTTTCACTTTTGTGATCCAATTCTTTTTTAATTTTCGTGATAATCATGCCTTTTTGCCCCTCGATTTCGCTTTTTAACACTTTATCAAATTCATTCAGTTCTTTTAAAACGCTTTTCAGCGGAGCATTCAGCCGGGCCGCTTTATCCTTTGCTGAAATACTGCTTAAAAACATATATGTCGCTGAAACTGTTTCAGTTTCCTCCAATAAAGGTTTTACCATCTTAATATCCCTCCCCTATGTCTTAAAATCAAACAGCGCCGAAATTTGCTCATCCTCATCGAACAATTTTTCAATGCTGGTGCGAATGCTTTTTACAAATTTCTTTTTGCTGGAGGTTTGTTTTTTTAATTCGCTGACGACGCCGTCGCACTGAGGAAGCGGAGCCGTGTGGTACGAGTCGTGGACAACGATTTTATTCAACTTTCCGGTCGATCCGGCGAAGCCTGAGGCAAGCTTGAACTGAATGTCGAATTGGTAGCGGGAAGGATTGGCTTCCATGTCATGAATGGCTTTTGTCAACTCAGCTTTTTTAGTTGCGAAATGATCGTGGATTTCATGGTGGAAAACACGTTGGTAGCGGTCAATTTCATCCTCAATCTTCGAAATGGCGGCCATCCCCGCCTGATAAATCCTGACGGCAGATGACAGGTTGACCTTTATCTCTTTTCCATCCTTGCCTTTCTTTGAAAAATAGATGTCTCCGCCTTTGTAGCTGATGCCTTTCTTTTTGGATAAAGCGTCTAGAAGCGGGGTGATGCTGTGGCCTTCGCCAATGAGATTGAGAAGGTCTTTTGTGTCTTGATCCAGTTTGCCCAAAGCTTCTTCCAATGCTTTATAAGTTAAATAAAATTCGATTAAATTTTTCATGAGTGATTGAGAAAGTTGACCATTATTTAGAGTGAATACGACAGTCTTCCAGTCGACAAGAAATTTGATCTTTTCATATAAAACGTCCAGTCTTCCAGTCAGCCGCTCTACTTCGGCAATGTCTTTTTGAATGGTCTTCTTTTTTGCTTCATCAATATAACCGTTTGCTTCAAGCTGATTGAGAACTGGACCGCTGTAGGCCTTGACTTTCGCAAGAAATTCTTTGAACTCCGGCAGCTTTTTATCAAGTGCACCCACCATATTCGAAAGGCGGACCGGATGTTTCAAGCAATATGCTATTTGCTGAGCTGTACCCTCTTCATTGATTATTCCGTTTAAAAAATCCATATCTGCGCCGATTGCTTCCATAGCAAAACCTTGAATGCCGCCCTTTCGATAATCAGCAGCATATTTCTGAAAGTACCCTTTCAGTTTCCTCACATCTTCATCAGGAATATGATCAATGACACTTCGGAATCCTTTTATATTCGGGTGTGTGTTCGTCATCTTCACATCGCCGAACGTAATAAAATCAGCCTTCCCGCTGACACCGTAGAGCGGATCGTCACTGGAAATGCGCTGGGTGATGTTAGCTGTGACGCCTTTGTCGTTGTAGTATTTGGTGATGGCTTTTTTGAGTTTGTCTTTGGGGATGGTCGATAGATCGTTTACTTGATACTTCTTCCTTAATTCCCGTGCCATTTTTTTATCAACCAACAATAAATGATCTACACTTATCTGGGCTCCATTTACCCCATAAACCTCATCAAATCCACCATTTACCAACTGTACTAGAACTTGGTTATTGTTCGCGAGAGAATGGCCCATAGCATAAATTTTTAACTCTTTAGAGTTACCGGCTTTTTTCTTGGAAGCCCTTGAAAACTCCCTTGTCGCCTTATATTGTCTATTATCCATTCCCAAAAACAATCCAAAGAAATTATATTTCCAATCTTCATTATCTGCGCTGCCTTCGGAAATAACGTGGAGCTGATCAATATGTTTTGTCTTATCCTTTATATGAATAGCTGTACCGTCATAGCCTGATTGACTGATTGTTTTATCCTTACTATGCTCTAGAATTTCTTTTGATGTAAAAATCTCAATATTTTCTGGCAGTTCATGATTTGTTTCCTCTTTATAAATTCTGCGAACGTCTGCCTCAAAATCGTCTTTAGCTTTTTTCACTTCATTTTGATTATTTGAAGCAAACCTATTCTTATAACTATATTCAAGGTTTATTATACGAAGCTTAACATTTTCATTTTCAAATATATTTTTAGTTGCCATCCTATTTCTCCTTAACAGTTAAAAATATGATGGATTTGACTAACTTCTTAGCTTTCTTTTCAGCAGAATCAACATCAAGTGAACAAGGTTCTGAACTCTTTAGGCAAGTAAAATCAAATGTAAACTGTACACCAACATAATCTTCTTTATTTATATAACCAATATAGGAATGTGTCTCATTGTTTTTTTGATTTGTATCGTCGTGAACAGTTTTCATATATGCAAAATAAATATCCTTATCTTTTTCCTCGAACTTTTCAAATTGTCCTTTATATCCATTTTCCTCTCTCACTTGTTCTAACATTTCATTTGGATTATTAATGAAAGATTGATTTCGGTAATATTCTACAGAAGCATTAAGAGCAACATTTGTTTTTTCATCATAGCTATAGAAAGATATTATCTCTTCATCTTTCCCGAGAGAGGATAAATTGTCATCATACTTCCCATCTTCCGGAAACAACATCGTAAACCCTTTCAGCTTAGACTCTAGCAAATAGTACCCGGGCTCGACTTCCTTTGTTGATGCCATGTATTCTCTTGTTTTCTCATCCTGGAACGCAGGGACCTGCGGGAGGTCTTTCGGGTCCACGTCTTTCGGTTTGACCGCTTCTTCTTGATTGCCGTTCTTGCCGTTTTGGCTGTCGTTCATACTGCATCCTCCTGTAAAAGCTAGTATTATAGCAAAACACAATATCATCATCTTTTTCATTTTATTAAACCTCCAAGGGCTCTTAAGTTAAGCTGCAAGCGCTTCGTTTTGATGCGAATGACCTGCTTGAAAATAATACTTTTTTATGTTACATCATGGAATAAATTAGATAAATAGGAAATAGGAATCACCATCGTTGAAAATCGCGTGTTCCCCCTCTTAAAAAACAGGCAGTTTGGTTGATGCATCAAGGTTTTGAGAGGTATTGCGGTTTAGTTCATCAAAGAGGAAATATGAAAAAAGCACCACTTTATAATTTTTGTCAAAAGTGAGTTCAAATTAAAAAAGCACCTATATTAAGGTGCTTTCCAATCAAGTCACAGGCGCCGGGTTGAACAAACACAAGTCATTGGAGAGTCCCCAATGTTCCGCCCATGTTTTCCTTCCGCTTGCGACGTCAAGTATCGTCCGGAAGATCTCCCAGCCGATTTCCTCTATTGAAGCTTCGCCTGTTGCGATCCGTCCGGCATTGACGTCGATCAAATCGTGCCAATCTTCTGATAACGATTGTCGGGTCGCCACTTTCAACACCGGAGCCATTTCAAGGCCGTACGGCGTTCCCCTTCCGGTTGTAAACACCTGCAAATGCATGCCCGAAGCCAATTGCAAGGTGCCGCATATAAAATCGCTTGCAGGTGTCGCCGCAAAAATGAGTCCTTTCTGTACCGCTCTTTCACCAGGCGCCAGTACGGCACTGATCGGGCTGCTTCCCGATTTCGCGATCGATCCGAGCGACTTTTCGACCACGTTTGCCAGTCCGCCCTTTTTGTTCCCCGGCGACGGATTGGCGCTTCGGTCTGTCTCGCCTCTTTCAAGATAGCGGTCATACCAAGCCATTTCCCGAATCAGGGCGCGGCCTACTTCTTCATTGACGGCGCGCGGCGTTAGGAGATGAACGGCATCGCGGACTTCGGTGACTTCTGAAAATAAAACCGTGGCCCCTGCCCGAACCAGTAAGTCGGCCGCATATCCCGCCGCGGGGTTTGCGGTCACCCCTGAGAAAGCGTCGCTGCCCCCGCACTGAAGGCCGATCACCAGGTCTGAAACGGGACATGTCGTCCGCTTCCGTTCATTCAGCCTTTTTAAGCGCTCTTCGGCCATTTCCATAATCGATTGTATCATTTGCTGAAACCCCTGCCGTTCCTGCAATGAAAGGATGTTTTCAGCGTCTCCTTCCGGCTCTATCCTCGTCGGAAGAAGCTTCTCGCAGCCGAGTCCGATCACCATCGCTTCGCCGCCGAAATTGGGGTGCCTGGCGATATTTTGAATCGTTCGGATCGGGATCCTGGCTTCCGGCGCGTTAATCGCCACGCCGCAGCCGTACTGATGATTTAATGCAGCTACGCCGTCAACATTCGGATATTTTGGGAGCAGTTCCTCTTTAATTCGTTTAACAGCGTAATCGAGAACACCTGCCACGCATTGCACACTTGTCATGATGCCCAGCACGTTCCTCGTGCCGACGCTTCCGTCTTCATTCCGGTATCCTTCAAATGTGTACCCATCGAGAGAGGGAGCGGGTTTTGGAACTTTGGTGGCGATGGGCAGTTCATTGAGCGGCGGGGCTTCCGGAAGCATGATATGCGACTCGGAAATCCACACGCCTTTTTCTATTGGTTTGACGGCATAGCCGATAATTTCACCATAGCGAATAACGGCTCCGCCTTGTGTGATGTCTGTTAAAGCCACTTTATGACCTTGGGGGATGCGCTCTTGCAGTTTAAGCCCGCAAGGAAACACCGTCCCTTTCGGCAGTCCGCCGGCATTGGCGATGATTGCGGCATTGTCTTTTGCGTTCACCTTAATGTACAGCGGGGCTTCAGTTTGATTGACACGCATAGTTTTGATCAACTCCCCTTTTCGATCAGCGCCTGTCCGCGGCCCTTCTCCCGCCGCGGCACATGTTAGAAAGCGCTGTCAAACAACTTAATGAATGTTTTTTTCATCACGAAGACCATTCAGTATTTTGTCGCGTACAAATTTTAAATGCTCATACATATGGTGATAGGCTTGATATGGATCCCTTTGTTGAAGGGCTTTCAAAATATTCGTATGATATTCGACAGTCCGGTCCCTTTCCCTGTATGGAATCTGGCTGTCGATTTTGGCGTGTGTGATCAAGAGTGATTGAATCATGCCTTCGAGCACCGGGTTGTTCGCGCTTAAAGCGATAATCCGATGAAATTCCTTATCCGCTTCTCCATAATGATTATCCGTGCTGTTTGCAATGATATCGATCGTTTCCTGCAGCCTTTCAAGCTGACTGTCATTGATCTTTTCTGCGGCGATCGTGACAAGCCCGAGTTCCAGCGCCATCCTCGCTTCAATAATGGCCGGCAAATTATCGACCGCCAAAGCCAGCATGACAGAAAACGGCTGGATGCCGATTTTATCATTAAAATACGTGCCGTCTCGGGTTTTTCTTTTGATAATTCCGAGCGTTTCGAGTGATATTAAAGCTTCGCGGAGAACGGGTCTGCTGACATTCAGCTTTTCCATGAGCTCGATCTCCGTCGGCAGTTTGTCCCCCGGTTTCAACTGGCCGCTTGATAATAAATGGACGATTCGTTCAACAACCTGTTTTGCCAAAGTCTTGCGATTGACTGATTCGACCTGCAATGTTTCCATATCTTCTTCCACGACTGTGGGCCCCCTTTCAGTTGTTCATATTGTAAGACAAAATATCGCGTATGACAATGTCGGCTAGGGGCCTCTCAAACCGAAGTTTCCGCAATTATCGAACAAGACACGGACGTTTAGAGTCGAAACGCCAATTTTCAATCAAAAACTGCATGGCAACGGCATCGTTCCGCTCGCCTGCTTTCATTTTCTCATAGAGTTCATTTGCTTTTTCCACCTGTTCCATATCGATTTCAACGCCGAGCCCCGGCTGATCAGGAACTTGGATATATCCGTCAGCGATTGAAAAAGGCTGTTTTGTCAGACGCTGGCCATCCTGCCAAATCCAATGCGTATCAATCGCCGTAATGTCGCCCGGAGCTGCTGCGGCAACGTGGGTGAACATCGCCAGAGAAACGTCAAAATGGTTATTGGAGTGAGAGCCCCATGTCAGCCCCCATTCACGGCACATTTGAGCAACGCGGACGGATCCCTGCATCGTCCAAAAATGCGGATCTGCCAGCGGTATATCAACGGCGTGCAATTGTATCGCATGCCCCATTTGCCGCCAGTCTGTCGCAATCATATTCGTCGCTGTCGGAATGCCTGTCGCACGGCGGAATTCGGCCATGATTTCCCGGCCCGAGTATCCGGCTTCCGCTCCGCAAGGGTCTTCCGCGTAGGCGAGCACATCCCGTTTTCCCTTACAAAGCGCAATCGCTTCCTCCAATGGCCACGCGCCATTCGGGTCAAGGGTGATTCTCGCCTCAGGAAACCGCTTCGCTAAAGCGGATGCCGCCTCGATTTCTTCTTCCCCCGAAAGAACGCCGCCTTTTAATTTAAAATCGTGAAAACCGTAGCGCTCTTGAGCTGCTTCTGCAAGACGGACGATCGCCCCGGGTGTCAACGCTTCTTCACGGCGGAGGCGGAACCAGTCGTCATTTGCCTCTGGTTCGCTGATATAGGGAAGTGTGGTGCGCTTTCGGTCGCCGATGTAAAACAAATAGCCGAGCATCTTCACTTTTTCCCGCTGCTGTCCTTCCCCCAAGAGCGCAGCCACAGGGACGCCGAGAAATTTTCCGAGCAGATCGAGCAAAGCTGCTTCCAATGCGGTCACTGCGTGTATGGTCGTCCTCTGGTCAAAGGTCTGCACCCCGCGCCCTCCGGCATCACGGTCTTTAAACCGGCGCCTGACGGACTGTAAAATCGATTGAAACGCGCCGAGCGGCTGATCGATGACAAGCGGTTTCGCCTGTTCCAGCGTCTGGCGGATCCGCTCGCCGCCCGGCACTTCGCCGACGCCGAGAGCGCCTGATGAATCTTTTAAAATCACAATATTCCGTGTGAAAAAGGGGCCGTGGGCTCCGCTCAAATTCAGAAGCATGCTGTCGCGTCCTGCCACGGGAATGACCCGCATGTCTGCAATAGACGGTGTTTGTGATGTATTCTCCTCTTTTACCTGCTGATGGATGGGTGTATTCATATCGATTTAGCCTCCCTCTTTTTAAAGCGCTTACATTTCACATGGATAAAGGGGTGTCTGTCGGGTCTTCCCCTTTCTGAAGCTCGATGCGCTTGATCGGCCCGACCAGAAACAGATAGCTTAATACCGCGGCAATCGCGTTGGCGCCGACAAACACAAGCGCTCCGTTAAATGAGCCTGTCGCACTCACGATATATCCGATGATAATGGGCGTCGTGATGGACGCAATATTTCCAAAGGTGTTAAAGATGCCGCCGCTCAAGCCGGCGCACTCCTTTGGCGAGGTATCTGACACGACCGCCCAGCCCAGCGCGCCGAATCCTTTTCCGAAAAAGGCAAGCGACATGATGGAGACGACCAGCCAAGCCGAATCTGCATAGTTGCATATGATCATCGAGCAGGACATTAACATGCCGAGGATGATCGGCGTTTTTCTGGCAACCGTAATCGAACAGCCCTTTTTCAGAAGATAGTCTGACGCGAACCCGCCCAGCAATCCTCCTAAAAATCCGCAGATTGCAGGAAGCGATGCAACGAAACCCGCTTCAAGGATCGACATGCCGCGCGCCTGAACCAAATAAACCGGAAACCACGTTAGAAAGAAATAGGTCAACGTTGTGATGCAGTATTGGGCGATATACACCCCGAGCAGCATCCGGCTTCTTAAAAGCTGCTTAATGTAAGGCCATTGCGACTCCTTTTCTTTCTTTTCCGCGTTCTTTCCCTCATCCATCGAGACAAGCGCGCCGCCTTCTTCGATGTACGCCAGTTCGGCGGCGTTTATTCTCGGGTGTTTTTTCGGTTCGTAAATCGTTTTCAGCCAAATGAACGACATCGCGATCCCCAGTGCACCCATAATGACAAAAACCGTATGCCAGCTGAAAGAGTGGGCGAGCCACCCCATCAGCGGTGAAAAAATGACGAGTGCAAAGTACTGCGCCGAGTTGAAGATCGCCGACGCCGTTCCGCGTTCAGAACTTGGAAACCAGGAAGCCACCACCCGGCCGTTGCCGGGGAAGGACGGCGCTTCTGACAGACCGACGAGAAACCGGAGCGCAAATAAGAGGATAACGGCCGTTCCCGCGGCGAAAAAGCCAAGCGTTCCCTGCAAAAAGGTAAACAATGACCAAAAGAAGATGCTGGCGGCGATGACGATTTTCGACCCAAAGCGGTCGAGCAGCCAGCCTCCGGGAATTTGGCCGACAACATACGCCCAGCCAAATGCGGAAAAGACATACCCCATCGCCACCGAACTCAGCCCAAGCTCATGCTGCACAGAATCGCCGACGATCGAGAGCGTCGCACGGTCGGCATAATTAATGGATGTGACGAGAAACAGCATAGACACGACAAACCAGCGGACAGAACTTCTTTTCCCCGCGGTATGGGGGGAGGCTGCACGATCTTTTTTCATAGCATCTTCTCCTTTATTCATTTGTACCGAGACGGTTGATTTACGGTTTGACAAATACGGTTTTCACGGCTGTAAAAAATTCTTTGGCTGCCTCCCCCTGTTCCCGTGAATGCGAGCTCGATTGTTTAACGCCTCCGAATGGCGCCTGCAGTTCGACACCGGCGCTTTCGGCGTTGACGCGAATGAGCCCCGCTTCGATATCATCTATGAATGACAGCATCCGGCCGATGTTTTGCGTGAAAATGGAGGCGCTCAAGCCAAATTTGACGTCATTGGCCGTCTTCAAAGCTTCCTCAAGTGTATCCGCCTTGATTAAAGCGATAACCGGGCCGAAAATCTCTTCTTGGGCAATCGTCATGCCGGAAGTGACGTTGTCAAAAATAGCCGGCCTGATATAATAGCCGTTTTCGTATTTCCCATCTGCCAGCCTCTCACCGCCAAAAATGAGGTCAGCGCCTTCTTGCTTTCCTTTGTCAATATAGGACAGGCAGTTGTCAAGCTGCTGTTTGTTCGCAATCGGTCCCATCCAGACATCTTCTTTTAAGCTGTCGCCGATTGTAATCTCTTTTGTCTGTTGAAGCAGCTTTTCTTTAAACCGGTCATAAACACCGGTTAAGACGATGACGCGGCTTGTCGCCGTACACTTTTGGCCTGTCGACCGGAACGCTCCGCTGATGACCGCTTCAACCGCAATATCAAGGTCGGCGTCATCTGCTACGATCACCGGGTTTTTGCCGCCCATCTCAAGCTGGTACTTCGCCCCTCTTTCAAACGCCGTCCGGCCGATGATTTTTCCTGTTTGGTTCGACCCTGTAAACGTAATCCCGTTCACATCGGGGTGCTCGGCAAGCCTTTGGCCGGCCGATGATCCCGGTCCTGTCACCGCATTGACCACGCCTGACGGAATCCCAGCTTCCTCAAAGCACGAGATGACCTTAAGACAGGTGACTGCAGTTTCCGTAGCCGGTTTGATGACGACCGTGTTGCCATAGATGAGGGCCGGCGCCATTTTCCAAATCGGGATGGCAACTGGAAAATTCCACGGCGAGATGACGCCGACGACGCCGAGCGGCACCCTGTCGGTGTACATGAAAGCGGATGTATCGGTCGACGGAATCACATCGCCCGTTTTCCGCATCCCCTCTCCGGCATAGTATCTGAGAATCGCGATTCCCCGCGCTGTTTCTCCTTTTGCTTCAGGCAGTGTTTTGCCCATTTCACGCGTCGCGCACTCGGCAATTTCATCGAGGCGCTGTTCCATGATGTCAGCGGCCTTGTAAAGAAATTGACCGCGCTCCGCCCCCGACAGCTTTCTCCAAGCCTTTTTGGCCTGCTTGGCCGCTTCAACCGCCCTGTCTACGTCCTCAATCGAAGATTTTTGCACAAGCCCGACGATATCCCGTGTATCAGCCGGGTTCAAGCTCTGTTCCATCCCGCCCGATTCAGCCTTCACCCAGCGGCCGTTGATAAAGTTGAAATACGTTTTATTTTCAGCTGCAACAGACATCTTCAAGTTCCTCCTTTTGTTTATAGGGCAGCGGTCTTTTTCGGATAACGCGCCATCGCGTTTTTCAGAATTGTTTCGAGCTGCCGGCAATGTTCTTTTTCCACCGGAACAATCGGCGGTCTCGCCGTGTTTTTCACCTGAAGGCCCATGATTTCCATGCCGGCTTTGATCAAGGATACCGCATAACCTTTCCGAAGTTTGCGAATCTCGTTAATCGGCATGATGACATGCTCATAAATCTGTTTGACAAGCCGGTCGTTGCCGTTTAATAATGCCTCATAAAACATTCTTGAAATATGGGGAATATAATTGGATATCGCCGAAGAATACGACGTAAAGCCAATCGGAGCATAGGCCGGCATCGTGACTTCAGCCATCGGCATTCCGTTGAGCCAGCCCAGCCTGTCTCCTATCGTATATGACAAACTGATATTCAAAGCCATATCCCCAATGCCGTCTTTGAGTCCGACAAGCTGCTCGAGACCGGTCAGCCGCTGAATCTGTTCAAGCGTCAAAACCGCATTGTCGCGCTGGTATATAATGGCATTTAAATCCGTGCTTTCAATGATTGTTTTTGTGTACTGATAGAGGCCTTCCTGCTCTCCGTGTATCAAGTACGGCGGGAGAATCAGATAGCCGTCGGCCCCTTTTTCTTCGGAAATCCGCGCCCATTCCAAAGCGGTGCTTAAATTGCCGCCCACTCCTGTGTATACAGGCACCTTCCCGCCCGCCGCCGAAACGGCAATTTCGACCATTTGCTCATATTCCTTTTCGCTGAGAGATTGAAATTCTCCTGAGCCGCAAGCGATGAAAACCGCCTCAAGCCCTTCAGCCAATAAAAAGCGGATGTTTTCGTAAAGTGCTTCTTCCTCCAGTTTTCCTTGCCCGTTGAAGGGCGCCACCGGGAAACCCAATATGCCTTCCGGCGCCTTCCGTAATTGACTCATCTCCGTCATCCCCCTGTCGTTCATATCCTGAGAAAGCGTTGTCATTCACTAAGATACAATGTCTCTGTTTTAGAAAATCCCCCCATTCATCTTTTCGTTTAATTGTAAGACAAATAAACAAATTGTCAATATCATTATTTTCTGATTTTTTCATTTCAAGCAAAAAAAAGAGACTGAAGACACAGTCCGTCTTCAGCCTTGAGCCTCAGCCCCTGGTTGTGCAGCGGTTTTTTTCCGGTAAATAAACGCTGATAAAGAGATGCTTAATTCGTATAATACAAGCAGCGGGACGATCACCAACACATCTGAGATCAAATCGGGCGGCGTGATCACAACCGATACGACGATCAGCGCAAAATAAGAAATTTTTCTCATTTTACTGAGCTTGGCCGGATTTAAAATCCCGAGGCTCGTTAAAAACATCACGATGAGAGGCATTTCAAACAAAAACCCGAATGGCAGTGTGAGGTTCATCATAAAGCGAAAATAATGCTCCGCCGTAAACATCGTTTGAAAATGGCCGGCGGACAAGCCGATCAAAAACTGAAGAACGAGCGGAAAGAGTACAAAATAACCGAACACAATCCCCAAAATAAAAAAAATGAACAGTCCCGGAATATAAAATAATGCCGTCCTCCGTTCGTGGTCGGTCAGCGCAGGCGCCACAAACCGCCATGTCTGAAAAGCAGCCACCGGTATGGTGGCAGCGATCGCCAGCACCCCCGCAATCATCATATAAACCCAAAGAATATCCCCCGGCCCCAATACAGCAAGCTTTTCATCAAGGTCTCTGATCAGCCAGTCATAGATGTCCTGAACAAACAAAAAGCCGGTAATGAGGAACAGAATAAACGTAAGAAGCGTTTTAATGATTCGCTGGCGCAGCTCTTCAAGATGGGCAATCAAATGTGTTTCCCTTTTTTTCACCTTCGCCTTCCTCCCCTTCGCATGTTAAACAGAAAAAAGAACAGACGGGTTCACCCGCCCGCTCTATTGATCATCGCGCCGATGGATCGCTTTGCTTTTTCGCATCAGACTCCTGTCCGATCTCATTGTCATCGGCAGATACTAAAGATTTTGTCGCGCTTTTGAATTCGGTCAGCGTTTTGCCGAAAGCCCGCCCGATCTCAGGAAGCTTCGAAGGCCCGAAAATAATCAAGGCAATCACAAGGACCAAAATGAGACCGGGAATACCGATATTGGATAGCATCTTCCGTCATCCTTTCGCTGGTTACTGGGTTACTTTTTTCTGCTTTTGTTTCATTTGTTTTTGGTGCGCTCTTGTATGTGCAATAAACCGGTCTTCTTCGACTTCGTTCGATTTCTTCACGCCTCCAGGCACGAGATTTGAGGCTGTCCGTTTCAGTCCTGTCTGATCTTTATGATAAACATATGAAGCCCTTGTCGAAATGGCGGCTCCCGGTTCTGACACATATGGAACGACCCGGTAGTCAGTCCGCCATTCTTCAGGAGTGACCGTACAGCGGACATAGCCGCGGTAATCGTTAAAAAACTTGATGTGCGGGTTTGCCGCCAGGATCTGATCGGTATCCGCCCTTTTATCCGCGCCGTTTCCTCCGGACGTGATCGACGTTCCGACAAATTCCGCGCCGAAAATCGCTGATTTCGGATTGTCAAAATCGATGAGCAGATTTGAAGCCCAGCTTGCATGCACGTCTCCCGTAAGGACGACAATATTGTTCAGGTTTTTCCCTTTGATAAAGTCGATAATCCGTTTGCGCTGAGCCGGATAGCCGTCCCACGAATCCATGCTGTAAACAGGTGCGGAGCTTGTCCCGAAGTTCCATCTTGCAAAGAAAATCTGCTGCGCCAAGATATTCCAGTGAGCTTCAGACCTGTCCAGGTTGTCAAGCAGCCAGGCCTCTTGTTCGGCGCCAAGGAGCGTTCGCTTCGGATCATTCGATTCATCAGAAGGCGGCTTATTGCCGTCGCCATTCGCCTGATCATCGCGATACTGCCGTGTATCAAGAACATTGATATCGGCCAAATTGCCGTATTGAAAATTCCGGTACAACTGCATATCAGGACCGTTCGGCAGCGATCTGCGGCGGAGCGGCATATGCTCATAATAAGCCTGATAGGCGGCGGCCCGGCGCTTGATAAACGCTTCAACAGACTGGCCTTTTTCCGGAATCGTATTCGCGTAGTTGTTTTCGACTTCATGGTCATCCCATGTGACGACCCACGGAAAGGCGGCGTGGGCGGCTTTCAGATTCGCATCTGAGCGGTATTGGGCATGGCGGTTGCGGTAATCAAGAAGCGAGGTGATTTCCGGACCGCTGTGGGTTCTGACGTTTCCTGTTTTCGATACATATTCATTTGGACCATATTCATAAATATAGTCTCCGAGATGAAAGACGAGATCGAGCTTTTCTTTCGCCATATGCTGATAGGCCGTATAGTAGCCGTGTTCGTACTGCTGGCAGGAGGCAAAAGCGAATGTGAATTTAGAAACGTCCGCCCCCGGTTCTGGAAGGGTTTTTGTTCTTCCCACCGGGCTCAGCTGATTGCCGCATTTAAAACGGTAATAGTACACATGGTCAGGCTTCAATCCGTCGACTTCGACATGTACGGAATGGGCAAGGTGAGGTGTCGCCTTCTCTTTTCCGCGCTTGACGATGTGCCGGAAATGTTCATCCTTTGCCATCTCCCATTTCACAGTAACGGCTTCATTTGGCATGCCTCCTCCATTGAGCGGATCAGGCGCCAGCCTTGTCCACAAAACGACGCTGTCTGAAAGCGGATCACCGGATGCAACGCCAAGTGTAAAAGGATATTCGGAGAATTTCGGCGCTGCATTCACTTCCATTGCCCCCATCGATTGTGCAATCGCAAGCCCCAGGGAAAGCCCGGCAATTTTTCCAGCCCCCTGAATAAAACGGCGGCGGTCAAACGCATTGCCTTTCAAGCTTTCCTCATTCAGTTTTTTCATCCATTCCTCGAGCGGCCCTTCATGTGTCATTCGCAATACCCCTCTCTATACAAATGATTGATCGGGTTCTATTATAGGAGCCATTTGTTAACACACAGTAAACTTTTGTAAAACGAAAAACATGGCGGCACCTGCTTGATTAAAGCGCCTTTTTAAGATTTATGTCGAAATTTGTCCTAAACCAATCCATTCACCTATGAATTCGACAAGCTGCCAGCCCATCCGTCAGAACTTTTCTCCTGTTTTTCTTCACATTTTTTTTAAAAAAGGGAAACATAGCGTCTCCATCCATGGTAAAATTAAGAAACATTCACATAGAAAGGAATGAACGATGCGCAGATAGTCAAATGGTCTTCTCATTGTAATGAAAACAAGCCAAAGCAAACATATGTAGGAGGCAGACCATGGAAACTGAAAGATTGATATTAAGAGAAATGGAATTGCAGGATGCGGAGACTCTCTATCATTATTGGTCAGATCCGCTCGTCACGAAATATATGAACATCGCGCCCTTCACCAGCGCGAAACAAGCGGAAGACATGATACAACTGATCAGTGATCTTTGCCTTAAAGGCCAGGCAAACCGTTATTCAATCGTGTTAAAAGAGTCAAATGACGTCATCGGGACATGCGGCTTCAATATGATTGACGAGGAAAACAGCCGCGCTGAAATCGGCTATGACCTGGGGAGTCCCCATTGGGGGAAAGGCTTTGCTGCTGAAGCCGTCAAAAAGCTGATCAGCCATGGCTTCACAGACATGGAGCTAAACCGGATTGAAGCAAAGGTCGAACCTGAAAACAAAGGATCCATCAAGCTCCTTGAACGGCTCTCTTTTCAAAAGGAAGGCCTTTTAAGAGAATATGAGAAATCAAAAGGCGTGTTCATCGATGTCTACATGTTTTCCCTGCTGAAAAGAGAGTTTCTTAAATAAGCATAAAAAAAGATTGATCCATCGTTTGGATCAATCTTTTTTATTTCACCTAGATCTTTTTCCCCGCACTCTCATTCAAGCGCTTGGCTTCCAAAAAGAACACTTGAATGAACTTTTTCGTGTTCACACGGGTGGACGTCAGTCCGGCAGACGAATCCTTCTGCAGCTCTTTCATTTTTTTGCTGATCACCGTAAAGTCGAAAAACCTTGAGGCATAGCTTTCAAACTTCGGATTTGAAAAATCTGTTAAACCAAGTGATGCAAAATGGTTTAATGAATGGGTGACCGCCCTTCGTATCCGCTGTTCTGACGCTTTGGCCTCACGGTTGATGTCAATGGGCGAAGCAGCCTGTCCGAGCTTTTGCTCTGCCACCCGGATAAAGATTTGTTTCAGCGGGGGAAAGTTTTTTTCATATAATGATGTTTGCTCATCATCAAACAAATATTGAAGGATGGCGATCAGATCTTTAGAGCCGCTTTCTCCGACGATTCCCAATTCAGAAAGGAGAAACTCGCCCGTTTCCTGGATGTTTTTGTCTCTCAGCACGTTTCTTCCGCTGCCGTTTACGTTCACCAGGCGGCTTAAAGAAGATTGGATATCCTGAATTGACCTTTCTAATTCGATCCGTTCTTTGACTTTTTGGATGACGTTTAATATTTCGATTCGGTTAATCGGCTTATGAATATAATATTCAATTCCGAGAGAGTGGGCTTCTGCAACCATTTCCTTTGATTCCACCTGGGAAATCATGATGATTTTCCCCATGAAAGACCCTTGCAGATGGCGAATCGTCTCAATTCCGTCGCGGCCCGGCATCAGGAGATCGATCAATAAAACATCAATCTGTTTTAAATGCAAAACATGTCCTTCTAATTGACTGCCATCCTCCGCTTCTCCCGCCGCCTCTCCCAAATCCTCATCTTCAATGATCTGCTTTAAAATAGAGCGCACGGCGCGGTCATCGTCAACGATAAAAAAGCGCATAGGCCATTCATCCTTTCTGAATCAATTGTTGAACAGGAAGCTTGATCGAAAAAACGACTCCCCTCGGTTTATTGCAAAACACAATTCCGCCTCCAAACTCTTCGACGATTCCCTTAACAAAGGATAGGCCGATTCCTGTTGAAGGTGTGCCAAGTTCATCATACTTTGAAGTGTATCCCGGCTCAAACACAACATCCCCGATTTTTTCCGGAATGCCGGGTCCATTGTCCTCCACCTGAAATTCTACCATTCCTTCTTCCCCTTTCAAAAGGTGGAGGCGGACAGAACCCCTGTCCCCAATGGCTTCCACAGCATTGGCCATCAAATTGTTGAGTATCGACAGCACGAGATAGACGCGGTATTTCGGATGCTCGCCTATGATTGAATATTGAAAGTCAATGTCCTTCTCAAGCGATTCAGCATATTTTCGGTTGATTCCAACCACAAGGCGAACCAAATCCTCCGCCTTCATATAATCCCTGAAATTTTCATTCGAAATCAATTTTGAAAGCCCGGCAAAAATCCGCTGATTATCCTTTTTGACCTCATGAATCTCGCCGGCCAGCTTCAGGACCTTCAGACTGAGCTTCTGCTCGAAAGGGTCTTCAAGGCTCCGCTTATGCAAAAGACGGTATAGCTGGTAGGACTCGTTTGTAATCTGCTCCGTATTTTTTAAGGTTTTTTTCAAATGGATGGTTTCCTCATATAAATTTGAAATGATCATGAGCATATGCTCATTTTGCTCGCGGACTTGCCGTTCCCTCGACTGCGTCTCGTACAGCTTCATGACATTAAAAAAGCTGAGCACGATAAAGCTGTGGGAAAACGCAATTGTCATCATATCGCGCAGCTCCTCCGGCGTAACCGTAGATGAGAACATCATATATTGCACGGATAATTCCGCACAATCGGCGATGATTTCGATGATGAAACCGAGACATCCGATAACTAGCGGTCTGTACTGAAAAAAACGTCTGAGCTTGGCCAAATAAAAAACGAAAGCATATGTAAAATAAAAGAAAAAGGTGGGGACGTGCGTGTAAAAAGCTGCCGTCCAATCGAGATGCTCCTCTGTGCAAAGGTCAAGCGCCATCCGGAAGAAAACAACCGCTGCACCTGTTAAAAGCCCGGGCAAAATAGCCGGGACATTTCGAAGCAATAATAAAAAAAAGAAAAACGTCGGCACGCCAAAACTGACCCGAAAGGTCTCATTCAGGGGATAAAACTTCAATTCTCCGGCCAGCGGCACGGTTAAAAGCATCAGCAGTAAAATGTAGCCGTCTTTTTTGGCAAGCTGGCCAAACATCTTTATAGTCTCGTCCCAATTTCTCCTAAGCATATTGTGCCCCCGTTAAACAGCGTTGTCTTATTTTGTATTGAATCGATCTTGATCCGCAACTCCCATTGTACCCACAGTCGGTTTGATTTTTAAATCAATCGGCTTATTTTTTGAGCGTTCTTGTCGTTTTTTGTATGATCATGTAGGTTCTCCTTTAAATTGAAATTATATTTCCTTAGTTTGAAAGCGCTGTACTTTCCCGCAATTCACTCCCTATCCATACCCCTTTTTTCAGGATAGAACAAGCTCTGTACCAATCACCGCTGCGGCCTACGGAATCCGGGCTGCAGCCGTCATATCCATACCACCGCACGTGTATTTCTAGAAATCTACAGGTCAGATTGGAGGAATTTCGATGAAAGAAATTGTGAAAGAACGCTATGACACCCATTTCTGGCAAGCCCGCCTTAACGATTTGGTCGAACATTACCGTCCCTTCTCTGCCAATGGACGCAATGCCGACTATATCCCGGCATTGGGAGAAGTCGATTCAAAACAGCTCGGCATTTGTGTAGCGGGACCTGACCGAACCGTGATCAAATCGGGCGACTGGGATATCCCTTTCACACTGCAAAGCATCTCAAAGGTGATTAGTTTTGTTGCCGCCTGTGTAACGAAAGGGATTCCTTACGTTTTGGATCGCGTCGATGTAGAGCCGACAGGCGATGCATTTAATTCAATCATCCGCCTTGAGATGCATAAACCGGGAAAACCGTTTAACCCGATGATTAACGCGGGCGCTCTAACCGTCGCTTCAATCCTGCCCGGAGAATCGGCTCAACAAAAAATCGAAACGATTTACGCCATTATTGAGAAAATGATCGGAAAACGCCCTGTTATCAATGAAGACGTGTTCCGGTCAGAATGGCAGACGGCCCATCGAAACAGAGCACTGGCGCATTACTTAAAGGAAACCGGCTTTTTGGAAGCCGAAGTCGAAGAAACGCTTGGGGTTTACCTGAAGCAATGCTCCATAGAAGGGAACACAGAAGATATCGCCCTGATCGGCTTGATTCTCGCGAACGACGGTTACCATCCTTTCCGCGGAGAGCAAGTGATCCCAAAAGACGTCGCAAAGCTGACAAAAGCCTTGATGCTGACATGCGGGATGTACAACGCTTCCGGAAAATTCGCCGCCTTTGTCGGCATTCCCGCCAAAAGCGGCGTATCCGGCGGAATCATGTGCGCCGTGCCGGCCAGCCTCAAAAGGAATGAGCCTTTTCAGCACGGATGCGGGATCGGCATCTACGGACCGGCGATCGACGAATACGGCAACAGCCTGACAGGCGGTATGCTTTTGAAACAATTGGCACAGGAGTGGGATTTGAGTATTTTTTGAAAATAATGAATCAAGAGGTGAGAACATGCAGGAAGTCCTTCAGTATGTCATTGGAATCATAAACGATTTTTTTTGGTCAAAACTATTAATCGTGCTGCTTCTGTCGTTGGGAGTATATTTTACGTTCAGATTGAAATTTTTGCAGGTTCGGATGCTGAAAGAGATGGTCCGCGTTTTAAAGGAAGGCGCTGCAAACCGTTCCAAAAACGATATATCGCCTTTCCAGGCGTTTTGCATCAGCATGGCAGCCCGGGTCGGCACCGGAAATATTACGGGAATCGCGATCGCGATTGCACTCGGCGGCCCCGGAGCGATCTTCTGGATGTGGATCATTGCCATTATCGGCTCAGCTTCAAGCTTTGTCGAAAGCACGCTGGCGCAAATTTATAAAGTGAAAGATGTAAATGGATTCCGCGGCGGCCCCGCCTATTACATGGAAAAAGGGCTGAAAAAACGCTGGATGGGCGCCCTGTTTGCGGTTTTAATCACCCTGTCATTCGGAATCGTGTTCAACTCCGTTCAATCGAATACGATCAGCGTCGCGTTCAATAACGCATTTGGGACGGACCGCTTCACCCTCGGCGTCATTTTGATCGCCGTTTTCGGGACGATCATTTTCGGCGGCGTGAAACGGATTGCGAAGCTTTCCGAATATATCGTCATGTTTTTAGCCGTGCTCTATATCGGTGTCGCTTTTTTCGTCATTCTGACCAACATTTCTCAGCTGCCGGATGTTTTTGCGCTGATCGTGAAAAATGCGTTCGGATTTGAGCAGGCGGCGGGCGGAGCATTAGGCGCGGCACTGATGCACGGGATCAAACGCGGAATTTTCTCAAACGAAGCGGGAATGGGAAGCGCGCCAAATGCAGCCGCAACGGCAACGACAAGCCATCCCGTCAAACAGGGGCTGATTCAGGCGTTCGGCGTCTTAACGGACACATTAATCATTTGTACAAGCACCGCCCTGATCATTTTGTTCTCTGATGCCTATAAGCAGCCTGGACTGAGCGGAATCCCGCTGACGCAAGCCGCTCTAAGCGAACACGTCGGACCGTGGGCGTCGGGATTTTTGGCGATTTTGATATTGTTATTCGGTTTCTGCGCGCTCATCGGAAACTATTACTACGGAGAGACCAACATCGGCTTCTTAAACAAAAGCAAAGCAGTCTTATTGCTATACAGAATCGGTGTACTCGGAATGGTGATCTTCGGCTGTGTTGCAAAAGTCCAGCTCGTCTGGGATATGGCCGACCTGTTCATGGGATTGATGGTCATCGTTAATTTAATCGCGATCTTCCTGTTATCGAAAAACGCCTTTGCTGCTTTGAACGACTATGTGAAGCAAAGAAAAGCCGGAAAAGATCCCGTCTTTTACAAGGATGTGATCGAAAATCACGAAAACATCGAGTGCTGGGAGCACTCAGGAACCGCGCAAGTGTCAAAAAGTGAACATGCGGGATAAACATGAAGCCGCCTTGGAGGGCGGCTTTTTGATGTTTACTTATCAAAAGGTGCACGGACAGAAAAAACGGAAACTTAGTCAAACATATGGGGAACTTCGGATAAATGAATCATACTGTGCAATGATGAAACGTACAGAATGTCTAACCAAAACTTTGAAGCAATCGGTTCTACTTTCTATCAGTAAAGGTTTTGGCTTATTCTGTTGCAGAGGCCCCTTCCACAGCTTGTTTTAAATAAAAGAGGATGCTTCACGGAAAGTCCAAAAGACTTTCAGAAACATCCTCATTTATGGTCTTTTATAACAAAATATCATGTTTTAAGATTTAAATTGTTATATTTAAGATATCAATTTTAGTGTTGTACTGTAATATAGTGTTTTAGTTCTCCATGCCAATTTTTCCATGCCCAGCTTTGCGCTACAATCACATCATATTTGCCTGCTGGAATATTTTTCGTCGAAAAGACTGCCCTAAAACTGCGTGTACCAATACTGTGATCCACATCTATCATTTTCACTGGAGCAGTTTTTCCTTTTTTATAAAGAAATACGGTATAACCATTGTCCAGATCCCGTGCCAAAGTACCTGTTACGACAATAGAAGTGGCATGTTTTGAATATGTATTGGCATCTGTTTTAAATTGAATCGCTCCTTTTGAAGTCATGGCAAATGCTTCTGAACTGCCGGCAAAACATGCGACTGCCAAAAGGACAGCTGTAAACAGCATCATTACAATTTTTTTCATTTTAAACTCCCTTTCTTTGCTAATTTAGCAACTATGACATAATAACATATTTGCTAAAATAATCAATAAAAATAGAAAAATTACACAACATCAATTACTAGAATAATTAAGAACAATGATTTTTAAAGCGCTACTAGACGGGAGCACTATATTACTCTAATATTCCCCAACCCTCTTGGGCCGTATTGGAGGGCGGTCTGAACAGTTTGCGGAATATCCCCTTTCTCGCATTCCGGCAAAATGCCTTTTTGTTTCGCCTCTTCGAGCCAGACAGGACATTCATGAAGAAGCGAAACATATCATTCATCATCTGACCACTCTTATATCGTTAATATGAAAAAGATTAGGGTTGTCGACCATGCGGGCTTCCGAGCTTTTTTAAAAAATCAAAGTGTCCCTCTTCAATTCCGACAAATTGCCAGAATAATGGCTTATTAGAGGACGCTTCAATCATCGACTTGATCGTCTTTTTCAGTCTCCATCATTCATAAAGACAGGATTTGAACTTGGTTCTTCAGCCATATATGTTTTTAATGCGTCTTTCATGACAGGCGGTTCATCATTGTTTCCAAACTTGTGAAACCGGTCATTATCGATGATTTCCCGGTCGACATATCCCGTAAATTCTTTTTTCAGTTAGCGGTTAATACGTTGTCATATACCAGCAATATTCAATACCCCGTCATCGGCAATCTGCCGGCAACAGGCAGCACTCTTTCAACTGTTTGTTGAACGGTTCCATTTTTATAAAGAGATCCCGATCCTGTGATAGTGAACATTAGGCCGACCCGGGCCGTAATCCAAGCTTTTCTTCTGCAGATTGATCGTGGCCATTTGCAAATCCCCTTTTTGTTTCATACGATATAAGGATATAAAAGTTTTATTACCTAACATGAAACGGGGCTACACATGATGATGAAACGCAGCCTTATATGGCAAGCCGCGCTTATTTTCATGGCCATGGCGGCAGGATTAAGCACACGGAAAATGGCAGCGGCGCTGCCGGATGCAGTCAATATGTATGCGGGGGATGCTCTTTGGGCACTGATGATCTTTTTTGGATTCGGCTTTTTATTGAGGAAGGCGGACACAAAGACCGTTGGACTTATAGCGCTGATATGTTGCTATATAATCGAATGCAGCCAGCTGTATCATGCCGCTTGGATCGATCACATACGCGCCACGGCGCTTGGCGGCCTTGTACTCGGATATGGATTTTTATGGAGCGATTTACTGGCCTATCTGCTGGGCATTGGAGCGGGCATTCTGTTTGAGGGCATCATATATAAACGAAAACTTTAGGGGAAAATTTACATAATTTTATTTTGTGACTTTGTGCTGTTTAAAATGAGCCGGACAAGTCCGATAATAAAAAAGGATGGGTTCAATGCGTAAAGCACAAGCAGGCTGTCATTTCCTGCAGCCGGCAGAGGATTTCCTCCTGTTTTTTTCGACATGTCCAGTGTCTCTATCCTTTTTGGCAGGAGGAACTACATTATTATCTCTTCCCTATAATTCTCTGCCGCATGCTTTACGATTTGCCCATCTATTCTTGAAAACTCATTCAATCCTCTCACAAAATCATTCCTATTATTTTTCAAATTCCTATTGGCATTTTAGCATGTTGGCTCACCTTAACCCGGTTGAAAGATATACTGCGTCTTTTCCAGGCAGACAAAAAAGCTCCGTTAAGTGGAGCTTTTCTGAAGAAGCGCAGCCTGCTAACGCTTAAGCGCGCTGTGTTTATAAGAATATCCGAAATAAACCGCCGCTCCGGCCAGCAGCCAAACGGAAAAATAGAGCCATGTTTCCGCCGGCAGGTTTGCGATAAGAAACAGGCAGAAGCCTATGGAAAGAATCGGGATGACCGGCACGAACGGAACTTTAAAGCCGCGCGGCAGGTCTTTATGGGTTTTGCGCAAAATGAGCACAGATAGACTCACCATCAAAAAAGTGAGCAGCGCACCCATATTGGCTAAATTGGACAGATTTTTCAAATCGACAAATCCGGCGACCAGAGCCGTTATCAGTCCTGTTATCCAAGTATTCAATACAGGGGCTCCCGAGCGTTTCCCCGTGATTGAAAACACTTTAGGCAGCAGCCCGTCTCTGCTCATGGCAAACGAAATTCTCGTCGCCGCAAAGGTGTTCGCAAAAATCACCGCCATCAGCCCGATCACGGCGCCGACAGATATAATTTCCGCCACCGTGTTTTGCTGGACGACCTGCAGCACATAGGACATGGCTTCAGGGACATTCAGCTGGCTGTACGGCACCATACCCGTCATGACAAGGCAGACGAGGATATAAATCAACGTACAAATCAATAATGATCCGATGATGCCGATCGGCAAATTACGCTGCGGATTTTTCACATCTTCAGCAGAAGCGGAAATGGCATCAAACCCTAAATACGCGAAAAACACAGCAGCCGCTCCGGTAATGACGCCTTCTGTCCCAAACGGCATAAAAGGATGCCAGTTTTCAGGCTTCACATAAAAGCTGCCCGCGATAATAAAGAGCGCGACAATGAGTATCTTCACGATGACCATCGCATTGTTAAACTTTTTGCTCTCTTTTGTTCCCTTTGACAAAATCCATGTCATGATAAATGTAATCGCGATGGCAGGAAGATTCATGACCCCGCCGTGTTCGGGAGTGGTCAGCAGCTGTTTGGGGATGGACAGACCGAATCCCGCCAGCAAATTATTGAAATAGCTCGACCATCCGCTCGCGACCGCGGAAGAAGTCAGCATGTAAACCGACAATAGCGTCCAGCCCATCAGGTGGCCGACGATTTCTCCCATTGTTGTGTATGAGTAAATATAGGCGCTCCCGTAAACAGGCAGCGCAGATGAAATTTCGGCATAGCAAAGAGCGGCCAAACTACAGACAACGGCAGCCAGGATAAACGAAAAAATCACAGCCGGTCCAGCATTCTGCGCGGCCGTTATCCCCGTCAGCACCATGACGCCCGTTCCGATAACGGCCCCAATTCCCAATAATGTTAAATCAAATGCCCCCATGGAAGG
This sequence comes from Bacillus sonorensis NBRC 101234 = KCTC 13918, assembly GCF_001592005.1. Taxonomy (GTDB): domain Bacteria; phylum Bacillota; class Bacilli; order Bacillales; family Bacillaceae; genus Bacillus; species Bacillus sonorensis. The sequence goes on from NZ_BCVZ01000010.1 coordinate 32,711, forward strand.
GTTGTTTTTCCGTTTTTGATGCTGTGCCAAAAGTTGTGCTACATCTTTTTTCTGAAATAAGTTTCGCAAGGCTTTTTCCTCCAAAAAAATACAAAGCGAGAGAAGACAGATTCTCTTGACTCTGCACGTTCTGCGTATCAAATCAAGCTTGTCAATTCAAGGTTGCCTGGAACTGATATGTATGCCGATATACACCCCTCGCACAAATGAAGAATTCCCTAAAATATGGACAATATCTATAGTAAATGAAAAAGGTTTCAAAGTAAAATAATCTCCTGCCCATACCCGCAAAAAAAATAGCGCCCGGCAAAGCCGGCCGCATTCATATCGGTTTTACTCTTCCTTACTGAAAGGATATCTCATTATGAACCATATAATATTCAAACACGCGTTCAAGCCATTCTTCCTCTTGTCTCGTATAAGGCGAAGGGATCTGATCCACAAACTTCTCCGTTTCAGCTTCGTTAATACTGCCGAAAGCCGACAGTGCATCCGCTCCGACAAACTGGAGGCTCACCTTCATATGCCGGTCTGCCATCTCCTGCACCTCGGGATCATCCACAGGCTTTCCCGCCAGCCTTTTAACCTCTTTGGCCAACTGAATAAAGGCCTGATCCAATGCCGCCATCTCCTCTTCCGGTTTGTCAAATAACCGGTCGGCAAGCTCTTTTGTCATGTTCTGCTCGATCCATAGCCGCTGATCTTTTTCTGTTTGGATGCTGTTGATAAGACTCATAAAAACGGCTCCGTCTATTTCTTCCTCTTCCTTCAGCAGCCCGATCATCCGGCTGATCGCTTTCAACGCGGTCCCAATCTCCTCCTGTTTCCTTTCAAGCTCATGTTTTTGCTTCTGCAATGTTTCAATCAGACTGGCATCAAAGCTGGACTCTTTTATGATCGCCCGGATTTGCTCAAGGCTGTATCCCAGAGACTTCAAACACGTGATCTTCAGCAAGGCCATCTCGTCCCGTTCGGTATAGAGGCGATGTCCTGAGCCTGGATGCTTCTCAGGTTTGAGCAGCCCGATTTCATCATAATAGTGTAAAGTCCGCACCGATACGCCGGTTTTTTTAGAGAAAACTCCGATTGAATAATATTGATCTTTTTCCACTCTTACCATCCTCCTCAAGTTCCTTCGCCGCGAGGCTTTCTTCGATGATAAAGCCTCACGTTGCGGGAGGTGCAAGTGTTATTGATTGAAGAATTGCACATATTCGATGGTGGAACCGTCGGGATGCTTCATCGTCATGTTTTTCCCTGTCGGCACTTCCTTTATGTCCCGCACCACCTCAGATCCATTCTCAAGGAGCCGTTCTTTAAACTCCTCAACAGAATCAACGATCAAGGTTGCTTTTGTTTCCAGAAAGGGCTCTAAGGCCTTTGGCGATCCTTCCAGTATGAGAAAATGGCCGACGGCCGCAATTTCCAAATCCATTTCCCGGTATTGAAACCTGAATTCAGTTTTACAGTCCAAGAGATTTTCATAAAATGACATCGCGGAGTCTAAATCGTCCGTGTACAGACGAATATATGACTTAATCACTTGCAAAAAAAATCCCCCAGTATCTTTTCATCATGCATACTCGTCTTCATCATAACACTTGCTGTCCGAAGCGAGAATAGATACAGCCTTAATACGATTCGCGCTCTATGAGAGTTTGCAATTCCCGCTTCACATTCGCCGCATCCGGACCGACCACAATCTGAATATCATGCCGGCCAATCTTGATGACGCCGTGTGCCCCGGCACGCTTTAGTTTTGCTTCGTCAGCCAGGGAGTTATCGGCCAGCCTGAGTCTCAGACGCGTCATACAGTTTTCACACGACATCACATTTTCTTTTCCTCCGATATGCTGAAGAATGTCTGCGGTGATTGTTTGATATTTTGAATGTTTTTCAGCCGTCCCCCCTCCATTTTCCTGCAAAGAGGCGGCACCCTGCTCCCTGCCGACTACCGGAACATTCCGCTTTGTGATGATAAAATAAAAGGTGGCATAATAGAGGATGAAGAATGCCAAACCGACCGGTATCACCAGCAGTCCGCGATCAGATAGATTCAGGTTCAGCACATAGTCGATCACCCCCGCTCCCCATGAAAAGCCGTGCCGAATCCCGAGCAAATAAAGCGTCATGCCGGCCAGACCCGTATACACGGAATGAAGAACATACAATAATGGCGATGTAAATAAAAACGTAAATTCAATCGGCTCTGTAATGCCGGTAATAAACGATGTTGCAGCTCCTGAAGACATCAGCGCTTTCGTTTCTTTCTTCTTTGTTCTGGCGGCTCGCGAAATCGCCAATGCGATCGCGGGAATGCCAAACATCATCGTGATGAAAAATCCTCCGAGAAAATACCCGGCATGCGGATCGCCATTCAAAAAGCGTGTAATTTCGCCTGTGATCGCCTGCCCCGAAGCCGTCTCAAAACGTCCGAGACCAAAATATACATACGTATTCATAACATGATGAAGTCCAAACGGCAGCAAAAACCGATTGAAAAATCCGAATACAAATATTCCGAAAGCCCCCATCCCTACAAGCATCTGGCTAAAAGCATCGATGCCCGCCTGCGCGTAAGGCCATACAACGGAAAACAGGCCCGCAATCGGGATCATCACCAAAATGATCATCGTAATCGGAAATTTCTCTCCGCCAAAAAAAGCGAACATGCTTGGAAGCCGGGTGTGCTGAAATTGATTATAAATATAGGCAGCCATTAAACCTGCGATAACTCCGCCAAAAACGCTCATGTCAAGATCCTGGTTTAGAATGCCGAGCCCTTCATTGAGGACGGAAATGGCCAAATAACCCGTCAATGCAGGTATCCCTTTATCCTTTGTCTTGGCAAGCCCCATGGCGATGCCGATCGCAATCAATATATCCATATTGTTCAGAATGACGCCTGAAGCTTGAAAAAGCGGGATATTGAGCATGTCTTCGGCAGACAGCCGAAGCAATAATCCCGCTGCCGGAAGAGCCGCTATCGGAATAAGCATTGATTTGCCCAGCTTTTGAAGAAAGTGTTTCATCAGTCTCCCCCCTGCTACAGATCTCCGAATGTTGAAAGGCGTACATCAGGCAGCGACTTCACCCGTCTTGCGGTCTCTGCGTCGGTTAAAAACTCCAGTTCATCCACCCGCGGATACGTAAACGAGGAATTCGCCAAGAGAGTCTTATCCAGATAAGCCGGATGCGTCATCACTTCGACTGATTCAGAGTCTTTGAAAAGCCCGCTGACGGCTTGTTCATCCTTTAAAGCAGTTTCAAGAACCGTCGAAAACCCATCGGTTGTTTTGATGTTCGCTTCATTCAATGCCGCATCATCCATATTGTTTCTGACAGGCAGCCCGAATTCTTGCGCAAGCCTTAAAAACACCTCCGGCATTCCGGCATAAGAGTTAATGTGATGATGACTGTCCAGATGTGTGGGCTCCAGGCCAAACGCATATAGCCGTTCTATCTGCGCTTTCCACTCGGCATATACCTCTTCAAAATCGACTGTGAACGCTCCCCTGTAGAACGAAAGTTGGCGAAAATCCCCCTTTGCATCAACAATTGTCCGATGATCCGTAAGAAGAGGTCTTCCGCATGTCAGCACCAAATGCACGCCGACCCCCAAACCTGGATGCGTTTTGGCGAGGCGGGCGGCATGCCCGGCGCCCGGCATATTGGCCATTAAAGTCGCTGATGTTAAAATTCCCAGTCTGTGGGCATCGATAATCCCATAATTGACGCCTCTTGAATAACCAAAATCATCGGCATTGATAATCAATTTTTTCATCGGCAATATCCCCTTCATCATGTTCTGATTACAAAATATGCTCCGTCCGGCGGTTTTATCATGACGGCATCTTTCATCCATTTTGCAGGACCCGCCGGCCATGCTTTCTTGGCCAAAAGAAAAAACCTGTTACTGAACAATGCCAGTTAACAGGTTGATTTCTATGTGCTATATTGCTGTTCGACGATAAATTTCGTTCTGTCCCCTCTCGTAATGATTTGAGCGTATTCCACGACTCCCCCCTGATCATCATAGGTGATGGACTCAGACAGGAACACCGGAGCGCCGACATTGATTAACAAATGTTCGCTGATTGTTTCATCGGTCAAAATCGGTTCGATCCATTCAGTTCCCCGCTCGATGCGAATGTTGTATTTTGACCTCAGCAAAGCAAACAATGAACCAGTACACTCTTCTTGAACAAGGGCGGGGGCAATTTTCCAAGGAATATATGAAGTATGGTATTGCAGCGGTTCATCCTCGGCATATCTGATCCTGACAAGCTTATTGACAGGATCGTTCTCATTGATTTGCAAAAGCTCTGCGATTGATTGATCTGCGGGAATCACAACAAGCTCAAGCACTTTTGATTCAGATCTCAAGCCCTTCATCTGCTCTGCAAAGCTCGTAATTTTATGGGGAATGGGCGCTTGAATTTTTGCCGCGGAAACAAAAGTGCCTTTTCCTTGAATTCTCTTAATATATCCTTCAAGCTCGAGCTGCTGCAATGCCAGCCTGACCGTCGTTCTGCTGACATGATACTGCTCGCAAAATTCGCTCTCTGTCGGCAGCTGGTCATTTGCTTTATATTTACCTGATTTAATCAGCTCGATGATTTTAAACTTGATGACGGAATATAAAGCGACATTCCTTTTTTCCTCAGTCATAACAGTCCCTCCGCTTTTCATCTTCAGTACATGGGAATGGTTTTATAATACCATTTAACATCCAATCGCGAAAGATTTGTATCATACCTCAAAAATGAACGTTCAATATTGCATTGACAAAAAGATTTTATCGGTGCTAAATTTGCAGTAACAATTCAAAAATGATAGTAACAAATTTTCGCGTGAAAATCACCAGGGAGGAATGGCCACATGAACATCATCATAGCCGATCATTACGACGATCTTTGCCGAATAAGCGCTGATATTGTCAAAGACTGTGTAAAAGCGAAACCGGACGCTGTCTGGGGGCTTGCCACAGGCAGCACTCCAATTGGGCTGTACAAACAACTCGTCCATCAATACAAATCAGGTGAACTTGATTTCTCTAAGGTTACAACATTTAATTTAGACGAATATATCGGATTATCACCTGAACATCCACAAAGTTATAACAAATTCATGTATGATCATTTATTTCGTCATATCAATGTACCTGAGGAACAAATACATATTCCAAAGGGAGACAATCCGCAGCTTGAAGACGAGTGTTCAGCTTATGAAAATCTGATCAGACGTATAGGGGGAATCGATATTCAGATTCTCGGGATCGGCGCAAACGGACATATCGGTTTTAATGAACCGGGGTCCGATCCTGAAGCAAGGACTCGGATCGTCCGCCTGTCGGAAAGCACAATTAAGGCCAATGCGCGCTTTTTCGGCGATCAGTCGCTCGTTCCGCGGCTCGCCATTTCGATGGGAATCCAAACCATTATGGAGTTTAGCCGGCACATTGTTTTATTGGCCAGCGGAGAAGAAAAGGCCGAAGCTGTCCAAAAGATGGCGGAGGGCATCATGACCAAAAATGTACCCGCTTCCATTTTGCAGTCTCATCCCAATGTGACAGTAATTGCAGATCAGCATGCGGCTCAACAGTTAAAAAAACAATCATCATAAAGGAGACTGTTATGTTTAAAAAAAGCGTTCCAAATTTTACGACAGCTTGGGCGGGCATTGATGGCCCTGGCTGCCGTTTTGCCGGCGGCCGGCCTGCTGCTTCGTTTTGGCGATCAAGATGTACTCAATATTTCGATCATCAAAGACGCGGGCGGTGTCGTCTTTGACAATCTTCCGCTCATTCTTGCCGGCGGCGTTGCCATCGGTTTAGCGGGAGGAGAAGAAGCCGCCGGGCTGGGGCTGTCATCGGCTATCTCATATTGACTGTCACCCTTGATAATATGGGAAAGCTTCTCGGTTTAAAACCTCCTGATGTGGCAAAAACCGTCCGAAGGTCCGTAAACATGTGGAGGATGCAGGCGAACATGTTTGGATTCCTGAATACGAGGAAAAAATAAACTAAAACCTCGTATGAAGGAGTGAATGGGAAATGGATCATGCCAAAGCCCTGTCCATCAAGGGAATCATGACCATTGTGGTCTTGTATCTTGTACTCGGTCTCGGATTCGGCTTTACTTTTGGGAATATCCTTTTGATTACAGTGGTGTTGGGCGCAGTCTCCTATCTGCTTGGAGATTTGTTCATTTTGCCTAAAACGAACAACATCACCGCGACACTGGCGGATGTAGGGGTCGCTTTTCTCACCGTTTGGCTGATGGCGCTTGCCATGGGCGCCGCGGCAGACACCGCCGTCTCAGCCGCATTTTTTGCAGCGGTCGCCATGGCGGTGGGAGAATACATGTTCCATTTTTACATGATGAATAAAAACCTCGGCTTTTTCAATCACCGCCGAATGGAAACAAGAACAGACTGATCATCCTTTGAAAAAAAGAACGTCCCGGCAGCGGGACGTTCTTTTGATTAGCTATTCGTTTGATAAAATCATGAATTGGCCGATTTGGCCGCACTCTTCCGCAAACCAGACCGATTGATCGCCGCCCGCTGCAATACCGTGCGGTTCAGCATGGGCCGCCGGAATGGAATATTCGGCGATATCCCCCGCCGCCGTGATTCTGCCGATTTTATTGCTCCCCCATTCCGTAAACCACATGGCACCGTCAGGGCCAGCTGCAATGGCGTGGGGACGGGCATTTACGGAAGGAATCGGGTATTCACGAAACATTCCCGACACGGTGATTCTCCCGATTTGATTGCCGTTTATTTCTGCAAACCACAGCGCACCATCGGGGCCGGCGGCAATGCCGACAGGTCCGGAGTCCTTTGTAGGGATCGAAAACTCCCGGATGTCTCCCCCAGGTGTAATCCTGCCGATGGCATTGCTTTGGTTTTCTGTAAACCATAGGGCACCATCGGGGCCTGCTGTTATAAATGAAGGAAATGACCCTGGCTTGGGCAGTTCATATTCCGACACTTCCCCCGCTCCGGACATCCTGCCAATTTTATGACCTGCCATATCCGAATACCACACGGCACCGTCAAGGCCTTCCGTAATACCGAACGGCGCCGCTCCAGACGGCAGCGGATATTCCGTTATCTCGCCATCGACTGTGATTCTGCCGATTTTTCCGGCTTTATATTCTGTAAACCATAAATCCCCGTTGATTCCGGAGGTGATAATCGAAACACCTGCATTCTCCGTCGGAACGGCGTATTCGGTCATCCGGCCGCCGGCGGTGATCCTGCCGATCCGATTCCCTTTTTGTTCTGTAAACCAAAGCGCACCATCCGCGCCTCTGACAATTCCGTATGGGCCTGATTCAAGATCAGGCAGCGGATATTCATTTATTTTGAACTGCATGGCTATCCCTCCTGTATATTGAAAAACCCGGCAAATGTTCTGAATAGGAGGCATGAAGCCGCACAGCAAGTATTTCTTTTACGATTAAAGCACATGACAAATCCTATTCAGAAAAAAAGACGCTACATCAGTCAAAATCGGAATAGACGAATCCGATGGCCTGTAACGAGATTTTCTAAAAAGGATTATAAAATCATGTGTGTTTTCACCCTTCCGCTTTTTTTTCAGTATATCACACGCCAGGGATTCTGACGTATGACTTTCTGAAAACATCTATTTTCAAAAGATATTCAAATTTCCGCCCTCTCCTTTCATTCGGAGCGGCATAATGTGTTTGTATAGCTGTTCCGGAGAAAGCGCGGCAACAATGGAAACGGATGTGTTCAAAATGGATGACTATAATGACATAAAAGGTTTGCTAGAGCCATATCCCCCGCTTTACGCAAAAGACTTCCCGCTCATTCTTTTTTGGGTTCCCAAAAGCGGAAGTACAACTCTGCATCGCTGGTTCTTGTTCCAAAACGGATCGCCTGAAGACGTCTGCCTCATGTCAGACGAAGAGGTTCATCATTACCGAAACACGATGTATACGGAAAAGCCCGGATATACGAAAGAACTTGCCGAACATCTGCTGAAGCAAAAAAAGGATGCTTACAAGCTTGTGAGAAACCCGTTCCGAAGAGCCGTCAGTTTGTTTTTAACCGCTGTTTCCGCCGGCGATATCCTCGATGGGATGTCTTTTAAACAATTTTTATATCAATTGCAGAAGGCGGGTGCATTTGACCGGCACCTCGCTCCCCAGTATATAAATGGGGAAGAAGAGGTTGTAGAACATTATATTTATCTTGAGGACTTTAAGGCGCACATAAGAGAAATTGAAAACAAATACAGGTTAATCAAAGCGCCGCTTTCAAAACTGTCGAAGTCCCCGCATCATTTTTCGAATTTTATGGTAAAAAAAGAAAAATCCGCAGACGCGGCGGTGACAAAAACCACTTTTGACTGGGTCATTCCCACATATGAAAGCTTTTATGATAAAGAAGCAACACAATTAGTGGCAGACATCTTTAAAAAGGACTTTGAAGTGTACGGCTTTGATCCGAATCATGTAACATGACTTCCCGTTCTCATTATTACGAGCTCCTTTCAATTTGATTACAATTTGGAAAATCGGTTCCAAATGCTTTCTTTTTTAGCAAATATCATTTAGAATGCGCACTAGATCATTTTTTACGATCTGACTTCTTGTTCAAGAAAGGAGACACATGATAATGAAGAAACTGATTTCGTCTCTTATGATTGGATTCATGTCTATCGCTCTCGCCGCCTGCGGTTCCAATGATGAAGGCCAAAAATCAACAGCAGATGCTCAATCAAAAACAACTCAGCAAGATCAAGAAAAACAAATGAAAGCGATCCAGAAGAAGCTTGATAAGCAAAAGATCGATGAGAAGAAAACGGTTGCCGTCGTGAACGACAAAAAAATCAACGGCAGCGAATATAACAATTTATTATCAACCGCGCAAATGCAATATCAGCAAGCGGGACAAGACCCGACGACAGCTGACGCGGCTAAACAAATCAAACAGCAAACACTCGACAGCCTCATCGGACAAACCCTGCTTCTAGAAGAGGCGGATAAAAAAGGCTACAAAGCGTCTGATCAGGAGATTAATAAACAGCTCGACGAAAGCAAAAAGCAGTATAAAAGCGATCAAGAATTCAACACCGCTTTAAAAAAAGCCGGCTTAAACCTGTCTGAACTCAAATCAGATATTGCCGCCAACATCAAAGCGGAAAAATATATCAAGAAAGAAGTCCCGCAGGATAAAGTAACGAACGAAGAAATTAAATCATACTACGATCAATACGCCGCACAGCAAAAAGATAGCAAGCAAAAAACGCCGAAGCTTGAGGACGTAAAATCGCAAATCAAGCAAATGCTCGAACAGCAAAAACGTCAGGAAAAACTCGGGCAGCAAGTTGAAAAATTGAAAAAAAGCGCGGAGATAGACATCAAAATATAAAAAAAGGACCGCCGGGTTTGCCCGGCGGCCTTTTTTATGGCTGCTTCACGCTTTCGAATTCCAATGACTCTATCGCGGCAACGACATCCGCTTCGCTGAACGTTCCCATTAAACAAAGCGACTCTTCCGGTTTGCAGGCATGGGCTGCGATTGTCTGTTTCGCCTGCGCAAGGTTTTCTGCAATGCCCAAATCGCTTAATCTTTTCGGAAAGCCGAGCGCCTCATAAAGCGGAAGCAGCTCCCGGATATCGTTTGTCCTTCCTTCCAGTGCAAGCTGCACCAATATGCCATAAGCGACTTTTTGGCCGTGCAGCACATGGTGGGTTTCCGCAATAAATGTCAAGCCGTTGTGAATCGCATGAGCGCCGGCCATTCTGCCGTAGCGGCCCGCATAGCCTCCTACCGTTCCCGCGAGCACGATGACCGCTTCCAGCACATTTGTTAAAGCTGGAGATGGTTCGCCTTTTTCGATGCTTTCGACAGCCTTCAGACTCTCCTGTAAAAGGATGTCCCGAATATAGACAGATTGCCTGAGCCCCGCCTGAACCATAATGGAAAGCGAATCAGCCGTATTTCTGATGATCGCTTCCGCCTCATACCATTTCGCCAGCGTATCGCCGATTCCGCTTTTCACATAAGCAATCGGCGAAGAAAGGAGCAGTAAAGGGTCGACCAGCGTCAAGTAGCTGGAGCGCTTATGGTATTGCACCCTTTCAAAGTTGCCCTCGTCATCGTAAATCACGCTGAGCGGCGTGGCTGCGGCGCATGTCCCCGGAATTGTCGGAATCGTCATCACTTCAATGTTCAACAGGGCAGCGGCGGCCTTCGCTGTATCTAACACGGTTCCTCCGCCAATTCCAATGATAATATCCGCCGAGCCTGCTTCCTCGGCAGCTTTGCGAATCGCCTGAAGCGAGCTGTAGCCTCTATGCTGAATCACCTTCCAATCAGCGGGAAGCTCCGCATGATTGGCAAAAGCCGCAAATGACTTGACTCCGGTGATGATGACAGGACGCTTGAATCCGTCCAAAAACGACGGGATCTCCCGGGTGATCCCTTCTTTGCAAATATATTGGTTCGGTCCGCTTCTGACGATTTCTTCAGGCTGCATGACACCATCTCCTTCTATTATTTTCTAAATCTTATCATCTCACTTCCTTCGAAAATAAGTCAAATTATATAACAAATCGTTCATCTCTTTCTTTTATCTTTAAAAAAAGCGATTCTCCCTCCCGCTCAAGCTCAAACAGCTGCTCTATATGAAACACTCCTTGGGGAAACTGCCATTATACAAAGCATGAGCGGCTGCAGCGGCGACCTTCGCCGTGATCAGGGATTCGCGTTCTCCGTGCAAAGAAAGACCGATTTCCCGGCTCCTTCCGTCTTTCACTTCTGCAGCATCGACTTTCACCGCATACTTGGCAGATCCGATCTGCAGAGAACCAAGACTTTTGACAGCGGCTGAACGGATCACCGCATGTTTTAAAAGCCGCGCAGCCCCACTTTTCTTAAGCCCGGCGATGACAAACGTTGCAACCCGAGAATCAAAACAAAGCCTTGTAGCGATTGAAGGCACACCTAAAGTGTTCGGAAGGGTCATCTGGTCTGAAAAGGGAAATCGATAGGCCATGCGCCGGCCCATACACCCAAGGTCTGCCGGCCTCCCGCCGGTAAAACTGCCGACTTTCTTCACTCGTCCCCGGTCTGTTATGTCAAACACTGAATGGAGCTGGTCTACCGTCCACTCAATTGCCGCCTTCCCATGGCTGTCTCCTAAACCGAGCATGATCGTGATATCGATACGGTTTGTTTCATCAAAGGCTTTCTTTGCCTCTTGCGCCAGTAAATTGGTTAGTCCCGGGGCCAACCCGACACTCAACACCCCCGTTCCTCTGCAAGCGCCGGCATTCAGCCGTTCGATCCGGGCTAAAAATGGCCCGTTTGCAGAAATGTCGATATAATCCGTCCCGTTCGCCAAACAAGCCTCGGCTAAATCCGTGTCCTCCTGATCTATACATACGATGACAAGCTTCGTCTGTTCAAGCCAAGCCCAATCATCAGCCGCATCTCTATTGAAGCGCATCGGCTTCACTTTACCTCCCGTTTCCCGGCAAAGTCGCTGAGCTCTGTCCAGATTTCTCCCTGCGGCATACACAAGCCCCGGGTATTTCTCCCCGAGCATCCGGCAGATGTGACCGCCGACATAACCGTATCCGCCAATCACGACAATATGCTGTTTCAACATTTGCCGCCCCCTTTTACAGCGAACCAGCCATCAATTAAATAAGCGCTGAAAAACCGCGTCACATTCGTAAAACCTGATTCCTCCAGCAAAGCTTCCACCTCTAGCGCCGGAATCGGATGAGAATGCTTGCCGATAGAATCCGCGAAACGCCCCCACTCCTGTTCAGAAATTCCGTTTGCCAGCATATGTTCCTTCCAGGCTTTCATCTGCCACGAAAATGTTTCAGAATAAATATCGCCATTGATCGACGCGATCGAAAACGGTGCTCCCTGAGGTAAACGGGCCGCGATATCCTGCAAAAACTTCCGCTTATCGCGGACAAAATGGAGGACAAGCATGCAAGTCGCCGCATCATATTGATGCTCCAGCTGTCCCACTTCTCCTTCAATGAAGTCGGCTTTGAGCTGAATACCGGCGAACTTCAGCCTTTGCTGCGCCAAATTGAGCATATGGGCAGATGTATCGACCCCTGTAAACGACCAATTCGGATGTCTCTTGCCCAATGTCAGCAATTCCTGTCCGCCTCCTGCCCCGACAACCGCCACATTGGCCTCATCCATATTAAGCCGAACGGTCAGCAGGCGATCCATCATATCGTATAACATGCGGTAGCAGGGGATTTTCAAAGCGATCTTTTCTCTATATTGATACACATCAAGGTGATTCCAATCCATGTTCATGACAAGGCGCACTCCTTTTAGTAAAATAATTAAGAATTGTTCTCAATTATAAGGAAGTTTTTCAAATGCACCATCCCACAAACATGGGATTTTTAATGGAGGGAATCCAATGGACCGGCCGTTAAAAGACCAATTCAATGAGCTTGGACAAACATCACAAACATCACCGCAATACATGGAAGCCGTCATATCCGCGCTGCGAAGCGCGATCTCATTTGATGCTTCATGCTGTACAGCCGTCGATCCGAAAACCCTCCTGTCCATCGGAGCGATCACAGATGAGCCAATTGAAAGGATGCATGCGCGGTTATTTGAGCTTGAATACATGGATGATGATGTCAATCAATACGAAACATTAATCAAAACAAAGCAGACAGCGGCGATTTTAAGCGGGGCCTTGAATGGGAATCTTCACAAGAGCAAACGATACCGCATGATTCTTGAACCGGCAGGCTTTGGGGACGAAATGCGGGCCGTTCTTTTAAGCAAGGGGGAATGCTGGGGCTATCTTACACTATGGCGAAAAAGCGGACGGCCGCCATTTCATAAGAAGGAACGCTCCCTTCTCGCTTCACTTGCACCGGTTATCGGCCGGCACTTGCAGCGATTGCGACATCAAGCGCCAAAAAAAGACTTGTTTCACATGAAACATGCCGGCGGCATTCTGATTTTGTCGGAGAATGTCAGACCGATATCATGCAATGAAGCGGCGCTTCATTGGCTGAGCGTCCTCCGCGGATGGGAAAAGATCGGCGGCGCGTCAATACCGAGGCCGATCAGAGCCGTCTGCTCTCGAGCCGCAGCAGAGACGGATGATCCGGCAAAAACCGTCATTTCGATTCCGGGCCAGCCCCTTCTGTCCATTAAAGCGAGCCGCTTGGACGGTTTCGGCCCGTCAGGACAAATCGCCGTTTCATTCGAGCCGGCTTCACCCGCAGAAGCGATACCGCTCATTGCAGACGCGTACGGCCTGTCTGAACGGGAAAAGGACATCGCATACCGGATCATCCGCGGGCTTTCCACAAAAGACATCGCTGAAGCCTTGCACATTTCGGCTTATACCGTCCAAGACCATTTAAAGTCGATTTTTTTGAAGACTGGGTCGGAAAATCGGCGGGAGCTGATGTGGAAGCTGCTTGATGATGTTCTGAAATAAAAAGGGGAAATATCTTGGACTAAAACAGATAATAAAGGGCTTTCGCGGTTCATACCCTTTTAACTATATTTAAGATATTTTAGTAGAGTTGCGAACTAATTCATAAAGCTAGAAGGTTTAATTATTGCCCTCTTTTACACCTAGCCTTTGATAATTCCACCCGTTACATCCATTGCTATCCAAAATATCAAAGGCTTTTTATATCAGTTTTATTATAAATTCCAAATAGATGCTGGCATCTCGAGTTTTTAGGAATAATTTGGCCTCCATTTTTTTATAATTGATTCCAAATTTGCATTTTGTATTCCTCACCAGATTCTCACACCCGACAGCTTTGCCCCGCCATAATCCATTCCACGGTCCAGTATCGAATTTTTGTTCTTATTTATTGGCCCCCTATAATTGTCTAATCTTTAACATGTTAAGCGAAAACGCTGTTTTTTCTTCTTGGTTTTTAAGAAAGAAAACAGCAACATCATACAAGAAATCCCCTAAAAACATGCTAAACTAAAAAAATCATCAAACCCACAGGAGGTCCGCCATGCGAAACGAAACCCGCACGCTTTTTCTCGATCCCGATCTGCAAGTTGAAGCCTACCGCTTTAAAGGCATCATGCAGAAGTTCCCGAATCACTTCCACGACTATTATGTGGTCGGTTTTATCGAAAAGGGGCAGCGCTGTTTGCTTTGCAAGGGACAGGAATACATCATCAATCCCGGTGACCTCGTGCTTTTTAATCCGCATGACACCCACAGCTGCGAGCAGATTGACGGGAAAGCGCTCGACTACCGCTGTATCAATATTACGCCTGATGTAATGATGAAAGCCGTTAAGGAACTGACGGGCGCGGAAAACCTGCCATACTTCACGCAAAACGTCTTGTACCGCCATGAACTGACCTCCAGCTTGAAGGAACTGCACATCTATATTTTGCAGAAAGAAAACACGCTGAAGAAAGAGGAATTGTTTCTCTATCTGCTTGAAGAGCTGATCCGGACATATTCTGATGTCGCGTTTTTGGAAAATGCGCCTGAGCCGTCCGATGAAGTCAAAGCGGTCTGTGATTATTTAGAAGCGCATTACACGGAAAATATTACGCTGGACGATCTCAGCCGGCTGACGGGCTGGAGCAAATACCATTTGCTGCGGTCGTTTACGAAGCAAAAAGGGATTTCCCCTTACAGCTACTTGGAAACCGTTCGCATCAACCATGCGAAAAAGCTGCTGGAACAAGGGGTTAAACCGATTGAAACCGCGTTTCAGACCGGCTTCAGCGATCAGAGCCACTTGACCAAATTTTTCAAGCGTCAGGTCGGACTGACACCGAGGCAATATATGAAGATTTTTGAATGTGACAGACAGGAGATGAAAGAATGAATACTCGACGTGAAACCACCGGACATCTTGCGGCTGTTTTAACCATTCTTATTTGGGGCACGACTTTTGTTTCGACAAAGGTGCTGCTTGAGGATTTTTCACCAATGGAGATTTTGTTTTATCGTTTTCTGCTCGGTTTTATCGTGCTGATCATCGTCCATCCGCACGTTCTAAAAGTGAAAAGCTGGCGGGAGGAAGCGCTTTTTGCCGGAGCGGGGCTGTGCGGCGTAACGCTGTATTTTTTGCTGGAAAACATCGCGCTCACCCTTACCTATGCCTCAAACGTCGGCATGATTGTAGCGGTCGTTCCGATGATCACCGCGGTTCTGGCCCATTTTCTACTGACCGGCGAGAGGCTCAAACCGCATTTTTTTATGGGATTTGCCGCCGCTTTTACCGGCCTCGCACTCATTTTTTTCAATGGAAACGCGGTGCTTAAACTGAATCCGCTCGGTGATATACTTGCGTGTGCCGCGGCCCTTGTCTGGGCGATATACTCGATCTTCATGAAAAAAATCAGCGCATTTCGCTATCACACGATTCAATGTACACAGCGGGTGTTCTTTTACGGACTGATCTTCATGATTCCGCACCTTTTCCTGTTTGACTTCCGCTTCACGCTCAGCCCATTCGCTTCCCACGTCAACCTGTTGAACATGCTATTCCTCGGGGCTGGCGCATCAGCGCTTTGCTTTGTAACGTGGAACTGGTCGGTCGGTGTGCTGGGAGCCGTGAAAACGAGCGCATACATATACATGGTACCCGTGATTACGATTGCTGCATCCATTCTCATTTTGCATGAAAACATGACATGGATGGCGCTCATTGGAGGAGTCCTGACATTGACAGGCCTTTATATTTCAGAAATAAAGCCAAAACCGCGGCTGAAGGAGGAACAAATCTCAGGAATGAAACAAAATGCGCACTTGTGATCGATGAAAGCCTGCCGCTCGGACTAATCGCCAATACAGCGGCGATCCTGGGGGCAGCCCTCGGCAAAAACAGCCCTAGCCTCCTCGGCGGAAATGTAACAGACGGCTCCGGAATCGAACACTTGGGATCGTCAAAGTCCCCATTCCCATATTAAAAGGGAATGCCGAGCACCTCCATGAATTAAAAAGCAGGCTTTTGACCGATGATTTCGACGATTTACTGTCAGTTGATTTCACCGATGTCGCTCAAGAGCATTCACACATATGAAGCCTATACTGAGAAATTCCAAAACACTGCTGCTTCCGATTACCGCTATTTTGGAATTGGCATATGCGGGGATAAGAAGAAGGTCATCCGATTGACCGGGAGTTTGGGGCTGTTGAGATAAACAAAAAACGGGCATTGACTTTGCTGAGTGAGTCAATGTCCGTTTTTTGTCATACGTTTGCCACCTAATAGTGAAAGCACAAATAAAGAAAAGAGGGACCTTCTATGGATCAAATGGTATTAAAAACTCAGGAATGGCTAAACAAAACCTATAGCGGGAAACACGGCTTCAACAAGGTGAAAGAGAACGGAAAACCAAGCTGGGAAACGATTTACGGTTTAACGAGAGCATTGCAGATCGAACTCGGTATCGCAGAGCCTGCTGATAATTTCGGGCCGGCGACAGAGAGTAAGTTTGTTCCGCTAAAAAAGCAGAAGAAAACTGAAAAACCGACAAACCTAAATTACATTCTGCAAGGCGCTTTTTGGGTTAAAGGAAAGGGATTTAATCCCGGCGGATTAACAGGTAACTTTTTTGAAAGTACAGAGGATGCCGTGAAAAGATTTCAGAGGGCCGCAGGTCTAGCCAAACAAGATGGTGTTGTCACCGCACAGATCATGAAGGCACTGCTCAACATGAGTGCTTTTACATTGGTACGAAACGGTGATACGAAAATTCGTCAAATTCAGCAAAATTTAAATCGGGATTACAATGCTTATTTCGGATTAATGCCTTGTGACGGCGTTTATTCCCGAGAGACAAACAAGGCGCTGATTTATGCTTTGCAAAAGGAAGAAGGCATGAGTACAAGTGTGGCAAACGGCTTTTTTGGACCAGGTACAACAAGCAAATGTCCGACACTTAAACCCGGTGATTCCAGAACCAAATTCGTGCTGATTCTTCAATACGCATTATATTGCAATGGCTATTCTTCGGGTGAATTTGACGGCGTTTATGATGCGGAAGTCGAATCTGCCGTCTCCCGCTTTCAAAGCTTCATGTGTTTGCCTGTAACGGGTATTGCCAATATGGCAACGATCAAGGCATTATTGTCAAGCTCCGGCGATACTTCACGTGCCGCGGCGGCCTGTGACACTGCCACGATCCTAACAGCCGCCACAGCAAAAACTTTACGGAGCAACGGATATAAAGTGGTCGGCAGATATTTGACAGGCAATGTGCGGACAAGCAGCGGCCTTAAATCAAAGGCGATGACTCCGGCTGAACTTTCAATCATTTTTAATGAAGGTTTGAGAGTGTTCCCGATTTATCAGGACGGCGGCTACGAATCCTCGTATTTCGTACCAAACCAAGGAACAACAGATGCGTATGCCGCTGTCAACGCAGCGCAGGGATTAGGCTTCCCATCTGGCACAACCATTTATTTTGCCGTTGATTTCGACGCGTATGATTATGAAGTAACAGACAAAATCATCCCTTATTTTAATGAAATCAGAGCAGCGTTTGACAAAATGGAAAGCATACCGAATTCGCCAAAATATAAGATCGGCGTATACGGGCCTAGAAACATCTGTATCAGAACAGCCGACGCCGGATTGACGGAGTACAGCTTCGTTGCCGACATGTCGACCGGCTTCAGCGGCAACCTCGGCTACACGATGCCAAAAAACTGGGCCTTTGATCAATTCTACGAACATTCAATCGGCACGGGCAGCGGAGCCATCGGCATTGATAAAGACGCTTATTCAGGCAGGGACAAAGGAACAGCAAGCGTCACCCCGTCGTCAGATCCGGTGTATGACGCACGAGTCAGAACGTTGAGAAATATTTTAGCAAACATCCCGGCACTGAGCAGTATTTCTGAACTATTTACAACAATGTTTATTTTTGATAAAACAGAGACAGTTTACGAGTCTCTATACTTGGATATTACGTTGTCTACTTCACTAATATTTAAAAAGCCAAGTGAAACATCACCGGGTACATTACAAGTTAAAAACGGAAAGGTCGGAGCGTCGATTACAGAAGTATTAGGGAACTCAAAAACATCATTGAGTTCTTCACAAATTCATTCGTATGATGAGCTTTTAAAGAATATCGGCTTGTCGGTGCGTAACGGATATATCATGGTAAACGTTTCACCTTCTGTTGAATCTTTAGATCTTTCATTAACGATATTCAGCAATGAAATTCCGGTAGTCGATGATACAAAAACTGAAATGTCAGCTACAATTACCTTTAAAATTAAGAAATTATATGTCTCACCCAGCAAACCAGTTGTAGCTCCTGAAGAAGCGTTACCAATCGATTGGGGAACAATTGGGGTTGCAGTTGGAGGAATTATAGCAGCTGCTGTTGGTGTAGCAGCTGTCGTAATAGTGGGAACTGCAGCACCGGAAATCGCTATTGGCACGGCAGTGTCTGCTGTGTTATTTGCGATATTTGGTTCACAAACAGCTGATTAATTTGTTTATTTAATGAAAGCTGCATAAATACATAATATAATGTATTTATGCAGCTTTTCCAAATCTTTGATATAAGTATCGTGGAGGTATTAACATTGTACACAGACAAACAAGTATTCATTGAAACGCAAAAAACAGCCAAAACTCTTAAAACTTACCGCGATAAGAGCGACGAAGAGTTATTAGCCTTTCTCGCTAAACAAGATTCACTAACCTTAAATCAGCTGAAAGTCTATTACTCAGATCCTTCATTTGCGCTTCATTATTTCATCAGTGCAGCATTTTTCAGTATCATATTGGCTTCGTTCATAACTGCAATTCTTTCTGGTCAAGCAGATTCGATATTCCCTTTCGTTTCCGGCATCTCCATTATAATATTGGCTGTCATATTTGTGGGGTGTATCTTCTGGGTGCTTAAACAGCTTGTCACCTTGAAAAAAAAGCCGATTCAATTCATTACACACTTTTCCAAGAAAGCAGAGTTTGCACGTATCGTAAAAATGATTGATTATGTTTTACAACAAAAATACAAAAAGGCATTGAAAAATATACCGCACCAATAAAATCTCATGTTTTTTTGAATAGGAGTGACAATCCAATGAGAAACGAAAAACAATTATTTCAAAAAACTGAACATACAGCCAAACTCCTTGAGTCTCACAAAAGTGACGAAGAGCGGCTTACATACCTTGCAAATCAAGATTCTGTTACATTAAATCAGCTAAAAATCTATTTTTCAAATCCCAGTTTTACATTAACATATTTTATTAAAGGCATTTTTTTCAGCAGTATTACTGCTGTAATTATGGCTGCCTTTTTATCTGGTCAAGTCTCCTCTTTCACCCATGATCTTTCAAGGCTATTTTCATTCTTCTTCATATTCTATCTGATCTTCTCTTTTCTTTGGATCGCCAAGATGCTGCTCTCCTCGCGAAAAGGACCAATGCAAACAATCCTGCACTTCCAAAAAAGAGCGGAATATTCCAGAATCACGGGTATGATTGATTTTATTTTAGATGAACGTTTTAAAAAAGAATTTGATTAAAAAGCAGAGGAACATCACCTCTGCTTTGGTTCGTCTATCAATCAAACAAAAAAGAAGGACAAAAGACATGCAAACAGACCAACAATTATTCGAAGAAACAAAACAAACGGCTGAAGCTATATTGTTTTCGAAAGCTGAAAACGATGAAGAGTGATGGCATACCTCGAAAAACAAGATTTATCCACGCTAAAAATCAGCCACGTGATAAAAGCTTCTCTTTACAGCTCCATCACCGCCTGCATTATAACTGCTATATTTTCTGGGCAAGTCGTTTCCATTTCATATGACATCGGGCATACTTTTTCCCATTATTTTAACGATATTACTTTTAGCCAGCTCCATCTGGGTGTTCGTTACAATCACTAAATCGCAAAGAAACAAAGACCAAAACTTTTTACACTTTAGAAAAAAATCCAGCCATACAAAAACATTTTAAAAGAAGGCATCCTCCGATGCCTTCCCTCGTCATATCACTCACCACTAGACATATTCTGTCGTCTCTCCTGCTCGGCGATGATTTCGTTGTCTTCGGCATTATCCCGTGTCACTTTCTGCGTCAGAATCGCGCCCACCGCCACTAAAATCATCACAGCGATATAATAGCCTTTTTCATTGAGCTGCAGGTTGTCGGCATTGTAAAGGCCGATACAAAATAAAAATACGCCTGCAAAGAATGTGAAATATGCCATGACCGTAAAAGCCGTTGTGTTTCTCCGTCTATACTTCTGCATCTTAATACCTCCTAAAAAACTAAAACTATTATACTTGATTTATCCACCCAAAAGAAGAATGATATTCCTTTTTACACACAATTTAGTAAATATGTCACAGCATAATCACATAGACCTATTCAACATGAAAAAGCCGGGGTTTTTCCCCCGGCTTTCTGATGGATTAATGCTTTTCTATTCCTAAAACAGCTTCAGCGATATTGACGGCATGGTCTCCGATTCTTTCGAGGTTGCTGGTGATGTCGACGAACACAACGCCGGCTTGTCCGGTGCATAACCCCTCATTCAAGCGAAGAATATGCTTTTTGCGCAGCTTGCGCTCCATTTTGTCAATTTGATTCTCTTTCTCGATCACGCGTCTTGCTGCTTCTTCATTCTTTTCTCCCAAGGCGTCAATGGATTCCTTGACGGTCGAAATCGTCAAATCAAGCATTTCCATTAAATCGGCCATCGCCTCTTCTGAAAGCTTGACCCTGTTTGATTGCTGATACTCGCCAAGCTCCACCAGGTTTTCAAAGTGATCGCCGATCCTTTCGATATCCCTGACGGTGTCCATGAACATATGATGCTCTTCAGATTCCTGCTCAGAAAGCGTCGTACCTGACAGCTCAATCAAATAATCCGTAATCTTGCGGTCAAGATTGTTAATGGCATCTTCAATCTGAAAAGCGCTTTGCGCATGCTTCGGCTGTTTTGTGCTGTAAAATTGTTTTGTCTCCTCAAGTCCTTTTACCGCAAACTCTCCCATGCGCAAAATTTCTTCTTTCGCCTGGCCGAGGGCGATTGAAGGAGACTGCTGGATGAAGAGCGGATCAAGATGTGTCGCTTTATAGTCCAATACCGAATCCTTGCCCGGAATCAGCTTTGTGACAATTAAAGCCAGCAGCCCGACAAACGGAAGCTGAATCAGCGTATTTGTCGTGTTGAAAATGCCGTGGGCAAACGCAATCACCATCTTAGGATCAAGCCCAAGCGAAGATTGAAGCATTAAAATGAATGACGTGAACGGCTTAAGCAAAATTAAGAAAATCGCCGTCCCGATAATATTAAATAATACGTGTACAGCCGCCGCCCGTTTTGCGGCGACAGATGCGCCGAGAGACGCCAATACAGCGGTGATCGTCGTGCCGATATTATCGCCAAACAATACTGGCAGCGCCCCATTTAAATCGATTAATGAATCGGCAAACAATCCTTGCAGAATACCGATGGTTGCACTTGAACTTTGGACGAGAACCGTGAAAAGAGTACCGACAAGCACGCCAAGAATAGGATTTGTGCTCATGCTGACGGTTAAATCATGAAAGGCTTCAACCGTCCTGAGGGGCTTCATCCCGCTGCTCATCAATTCCAAACCGTAGAAGAGCGCACCGAAACCAAACAGCACTTGTCCGAGATTCTGCAATTTTTTGTTTTTAAAGAAAAACAGCATAAATGCTCCGATGGCGATAATCGGCAAAGCATATGCACCAACGTCAAAACCGATGATAAACGCGGTAATCGTCGTTCCGATATTCGCGCCCATGATCACTCCGATCGCCTGACGAAGAGTCATAAATCCGGCGCTGACGAGACCCACGGTAATTACGGTCGTTCCTGAACTGCTTTGAATTAAAGCTGTCACGATAATCCCCGCCAAAACACCCATCAGAGGGTTGCTTGTAAACCGATCCAAAATATCTCTCAGTTTATCTCCGGCGGATTTCTGAAGACCGTCTCCCATGAACTTAATCCCAAGCAAGAAAATACCGAGTCCACCGATAAATTCAAACAGCAATTGCTGTACATCTATTTCCAAGGTTTTGCCCTCCTATATCGACAAAAATCTACAAACACCTTACGATTATGATGGAGGATAAAGCTTATGTAAACGATTCAAATTGAACATTTACAATAACTTAACATTGGCGGCTTCGGATTTACAATTCCTTAACATTACCGATTAAATTGATCATTTGTTCTTGCTTTTTGTCAGGGAAGAAGCTGATTTTGGCCTATCAATCCCCTTGGCTGTGAATAAGATTCTGAAAGGTGCGTCAATCTTCCATGCGCTTGAAAACAGACCGAACTTTTTCAAGATTGATCCGTATAAAAAAGGAAGGAGGGAGCAAGATGTCATATTCATCAGGCGAAAATGCAAAAATTAAGAAGACAACAAGCGAAAAGGTCTGGAACACGCTGGGCTATCTATTTTACTTCGGGTCGATTATCTTTTTAGTCTCGATGTGGAGCAAGCTTCCCGAAAAAGTGCCCGTCCATTCTAATGTACTCGGTGAAACAGACCGCTGGGGATCAAAATGGGAACTCATCATCCTGCCCGGTATTGGAATACTCATCATCTTATTCATGTCGCTGTTGGAAAAGCATCCTGAAATATACAATTATCCTAAACGGTTCAATGAGGCAAACGCTGAACGCTTTTATTTACATAGCCGAAAACTGGTCAATCAGCTTAAAAACCTCTGTCTCATTATATTCGCTCTTATTTTATTCGAATCTGTATCGATTGCTCTTGGCTGGGGAAACGGTTTTGGCAAATGGTTTCTGCCGATTGCGGTATGTGCCGCGGGCTTTCTTGTTGTGTCCAGCCTGATCAAACAAAAAAAGATACATTAGTTTGAAATAGGCCCGTTTAGACAGGGCCTTTGAGGCTTCGGCTATATGTTCTGTGCTTTTATTTTACATATCGGCTTTCCTTCAATATTTATGTTGTCCCCTGTTTTCAGCCCGTTTGGCAAATCCGCCGCCCGGGGTTCGTTCAAAGTTGATTTCCACCTGTATCGCCGTTTCCCGACATCTCGAAGACAATGCCCGATATGTAAACACCGGGTATTCTGGCGTGGAAACGGACCTTCTTGTCAATTTCACCATGATAGAGTAAGATGTACTTGTTTATAAACAGTCGACCGAATACCGTCGACTATTTGACAATTTGAAAAACAGGTATTCATGGAGGAGTCGTATGTCTATTATTTTCGTTATGTTTTTGCTTGGCCTTTTGCTCGGCTTTGTCGGCGCGGGCGGGGCCGGGTTTGTCATCGCACTGTTAACCATGCTGTTTCACATTCCGATTCATACAGCTTTGGGGACATCGCTGGCCGGAATGGCCTTTACCAGTTTATCAGGCACGTTCAGCCACTTTCGGGAAGGCAATATCAAACTGAAAATCGGCTTAACTGTCGGCTGTTTCGCGGCGGCGGGGTCCTTTTTCGGAGCCAAGCTGACCTCCCTGATCCCTGCAAGCTCATTGCATTACATGACCGCGGGTATGTTATTTTTATCAGCCATTTTGATTTTAATCAGGTTATTCTTTTTAAAAGAAAATGCAAAGGATCAAGACATGAACCTGCGCTTTTGGATAAAAGCCAGTGTATTGGGAATCGTGGCCGGCATTCTGTCCGGAACGTTCGGAATCGGCTCCGCCCCTTTCATTCAAATTGGTTTGATGATGTTTTTGAACTTATCGATCCGCCATTCAGTCGGGACGACCATGCTCGTCATTATCCCCCTCTCATTGGGCGGCGGGATCGGCTATATTTCAGAAGGATTTGTCGATTATCTTCTATTAATCAAAATCCTGATCGGCACGATGTGCGGAGCTTATGTCGGGGCGAAATTCACCAATATCCTGCCGAAAGTCGTATTGAAAGCGGGGTTATTTTTAACTCCTGCTGTTTCCGGCTTTATTCTTTTGTTTTAAATGAACGTAAGGCGTCCGGCATGTTGGCCGGGCATTTTTAGCGGGTATGGCCGCTCCTGTGTTAAAATAAACGATATGAGAATGAATACGAGGATGAGAAAGCGTGATTGAAAAACCAAAACCGTTTTATGAACAATCCTACCATGCGATAAAGCGAATGATTTTTGAAGGAACATTAAAGCCTGGAGAACGAATCGCTGAAGCAAAATTAGCCAAGGAGCTCGGCGTCAGTAAAAGTCCTTTAAGAGAAGCCATTCGAGTTTTGGAAAAAGAAGGGCTTGTCGTCATTGACTCAAGAGTGAAAGTCTACAAACCGACAATAAAAGATGTTGAAGAAATCTATTTTTGCCGGATGGCGCTTGAATCATTTGCTGCGGGATTGACGGCAAGAATTGCAACGGCGGAGGAACTGAAAACGATCGAAGACGTTTTGCGGAAAACAGAAGAAGCCATCCTTCAATCAAAGGATCAAAGCACCATCATAGAATTAAATGATACATTTCACGACTTAATTATCCAATATACACAAAACAGTCTATTGCGGAAACAGCTCAATGATTTGGAAGGGTTAATCTATTATTTCCGTATTTTGAATTTTGAAGGAGAAAAACGGGCTGAAGCCATTTTGGAGCAGCATCGGGAAATCTTTCACCATATGAAACAAAGAGATGACGAGCAGGCATCAAAAGCGATGGTGAACCACCTTCAGCTTGATCTCGATCACTTAGTCGGAGTGTTGTCTCATCGATGTGAAGATAACTCATAACAAGGGCGGCCTTTCTTACGGCCGCCCCCCATTTTTAATAGAAAGAAACAAATTCATTCACCGGCTTGCGATATCCTCTCAAGCGGCGGCTGCTTTCTTTTTCTTTGCCGATTGTCATCATGAGGACGATTTCATGTGTATCCGGAATCTTCAGCAGATCGCGAACTTGATCGCTGTCAAATCCTATCATCGGGCATGTGTCCCATCCCCGGTTCTTGGCGGCGAGCATAAACATCATCGCGGAAAGAGAAGCATTGCGAATCGCCTCTTCCTTCATGAATTGTTCCCCGCGAGACTCATAAAAATGGGTATTGTTTTCGATCATTTCCTGCAGCTCAAAGTCCTTAATGATTCCCAAATCCCTCATGCCTTCGTTGATTTTTTCCGTTTGCCGGTAGGCGTAGCGGTCTCCCGTCACTAAAATCACGGCAGAAGCTGAATGCACTTTATATTGGCCGTATGCAGCTTCCCTTACCTTTTCTTTTAAATCCTTATCCAATACCACTTTATACTCTGCGTGCTGTAAATTGAACGCCGAAGGCGCAAGCTTGATATCTTCAAAGATAAGCTCCAAATCTTTCACCGTTATTTGAACATCTTCCAGAAAATTATTTGCGGAGTGACGCGTTTCAATAAGCTCGTTAAATTCCATTCTCAAAACTCCATTCATCTATACTTTTCCAAGCGGATTCCTTACTTATATGATCGGCGACAGGCTCCTTATTGTTTAGAGGCGCCCACTTCGCTCTTATGATACGATGATGGAAGATGAGGTGAACTCCGAACATGGACATAACAATTAGGAAAATGACATGCGAAGATCTAGGCCGGCTGCCCGAAATCGATGACAGTTTTATCGTAGACTCGATTCTTCTTCTAACGCTTGAGGGAAATAGAATCCGCTATTCTGTGAAGCCGATCCAAAGCTGCGAAAAAAGCTACACGGATGAGTCAGAGCCCGCCGATTACTCCGCATATCTCGACAACCCCGATCAAGCCGTTTATTTAGCGTTTTTCGACAATCAGCCCGCAGGACAAGTCGCGGTCAGGCGCTATTGGAATGAATATGCCTATATTGAGGACATCAAGGTCGATCCAAAGTTTAGACGGCATGGAATCGGGCGGAAATTAATTGAACAAGTCAAACGCTGGGCGCAGGAAAAGGGCCTTGCTGGGATCACGCTGGAAACGCAAAACAACAATGTGAAGGCGTGCCGATTTTATGAAAGCTGCGGATTTGAAATCGGCGGATTTGATCTATTCTTGTATAAAGGCATTGATCAGCACAAAGATGAAATTGCACTTTACTGGTATTTAACGTTTTGAGTCTAAAAAGGAGTGATGAACACTTATTGTCCATCACTCTCATGCTATGTGTGAAAGGAGGAAGAAAAAGATGAAAAAGAATGCAGGGACAGAAGAAGCGATAAAAAGATGGGATCGATTTGCCGATGCATATGCCGCAAACCATACCGAGCAAGGAGACAAAGAAGTGTTCTTAAACCCCGCTATATTTTCTCTCATTGATTCGGTAAAGAATAAAAAAGTCTTAGATGCAGGTTGCGGCGAAGGGTATTTAAGCAGAATGCTGGCCAAGTCCGGGGCATCTGTGACAGCAGTCGATTATTCGCCAAGAATGATAGAAATCGCCATGGACAGAACCCCACACGACTTATCCATTCATTATAGACAGGGCAATTGTGAGGACTTGCATTTTTTAGAAGATAACAGCTTTGATTTGATCGTGTCCAACATGGTGATTCAAGACCTCGCCGATTATGAACAAGCCTTTCAAGAAATGCATCGCTTACTCGCGGCTGGGGGCTGTTTTATTTTTTCGATTTTACACCCTTGTTTTGTGACTCCTGAAAGCGGCTGGGAGAAAACACACGACGGCAAAAAGCTGCATTGGAATGTAGATCAGTATTTTTATGAAGGGGTGTACGAACAAAAGCTTGGCGATCAGGAAAACATGCTGTTCTTCCATCGAACATTGACAAGCTACATTAATACGATCAACAAAACAGGCTTCCATATAGAAAGCGTCTTGGAACCAAAGCCCTCAAAAGAAATGCTAAAAAAATACCCTTCATTTGAAGAGGATCTGAGATGCCCTGATTTTATTGTTTTTAAATTAAGAAACCTAACAAACTTTTAAAGCAGGCGGCTTCGCCTGCTTCATGAACGTTATTTTTCTTTTACCAACTTGATAAACAGGAATAATACGACGATTACAATGCAATAGTTTAAAGGATTTTCAAAAATATTCAGATTCAAAGCGATTTGCAATAAAATCCACAAAATGAAAATGACAATTATAGAAGGCAATATTAATCTATTCATCTGACATCACCTTTTAACATACTAGATTAAACTGTACTTCCCCTTGTTAAAAACAAGATGCTGCAGCACCCGTTAGTCCTCCGCCAACACCGCCAACAATGGTACCGACAAGACCAGCACTAACCGTTCCGACAACAGGAATTGTTACTGTTCCAACAGCTGCTCCTGCTAATCCTCCTGTACCGGCACCCGTAACCGCTCCCCCGGATGTGCCAAGGATACATTTTGCAACTGATTGAGTGTGAAACATATTGCCGCTGTTGTTTTTAATCACCTTTACTAATAGGCCATTGCCGGTTTTTTCATAATCTAAATCCACCGGATGATGATGTTTATCTACAGTACTCGTCGGCAAAGTCTCTCTTTCCCCAGTAACACTATCAATTATTGTTGCTTCTCCTTTTGAATTTATCATAGCCTCAGCATGATCTAATGTTAATTTAAGTTCACTGTCATTAATCTTTTCAATCGTTCCTACACGTTTGGATTCTTCAGCTTGAGCCGCAGCAGTTGCATTCATAAATAGAGTCAATAACAAAGCGAAAGATACAATCAATACGATCTGCTTTTTCATGGATAGGCTCCTTTCTAATATAGAAACACAATTTAACATAAACGATACATTGTTTCCATAGAATCCCGGAAGAAAAATGGAAAAACAAATAAAATAAGCCTATTTTAGTAGAGAGAGTTTCCATTTTAACAAAACTTTTGTGCTGTTTTTATGTAAAAATTTATTGTTTTGAAGTATAATGGCCTATCATCCTATGAGGTAAAGATGGCTTAAAATGCATTCGAAAAAGCAACGCGCGAAAAACAAGCCCGTCCTTATCAACATCGGCTGCTTGGACAACATGACAAGAAAAACCAGAATACATAACTAGCGGTAAATGCGGAAAAAGAAAAAGACGACTTAAACACCTAGTCCAAAATATCAATTGTCGATTATATTGAATTAAACTGAAAAAAGGGGGGATCAAATGAAAAAACAAGAATTAGAAGAATTAATTGATGAACTAAATGCAATAAGCTCATGGATACAAGCTTACGGGTCCTATCTTCAAGCCATTGGGCAAACGAAATATTTATCGAAAGAAGAAAAAGACAAAAAAGAAGGAATTGAATTACAGAAATCGGGCAATATGATCCAAGCCATAGCGAATTCAATTCAGGCTGCTTTGGCCGAAATACAAGGCAAGATTGCAAAAGATAAAAAAGGAGTCAATTTAGAAGCCTTAGGTCCGCTCATCCAATCAATTGGAAATGTGATTGAAGTTGTTGCCGAAAACGATTGAGCATCTTTGCATCTCATTCACGATACCTGATTCCGTTCACCCTGAATACCTCTGATACCCCCCGCCTGCACAATTTAAGGACATGTTGATTGCCTCATTCGCAAGATTCCGGAGATTACTATACAGCAGCAGTCAGCACATGTATGTTTGTTAAAACAACCGAGTGATATAATGAAAAAAATACGACTGAAGGAGATAAAAGCTTTGGATGCAAAGTGTGTTACATGCTATGAGTTTGGCAACCCGAAAGATGTTCTAACCGTCGAACATAAAACGATTGAACCCCCTAAACACGATGAAGTGCTCGTGCGGATGATAGCAAGGCCCATAAACCCTTCTGATTTAATACCCATTACAGGAGCTTATGCTCATCGAGTCTCTTTGCCAATGATTCCAGGTTATGAAGGTGTCGGTATCGTAGAAGATGCAGGTTCTTCCGTTTCACAGGACTTCATCGGCAAACGTGTGTTGCCTTTGCGCGGAGAAGGCACTTGGCAAGAATATGTTAAGACATCTGCTGATCTTGCAATAACTATACCGGACCATATTGATGATCTAACAGCATCCCAGCTATATATTAATCCGGTTACTGCTTGGATTGTTTGTACTGAAGTCTTAAAGCTGAAACCTCATGATATTTTGTTGGTTAATGCATGCGGCTCTTCGATCGGACGTATTTTTGCACAATTATCAAAGGTTTTCGGTTTCCGATTGATTGCGGTTACTAGAAACAATAAACATACTGAAGATTTGCTCATGCTTGGAGCATCCGATGTTGTAGATACCTCTACAAGTCCGCTCTATGATGCTGTTATGGATATAACAAATGGAAAAGGTGCGGATGCGGCGATAGATTTGATCGGAGGGGCATCAGGAAACGGCTTAGCTTTTTGCGTGCGTCCAAATGGCCATTTTTTAACCATTGGCCTATTATCAGGGATTCAGGTGAATTGGGCGGATATTATAAAAAAAGCAAAGGTCAACGCCAATATATTTCATTTAAGACATTGGAATAGCAACGTCCCAATCGAAAAATGGCAAAATACCTTTGATCAATTGATTCATCTCATAAATGATAAAAAACTATCTTTGCTGAAGGAGCATTCTCTATATGACTTGTCAAACATAAAACAGGCTCTCGAAAGCTCTGCAATCATAAAAGGTAAAGTGTTTTTAACAAGCTGAAACTTTTTTAAAGAGAAAAGCACAGCCTAAATGAATGCTATTACTTATCCTCTGATAGCAGCACCATATATAAAAGTGGAAGCTTAAATCCCAATGAAGAATCAGCTATACAGTCGGAAACGTACCAAATAAAGCAGCCAATGGAATTGCTCAAGGGTTATCTGATTTCTTCAGTTCTTAATATGACCATGTTTCCTATCAATGCAATTTATCGTTTGAAAAAGTTAAGTAATCAGGAGGCTTTTAGGGGAAGCGGCATGCAAACAATGAAAAAATCGGGAATTTATGTGAACTCTCTAAAAAGGCGTTGGGAATATTGGGTTGTACATGAAAATAGCATCCCTGTTCTCGTATCATGGTTAAGTTGGGGCGCCTCTCAAACTATTTATAAAAATTGGGAGTCCAGTTGCGAAGCGATAGACGAATAGATGCACATCAGGATACGAACAAAAAACCTAACTGCTTGGTTAGGTTTTTGCATACAATTTTCTTCTCATCCTTTTACAACAAGTCTCGATTGATCTGGCCGTCTAGGAATTCGTTAAACACTGCTCTGTTTATTGTAATTGAATTTTTTCTTGAATAGTAATTGCGAAAATCCATATAAAGCCGACGCCAGCAAAAGAATACCTGCTGACATATAAACGAATCGTACGCCAGCCAAATCTGAAATAACCCCGATACCCAGAATGGAAAACATAAAAATCAACTGCACGAGAGCTGATCTGGCAGACATGATGTTTACCCGTGTTTCCTCGGTTGTGATGTTCTGAATAAATGTTTCCTGTGTCAAATCTCTCAGGATATATGCCGGACCCATAAAGATAACCAGTAAAAGAGCTACGTATGCGCTGCTTATAAAACCATATATTAAAGTTAGCACTCCATATGAGATAGCACCAATTAACATCAAATTTATTAACTGATGTTGGAATCTGCCCGAAAGTTTATAAATGACAAATCCTCCGATCATCGATCCTAAATAATATGCTCCATTAATATAGCCCCACCACGATTCGCCTTTATGTAATGCTTCGTTTACAAAAGCTAACGAGACAGACCCTATCCAAATCATTCCCGCCCATGACTCGATGACATCCATTATGATGATTGTTCTTAGCTTCTTTTGTTTAAATAAGTATTTCCAACCGCTTATTACACTTTTATAGGGAGTCCTTTTTTCGATTATAGCAGCAGGTTGTTTTGTTCTCAGGCAAAACATAATAAAAAAAAGCGAAACCACCAACAAAAGGATCGTGATGATCATCGTGTATCCTTCTCCTAAAAAGGCGATGATAAGACCTCCCAGCGACCAACCTGCAAACTGAAAAGTCTGATCCACCGCAGATAATAATCCATTTGCTTTCACCCTTTCATCAAGAGGGATGATTTCGCCAATCAACGCACCTTTTAAAGGCGCAAACCACCCATTAAAAAAAGAAATGCCGCCAATCATCATGAAAACCAAAACCATCATTTCAAAAGAATAGGTCTGTAAAAGAAAATAAATTAGACATATTAACAAAACAATTTGTATAAGTTGAGAAATCATTAATATAAGACGAAGATTGAATCGAGTTGTTGCCAACGGCAATGCAGTGCTTCCAATAATACGAAACATAATGCTGATGAATGTCACGAGAGAGGCGATTGTTGTAGAGTTCGTCATGTTGTACAAAAATGAAATGACTGCCATCGTATATAGAGAAAATCCTAAATTTGTAGTGGTCTGGCTAAATAAAATAGAATAATAGCCTTTTTTCATAAATATCCCTTCCCCTCAAAGGAATATAACATATTAAAACATCTAAAAGCAAAAAAGGGAAAGAAAGGACTCGATCCTTAAAGAATAGGATAAGAGAGCTGGTTTAATATGGTGAAAAACGAAACCGTCAAAATATCTGTTGTATTAATTTTAACAATTCTGTTTTAATAAAATAATCCCTTTGATGTATTAATGTTTTACATTAAATAAAATCTGTATTACATTATAAATAAAGTCTGTTATACAGAATAACAGACTCGCCTGCACGTAACGACACATTTAAAGAGGATTGGGAGGGAAATTTTTATGTCAAACCATTCACCGATTACCCCTAATTTAAGTGACAGCGGCATTCGCTATTTTCAAGCTTATGAAGAAAGCCTTGGTCTCTGGCCAGTTCACTACAAAGCTTTCTACGTATCTACCCGTTTCGGCCAAACGCATATTATTGCAAGCGGACCTGAGGATGCCCCGCCGCTAGTGCTGCTTCACGGCGCATTATTCAGCTCTACTATGTGGTATCCCAATATCACAGATTGGAGCAGCAAATACCGAACATATGCAATCGATATCATAGGTGACATGAACAAAAGCATCCCTGCAGATTTATGTGGCACGAGAGCGGGTTACGCCGAGTGGCTTCTTGATGTGTTTGACGCTCTAGAGATCGAAAAGTCGCACATGATTGGACTTTCGCTTGGCGGGCTTCACACCATGAACTTCATTTTACGTGCATCAGAGAGAGTAGAAAGCGCAGCAATCCTTAGTCCCGCGGAAACGTTTTTCCCATTTCATCACGATTTCTATCAATACGCCCTTAGCCTTGCAGAACCTGATGGAGTAGAAAATTTCTTAAAGTGGATGATGGCAGATCGTAATCTGTTACACCCCATTTTTGTAGAGCAGTTTCATACAGGCGTGATGTGGCAGGATAGATCTAGACAGCCAAAGCCTAAAGCCGACGGATTTCCGTATGTTTTCACTGACGACGAATTAAGGTCCGTAAAAGTGCCTATTCTATTATTGCTGGGTGAACATGAAGTCATTTACGACCCGCAATCTGCCTTACATCGTGCTTCTGCACTCGTTCCTGGTATGGAAGCGGAAATCATAAAACAAGCCGGCCACGTTCTATCAATGGAACAGCCTCAATACGTAAACGAACGTGTATTGGATTTTTTTAGTAAATGAACCGCTGTCTTGTTGTCAAAGAGCCCTCAATGGCAATTCGTATTCTGGATATTAAAAGAATTTTTATAATATAGAAATAGAGTCTCTTATAGGCTCTATTTTTTATCGCGGGAATAATTTTTAGATTCAGCCTGTTCCGCATAGGAGGCTCCCCAATCAGACAAAGTGCTTAAAATGGGCAAAAGGCTTTGGCCGATTTCAGAAAGAGAGTATTCTACTTTAGGCGGTGCCTGATGATAAACAAATCGATTGACTATACCGTCCTCTTCTAATTCCCTAAGCTGCTTTGTTAACATTTTTTGCGTAATTTGCGGTAAAGCTCTTTTTAATTCTCCAAAGCGCATATTTCTTTGGCCCAAATACCACAAAATAAGGCATTTTATCTCCAAGAAACCTTGAGCTGGGAAGGACGGCGCCAACAGTTCTTGGATGAACTATATATTGGAATAAGAATGACAGACGTTTCATATTTAAATCTCCCCATTGCTTTGAATTTATAATCATACTACCTGAAGAAAAAGGGGCGAAAAATCTTAAGAATACTTAAGATTTGACGAAGCTCTTGTAATAACAGTTTGTTCTGAGGATGGAAAGCCATAGTAAGGTACAAACAATTGGATCTGCTTCTCTTTCCATAAGATAAAATAGAAGAAGTTAACCTTAATAGACGTCTTTTTTTGATATTTGGTATATTACATCATGTAAAGACAATACTGAATAAAAATTAGCATTAGAAGGTGATCCAATGCCCACTAACAATAAACCCAATAGATTAATCGCCGAGTCTCCGTACTTGCTCCACCCCTCAACCCTGTCGACTGGTTCTCCCTGGGGCGAAGAAGCCTTCGAAAAAGCGAAACGCGAAACAAGCCGGTTCTTGTGAGCATCGGTTATTCGACTTGCCACTGGGTGGCATGTCTGCTAGAGTAACCATAAATTGTTTACAAAAAAAGCCCTCTTTAAGGGCGGCAAAACGTTAATACCACAGGTTCGTTTTTCCTTTTAATCTTTGGCGTTTAAATTAATCCTTTTATATATTCTTATTTGCATTATTCCCCGATCTTCAATATAGATTTTTCACTCTGCATAGAAGGCTCTTTATTTAAAACCAATATTAAAGTTATACCTATAATGCAGAAAGCACCCACCCATTGAAAAAAACCAAATGGTTCTTTTAACCAAACGACAGTTGTCACAACTGCTGATAGCGGTTCTAAACTGCCTAACAGGCTTGTTTCTTTGGGTGAAAGGCTTTGCAAACTTTTTATGAAGAACCAGAACGCAATCATTGTTCCAAATACTATAACAAATATAATATATACATATGCATCCGTGGATAAACTTTTAAAATCCATTTGCCATGGCGGATGGATAAAACTTAATGCAAAACCGCCAATAATCATAGCCCAACCTACAACAACAAGAGAATCAAATTTATTTAATAAACCAACGGCATATAAAGTATAAAAAGCTGCTGCGAATCCTGATAAAACTCCCCATGCTACTGCAATTTCCGGTACTGAAAGTTGAGAGATTGAACCGTTTGTTAGTAAAAAAAAGCATCCCGCCAGAGCAAGTAAAACTGTTATGACATCTTGTTTTGTAAGAACAGTTAGTTTTCGTAACAGCGAGTAAAGAATAACCATTACAGGGGATAAATATTGTAATAATGTAGCAACAGCAGCATTCCCATGTTGAATGGATGCCATATATGTGTACTGCACAGCAAGCATTCCGAACAACCCAAAAATAATAAGCTGACAAGCTGACGCTTTGTTTTTCCAAACCTCAATAATCTGAGACCGGTCCTTTCTGAATAATTGGAGCATCAACAGTAAAATGCCGGCAATAAGCAAGCGTATCGTGACAAACCAATTCACATCAACTTGATCATCTTGAAAAAGTTTTTTTGCTACTGTACCCCCAATTCCCCAACATGTCGCCCCTGTTATAACATAGAACAATCCCATTCTTCTTTTGGAAGTATTCATACATGACTCCTCACTAATAAATATAATAATAGTGTTATAATAAATGCATATTCTCATAAAAAATACTCAAATCGAATGAAAAAATATAAATATATTGAGGTGAGAAAGTGCAAATAAAAAATTTTATGATTGATCAAAACTTAAAAGAATTAACAGAGCATCGAACAGTAGAATTACCAGTTGCATGTTACGAGACAAGGATCAATCAAAATATAAATGGCTATATACCGCTACATTGGCATGACGAAATTCAATTTGTTTTGATACTAAAAGGGGTAGCTGTCTTTCAAATAAATGAAGAAAAAATAGGGGTTCAAGAAGGGGATGGATTATTTATCAATAGTGGCTGCCTGCACATGGCAGAAGAAAAGGATGGCTCGGATTGTACGTATATTTGCTTAAATGTTTCACCCCATTTCGTTTTAGCTGAAGAACTGTATTCAAGCTATGTTCAGCCCTATATGTTTTCAACCAATTTATCCTATTTATTTTTGGATGGAAATCAAATTTGGGCTAACAATATTCTAAAAGCTGTAAAAAAAATAAACCAATTGGTTAAACAAAAAACACCGCTATATGAAATCGACATTACCACTCAATTAACTTTGATATGGAAAAACCTAATCGTTAATGGATTTCAATTAGAGTACGATCAATCAGAAAGAATAAAAAGTAATCGAATGAAACAAATGTTAAATTGGATACACCTCCATTATGCTGAAAAAATTACATTAGAGGACATTGCAAAAGCTGGCCAATTGAGCCGTTCTGAGTGCTGCCGTTATTTTAGACGAATGCTGAATAAGACGCCGTTACGTTATGTAATGGATTATAGAATCCAAAAAAGCTTATTGTTACTGCAGCACCCGGAAACCAATGTTACAGAAGTGTCCTATCAAGTTGGATTTAACAGCACCAGTTATTTCATAAGTAAATTTCAACAAGCTATGAATATGACACCTTTATCATACAAAAAAATTCATATGAAGCATTAATTGAAAAGGTTTATTCTACGATTTGAAAATAAAGGGAGTCCCTGTTTATGGTACTCCCTTCTAATTTTTTTAATAGGCTGTTCAACTAGCCCTTGGTGGCATTTTTCTCCTTTTATATTAAATGCACTCAACTACTTCACCCAAATACAAAAACTATTTTTTAGGTCTGTTATTCATTCTTTGATCTCTATCCCCACTATCAATATCACCTGAAACGGCATCAATAAAATTATCGATGGTCTTACCGATCTTTCTTGTCTTTCCATTCCCATTACTCATATTTTTGCTCGTATTTTTCTGATTTGGATTGTAGTATTTAATAAAACCTCCACACAAAGCACCTACAAATACAATCCAATATGGAATCTCTTCTAACCCTCTTGGCTCCAGGTATAACCAATTGATTCCAAATACTATAAAACTAATGAGTATAAGCGCCGTTCCAATAATATTTTTAATCATTCTTACGTATCTACCTCCCGAAATCAGATATATAAATTACGTCTTGGATATTCAAATGTTTCATTTATTTATTCAACATGAATATAACTTTTTTGTACAGTTTATATATTATTTTTGTGGTAAGCTAACTAAATAAACTTTACTTTATCCAGAAAGAAGGTGATCCCATGCCAAATAAAAGCAAACCCAACAGATTAATCGCTGAGAAGTCTCCGTACTTACTTCAACACGCCACAACCCTGTGGACTGGTACCCGTGGGGAGTAGAAGCATTTGAAAAAGCGAAACGCGAAAACAAGCCGGTTCTTGTGAGCATCGGCTATTCGACATGTGACTGGTGCCATGTCTATTAAAGTAACCAAAATAGACAACCAAGGATCGGTGAGTACAAATCCCTGTGATTTTTTCAAAGATGGAATTAGAGAGAAGAAATGAACCGTAAGTAGTTGGAGGGATGATTGAAGTATGTTAACAAGAGAAGATATCTTTAAACACGTCAAAGAAAAATACGGTACATCGCCTGATTACCCGTGGAAGAAATACCCAAACTATGCTTCTTTGAGACATGAATCAAACAAAAAATGGTACGGTCTTATAATGAATGTTCTCCCGGAAAAATTAGGATTAGATGGAAGTGACGAAATAGATATTTTGAATCTAAAATGTCCCCCTGAAATAAGTGATAGTTTAAGAAATGAAAAAAATATCCTACCCGGATATCATATGGATAAGGAACATTGGATTTCACTTGTTTTGGAACGTACAGATTCAGAAGGAGAAATTTATTACTTAATCGAGCAGAGCTTTCATTTAACCAAGTAAAGATAAAGAGTGTTCCTGCTAATCAAGCTACGAAGTTTAGTGGGCACTTTCATTTTAGGATATTGTTCTTCTCTGTGTGCCACAAACGCTAATTAAACTATCTGGTGTGTTAGTTGAAGAAGAAAGGGCATAACATATTAGTCATATAAAACATGTTATGCGCCGGTTTTGGCCTTACCAACTCTTCTAAACTTTGGGGTCGCACACGAGATTTGCTAAAGGCCGTTCCTGATCATACTCGTCATCAAATAAAGATCTTCGAATCATAAAATCACTTCCAAAGGTATTAACTGCCCATCATATATTATGAGTGCTGATTTTCTCAAGTATAACATTTGGAGAACGTATGTTTTTGAATCTCGTTTATTCAATATAATTTGAACCTGAATATAACCAAATTGGAAATAAGATGTTCTAATTTCAAATAAAAGCAAAAGCTATAGATTAGTCGCTGAGAAATCTCCTTTAATTACTAAACTATTTTATGAAAAAGAAAGGATTTTAAATATATGAAGAATGACTTTAAAATAATTGAAATGACATTAAAAAACAAGAAGGATTATGATCCCAATCAAACCTTTATGGTTATAGGTAGACTTATTCCGAAATATGAAGATAACTCCTGGACTTATCAAGAAGAGATTTACGAAAAACCTTATGAATCAAAGTATGAGGAAAATGAAGATTTTGACGAATATATTGATAGCGAAGATAGTGTCGTTTTTTTATACTATGTCGGCGAAACATGCCTAGGGCACATAAAATTACATACAATAGAAGAAATAAAATACGCTTCTATTGATAAACTTTTTGTTTCGAATAGTCATAGGGGCAAAGGTATAGGAACTGCTTTACTTAATAGAGCAAAAGAGTGGGCAATCAACAAAGGCACCAAAGGATTTATGTTAGAAACTCAAGACGTTAATTTACTCGCTTGTCGATTTTATTTAAAAAATGGTTTTGTAATTGGTTCAGTGGATAACATGATTTATAAACATTCACGACGATATTCGAATGAAAAAGCAGTATTTTTTTATTTGAAGTTTTAATAATGGCTGAAAAGAAAATACTAATGGTATTGTGAATAAGAAATGAAAGAAGGTAATCCCATGCCCACTAACAATAAACCCAATAGATTAATTGCTGAGAAGTCTCCATATTTACTTCAACATGCTCACAATCCTGTGGACTGGTTCCCGTGGGGAGAAGAAGCATTTGAAAAAGCGAAACGCGAAAACAAGCCGGTTCTTGTGAGCATCGGCTATTCGACTTGCCACTGGTGCCATGTCATGGCCCATGAAAGCTTTGAAGACGAAGAAGTTGCGCAGCTTTTAAATGAGAAATTCGTTTCCATCAAAGTCGATCGCGAAGAGCGGCCTGATGTCGACTCGATTTATATGACGATCTGCCAAATGATGACCGGGCAGGGCGGCTGGCCGTTGAATGTATTTTTGACGCCTGAGCAAAAGCCTTTTTATGCAGGCACTTACTTTCCGAAGACGAGCCGCTACAACCGGCCGGGGTTTGTCGAGGTGCTGAAGCAGCTGTCGGCTACGTTTGCGAAGAATCGCGACCATGTTGAAGACATCGCTGAAAAGGCGGCCAACAATCTGAGAATCAAAGCGAAAAGCAATGCCGGCGAAGCGTTGGGCGAGGATATACTGAAGCGCACATATCAGCAGCTGATCAACAGCTTTGATACGGCGTACGGCGGTTTCGGCAGCGCGCCGAAGTTCCCCATTCCCCACATGCTGACCTTTCTGCTCCGCTATCATCAATACAGCGGCGAGGAAAATGCCTTGTACAGCGTGACGAAAACACTCGACAGCATGGCGAACGGGGGTATCTACGACCATATCGGCTATGGTTTCGCCCGCTATTCGACTGATCAAGAATGGCTCGTCCCCCATTTTGAAAAAATGCTTTATGACAATGCGCTGTTGTTAATGGCTTATACAGAGGCCTACCAGGTGACAAAGCGCGAACGGTATAAACGGATTTCCGAGCAGATCATTGCCTTTATCCGCCGGGAAATGACGGACGAAAGAGGCGCTTTCTTCTCTGCGCTTGACGCTGATACGGAGGGCGTGGAAGGAAAATATTACATATGGTCAAAAGACGAGATCACAGAGACGCTCGGAGATGAGCTCGGCAGTCTGTACTGTGCCGTCTACGACATCACCGATGAAGGCAATTTCGAAGGATTCAATATTCCCAACTTGATCTATACCAGCTTTGAACAGGTAAGAGATGAATTCTCGCTGACAGAAACCGAGCTGCAAAATAAGCTGGAAGCAGCGAGACAAAAGCTTTTTGAAAAACGCCGGGGCCGAATCTATCCCCATGTTGACGATAAGGTGCTGACATCGTGGAATGCCTTGATGATCGCCGGACTTGCCAAAGCGTCCAAAGTGTTCGAAGCCCCTGAATATTTGGAAATGGCGCGGACGGCGCTTTCATTTATCGAGGACGAACTCATCAAGGACGGCCGCGTCATGGTGAGATACCGCGATGGTGAAGTGAAAAACAAAGGGTTTATTGATGATTACGCATTTTTGCTGTGGTCCTATCTTGAATTGTATGAAGCATCGCTGAACCTGCCGGATCTGAGAAAAGCGAAAGAATTGGCGGGAGACATGATCGATCTGTTCTGGGATGAGGACCACGGCGGTTTTTACTTTACAGGTAAAGACGCCGAGGCGTTAATCGTGCGCGATAAGGAAGTATATGACGGCGCTTTGCCTTCCGGAAACGGAGTGGCCGCTGTACAGCTGTTCCGCCTTGGACGCTTGACAGGCGATTTGTCATTGATCGACAGGGTATCGGACATGTTTTCGGCCTTCCATGGGGACGTCTCCGCCTATCCGAGCGGACATACAAACTTTCTGCAAAGTCTGTTAAGCCAGATGATGCCGCAAAAAGAAATCGTTATCCTCGGAAAACGCGATGATCCGAACCGGCAAAACATCATCAGAGCGCTGCAGCAAGCCTTTCAGCCGAACTATGCCGTCCTGGCCGCTGAATCTCCGGACGATTTTAAAGGAATCGCAGACTTTGCGGCGGACTACAAAGCCATCGATGACAAAACAACCGTCTATATTTGCGAAAA
The DNA here is from genome assembly GCF_001592005.1 of Bacillus sonorensis NBRC 101234 = KCTC 13918. Classification (GTDB taxonomy): domain Bacteria; phylum Bacillota; class Bacilli; order Bacillales; family Bacillaceae; genus Bacillus; species Bacillus sonorensis. The sequence continues at coordinate 72,607 of NZ_BCVZ01000010.1, forward strand.
CTTCGCCTGCCAAAAACCGACGGCAAATATTGATGAAGCGCTCAAACGGCTGTTGTCCGTTTAATGCGCGACGATAGTGGGAATAACATCTGAAACTTCATCAAACTTTTCAGAAAGGGGTTATCATCATGAAGCAAAAGAATGTGATGTCAACGCTCGCCGTTTCCACTGTCGTCGCCGGAGTCGTTTCTTATATGCTGAAAGACCAAGCCAACAGACAAAAGCTGAAGGAATGCATGCAAAACATGAAATCAAAGCTTCCGTCATTGCCGCAAAAACAAAATACAGCGTCATTCCCGGTCGATAAAGCGGGGAATCCGTCTCCGCACGATATCGAAGACAACAAAATGGTCTCGGAAGGGTCCATGTATCCTGTCCAATATTATGATGAAAAGAAAAAATAACGGTTCACATAGCTGCCGGCCATCCGCGGCAGCTTTTTAATGCCTCTGCAAAAATTCGAGCCGGTTGCCAAACGGATCATGGATATAAAATCTATCGGCTCCTTCTAAGGGTTCACCGTCTATAATGTTGATATCGAATTCTCTTAATCTTTCTTTCGCTTATCGATATTGTCGACGCTGAACGCCGGATGCGCTTTTACTGCGGGCTTGAAAGGGTCTTGAACACCGACATGCAGTTCATGAGCGCCGCACTGAAACCAAACCCCGCCGCGCTTTCTCAAGTTTTCGGGTTTTGAAATTTCCCGCATCCCCAATATTTCTGAAAAAAATTCTCTGCATGTATTCTCGCTGCCTTTAGGAGCCGCAATTTGCACATGGTCAATACCTGTATACATCCGATTCCCTCCTTCATATGCTGGCATCACCGTTAGGATCACATATTTTTCCGCAAAGATTAGAAAAAGCTGCCCTAGATATGGCAGCTTAAATATTATGCTCATAACAATAATGATTGACCAGTTCTTCAATCAGATCATGCTCAGGAAACTCGCCGGAAAATTCAAAGCGGATTTCCTCGACGAACCGGCCGCGCCGGTACACATGAATCGCCCCGTTCTGTCTTGTCACGCTGAACTCCGGTTCAAATGTATAGCCGTTCCGCTCGATTGCGCCCATCTAGCCTCGCCCGCCTTTCAAAACAGCAGTTCATACACTTCATTTAATTCCCTCGTCCGCTGATGATCCTGTTCATTCAAGGCATATTTCATCTCATGTTCCAGCACCGCGTTCAGAAATGCGGCTTCCCGCTCATCCAAGTGTCTGACAAATTCTTCTTCATTGTCGTATCTCTGAGAGGTGATTTTTTTGTAGATCCTCTGTCCCATGTCATGCTCAAGATGATTTGACAGCGATTCCCGCAGGTAGCCTAATGTTGTATCCATGCTTCGATCTCCTTTTTTACCCTATAGCTTGGGTGAAATCGATAGCATTCATGCACTTTTTCCTGAATTTTTTTATCCTGCCCGGTTTAGTGGATGTAAATCGGCCACCACCTTGGGGTATACTTCTATAAATGACGCAGTCACCGCTTCTCAAGGCCTCGAATTCATTCATGCTCCATCAGCCCGGCTTCTTTGCAAAGCTCAACCAGCTGATAAACGCCGGAAAATTGCCGGCGATTGCGCTGATGGATGCTTTTCAGCGCATGTTCCGTAACCTGTTTTGCCTTTTCAATGCTCTGATGTTCAACAGCCTGAACGATTTCCTTCATATGCTCCAAAAAATAAACGGTTCTTCTCAAGGTGCGGATTAATAAAATTTGCCTGATATGCACCGGAGTGAAAAGGCGATAGCCATTTTCAGGATCTCTTTCAGGGGAGATCAGGCCTTCTTTTTCCCAATGGCGGATGGCTGATGCCTGTACATTTGCGAGAGCCGCCGCTTCCCCTATCGTCATAAGCTGTTTCAGCTTATGGCCGGGGATGATCGGAAGCTCGGGATCCCGCAGTACGGCAAGCGTTTGATCGGCAGCGGCTTTTTCCTCCTGCAAATCGGCTTGCGCTTTGTTTACAAGCCAAAAGGCGGCATCCATGTCACCATTTTGAATATGACGAAGCACCATGCAGGTCAGCCCTACGCCAAATGCCGGAAACATGGCCCGAAGACAGCGGAAATAGGCCAGATGCAGCTTTGTATACAGCCGGTATCCATTCTCGGCACGTTCAGGCGCCGGAACGACGCCCCATGATTCATAATGGCGCAAAGCACTCGTACTGATGCCCAGTTCCCTTGCAATCTCAATCGGCTTGAAATACCTCATTACCCATCCTCCCCACTGATGATCGTACTTCACTATACCAAACCGGAGTACTGCCGTACAAACATTAGAGAAAATGATTAAAGTGCAAAGATAATCTTTGTTTAATAAACATGATACATGTTCATACAAACCTTATCACTTGCATCAATCTTGTAAAATTGGTTGTGAAGGATCAAATTGAAGAGAGGGAGGACAATATGAAGGTTTCCCATGAAGTACCGACTCCGCATGAGTATCTTGAACTTAGAAAGGCGGCGGGTTTGCGCGCCATTGATGAGGATGCCGCCAAAACGGCGCTGAACCGCTCGATTTTTTCAACTGTCGTTAGGGGAGAGCAGTCAGAGCTCATCGGCATGGGCAGAATCATCGGTGATGGCGGATGCTTTTTTCAGATCGTTGATATTGCCGTCAAGCCGGCTGGCCAAAATGAGGAATTAAAAAAAATGATTATGAACGAAATCACGGATTATCTCCGCCGGCACGCTCCCGCAGGCGCAGAGGTAATCATAATGGCAGATGTTCCTTCTATCGGTTTATATCAGACATACGGTTTTGATTACACCTATCCCTCATCAATCAGCTTGCGGAAAACATGTTAGACTCGAAAAAGCCCAATTTCTCGTAAAGAGCAATTGGGCTTTCGCGATTTTCTCGATAGTTTTTTTATTTTTGTGTATCGGTATTCATCCGCTTGCCGATTCTAAACACATAATAGCTGACGGCAACGACTGCGAGGAAAACAACCCCGACAATCAGAGACACGCGCGTGTCATCGTTGAACCACATGCCGACCAGCACCATCAGCAGAAATGCAATCGTCAAATAGTTTGTCACAGGGGCAAAAGGCATTTTGAACGGATGCTTGTCGATTTCAGCCCCTTTTGCTTTTCTGAATCCGATATGGCTCAGCAGGATGACGAACCACGGAATCATCCCCGGGAGCACACTCGCACTGTATACATACACAAAGATATTAGGCGGTGCGACATAATTTAAAACGACGCCGATGGCCAAGCCGATCAAAACGGCAATCGTGCCGTACAGTGGCACGCCATTTCGGGAAATCTTCGTAAAGAATTTCGGCGCTTGTCCGTTCACTCCCAATGTGTAAAGCATGCGGCCAGCGCTGAAAATACCGCTGTTGCAGCCGGACATGGCCGCCGTAATGACGACGAAGTTAATAATCCCGGCAGCCGCCGTAATTCCAACTTTCGCGAAAGTCGATACAAACGGACTTCCGATTGCATTCAGCTCATCCCAAGGATAAACGGTGACAATGACGAAAATGGCGCCGATGTAGAAAATTAAAATACGCCAAATAATGCTTTGAATCGCGTGTCTCAGCGTATTCTGCGGATCTTTTGCCTCCCCCGCCGTAATCCCGATCAGTTCGACCCCTTGATAAGCGGCGATGACGAGAGACAGCGCAAAGAAGAATCCTGAAAACCCGCCTGTAAAGAAGCCGCCGTGCGACCAAAGGTTTGAGAAGCCGATCGCATGTCCGCCGTTGCCGAACCCGAAGAAAATAATTCCGAACCCGGCCACGATCATTAATACAATCGTAACGATTTTAATCATCGCAAACCAAAATTCAAATTCCCCAAACGATTTGACAGAGATGAGGTTTGCCCCTCCAAGAATCGCCATTGCGATAATGCCCGGTATCCAGGCCGGCAGATCCGGAAACCAATACTGCATGTACTCGCCGACGGCGATGATCTCGGACATCCCGACGATCACCCACTGGAACCAGTTGCTCCAGGCGGTCATATAACCGGCCAGCGGATGGATATATTGATGGCCGAATGTCGCAAATGAGCCGGTGCTTGGCTCAACATACAACATTTCTCCCATTGCGCGCATGATAAAAAAGATAAAAATTCCGCAGATTGCATAAGCAAGCAGGACGGACGGTCCTGTCCACTTGATCGTGCTGGAAGACCCCATAAATAAACCGACCCCGATGGTGCCGCCCAGCGCGATCATTTGAATATGGCGCGCCCCCAGGCCTCTCTTCAGTTCCTTATTCGCCACTGTATTTCCTCCTCTTACACGGCTGATGTCAACCAAAATATGTGATAACGAAGCATATCTTCATCATGTCGGATGAAGTAGTAATAACAATCTGATAATTCCAAATGCTATATACCTCAAAATTTACTTATTCCATCATAATAAATTTCTCTCATAAATACAATTGTTTTTTTCAGAAGAACACATTATTTATAGCCGAAAAATTATTCCAACATAGAGAATATTTTGATAATTTAAGCGATAAAGAGAAAGCGGAACGCAGCTTGAAACAGCAATCAAAATGCGCTCCTTCTCCCTATGAAAAACAACGGCCGGCTGCCGATTCTTTTTCAACATGTAAAATATGATACAGCTCATCTAGCTTTTGTATTTGATAGGTTGGTACAATGCCAGTGTCATTGGGTTTCATTCCTGGATTCAGCCAGCATGTGTCAAGCCCGGCGATTCCGCCGCCTTTGATATCCGCGGTCAGGGAATCCCCGATGATCAATCCGGCTTCTTTAGAGAAATGAGGAATTCTTGCGAAAACATAGTCGAAGTATTCCTTCATCGGCTTCTGATAGCCGGTGTCCTCCGAAACAAAAATTCCTTTAAACAACGGATACAATCCTGAATCACGCAGCCGCTTATACTGCGTCTTTGACACACCGTTCGTCACAATGTATAAGTCATAGCGGCGCTGCAGCCTTGTGATTAATTCCAGGGCCCCGTCGATCAGCTGATGCCCTTCTTCAAGATAGCCGCGGTACTTCTTCTCCAGCAAGGCCCCATCGACCGTTCGGCCGTATTTTTTGAACAAAAGGGAAAAGCGGGTATTGACCACTTCATCACGGTCGATTTTTCCTTCTTCAAACGCCCTCCACAAGCCTTGATTCATTCTTTTATAATCGGCTTCGATTTCCTGTGTCAGCGGGATATTCTGCTCTTCAAAAAGAAGGCGCAGCGCTAAGCTTTCCGCCGCCTGAAAATCCAAAAGTGTATCATCTACATCAAAAAATAACGTACGGTATGTTTTCACAAGTCTGCCTCCGCTCTTACTAATCAAATTTGGTTGCCTTGATGCCTTTCAGCTCTTTTTCAATCGCGGTCACCGTTTCAGCTCTCTCCTGCTCCGTCTGGCAGTCGAAGACAAGCTGCTCGGCAAATTCCCACACATCTTCCAATCTGCGCCTCAGCTGATAAAACCGCAATGCCTGCTGATCCAATTGAAAACCTTTGTGCACTTGCCGATAGATCGTCATAAACTCGTGAAAGTACGGCTGATCCGCAAAAAACATCAGATCGGCTTCTACTGGTGCCAACTTCAATCCTTCCCAGTCGATCAATATGAATTCCCGTCCGGAAGTCATCAGATTCCAATTGTGAATATCAGTATGGCACAACGCAAGCCTCAAGCTGCCGCTTTTCAATTGATCAGACAGCTCCTCGGCCTTCTCCATCATATGATAGACGGAGTCTACATAAGGATCAAACAGTTCTGTGGTATTGCCGGGAAGTGCGCCGCCCAGCCATTCTCTCATTTGCCGCAAAAACGGTACAGCGAAGCTTTCTTTTATCCTGTCTGTTTTAACAGGTATGCCTTCTCCATATGTGTGAAGCTCTGCCGTGATTTCCGCAAGCTTTCGGATGTCTCCGCTGTGCAGCGGGCGGTCTCCAATCGTTTCTCCGTCAATATATTCATAAAGAAGGTAGATGCCATGGTCATCCTCACTTATAGGCGCCGCTCTTCGTTAAGACCGGCACAGGAAGGCTCCCCCTCAGCTGAGTATGATCGTTGAGCCACTGGACGATGGGAGCGTAGTCGTCGATCAGTGCCGTCCATTTCGCAGTGGAAGCTCTTTTTTTATCATACACCTTTAGAAAATAATCGGCATCACTGCCGGCCACTTTATAAGCGAGAGCCGACCATCCGCCTTTCTGCGGGGAAATGTTGACGCTGTCTATGCCGTAATAAACGTTCAATATGTTCTTGATGTCAAACATCACGTTCACCTCTTTTCAGGTCCGCGGCAAGAAAAGTGCACCCCCCAGAAAGCCGGGGGTGCAGCAAATGTATTAATAAATCTCTTTTGCGGCAGGTCTCAGCCGCTGAACATGCTTCAAGTATTGCTTGACATTGCCGGCGTCCACGAAGGGGTACTGATAACCCAATCGTTCTGCCGCTGCAATCGCAGTCTCTTCAAATAAATCGGTCGTCTTGAATAAAGCGCTCCACACTTCGCCATAGTCTCCGCCGGGATATGTTGCCAGAAGTCTTTTCCATGTCTCTTCATCAACATAGCGCTTCAGAAACTTGGCGTTTTTTCCAATGCTAAGCGAAAAATCGGTTTCGATTCCGACTTTCCATTCGAGCATCTTTAACAGCATCGCCCTGACCAGATTCAAATGATCAAGCGCATAAAGAATTTCCCGCCTCCACAAGCCTTTGGCCACATATGTCGCAGTCCACCAGCACTCATTGCAGCAGTCTGCAAAAGATTGTGCTGACGGCTTTTTCACCCAATACTCCTCATCTGTCGGCGGCGGAATGGCAGGCAAAGCATCATCCTTATCAAGCAAGATGGCGGTCAGACCGTCTTCACGGCAATATTCATCCTTTTCTGCTAAAGGAATGAGCATCAAGTCAATCCGGTTGCCGTCCGTAAACAGCATCATATAGGTAAAACGGCCGCCAAGCTCATTCGGAAACAGCTCCATGTCTTCCGGCGTCTGCATGATGATCCTTTCTCCGAACACATCGATCCAATCCGGATCATCGAGAAAAGACTGCACATCTGTCACCAGATACGCAATATCATAATCCCGAAAAGGGTCCTTGGGGACATTCGGATTCGTCCGTGAACCGTTCATGCCAACCGCTCTGACCCTGTCGTCCTCCTTGGCGACTTTTAACACCAGCTCCATCATTTCTTGTTCTGTACGCATATTCTGAACCTCCTATTATGTGGTTGTTTTTCAAACACAAAGGTATCAGGAGGTCCCCGAATGCAACGTTATGTAAAATGCTCCAAGAATGTCATGGGACGCCCTCCTTTTAATATGCCTGCTTCAGATGATTGTCGAGGCGTTCAAACTGCGAAGAAACACCCTGGATTATGCCCATATCGATGACCTGCTGCAACGCCTCTTCTGATGCAAATTCAGAGCGCATCACGAGCTTCGTTCTATGTTCTCCCTCAATGAACTCCACCTTCACCAACGTCTCCGGCATTCCGGAAACTGCATTCCCTTCCGCATCTGCAAACATATCAATGAACACAATCTTCTCAGGCGCCGAGATGTCTTGATAGACAGCCTTGCCCCAGGATTCCTGCCCGAAATACTCCCCCTGGTTCTCATCTGTACATCGCATGCAATAATGCCAAACGCCATTCGGTTTAAACGCAAACGAACGAACTTCGGTTTGCCAGCCCTTTGGCCCCCACCAGCTTTCCAACTGCCCAGCTTCCGAAAAAGCTTTAAACACCCGATCTCGCGGCGCATCGAAAAGCCGCTCCATGACAAGGGTTCTTCCTTCCGCTTTCACTTTCAAGCTGTTTGCTGTTTTGTCCGACATCATCATTTCCTCCTGAAATGGAATATTTGTAAAACAGTAAACCAGGCAAAAAAAACGTGAAGAAAAACATGTAAGCGCTTTCTCGAAGAAGTGTCAGCTTTTCTTCATAAATTAAATATAACGAAAAAGGTTATTTTCGCCAACATAAAAATCCCTATAGATGATTTTCATCTATAGGGATTATGCTTAACATGTGTTTCCATCGACATTACTTTGCAAAACTTCAATGAGAACTGTTTTTTCGGCTGCTCATCCCTCCGGCACTGAAAAAACATCAAGAGGGTTACAATACCTTTAACCAGGAACATTCTAATCGAAATTAAAATTTGCGGGAGTTACCTTTTTAAAGAACAAAACCCCATCATATTGCTGAACTGGTTTAAAAGAAATACGCAAGCCTCCCCCCTCCAAAGCCTTCCACTTATTTCCTCCCCACCTTGAGGTGCATGGTATAAAAAAATTTTGGTAAGGTGAGTTACTAAGCAACCATTCCAAATGCTTCTTGTTGACTTTTTTTATAGGATGATCGCCCCCTTGGTGATTCCCCATTCTTCCCTCCCCTGCATAAAAACCAATAACAAAGCTGTCCTCTTTCATGGATGATGGAAGATTTTCCACAAATGATCGATAAGGGGAAAAACGATTCGCACTGCTCTGTTTTTTGATGTGAAGATTGTGTGCCCATATGATAAATTTTTCATCAGGATATACATGCTGAGATAAAAATTCAAGATTCTTTGCCATTAATTCATCTCGATACTCAAACAATTTGGAAAAACCTTTTGTAAAATTCGCCTTAAAATAATTTATTCTGTTTTTCATCGTTTGTAACACGACATCACGTAGCATGGCAGAGGGAAAAGTCTGTTTCTCAAGCCCCTTCATCAGTTCTTGGCCCATGCCTTCAATCTCTTCTACTGTTTTCCTAAAACGTCTTTTCAATATGTAATCTTTATCCAGCATCTCATTTGTGCGCGTATCAAATTCTACATACATCTTCCTCAGGTCCCCTGTCAAATGCGAACGCATGTAGGAAGAAAAGTGCTTATCCATGCTCTGCTGAACATCAACTCCTGTTAAATGCAATGGCTGCCGCTGTTGAGTTTCCTTCATATACTCAAACAAATCGAGCATAAATTCGTTTTGCCAAACTCTCCCGATGGAACCGGACATATATTCTTTGGAACTGAGTTCTTCTGAAAGATAATTTCCTATGGTGCAATCCCCCAATTCACTTTCAAAAGCAAGAATATGAAATCCTAATTCCTGATGCAGAAATTTAATTAAGCTTACCTTCGCTTCGCTGTATTCTTTGACACAATGGCTGCTTTCACCAAGAAACACAAATCTTTTATTTCCCAATATCTCTTTAAAGAAGTCAAATTTATAACCATTATCCTCTCCAATATTAATAGATTCATCTCTTATTTCATCAAATAAATCGTTCAATGGATTAGCACCCCCAATTAGATTGCTTGCTCATTGTTTGAATTGTACAGCTTAGTGTAAAAATCCTTTATTTCGAATCAATTGCAAATGGTTGCCCATCGCTTGAATCTCTCCGTCTTTTAGTACTAAATAAAAGATCCGCATCCTTAATAGTACTTAGCTTGTGAGCTATTACTATCGAGTGCACTTTAATTCATTTAAATGTTGTTCTATGACTTTTTCATTTAAGTTATCCAGAGAACTTGCTGCCTCATCCAGCAATAATATTGAAGGTCTTTGCAATGAAGCCCGCGCAAGCATGATTCTCTGTTTTTTAACCGCCGGAAATATTCATTGACATTTCTGACACAGGAGTGTGGTAACCCATTGGCATTTCCAATATCTCGTCGTGTATTTATGCAAGTTTTGCTGCCTTAAAAACTTTATCCATGGAAGGATTCTTAATCATTGCCTATGATAAGAATCGGTACGGCGGTAATCCGGCTTCTTCATAGACGGTCCGAAACTTGCATCTCCCACATTGATGCAAGTCAAGCGCAATTATCTCTTGAACAACACAAGTACCGTGCCCCCTGATCCCAAACAACAGCAGACACGATTTTAATACTAATTGTTCACATTCCACCCACCAAACCAGACCAAATGTCATAGTTCTAACCTCTCTATTTCGACATAAAACGACAAAATATAACAAGGTTGTCAGAATAAAATAGTTTATTTGATGGATGTCAATTTTTATCACAAGAACTATTATTGAAAAAGAGTGAAATTTGATCTAAACAAAGATAGGAGGAAGTTCACTTTGAAAGGTAAATTCATCAAACTTTTGTTGGTTTTAGCAGTCGCAATCGGGAGCTTCGCATCACTTGGTTTTATCGGCTCCGACACTGCGCAAGCAAAAGATCGTACGATAAAATCGACATCCAGTGTATCCGTTTTCCGAGAAGGAAAATTACACTATAAAAAAGCAACATACTCCAACACCTTCGGTTATAGCTGGGCTGGGCATCCATTTACAACACTAGATACATATCGTTCAGGCAAAGTAAACGCCACATTGCAATATAAAACAAAAAAAGGCTGGAAAAATTACAAAACTTTTTATGTTAATAAAAAAGGCCATACGATCTTTAAAGTGAGCAGTTACCTCGACTTGTACACGAAGTTCAGATACAAATTTGAGAATATTGGTTCAAAAAAGCCTATTCCTTACAAATTCTATTCTCATACAACGCTTAAGTTCAGCCGCGCTGAAGCGATTGCATTTGCTAATTCAAATCCTGCAAAAACAACGGAACAGATTCGAAAAAACAAATACGGTGTAAATGTGGCCCGAAAAGGAAGCCTATTTTATAAAAAACCAACATACACAAACACATTCGGTTATTCGTATGCGTACAAATTGAATGGAGTCATCACCGGATTTTGTGGTACATCAATTGATACAGATCGTTCAGGCAAAGTAAAGGCCACATTGCAATATAAAACAAAAAAAGGCTGGAAAAATTACAAAACTTTATATGTCACAAAGAAAGGCTATACATACCTTAAAGTCGACGTTCGCAACCTTGGCTTCCACACGACATACAGATACAAATTTGAGAATGTCGGTTCTAAAAAGCCTATTCCATACAGATTTTATTCAAGTACACCCTATAAATATATAAAATAAAGCGTGTCTTTTCTCATATCCAGTTAAACAAAGGCTCCTGTTTCTACAGGAGCCTTGTTATACTCTCTTCCTTGAATAACGCCGCGCTTAAACGGCAAATATGGCAGTTTGCCGCCTAATCAATGCTTTCACAAATGATTCCCTGGATGCCGCTGCAAAGGGGAATGACAATTCAAAATCAGCGGTGGAAACCCATAACGAAACAGAGGCTAGATCATCCCCTTGACCTCTTTTAGGAGTCATTGTTTAGCAGGATCTCCCGTCAACATCGCATTGCAAAGCATCTGCCGATTGTATTTTCCCGCTTTCCTCTTCTATCACCTGTTCAAACACTTCTTTAGCCGCAGCCCCGGCGATTCGCTCATTGCCGATGATAAAAGTCGGCACGGCGGTAATGCCGACTTCTTCATAGGCGTGCTGAAGCGCCTGCTGCTGGGTTTTTTGGTATGTTCTCGCTGCCAGCGCTTCTTTAAAAGCCTTCTCGTCCAAGCCCGCTTCTTTTGCAAGCTTTGTCAGCACCTCGATGTCACCGATGTTTTGCTCTTCCTGGAAAAATGCACGGTAAACCCTGTCATTGTATTCTTTCGCTTTGCCGTGCTCTTTCGCAAAGTGAAAGCCTTCATGGGCCAAATCTGTATAAGGATGCGGCGAGACGTCCGGCAGCTTCATGTCGATCCCCCACGCTTCTATTCTCGGCGCGATGGCGTTTTCCCACATCGCCAATTTCTGCGGATCATTCAACGGATCCAATGGTTCGGCAGGACGCGGGCGCAATTCAAACGGAAGCCATTCCACCTCCACATCCTTTCCGTCAATCGCTTTCTCAAACTGGTCTTTCCCAAGAAAACAGAATGGGCAGACATAATCAGAATATACTTTTACTTTTATTGTCATGTGTTTTTTCCTCTCTTCCATCCATTTGTAACTATAATAGTTACAAATGGATCGCCTGTCAAGAATCCTTTCATATGATCTTGACATGTCCCGGAAAATCACTATACTAAAAAAGACAACATGTTGTCTAAAGGAGTGGAAAAATGGATTTTTCAAAAGAACTAAAAGATTTGTTCTTGATGCAGCAAGCTTACGCTACGTTGTTCTCGGTTTTAAACAAAATTCAAATTCGCGGTGATGAATATTTTGAAGAATTGACATCTAGGCAATTTATGACGATTGTCGCTATCCTTCACTTGCCCGAGGATGAAACAACAATCAATAATATTGCCAAAAAGCTGGGCACATCAAAGCAGAATGTGAACAGACTCATCAACAGCATCGAAAAAAAAGGATATGTGCTCACAGAACCAAGCAAACGCGACAGACGTGCGGTCAATGTAAAAATCACTGATTCAGGAAAAAAGGTCATGGAGGAATGCGGGGAAAAAGCGATTTATTTTATGGCCGATATTTTTAAAGAATTTTCGATGGAAGAGATCGAAACGCTGTGGAACTTGTTGAAAAAGCTGTATCGCTATGACGGGGAAAAGCAGGATGGCTTTGAAGAAACAGCGCCTGAATTTGAACTCGAACAAAACCGGGAAGAGCTACAAGCCAGGGTATTGCAGGAATTTTCAAGACGAAGAAAAGAGGATGTCCAGTGACCAGTGTTGTCGAAGTTGAAAATCTACGCAAAAATTATAACGAAAAAGTTGCCATAAACGGAATGAGCTTTGAAGTAAAAAAGGGAGAAATTCTCGGCCTTTTAGGCCCGAACGGAGCTGGCAAAAGTACAATGATCAATATTTTAGCCACCGTTTTATCTCCTACAAGCGGAAACGTAAAAATGTTCGGGCGCGACTTGAAAAAAGGTGCCAAGCACGTGAAGCAAGGGATTGGAATCGTTCCTCAAGACCTTGCTATTTTTGAGGAAATCTCTGCCGAGAAAAACGTACGGTTCTTTGCCGGCCTCTACAACCTGAAAGGAAACGTTTTGGACAAGCGGGTCGAGGAAGCATTGAAATTAGTACGGCTATATGAACGAAAAGACGATAAACCGAAGACCTTCTCAGGGGGCATGAAAAGAAGGCTGAATATTGCCTGTGGAATCGCCCACCGTCCGGAGCTCGTCATCATGGATGAACCTTCTGTAGGGATTGACCCCCAGTCCCGAAATCACATTTTGGAATCGATAAAAACGCTGAAGAACAACGGAGCGACTATTATCTATTCCACGCACTATATGGAAGAGGCCGAAGCCATTTCAGACCGTATCATGATCATGAATGAAGGTCAAATCATCGCGCAAGGGACAAAAGAAGATTTACACCAAAAAGTAAAAAATCAAACAGCATATGCCTTCCAATTAACGCAATCGGAACGGGTAAACGTTGGTCTGATTTATCAAATTGAAGGGGTAAAAAGCGTTCAGATGACTGAGGATACCTTTGAAATTACCGTTGACCAATCAAATGACCATGTTGGCGACATCATCGCAGCGCTGACGAAAGAAGGCTGCCAAATCATAAACATGGCAAGCAAAAAAGCTTCTTTAGAAACTGTCTTCCTAGAGCTCACAGGAAGATCCTTGCGGGACTAGGAGTGATCGAGATGAAGTTTTTAAGAATGATCAAGTTTGACATGTTAAATATCGTCAGAAATCCAACGCTGCTTTTCGCCAATACCATCTTTCCTTTCATCTTGATTGCGATGATGGGGTTTGTGACAAAAAACAATTTCGGCGGAAATACCGTCAGCTCATACGACTACTACGGGGTCAACATGACAATTTTTTCCGCCATGCTGATTACGATGACAGCTGCAAACACGTTTATGGAAGAAAAGGTGAAGAAGGGAAATATCCGCATGGTATATGCTCCGGTTTCCAGAGCTTCAATTTATCTATCGAAATTGCTCTCCACGTATATCTTCGGAACCGTTTGCTACTGCAGTGTCTTATTTTTAGGCCAAACACTTTTTCATTTGAATCTCGGTGGACGGTATCTCCCGTATTTGATGTTGTTAATTGATGCCCTGGTTTTGTTTGGCTGCTGTTTTGGCACGATGTTTTGCTGCATATTCAAAAATGAAGAGCGAGCAAACGGCATCATGCAAATCCCCGTCGCCTTTTTCGTCTTTTTTGGAGGTGTGTTTTTCGGAATTCACCGACTTGGAGAAATGATCAATTCAATTTCTATATTTTCGCCGGTGTATTGGGTTTCTGAATGTGCATTCCGGCTCATCTATGATCACGATTTCAGCATCTTCCTGCCGGTGACCTTATGTCTGTTGCTTGCCTCGATAGTCTGTACAGCTGTTTGCCATATTGCGTTTAAACCGGAGGAATATGTATGTTGAATGTATTTAGAAACAGGCTGGACCGGATGTTAACAAAAAAAGCGGTCCTGATCATTGCAGTTGTGGTTGTTCCGCTTATGATCGCAGCGGCCATCTTCTTCTCCAACCAAACAATTGTAAAAGATAAGATCGCCTTTATAACCGCTGGCTCACAACATATCCCAAGCGACCCGAAAGCAGACGTCTTACAAGTGGATACGAAACCTCCTCTTTCCTCACTTGTATTAGGACAGTACAACTTTTTGGTCGAAGAAAAAGGAAGCGGCTATAAGGTCACCACGTTGAGAAATCAAACCGATCAAAAAAGAATTGAACAATTTTTCAAAACAGGACACCTGCCGGAAAGCTACCGGGGAGATGATCAAATCCACAATGACCGGGGGATCGGAACGAATATTTTAGGATTTATTGTGATGCTGGTGTTCATGCAAGGTGTGGCACTGACCGCTCTTTACCCGGAGGATCGCATGCTCGGTGCATTCAGGCGAATGCTTGCATCGCCTTTAAGCGTCGGTAAGTATTTGTTCGTGCAGTCGATTTTCACGTTTTTATGTTTGTATATTCCATCCTATCTGGCCATTGTCATCACCTGTCAGCTTTTCGGCGCAGAAATTGGCTACAGTTTCGGAATGCTGGCTGTATTGCTCTCAATCCTGACGGCAATGGCAACGGGTTTTTCGATCTGTATGACCTCTGTCATGAAGCGGAATATCAATTTAGCGGCGAGCGGAATCAGTGTCGTTACCTGTGTGCTTGCCGGCTGTTTCATTTCGTTTACGGGCAGCAACCCCATTCTGGACGCCATCTGTTCGATTCTGCCGCAAAATGCGTTCATGGCGTTCATTCATGGCGTAGAAGTCGGGCGGAGCGTGCTGGAATATAAAGGCCAGATTGTCTACTTGTTTATTTGGACGATCATGCTTTGGCTTATTGGATTTTTTGTCACAAAACGGAGAATAGGGAAAGGAATTTATGAATAGCGTTCTAAAGTCAGTTTACGCTGACTTTAGAAGCTTATTTTTTTATTAAAAACTTTTTTCCTTGGAACTTTATGAGATATATAGCGTAATATTATGCGTTATGGTGTACGCTTATTTTGGAAGAAGGGGGCATTCCATTATCACACGATGTTTAGCTCATAAAAACTAAATAAAGGAGTTTAGCAATATGAAAACAGAGAACAAACCCGCCAGCTTAAAACCGTTCTTCTCATTGATTCTCTCGACAGGCATTCCTAGACTCGCTCTAACCATCGGCTTAATCGCAAGCCTTGTCACCACATTGGTCGGACTATCAATTCCGCTGCTTACACGGGAATTGGTCGACGGCTTTTCCGCCAGTTCGATCAGCATGGCTTTGGCGGGCATCCTTGCGCTCGTTTTTATCATTCAAGCGGTCTGCGATGGATTTTCCACCTATTTTCTTTCCTATGCCGGACAAAAAGTGGTCGCTTCATTGAGGGAGCGGATGTGGTTTAAATTGCTGCGCCTGCCCGTCCGGTATTTTGATGAAAAGACGAGCGGCGAAACCGTCAGCCGTGTCGTCAATGATACCGGCATCGTCAAAAGCTTGATTTCCGAGCATTTTCCGCAGTTTGTTTCGGGCATGATCACGATTATTGGAGCCGTTGTCATTTTGCTGATTATGGATTGGAAAATGACACTCCTCATGCTCATCTCTGTTCCGATTACGACCGTCATCATGATCCCGCTCGGCATGAAAATGCACACAATCTCTAAAACACTACAGGATGAAACCGCTTCATTTACCGGGAATGTCCAGCAAACGTTAAGCGAAATCAGATTGATGAAAGCATCAAACGCGGAGCATACAGAAAAAATGAAAGGGTTATCAGGCATTTCGAAGCTCTTTCAATACGGCCTCAAGGAAGCCCGTATATTTGCACTCGTCTCCCCGTTTATGCACCTTGTCATTATGATTGTGATCGTCGCCATCATCGGCTACGGCGGCATCCGCGTCTCTGAGGGGACGATGTCGGCAGGCTCGCTGATCGCCTTTTTGCTTTATCTGTTTCAAATCATCTTCCCGATCACATCGTTCACAATGTTTTTCACTCAGCTGCAAAAAGCAAAAGGGGCAACAGAGCGAATCATCGAGATTTTGCATACTGAAGAGGAAGAGGGCCAGGAAGGGCTTGAGATGGATATCTCCAATCTGCCGATACGTGTCGAGAATGTATCTTTCTCTTACGGCGATGACGAGCCTGTCTTGCGGGAGGTATCTTTCGACGTCGATCCCGGGCAGATGATTGCATTTGTCGGTCCGAGCGGCGGCGGAAAAACGACGATGTTCGGCCTCTTGGAACAATTTTACGAACCGGACTCAGGGGTCATTAATATCGGGGAAACACCGATCAACAAGCTGTCGATGAAGTCGTGGCGCAGCCAGATCGGCTACGTATCTCAAGACAGCCCGATGATGTCCGGCACCATCCGTGAGAACTTGTGCTACGGCTTGGACCACGCTGACAGCATTGACGATCAAAAACTGTGGAAAGTCGCGGAAATGGCTTATGCGGACACATTTATTAAACAATTTCCTGAGCAGCTTGATACGGAAGTCGGCGAACGCGGTGTCAAGCTGTCCGGCGGACAGAGACAGCGGATCGCCATCGCCCGCGCCTTTCTGCGCGACCCGAAAATTTTAATGATGGACGAAGCGACAGCCAGCCTCGACAGCCAGTCGGAAAGCATTGTCCAGCAGGCCCTCTCACGCCTCATGAAAGGACGGACAACCTTCGTCATCGCCCACCGGCTCTCAACGATCGTAAATGCCGATCAAATTATGTTTATCGAAAAAGGCAAGATTACCGGAATGGGACGGCATCATGAGCTGGTTGCTTCGCACGCGCTGTATCGGGAGTTTGCGGAGCGGCAGTTGACATAGTCTCAGAAATATAAAAGGTGTCCCGAATGAGGATTCGGGACACTTTAAAAATTAAAATTTCACACAAAAGCGGTCAAGTATTCTCTTTTAGTCATTAAAATGAACTTATCTTTTGTATTATCCCTTTCTCAATAGAATCGGTAATTCTACCAGCACCTCCCCAGAGTTGTTGGCATTATTTCTAAGCTTCATTCTTCCATTATGCTGCTTGATTACCTTTTCGGTAAACGTTAATCCTAATCCATAATGGCTGTTATTCGTCCGTCCAAAGTTTTCGGTGTAAAAAAGTTCAGTGCCTTTTTGTAGAGCTTCCTCCGAAAAACCGGGTCCTTGATCGATGATAACAAATTGAATACGGTCTTTATCCTGCTTGACGATCATTTGCACTTTTTCATGCGGCGGCGTTCTTTCTATTCCGTTTAATACAATATTATTTATTGCTCGACTAAGCAGGATTACGTCTATATAAAGGCTAGCCTCTTTATGTGTCCAATCTTCGACAATGATATTATTACCCAAGCTTTTAACTTCGGCTTCCAGCTTGCACAAGAAATCGGTTACAGATACTTCTTCCATATTCGTATTGTCTTGTTTGTTGTCCAGGTTGATATCGATAACTTCCTGAATGTATCCTTCAATCTGCTGTATAGCATTCATAACGTCGCGGAAACTTTCCTTCTCATCCTCATCTGCCATAGCTTCCAAAAGCTCTATATTCCCTTTTATAACGGTCAACGGAATCTTTATATCATGTATCAAATAACTGATCTGTTCTGACTTTGAATTGGTAATCTCAATTTCCTTCTGAATGGATTTAACAAGTGCTTCCGATAAACTCTCCATTGCGCCCATTACATCTTTGTACTCATTAAATCGAACTCGCGGAAATTCGATATTTAAGTCTCTTTCTTTTATTTTACGGGCTACTTGGATAAGCTTTTGGTTTTCTTGGACAATAATTCGAGAAAAACTTCTTATATTCCAAACTAAATAAACACAATAAATTAAGATTGAAAAAACTGATATCCATACGCCAGGATTCGGAAATACCTTTCTTAATTCAATATTTGCAAACTGGATTTTCAAGCTATAATGAATCAAAATGCTTTCATATCGACTGTCATATCTTATAAAAGAGCTCATTCTATCCTTACTAGGATGCAGATAAGCTTCTATTGATCTTTGTTTATTTCTGGAACTCATATTACTCTTTACAATTTTGTTTGTTTGCTTATTAAAAATAGTATAATCCAGTTCTGGAGGAATGATGCTGGGATCAATATAATTGGCACTTTCAACTTTACTCTGTATTTTTTCCGCTTTTTTTATCGGTTCATTTGCCGGAAGGAAAAAATGATGATTGATTCCCCAAGTCACGAATCCAATATTCAGGGTCAAAATAAACAAACCTGCAAAACCTAATTTTGTAATCCATTTAACAAAATAAACCGATAACGTATTCTTTATTCCCATATATACCCTACACCCCAAACCGTACTGATAGGGGCTAAATTGAACTGGGCAATTTTTTTCCTTATCACTCTGATATGTTCAACCACGGTTGAAATTTGAGAATCGCTTTCAATTGAATAGACAGATTCATAAATATCTTCTTTAGAAAAGATTTTCCCCTTGTGTAATGCGAGCAGTTCACAAATTTTGTATTGAGTCTTAGTAAAGCTTACTTCCTCCCCTTTGATCATTACTTTTTTTGCTTCTAAATCAATCAGGATGTCACCATCGATAAATACACTTTTGGTGCCCTTTTTCGGCCTTGCTTCCCGCCTTAAATGAGCCTCGATACGCGCATTCACTTCATGGATACTGAACGGCTTTACAATATAATCATCTCCTCCAATTGATAAACCTTTAATTATTGAAGATTCATCACTTTTGGCAGTCATAAAAATGATCGGTATATCAATTAAAGATCTAATCTTCTCACAAATTTTAAATCCATCTTCATCTGGCATCATGACATCTAATAAAATGAGATTATATTTATTTAATTCCTCTATCGTGATATCTTTAATACTTTGCAAAGTTGTAACCTCATGTTTTTTTATACTCAACATTTTCCTGACCAGTCTTAGAATTGCAGCGTCATCATCAACCGCCAAGATTTTGGCCAAATTGAACCACCCTTTAATCGTTTGTTTTTTTTCCGGACCACCTATTTATCCAAACGATACTTAGAAGAATTATTCCTGTTGTCATAATTAAAAAAGAATAACCTCCCATTACAAGTGTAGAATTTCCAACCGGTTTTACACCTGTCATTTTCAAATAATCCATTACATATTCACCGAATCGGTTTGCCCAAGCCCAAGGCAGGAGCCACCAGATTTTATCTCCTATTGTGGTCAAGCACAGAGCTGCGATAATCACTCCTCCAAACCCACATATACTGCACATTCCTATCCCATAATTATAACCAACGAATTGATAGAAGAAATATTGAAAGATGGAAGTTCCTGCAAAAATTATACCTGTTAAATAGTAGAGAGTAAAGTTAACTTCACCTACTCCGATCAGGTGCTTCAGAGCTAGGGTATAGATTGATATCGTTAAAAATATCGCAGCAAAATAAGAGAATATCATCATTGTTGTTTGACTTGTGAATGAAACGGTTCTGCTCTGAATTAATCCAAGTATATTTTGAAAATGGCCTGCCTCGTTTTCAGAATCGGCCACCAGCCCACAAATAATCGAAATGATGACCGGTGTACCTACTCCAATTAATTCGAAAAAAATGATATAGCTCGCTTCCGCACCTACGGGTACATTCCTAAATAAGAAGTACATCACCAAAACACCAGATAAAACGAGCGGAATGCTTATGTGTAATAATGAAAATATACTTCGCTTTCTTTTTTTACATTCGCCAAGAAAACATCTATAAAATTGCAGCATTATTTCACCTCAAGTTTATTAAAAGACCTAACAGTAATCAATGTCAGTATGAAAAAAAATGTAAGGCTTAAAACAAGAGCAGTCGGAATAACTGAATAGCTCAGAAGTTCATCATTTTGCGGCAAAGGGATTCCATTAGAGTGTAGCTTCGTTAAAGGCATTTGCACTCTTAAATGCCAGCTGTATGGAACAAACCACCAATCTCCCGTAGGAGCAAAAACTGAACCTAAATTTAAATTAAGCATGCTATTCAACAGTAAGGTGATAAAAAGATTCGTTTTTCTAGAAAGCCACAAGCAAAACGGGATCTGCCATAGTGAAGCTATAAACATTAAGATAACCGCTAAAATACAAGAAGAAAGTGAAACCAAATATGGACTCGTCTTAACCAGCAAACTCGTTAGGATTATAAAAATTATTAACAGAAGAGACCCTAGCCCCATTAATCCAGTTGTAAATAAAACTCTGCTTATTTCCTTTTTTTGAAGATCTATTGGTAAGCCTATAATCGTTTTAAAATTCGTCGATTTTTTTTCAAGATTATTTAAAAGCCCAGTGGAAAGGGCTACGAACACGGATAGCCATAATATTCCCCAATGATTAATGATCGTTTCTGCACTCAGCCTTACTATCTCCGGGCCGCCTAGAAAATTAAAACCTAGTGCAAGAATGGAGCATATTAGGGGTATCACCAACAACATTTTTCTAATCATTGTTCTTTTTGTTTTTATCATTTCTGATTTTAAATATAAATACATTCGGTAACCTCCTATTGGGCTCTATGCTTTCGTACAACATCTGTAAATAGATTTTCTAAGTTATCATATGAATGATATTTACCTTCATAACCGAGTATTCCATTGCTGATAATGCCGATATCATCAGCTAAATGTTCAACTTCCGATAACAAGTGGCTGGATAAAAGAACGGTCATTCCCTGCTTCGGAAATGAAGCGATCAATTCTCTTAATTCTTGAATCCCAATAGGATCCAATCCATTAGTAGGCTCATCTAAAATTAATAGCTTGGGACGATTCAAAATGGCAAGGGCAATGCCAAGTCGTTGTTTCATTCCCATAGAAAAATTCATCACTTTTTTACTTCCCGTATTTGTTAACCCAACAACTTGAAGAACCTCCTGAATTCGCTCTTTTGGCAGGCCGAGAATCGTATTTATCACCTCAAGATTTTCTATAGCAGTTAAATTCCCATAAAGCGGAGCATTTTCAATTAAAGATCCGATATAAATCAAATCTTTCCTTGTCCACTGATTTCCATTGAAAATTACCTCTCCTGATGTTTGTTTGAGCAAACCGGATATTATTTTTAGCGTCGTTGACTTACCTGCCCCGTTGGGACCCAAAAGGCCGTAAACAGTGTTCTTTCTTACATTAATTGATACACCGTTTAAAATGGTCGATTTTTTGTATTTTTTGGTTAAGTGCCTCGTTTGCAAGATATACTCATTATTCATCTTCAAATAACTCCTTTTCGTCTTTATAAATGGAGTTTAGCAATAAAAAATCAAGACTCCATCAATATCGAAAAAAACAGATGATTGATCAGTTAATCTGTTCAACCATCTGTTTAAGATGTTTTTTAAAGTTCCTGTAAATGAAGCATCTTTCTTCGAACTCTCTGGCCATATAATGTTTGGTATGCGTAAACATATAGTTTATTTTCGAAATCGCGGTCAATCTCAAACAACCTATTAAAATGCAAGTGAATGATGCTCCCTATAATGTTAATGAAATCACTCGTATGTTTATTGCTTCTGTTAATATGTTCTCTATAGACGTTAATACTTTTGCTTCTATATTCTAGGATATCAATAATTTGTTTTAGGTCTTCTCTTTTTTTAGCCTTTTCCCAATTGTTATAAGAATCTAGTTCATTGATGAAATCAAACTTTTCTTTTTTGAATTCCTTTTTATGAATGTCACTGTTTTTTAAGTTTAGCTGCAAGTAATTTAATTGATTTTCAAAAGATAATCCAAAGTCAATCAAGTAGTGAAGTAAGGAGATCACTCCAACTTGTTCTTGGCTCAGACTATTTTGTTTCATGACTTTAAGAATTTCCATCACAACTAAGCTATCATGGTAGAATAAATTTTCAGCATCCTTTATCAGCACCGACCCACCATACCTGTTGATTTCAGGGAAATAAGTATTGATGGTTACTTCATAAATGATGCTCATTTTTTGTAATTCAATTATGTACTCACTCAGCTTGTCGTAAATAATCTGAAGATTGTTTGGTTCTATTGAACGAAACCTCAATCTTATATGAGGTTTTGGGTCATTGTATCGCATATAAAAAAACTTATCATAAACACTCCTATCCAGTTGTGTTGAAATGAAGTATTTCATGTATTCTATTAATTCATCTTGGCGGTCTTCAGGGCCATAGAGTTTTAAAAACAGCCATTCTTTAAAAGGAGGATAGCTAACCTGCTGATATATACTTCCATTAAAGAATTCTTTCTTACTCTTATTGTCTCTGTATTCCTCTTTTAGAACAAAAGGAATTACCGCCTCTGCTGAGAAATATTCCTCACCTAAGGTAATAGCGGGGTTTCCAGCCTCTGCTTTCTCTAAAAAAGTACTTGGAAACTTGAATAAATTCTTATACAACAAGTTGAGGTTAGTTTTTCTTGATAAATCCAATAAAATTCGATTATCAGCAAATTGAAAATAAACATTATCCGGGACTGAATAAACTCTTCTGAACTTTTGGAATTCCGCCATAAATTCTTCAATTTTTGGGGCTCTTTCAAACTGCCCTCGCAGATTTTGTAAACTCCATTTCTCATTTGAGAGAATAATATTTTCATATCGAATTTCTGGTATATGAATAAATTCTTTATAATATGCACCCCATGGAGTATTACTCCATTCTAAATCCTGATTTAAGGAGATATCGCTCAATAATCGAATGATATTGCTTGAAGAGCTCAGATTTAGCATATTCATTCCTGATATATTCAGCAATCTTCCATTCCGTTTATTTTTCAAATAAAACTTTTCATTGTCACATCCAACAAGAATATCAGCTAATGTTAATTCATTGTTCGGATTATATGAATTAGTAAACATTGAAAGGTTATACTCTCTTGGTGTATTGATACGGGTAACATTCGCCATTCTAATGTTTGATGGAACAAAACACAGCTCCACTTGATCGATTTCACTTTCTTTTAACTCTCTGCCTACTTCGTCCAACACTTCAGAAAATCCATCGCTCAAATAACTAAATCTTCCAAATGTTTTCCCTGCAGCAGATGAACCTATATTGGGTCCCAAAAAAAGAAGATTTTCTCCGTTATTATTTTTTCTTATGATAAAATTTAATTCGAGAGAACTCGGTAACCTTTTCTCGTCTACCTTCATATTTAACTTGTTAATTTCTTCATCTGTTATGATAATAGGATGCTTATTTTCAACAGCAGCTAAATACTTATTCATAAAATATCTTTTCAAAAGGTTATGTTCTTCAGTTGTTACCGGAGTATCTTGAGTAAATCTATTTTTAGGCCTACTATAAGATTTTAAAGCACCAATTCCATTAACTTCATCTAAAACATCCGCTATTGGTACTTCAACGTAAGTTCCAAACTTCTCAATAAACTTTAAGCGATATTCTTCAAAAATATTTTTATAGCTTTTAGAGTCGTCAATTTCAGAAGCAAATTTCATTAATAATGTAATACATTTATTGATATTCTTGATATCTCTCTCATTTATATAAATTCCATCAACATCTAATTTTGTATCTACTTGTAAATATTTTTCATTTGTAAAAGAATGGATTCGCCTTAATTTTTCTTGGATTGTTAAATAATTTTTAGTTCCCTGGCCGATAGGAGCATCATTATACTTTCCAATCAGCACATCCACTTCATTGAGTGGTTTACCATATTTCTCGTATAAAAAGGGTATTTTTGACAATTTATTAATTGTGTAAGTTAGAAGATTCGTATTACAAAGGGGAGGTCTTATTTCAGAAATAATAAATTCTTTTTCAATCAAGGTTTTTACATAGGCTACAAGATCGTCAACATCCCTTTTCGGATATCTTTCTTGTAATGCCCGAACCATTTTTTTGAAACTTACATGTTCTTTTATACATAGCTTCTCAATAAGCATTAAGGGCTTACTGTAATTAACATTGATTTCTACTGTCTTTCCATCCAAGTTATAAGGAATATGTAGGCGATTACCTTTACGATAAGATGCTGTGTTCATTTTAAACTTTAAGTCATAAAAATGCTCTACTTCTATCTTTTTGATAAGTTTAAATAACCATTCTGCATCAATACGACTTTTCTTTTTAATATTGATTTTTGAAGGCTTGGACGCCTCAGTCTTCTTTAGATCGAGTATTCCAACTCCTGTAAATAAACCAAAAGGAGTGGTTCTAGTCGCAGCTCTATTAATATAGTTTCCCAGGGAAGCAATCAGGTTTCTCTTCTTTTTCTTAGATAATGTAGAGAAATCTTTATTTACTAACGTTTTATAAATATTTTCGCTTGCTACCAAAAGCTGTTCGCATAAAAATGTATCGTTCTTTATCGCCTCTATACTTTTTTCGATGTCATAAAATCTTTCCATTAATGAGTTTGGATGTAACGGTACTCTAAGCATATATTTACTTATAGGTTTAAAATAACTTGTCATAATAGTCTTTCCTTTCTCCAAATTAGTCATCTAATAAAAAGGCAACATTCCATATCGAAGGACTGTTCTCTTCAAAAGATAGAAGGGATAGCAATATTCCCGCCACACCTTGTAAAAGCCCTATTGAATTAAGTTTCAATTTATAGTTATCCTTAATTTCAATATCGCAATAACCGAAGGGATTTATAAAATCAAAAAATTCTTGGGTCTTTGATTTTAAGCGCTTTGATTCATTATCAAACTCCTGCACACCCGTTTTTTCATAAAATCTTTTATAAAGATACGATATACCAGCATAACCATGACAAAAGGAAGGCGAAAAGATTTTCTGTTCATTTCCGATTAGATCCTTCATGGCTTGTTTTGCAATCTCGGAAAGTTCCCTATCATTTAATGCTTCAGCGGCAGTCAATAACGAAAAAGCTGTTCCAGGTGTTCCATAGCACCAAGCTGAACGTGTCGGTAGACGAAGTGGACATTCTTGGTTAAAATATTGTTTTACGTCTATCATCCCCCCCCAATTATTGTCATACTGATTTTTGAGTTTTACTAAATCATAGGCTATTCTTTTTATAGCTTCGAAATGCCCTTTTACAAGAATCCCTCTTTTATAAGCCTTACTTAAAATAATTAAAGGGCCAGGAATTCCATGTGACAAACCTACATTCAATATTCCGTTCTTATAGGTTTCTTTTTCACTATCTGAAAATAAAAACTCATTTATTATGTGCCAATTGGGTATTTTTTCACCTGAAAATTCCTTATAACCAGATAAAGAAACAAAATAGGTCAAGATTTTTTTTAAATACTTTTCACTTGTCGGATCATTTTCTATGATGAAAAGATAATTTGCGATTCCTGCTAATCCTTCCATGACATCATAGTCAAACATCTCATAGTTCGTCTTAAAGTTTAAATTGGTTAGTATTTCATCTAATTGGTCGTACAAAAAACGATCTAAAGACTTTTGTAATTTAGAATAGTAAAGCCCCCGCATACTAGCTATTCTTATCGAAAATGCAATTCCCGCAGTCCCTGAAAATAATGAAGCTCCAAATATTCCTCTCTCATTTATTAAATTAACAATCTGCTGGACATACCTATTGGAATACTCTATCCAGCAATTCTCATTATCAGTAACTCCCAAATTACTAAACAATATGCATAAAGAAGGATAACCATGACTAAGAGTCATTGGAGAAAGTGTTTGTGTAATCTCTCCTGCATTACGATAATTTACTTCATTTCTTTTCGACTCCGTTTCTACGTACGATATGTCGGCAATTCGTGAAGCAATATCCCGAATACTAGTTTTGGTTTTTATGCTATCCAACATATTGATCTAACCTCCCTAAATAAAGCCTTTAAAAAACAGCCTTCTTAAAACTGAAGCTTACACTCATTAATTACTAACCATAGAAGAGTTGCTATCAATTTGATCTTTTTCATATAAACTGCGATACACATCACAGTTCCTGATGAGGTCCGAATGATTTCCAATCCCGTCGACTGCACCATTATTAATCACCAAAATTTTCCCTGCATGTTTTGCAATTTCTACCTTATGAGTGATAAAGATGCTAATTTCATTAGTAGCCAATTTAAAGAAACTTTCGAATATATGTTTCTCGGAAATTGCATCTAGGGCTGAACTTGGTTCATCTAACAAAAATAAAGATGCTTCCCTATAGTAGGATCTTGCAATTGCTACCTTCTGCCATTGACCTCCTGATAATTGTGTTCCATCATCAAACCAATTGCCCAGTTGAGAGTTTAATTGATATGATTTATTCCCATCCTTTAAAAAAGTGACATTTGCCATTTCCAATGTTTTATTTATTTTTTCCGGATCATTCATATTTGAAGTATCCCCCACAGAAACATTGTCTCCAAGTGTAAATTCATACTTTAAATAATCTTGAAAGAGGACAGATATACATTTTCTATAAGATTCATGGTCAATTCTTTTAAGCTCTATACCATTAATTAAAATTTCACCACTATAATTAGTGTATAATCCGCAGATTAATTTGAGTATGGTACTTTTTCCTGATCCATTGACACCGATAATCGCAAGTAAATCTCCCTTTTTGATACGAAAAGATACATTCTCTAAGGAATTTTTACTTCCATCATAACTGAATGAAACATTTCTAAATTCAATCTCATCAATAGAATTTATTTTAATTTTATTAGAATCTACTGTTTCTATTTCAAGATTTAAAAACTCATCTAGTAGTTCCATGTATAAGTTACTCTCATACAGCTGATAAATGCTATTTATTAATGATTGACTATTAGATTGAACCATACTAATCGATTTAATATAAGTTGCTACATTACCTATTAATAATTTTCCTGTAAATGCACTAATTACAGCAATGAAAACAACAACACCCATGCAAATATCTTGAATCGTATTAAAAATAAATCCATATATCATTTTCTTTTTATTAATACCATTATCTTGGTCTCTAAAGCGTTGTTTAAGCCTCCAAAACCGGTTTAAAAAATAGTTTCTCAAACCATACATTCTTATTTCTTTAAAAGAAAAATCGTGCGTCATCAAATAGCTGATGTACCAGGCTTCTCTTTCTGAATTACTTCTTTCAAAGTGAATCTTAAAGTTCTCTTGTGCAATTTTTAAGTAATAAAACAAAGATAAAAACGGGAGTAAAAAGAGGATTATTATTAGGTATGGTTTCCATAATAGCAAAATAATCGATGAAGATATGATAGTTACACATGCTGAAATAATTCCCAACAAGGCCTGAAAAGTTTGAAAGGGCCTATATCCAACTTCATTT
This sequence comes from Bacillus sonorensis NBRC 101234 = KCTC 13918, assembly GCF_001592005.1. GTDB lineage: Bacteria > Bacillota > Bacilli > Bacillales > Bacillaceae > Bacillus > Bacillus sonorensis. The sequence goes on from NZ_BCVZ01000010.1 coordinate 100,139, forward strand.
TCCAGGCGTGTAAGTTTATTATATATATCTGAATTCTCAAAATCCCTCATTGAGAGCAAGCTACTTTTTTCGATAAGCAGAAAGTTTATTTTATATTCAAGTAGAAGCCGTAACTTACCATTAAAATAAGACGATATATTATTCAACCACTCAGAAAACAAATTAAATCCCAAATAGATAAATAACATAATACATATTTCTTCAAGTAAGCTCTTTTTTAACTCAATTGCATTCAATAGCTGTTGAAACAATAAGACAGATACGACTGAAGTCAAAGAGGTTCCAATTGTAAGGATTACTACAAAATAAAAATTTCTACCAGTTATATTAAAAATCATCTTAATCGTCTTGCACAAAAGCGTTAGATTCTTCTTAATACTTTGCATTATTATCATTCCGTTTTATTTTTTTTGTTAGCAATTTATTATACAAATTTTAAGACTCATCATTTTTCTGTATGCAGTTCCTTTCATCCCAAAATTATGTATAGATTAAAAGGACTCTAGCACTTAACCTATTATTTCTTAGGCTAGCAGTTAAGCGCTAAAGCCCTAAGACGAACAATTCAGCTTTTAATTAGAACAATATATTACGCAGTTGTTGTGAAGCAAACCCACTTCCAACAAGATCCTGGGGTACATAAATATCTACTTCCGACTTCCGGTTTGACTACATCTTTTTCACTTGCTTGTTTTACGTTTAAATCAAAATCATCAAATTTTGGCAATTTCGGTCTCTCCCTTTCTAAATTTTTCGAATCTCTATTAGGTAATTTGCAAAACCTTTGTCTCATATTCATCCAATGGTTTAATTAATGATGTAGATCTAAAGAGTGTCTCAAAAACTATGTACTCCCTCCTATATCGTTGATTGAAAATTATCTCACTTTAACTCTTTAAGCAGTCGTTGTGAAGCAAACCCATTTCCAACAAGATCCTGGGGTGCATAAATATCTGCTTCCAACCTCTGGCTTAACCACATCTTTTTCACTTGCTTGTTTCACATTTAAGTCGAAATCATCAAACTTTGGCATTATCAGTCACCTCCTGTTAAGAACCATATTTTCAGAAGTACATAAGCTCAATTAAACCTTTTGAACCGGATTTTCTATATGATATTGGTTTTGCAATTTTGATAATATTAAAAAAATATCAAGATTTTATCAAGATTTTATATTTTTTTGATATTTTGCCCATTTAATGGTTTATTTCCCATACCAGGTATCTAATATTTTATGCTCATATCAAAAACACCCTTTTTCCTTATTTCGATCAAAAGCAAAAGGGCAATGAGGTTTTCGGATACAACTTTATTACTCTCAGATTATTTCATACTAGCGAGAATTTGCTCCACAGTGATGGTAAAGTGTTACTAGTATGCAGGTTAATCTCTGCTGTCATTCTTTGACGTTACCGAAGGTATAGTTTTAATTTTCAAAGGCAATGATCAATATGCTGTCTTATGTTGCTGTGAATTGAATCCATCAAAGTTTTGAGTTTTTATTTTAAGGAATTTGTAAATTCATCATCTCTTCTATACATAAAGCATCAGCCGTAACTAAACCAATGAATCAAAACAAAATGTAATATCACATTGAATAATTCCCCACTTCATCATCTGGATACACAAGTATGAATCATTTTTAATATAGAACTCTTGGAACGCACGCCACAAACGCTGAGTCATTTGCTGACCGGATGATCAGGCTCATGGATCAATTGCAATGAAGGCGAAGCAACGTGGAGCGCCTTTGATGTCATCGGTCACCTGATCGAAGGGGAAAAGAATAATTGGATCCCGCGGATTGAAATGATCATCACAAAGGGAGAAACGGAAACATTTCCTTTGTTTGACCGTTTTGGCCAGATGGAGAAAAACGCTGAGAAAACCATTGAGCAGCTGCTTAGCGACTTTACGGATCTTCGCCGGGAAAACCTGGGGACATTGCGACGGCTGATTCATTCACAGACTGATTTCGAACAAACGGGCATACACCCTGAGTTTGGAATCGTCAAACTTAGAGAACAGATCTCAACATGGGTTGCACACGATCTTACTCACATCTCCCAAATTGCAAGAGTGATGGCGAAGCGGTATCAAGAGGATGTCGGGCCTTGGAAGGCTTATTTGCGGATTTTGAACAGTTAACATTGTTATTCTAGAACCTGATCAAGCGCTCCTTTGAAGACGGCCCTTCAGACACCGTTTGTCATCGAACCAATTCTTGAGCCGCGGCCTTCTTTAATGCACTTTAGAAGTTCTTCTGAACATTAAAAAAGCCCCCCCTTTGGTTAATCCCGCCAAAGGGGGGCTTCTCATTTTGGTTTCAATTAGCCTTTAAGATGACTGAACTTTGCTTTCGATTTGGCCTCAAGACTCAACTGCCCGTGCTGTCCTTCTGTTTTCATGTTGTTTAAAATATTCACTTTGCAACTGACCCATATGCACAATGTCATGCCATACACCTTCCCTGAACAGGGCCTCCCGACTGGTTCCCTCATGGCTAAATCCTAATTTCTCATACAAACGAATCGCTTTTTTATTGAAGGAAAACACTCTAAGATAAACCCGGTGCAGATTCATTTCTAAAAACGCATAGTTCAATAGCAATATCAATGCTTCGCTTCCGTAGCCTTTGCCCCAAAAATCCTTCTCTCCAATGTCGATAATACATTCAGCATTTCTGTTCTTATCATCAATATTGATTAATGATGTAATGCCAATCGGTTTTTCATTTTCCTTCTCAATCATCATATAACTTTTGGCCGTATTGGCGCCCAGGATCACTTGTTCAATAAAGTCTCTTGTTGCGTCAATCGTATAAATATCTAAAGAAGGGTTCGTATTTCGCATCACTTCGATATCATTTCTCCATGTATGGTAAAGCTCTGCATCATCTATCGTAACTTTTCTCAGCTTCACCCTGGAAGACTCGAATAACATGACTGTTCACTCCTTTTTTGTCGGTTTCATCATTTGTTCAAGAGAAAAAAGCAATACAGACAATTGCTCCTTAACTTTTGTGTTTGCATTCCCCAGTTGAAAGGTATCCAGCATTAAACCATTAATGAACGAAATGAGATACCGCGCGATAAGTGCAGGGGGCAGCTGGAGTTGAAATTCACCTCGTTCCACCCCTTTATAAATTGCTTTTTCAATAGCACTGGCAGTTCGCTCGTAGCGTTCAGAAATATAAGGGAAATTCCCTTTATTTTTTACAAACTTTGAGGAAATGAAAAATTCAGCTCTCGCAACCAATAGAGAATGATCCACTTCTTCAATTTGAATCTGCCACCCTTCTATCCAGCGTTTGATGGCTGGCCACAACGGTCTCTCATCTAAAAATAGATCGATATTATCCTGATCATCTAATTTAAGAACTTCGATAAAAATATGATCAATATTATCAAAGTAATTATAAAGAGTTCCCCTGGAAACATTGGCTTCATCCATAATATCCTGCATCGTGGTGTTAATATATCCGTTTTTGATAAACACTTTCTTAGCCGCGTTTAATAGTGTGCTTTTCTTTTCCTCCCTATATTCTTCATCGACTTTCGGAGCCATATTGATGTCACCCTCCTTTTAGATCAAAAATTAAAAAACTATACACGTGTGTCATTTTTATAGTTCGATTATAAATGACACGAGTGTATAGTTTCAATCTTAAAATGGAAAACGTTGCGGATTTTCCGGAGCATTCTTTACCATGTGTGCTTTTTTCCAAAATAGATGTTTGTGTTAAAAACTAACGGCTCCTGTTTACAGCGTATTCCAAGTTCTTATACGCCATTATTCTGCATAGTGCTATGACGAATGAAGCCAATGAACCTTCAAAGCTAATCAAGGCAGCGGATTATTGACTGACTTCTTTTACATTTGGTGCTTTCAGTTTAGTATCTGAATGAGAAGTCAGCAAAAAAACAACAACAGCAATCGCAACCCCCAACGCTCCAATCCAGGTAATAGAGGCCAATGATACATTCTCTACAAAAATACCCCCTACTCCTGCACCTGCAGCCATAGCCAATTGCATCATCGACTGATTGATGCCAAGCAAGACACCTGACAATTCCGGTTCTAGCGTCGCTAAGTGATATTGCTGCGTCGGGCCGGTAGACCATGCGGCAAACGACCATAATATGAGGATGATCAATACGCCGATATATGAGTGGGTGACGAGCGACAGCAAAATCAGTGTGATGATATGCAATGTCATCCCGCTAACAAGTGTAAAGGGCACTCCCCATCTATCAGTGCTATATCCCCCAAACTTCGATCCAACCAAGCTCGCGATTCCAAATATAAGCAAAACTCCGCTAAGCAGGTTGCCGCTTATCCCTGAAATATTCAGGAGGTACGGTGACAAGTAGGTGTAAGCAATGGCATATCCCCCGAGCCAGAAAAAAGTGACGGACAATCCCATCGCCACTTTTCGTTTCCTCAAAAGGGAAAGCTGCTGAAGCAAAGGGACGGACTTATCCCCTTCCGTATGCGGGAGAGTCAAGAATATAATGATCATGGCAATTAACCCCAATAAAGCAATTCCGCCAAATACAGATTTCCAGCCCAACGCTTCAGCTGTCATTCTTCCGAGTGGAACACCAATGATAAGAGAAGCGGTAAATCCCATGACGACGGTAGCGATCGCGCTGCCCTGTTTGCCTTCCGGAGCGATCTTGGCGGCAATCGTTAATGCGGTGACAACAACCATTCCCGCCCCCAACGCCATAATAACCCGTGCTGCAATAAACCAGCCGTAACCAGGCAAGGCAAAGGCCAGGATATTTCCGAGCACAAACAAACCGAGAGAATATATCATTAATTTGCGTCTATCGATACTTGCCGTCAACGCCATAAGAATCGGTGTGAAAATGGCATACACGAGTGAAAAGATCGTAATGAGCTGGCCCGCGGCCGCTATGGTAATCCCAAGTGTATGCGCAATATTATCCAGAATACCGGAAATGATGTACTCTGAGGTTCCCACTAAAAAACTGATAATGGCCAAAATATAAATTTTCCAGGTGTTAGACATAGTCGTTCACTCCTTAAGTTTTTGCATTCACATATCACGAAATACCGATACGATAATTTTAAAAATAAACACATCGCAATATGTCGATATGTATGGTGTAAAAATAAACATCTTGAGATGTTTATTTTTATATCTCCGTTTTTAGAAAGTCGGCCAGTTTTTTAATGGCCTCTTCATCTCTTTTGTAGTAAGTAAACTTACCGATTCGCTCCGCCTTAATTAAGCCGGCTCTTAACAGGATGGCGAGATATTGGGAAGCCGTCGACTGCGTCATTTTCAATTTGTCTGTAATTTGGCTGACACATACCCCGATTGTGTTCATATCAATCCCTTCATGGGGTGTAAAATGACGATCAGGCTCCTTCAGCCATTGCAAAATCTGCAACCTTGATTCATTGGATAAAGCTTTGAAAATTTCAATTGGTTCCATACGGATTATTATATCGTGATATACCGATATGTCAATACGTAATTTAACTTTGGATGTTTGTCTTAAAAACACCCCTTTGGTCAAGCCAAAGGAGGGCATCTTCCATCAAAATCATCTCTTTTCCGGACAAGGGACGTTCTCCATTATTCATTGTTAACAAAATAAGAAATTAGACCTTTCCAAAACGCAGTTTCCGGCCGCAGAACACATGTCGCGCTGTTCTGTCCGTGGAATAACGAAGCCTTGCTTTCAACCGCTTATTCCTGCTCGATAAACAGATAATTCTCAGTGCGGGCCACAGTAGAAAACAGCACCAGGAATACCTTCCATCCCCGGATCGGACTTCCGCATCTAAACTTCAGCACTTTTCCTTCATCTAAGGTAAACCTTAATGTTTGGCTTGTGCACCAATCAATTTTCACTTGAATAGCATGTTCGCCAGGCTGTAAATCAATTCGCAGCCTTCCGCCATCTTTGATTTTTCCCATCTCGACACCATCAATCAGCACAGAAAAACCTCTCATTTTATTAATGTACTGTGATGTCCTGCTAATTTCAATGTACGTCTCTTGATTCACAATTACACATCCTTAAAATAATTAAGATCCCACACACGGACGCCGTTAAGGAGCGCCTTGTCATGCCGCTGCATGAACCGATAAATTCGCTAGTTTAAACAATTTAAAGCCTATTTAAGGTTACCAAAAAACGTCACGCGCTCCAAGTAAGACATCAAAAAAACAGCTCTATTCCCTATCAGGCCCGGCTGGTTCAGTGCCATTGCCAACAGAATTCTCGCTTCTTATTTCGATTAAAATAAAAAAGTACAGCATTAAAAAATCTGCGGCTGCAGGGAACCTCGTTTTGGCGCACATCTGCCACATTGGGGTGAGGATATACTTTTAAAAATTTAATCACGCATTGTATATATTGTTTATATTGTATATAATGTGTATATTGAGGCGTAGACAATTAAAAGAGGTTTTGAAATGAAAATTATAATTTCGAATAATTCAAAGCAACCCATTTATGAGCAAATTTACACTCAAATTAAGGATCATATTCTTGCAAATGAATTAAAACCGGGACAGCCGCTGCCTTCTATGCGCCAATTAGCAAAGGATATGAATGTAAGTCTTATTACGTCGAAGCGCGCCTATGAAGAACTCGAGAAGAATGGGTTCATTTATTCTGTGGTCGGGAAAGGCTCTTTTGTATCAGTTCAGAATGACGAAATGATGAAGGAAGGAAAAATGAAAGCGATTGAAGAGCAATTGTTGGCAGCAATTAAAAATAGTAAAGACATTGGCATTACCCTTACAGAATTAAAAGAATTGCTTACCATTTTATATCGGGAGGAAGAATGATGGACAATGTAATTGAACTCCGGCATGTTCATAAATCGTTCGAATGTTTTCATCTTAAGGACTTTTCAATGACGGTAAAAAAAGGGTTTGTCACCGGATTTATAGGCGGCAATGGTGCAGGAAAATCGACAACAATTAAATTGATCATGAATTTATTGCAGCCTGACAGCGGGACGATTAAGGTGTTTGGCTTGAATTACAAGGAGCATGAGAAAGAAATCAAACAACGAATCGGTTTTGTATTTGATCACAATGTATTCTATGAACATTTAACATTTACCGAAATGAAAGAACTTATAAAAAGAGCCTATGTCAATTGGGATGATCAAGTTTTCAATGATTATGCAAAAACATTTAACTTGCCGCTAACGAAGAAAATCAAGACGTTCTCAAAAGGGATGATGATGAAAGCTTCATTAGCCATCGCTTTGTCCCATCATGCGGAATTAATTATTATGGACGAACCGACGTCCGGGCTGGATCCGATTTTCCGCCGGGAGCTGTTGGATATCTTGCATCAACTCATTCAGGATGGGGATAAAACGATCTTTTTTTCGACTCATATTACGACTGATTTAGATACGATTGCAGATTATATCACGTTCATTCATAAAGGAGAGCATATCTTTACAAAGGACTTTTATGAAATTGAGGAAGAGTATGCGATTGTCAAAGGCGGAATGGAGTTATTAGACAGGGAGACGGAACAGGAATTTATAGCGGTTCGAAAATCAACTCATGGATTTGAAGCATTGACTGCGAATAAATCACGAACAGAAAAAATCTTTGGGGACATGGCGTTAATAGAAAAACCGACTCTTGAAGATATTATGTTCTATACGAAGAAAGGAGCCAAAGAACATGTTCAACTTAATACGTAAGGATATTGTCTTGCAGAAAAAAACGTTGGCGGCTTCGTTTTTGGTATTATGTGTTTATTTAATGTTAGATATTTCTCCAATCTGGGTTGGGGTTGTATTTAGTATAGTTATATCGATGTATGCCTTTTCAATAGATGAAAAGTCTTCTATACATATGCTTCTCAATTCTTTGCCTTATACACGGAAGGAGATTGTCAGTTCAAAGTATATTGTCGTCGTTCTCTTTACATGTATGGTGGCTGCAGCCATATTTATCGTAAACTTTATCATTCACCGGGAACTTACGATCTGGAAAGACATTTTGCTAATGGTCGCCATTGTGATGACAGCTGCTTCATTCATGCTGCCATTCTGTTATAAATTCAAAAGTAACTATCTGTTGATTGCTTCTATTGTTGCATTTGGCTTGTATATGCTAACGATTAACTTTGTTGTCCATAATTTGAACGATCAAATCAGAGAGTTCATTCACATGCTTCTAACCTTACAAAATACTTCTCTGTATCTGATCGTTGCCATATCAATTATTACGCTGTACGGGTGTTCATGGCTTCTGTCGATTCGGATTTATAGAAATAAAGTGTTTTAAAAAGGATCGGGATGCTTTCGACTTGCCAATCTTTTTTCATCATTGACAACTCTACATGGTCAGCCTGTTTTCATTCGGAGTATATCAGATAAAAAACTGCACCGTCACACTTTTCGTCAGGTTGTTACGGTGCGAGCCCGGTTGAACTTCCAGCAACAGCACTTGCCTCAACGACCTATTCCTGCTTAATAAACGAATACTCTTTCTCAACTTGGAATATAAGGCCGTTACAATCCAAAAATATTGTTAGAGAACCTCTACAACAGGAACAAACTGGACGGCCAATTCTCTAAAAAAGCAGCTGAATTATAGTGCATCTATATCGACAGGAAATGTTCGTCCAAAAAACATTAGAGCGAATGGAATATTTCAGGAAAAAGCAGTAGGAAAGAGATGAAATGCTGAGTAAGACTCTCCGCTGTTTTCTAAAAAAACAAAAAAATGCTTGCAGCCTGTGAAGAAAGCGGCGGCTATTCTGGAAGTAAATAAAAACGAAGGCCGGATGGCCCGCTGACCCTGATTTTAAATTGATTTTTTGGTGAAGGAACTTATAAGCTTTGAGCGAAATAATATAATTCAACTATAAATCAAAAAATGGAGGTGCAATATGAAGCAATATAAAGTTCTATTTCTCTTGTTTGTTCTATTTCTCGCAGGATGTTCAAGCACTAAAGAAAACAAATGGTTTGATAGCGAAGAAAAAGCCATTGAGTATGGTGCCAAAAGCGAAAATATAAGCAAGAACGATATTTTAGAAAAAGTTGATTTGGACGGTGAAAAAGTAATAGTTTTCCGATTCACTGAATCTGCCGGAAAAGGCATTTGCATCGCTAACATCATCCACAAAGACAACAAATATCAGTGGAATCGCGACTTCCAGCATATAATTTTAAAATCAGAAAAATCCAATATAGGCAATTTAGATGTTTCAGCTAAATTCAAAACACCTCAAGGAAAGAAATACAAGCTATACATAGGCGTTGCCGATAAGCCCAATTTCACTTTTGAAACTGATGAAGGTCTTGATACTACACCAACAATCGATGAAAAAACAAAAATGTACTACTATATAATGGCTGAATAGTCGAATTTCGGATTTATTTGTCGAAGGAAAATATCACAAACACCTCCTTTTATCTGGTAATATGGTTCCAAAAGGAAAATAAGGGGGATTTTGAATGAAATTGTCTATCAAAGGGCTAGTAGCTTCTAGCGCCTTAGTACTTGGTTTGTCTTTTTCTCTTCCTGCTTTTGCAGAGGAAAATACCGAACCTACAGAACCAGAGCGCTTTTACGATTCCGAATTTGATGCTGAAATTATCGCCTATGAAAATACTGAAAATGGACTTGTACCTCTGACAGAAGAAGAATATAGGTCATTTACTGAAGAGCAAGAAGTCGAAGAACCGGAATTAGAATACTCCGACACAGATGAATTTAATCTTTTAAAACCTGTAGTAGCTGGAGATTTTAAAACACAAGACTACAGAGAGTACTGGAAGTATTCCGAATCCAAAGTTACTACATATACGGGAAATCCTATCCAAGCAACCTCAACGATTAAATGTAATACTTCTGGAGGTTGTAGCATTAGCAAAAATATCTCAGTCACAGTATCATCTTCCTTCAGTGTAAATACTCAGGCAGAAAAAAACGCAATTAAAGCCGGTGTCTCTTATACATGGGTGAACAGCGCCACTTCCTCAAGTACGTATACTTTCAAGCTTAAAAAAGGTGAAAATGGCTATATTGCATTTAAACCTACAAAAAGAAAGTCTACCGGAAAACTTAAAAGATATTCTAACTGGGATGGATATCTATACAGCAAGTCTGCTTATTGCAGAAACCCTGTTAAACTGTCAAACGGGGAAGCAAAAGGCACTTATGTATTCGTTCACAAAAAATAGCGTGAAATCAAAGAGAGTAGGTCTGGAGGCCTGCTCTCTTACTTGTATATGTAGTTCTTGATTTCGGTATGCCAATAGACCATAACTAAAAACACCGCCGTTTGATATCCTTGTCATCGTCTTCCTTTGATTGAATATGCCAAGGCACCACCATCTTTGATCTTTCCAGCCTCGACACCATTAATCAGCACTGAAAATCGCCTCATTTTATTGACGTACTGCGATGTTCTCCTAACTTCAATGTATGTCTCCTTGTTCACGATTACACATCCTCAAAAAGATTATTATGTATACGAGCATTGTTCAAACCGCCCTGTCATGCCGCTGTGCGAACGGGCTTCACTTCTAGTTTAAGTGCTTTTTATAGTCCTTTTAAGACTGCCAAAAATATAGCGGATGGACCACTCCGGTTTAATTTTGGGTTCACTTCTGGATTCGTCTTCATCAAAATGAACTGCGGGTGACAATCAACTTCCGTCCTTCAACTCAGACTTATTATTCTTTTAATCATAAAAATACCCCTTTAGATCATCAAATCCAAAGAGGTAAAACATCGTGAGGGTTCCTTATCCTGCGATTCATTCCTCATTCTGTATAAATCACTTTTCTTAAGCCGTTATAAGCTGTTATACCTTTTTGTTCAATCAGCTCAGTGATTCGTAAACACTTTTAAATTAATGATTGGCGGTATTTTTTCCGCTTCCCCGATCGGGTCATGTTCATATGTTTTTGATACTGTTTTAGATTCCAGACCATCTACCTGCGAATAGACTTTAAAAGAACCTCGCCATTGCTTTCAATAACACCTTTATACCAATAGAATGATTTTTTCTTCATTCTCTTCATCGTACCGCTCCCATCATCGTGCTTGTCAACATAAATAAAGCCATAACGCTTAGAGAACTCCCCGGTAGAGGCGCTCACTAAGTCAATGCACCCCCAACTTGTATAGCCCATTAAATCAACACCATCACCAATAGCCTCGCGCATTGCTTCGATGTGACTGCGCAAATAATCAATTCGATAATCATCATTTATGGAGCCATCTTCTTCAACCTTGTCGTAAGCACCCAAGCCGTTTTCCACGACGAAGAGCGGCACTTGGTAACGGTCATATAGTTTATTCAATGTGATGCGTAAACCTGTCGGATCAATTTCCCATCCCCAGTCACTTGCTTTTAAAAATGGATTTTTTACTCCTTTTAGCAGGTTGCCAGGGGTCAAATCAAGTCCAGTTTTATCTTTCTTCTCTGTTAAAGACATATAATAGCTTAGCCCGATATAGTCAACTCGATGTTCTTTGATTAATTTCAGGTCACCATCGCGGATATCTAGAGATATGTTGTGTTTTTTAAAAAAACGCTCCGCAAATGGAGGATATTCTCCTCGAACTTGTACATCTCCACAGAAATAATTAAAGATGCGTTCCTCCTCCATAGCGTACAGGACATTCTCAGGATTACAATCATATGAATAGACAGGTGCTGAGATGATCATAGACCCAATTTTAGAATCTGGAATTATTTCATGGCATGCCTTAACAGCAAGACTGCTTGCCACAAATTGATGATGGAAAGCTTGGAAAATCGGTTGATATTCATCTTTTCCCTTTTCAATCGAAAAGCCCATGCTCATGATCGGGAAGTGCAAGGCACTATTAATCTCATTAAAGGTCATCCAGTATTTCACTTTGTTTTTATAGCGATTGAAAATAGCATTGACATAACGTTCAAAAAACGTAATAACTTCTCGGCTTCTCCACCCGCCATATTCTTTTACAAGATTCAACGGCATTTCATAGTGGGAAATCGTTACGACTGGCTCAATTCCATACTTGTGTAATTCATCAAATACACGGTCATAAAACGCAAGTCCTTCTTCATTTGGCTCTAACTCCGTTCCATTCGGGAAGATGCGGGACCAAGCAATTGACATACGATAAACTTTGAAGCCCATTTCAGCAAATAATGCGATATCCTCTTTGTAACGATGATAAAAGTCTATTCCTTCATGATTTGGATAATACTTTTTCTCATTAATTTCAAAATTGAAACCTGGTTCTTTTAATACTTTTAGTCTCTCTTTACCCCCGGGAAGAACATCAGCGATGTTTAACCCTTTGCCCCCTTCAAGATAACCGCCTTCCATTTGGTTGGCCGCAGTCGCTCCTCCCCATAAAAAGTTTTCAGGAAATTTAGTTTCAGATTGATTCATTGTCATTACCCCCATTATCTAAATCTGCATACAAATAAATTTTCTCCTCTTGATACTGCTTGTTGATCTACGTGTACAATCTCGTCGACTTTATCAGAGTAATTTGTAATGACGATCGGTGTAATAATCTCCTTATTCTCATTTCTTAAAAATGAAATATCAAAATTTAATAAAGGATCTCCCACTTTAACAGTTTGACCTTCTTTAATGAAAACATTAAATCCCTCACCATTGAGTTCTACTGTCTCCAATCCAATATGCAAAAGGATGTCTAACCCCGAAACAGATTTAATGCCAATCGCATGTTTTGTGTGAAAAACTTGAACGACTTCTCCTTCAACAGGAGATACAAGCACACCTTCTTCCGGTATGACGGCGACACCATCCCCCATCATTTTTTCTGAGAAGACAGGATCCGGCACCTGCTCTAGCGGTACCAATTGACCAGTAAGCGGAGAAAAAATCTCCTCCTTTTTTATTTTCTTTTTGCTTTTGAAGATCTTATCTAACATTTTCTTTAACCCCTAATTCATTATTTGAATTTCATAAAACGATTAATAGAAGATCGAAAAATACTTTTCGGGCTCTTCCCATTACATGTTAGAAACATAGTCAAAATCTTTTTTCTCCAATTATTAAAACGTCCGAGCCAAACATATGCATATCAATAATGGTTCTATTTTCTTCATATGACACGTCCGCTTCTCCAAAACGTCTATATTCTAAATCTATTACCGTGAATTCATAATCTTCAAGAAGCTTGTCTAGCTTTAAAACTGTGTTAACAGGAACATAAATGGCAATTTTAGTTGAATCACTGCTACTCGCAGCCCTTATCTCCTCTGTGTTTTTTAACACGATATCCAGCGGTTCCAAGTCATAAAGATCATATAATTTAAATATCTTCTTGGCGAACGCATAATCCCAGGCACCTTCAAACTTCAATGCATCTTTCCAATCATAGGGTCTGTCAAAAGCTTCGCCAATTAGTCCGAAACTTTTCCCCTTCTTATGCCAGCTCCATATTCCGTGAGCTCCATATGTAATGCCTGCACTGGCACCTGATAATAAACTTTGCCATGCAGCTTTTCTGACATCAAACTGCCCAAATCGTCCGTATAAATTTCTGCTATAACCGATTTGTTCATAACATGGCTCTGAATTAAGGGAAGGTCGTTTGACCGGCTTGTTGCTAAACTCTTCTGCAAGTTTGTAAGTCATATTTTGGAATTGGGCGTTATGCCCCGATTGAAACATATAAAAGTCTAATTTGTCACTATATAAAAACGCATCGGGTATTTCCTGCAATCTCCCTCTGATATGCAGAGTCGTTAGGCAATGCGGGCTTAATCGCTTTATTGTGTTTAAGGCTAACGAGTAATATTCAATGGCACGATCTGTTGGAAAATCAGTATCTCCACTCACCAAATAAATAGGATGATATTTAGAAAATCTAGCATCAACATACTTTATATAATCCTCAACTAATTCAAGAGGCATATTATTTACATCACTAATCTCAGATCCCCATGTATCCGGTACATAGTTACACCACAATAGGACGAGCGCTGGTACAAACCCTTTTTCCACTGCCATCGCAACCATCTTTTCAGCACGTTCAAAGTAAGCATCATTTCTCTTGTAGAAATTGAAGGAACCATCTTCCTTGTATTCAAACGGTTTTATATTCAAATCTGATTCACTGGCATCCCATTGTTGGAGAATATTGATTTGCAGTACATTAAAGCCTTGCATCTTTCTATAATCAAGATAATCTCCCCACTCCTCCAATGTAGCATTGGTGAATGCACTCCATACTGTATCTGCTAAAAAAAAGAACGTTTCCCCTTTTTCTGTTTCTAAATGTTGTTTACTTTCCGAAACCCTTAATTTTATCAATGAATTCCCCTCCCTATTCAAGAGAAGAGAAAATAGTTTTAAACTATTCTCCCTCCAAATTTAAAACTCTTAGGTTATGCCGACTTTTTTTGATCTTGATTTAATTGCATTTTTTGGCTGTACCCAAATAGGTAAGTTAAGATAAATGCAACTCCCAAAGCGACAATCAACGAAACAGCAAATCCATAAAATTCTGAATTGGCGCCTTCCGGATTAATAAACATCGGGATACCAAAAACTCCGCCGGATGCAAATCCTCCATACATCTTCCCGCTGAAGAACCCTGCGATTGCGCCACCTGCACCGCCTCCAATACATCCCATAATAAATGGCCGTTTAAGCGGTAAGTTAACCCCATAAATTGCAGGCTCGGTAATACCTAAAAATCCAGATAATGTAGCCGTTGCTGATAACGTTTTCATTTTAGTTTCTTTCGTTCTTAATGCAATGGCCAAAGCTGCTCCTGTTTGAGCAAAGACCGTACAATACAATAAAGCATTTATAGGATCGAAGCCTAAAGTTGTTATATTATTTATGAAGATCGGAATAAACGCCCAATGAAGTCCAAATATCACCGCAATTTGCCAAATTCCAGCAAGAATCAAGCCTGTAACAGCAGGGCTTAACGAATACAAAGCCATAGCTCCTTTAGCTAACAATTCGCTGGCATATACAGAAATCGGCCCTATTACAATAAATGATAAAGGAACAATGATCACTAATATGATTAAAGGAACAAAAATTAATTGCAATGACTTCGGAATGGCTTTAAGAAGCAATTTCTCGAATTTAGCTGTAATGAATGCAGCCAGTATAATCGGAATAACTGATTGCGTATAATTCATTAAGACAACAGGAATCTGAAGAAAAGTTAACGCTTCACCGGCATTATAAATTTCCAACATCGTAGGATAAACAAGAGTTGCTCCGATAACAGCTGTTGTATATTGATTCGTTTTAAATGTCTTACCGGCTGAGAATCCGAGTAAAATTGGCATGAAATAAAAGAATGCATCTGAGGCAGCAAATAAAATCTTGTAAACGCCCATTTCCTCTGATATCCACCCAAGTACTGTTAAGGCAACCAAAAATCCTTTTAAAATACCAGCAGCGGCTAATACCCCCATGACAGGCATAAATATCCCGGACATCAGCGCTACAAACTTGCTGAACAAACCCCCTTCTTCAACCGTTTCATCTGTATCTTCAGCAGTTTCTTTTCCGATTAATTTGGATACTTCAGCATACACATTGGGAACTTGATCACCGATTACAACTTGGTACTGACCGCCGCTTATTACAACTGTCATTACTCCAGGCAATTCTTTTATCACTTCTGTTTTCGCAAGAGACTGATCTTTAAGCTTGAACCTTAATCGTGTCACACAGTGTATCACGCTGTTGATATTCTCTTTACCGCCTACCTCTTGTATAATTTGCCTTGCTAGCTTTTCATAGTTCATATTTTAAGCCTCCAATCTCGTATTTACTACTAGCTATTTAAAATAAGCAGCAAAACATCTCTTAGTATTTGTAAGGCAAAATCAACTCCTCCTCCTCAACCACATGTACACAGAAAACTCAAGTTTTGCTCAGATGGCGTTGATACAGTGGCCATTCACTTAAAAAGTTTAGTTATCGATTATCCCTTTTACAGTGGTGCCTGCAATTCCGTTTAGATTAATAGCGAGTGAATAGCATGTTTCCATTCTGAATAGAATTGCTCTCTTGTTTCTTGAGTCATTTTTGGCTCAAAGATATGCTGTTCATTTCTTAATTGATTGATCTCTTCGATAGAATTCCACAACTTTATTCCAAGCCCACCAAGGTATGCAGAACCTAGGGCCGATAACTCAGAAACATTTGAAACAATCACTTTAATACCGAGCACATCAGATAGAAATTGCATTAAAAATGCATTTGATGTTGCTCCGCCATCCACTTTTAATTCTTTAACGGCAACATTCGTATCTTGATAGATAAGCTGTATAACATCTTTTACCTGGTACACGATGCTCTCTAATCCAGCTCTTATAATGTGAGATTTGTTTGTGTTTCTGCTGATGCCCGTAATACCGGCTCTTGTATTTGGACTCCAATAAGGCGCACCTAACCCTACAAATGCAGGTACTAAATATACGCCGCCGTTATCCTCTAACATGGCTGCCAATGACTCTGCTTCATCAAAGTCATCAAATAAAGTCAAATCATCTTTCATCCACTTTATAATGTCACCTGTCGTATGAATGATTCCTTCCAAAGCATATTTAACCTCTTTATTAAGGCCCCAGGCTATAGAAGTAACTAAACCGTCTTTAGCATCTACGAGCTCTTCTGTGAACACCATTACGGATGTTCCTGTTCCAAAAGTAGCTTTTGCCGTACCTTTATGAAAACATCGCTGAGCAAACAGAGCTGCTTGCGAATCACCTATAACACCCGAAATTGGAATTTTAGGTAGTAATAATTCGCTATCTTGAATGAATCCATATATGTCATCGGAAAATCTCACTTCTGGCAGCATCAATTTTGGTATATCAAAAATTTCGAGTAATTCATCATCCCAATTCAAGGAATTAATATTAAATAGCAGCGTTCTGCTCGCATTTGTCACGTCTGTAGCGTGAACGTTCCCATTTGTCAGCTTCCATAACAACCAACTATCGATCGTTCCGAGTAAAAGGTCGCCATTTTCCGCTCTCTCTCTGACACCCGAAATATTGTCTAGAATCCATTTTACTTTAGTTGCAGAGAAGTAAGGGTCTATCGTCAGACCTGTCTTCGAATGAACCTTTTCTTCATATCCTTTATCTTTCAAAAATGTACACATTGAAGCAGTTCTTCGACATTGCCATATGATTGCGTTATATACCGGCTCACCGGTTTGCTTGTCCCAAACAATAACCGTCTCGCGTTGATTCGTTATTGTAAGGGCTTTCACTTTGTCGATTATCTTTTGATTGGATTCAGCTATTGCATTGATTGCTGCCTTTACACTTTCGTATATCTCAATCGGGTCATGTTCCACCCAACCCGATTGAGGATATATTTGCTTGTGGCTTCCTGTCTTTCTTGCAACAACACTGCCTTGTTGATCGACAATAAGCGCCTTTGTGCCAGAGGTGCTTTGGTCTATAACAAGAATGTATTTCTCGTTCATTTCAGCAGCCTCCCTAGTTGCCCATCATTTCTTTAGCAATTGTAGAGACATTCGCAACACTCAAGCCATAATGTTCAAATACTTCTTTTGTATTGCCTGTGATCGCTGGCTCATCCGGGATACCAAGAATTTTGACAGGAACCGGGCAGTTTTGCGAAATAACTTCTGAAACGGCAGAACCAAGTCCGCCATAAATACTGTGTTCCTCTATCGTAATGATTCGTGCCGTTTCTTTAGCTGCTTTTATAACAGCCATCTCATCTAATGGCTTGATCGTATGCATATTTAATACTCTGCAACCAATCCCCTCAGATTGAAGTAAACAAGCTGTATCAAGCGCAATGCGTACAGTTTCTCCCGATGCAATAATGGTTAGATCGTTTCCTTCATGCATCGTAACTGCCTTGCCAATTTCAAAATCGTAATCTTCATTTATATAAGAATCCTCCACAGGGTTTCTGCCAATTCTCATATAAACAGGTGTATGATAATCCACTAAGGCTTCGGTCATTTTCTTGGCTTCATGACGATCAGCAGGCATCATGACGTGTAAATCTGGTATAGCTCTGGTCACAGCCAAATCTTGCAGGGAGTGATGTGACATACCAAGCGCTCCATAACTCACGCCGCCGCTAATTCCAATTAACTTAACATTCGTTCTTGAGTAAGCAATATCAACTTTAATCTGCTCTATGCTTCGCATGCTTAGAAAACAGGCCGGAGAAGCTACAAACGGTTTTTTTCCAGAGGCCGCCAAGCCTGCTGCAATACCTACTAAGTTTTGCTCTGCAATCCCTACTTCTACTAATTGATCGGGCAGCGCATCTGCGAATGGCGCCATGGACGCTGAACCTCTGGAATCACTTGTTAATACTAAAATATCTTTATTTTCTTTTGCCAAATGTAGCAGAGTATCACTAATAACTTTCCGATTTGCAATATTATTTCCAGGTTTCTTTTTAAGTGCTGCATGATTCATGATAATCCCTCCAATTGCTCAGAAAGTTCCTTCATAGCTAATTCATACTCTTCTTTAGTCGGAACGTGATGGTGCCAGCCAGCTACATTTTCTGCCAGTGATATTCCTTTTCCTTTAATTGTGTTGGCAAGGATGATTGTAGGTTTGCCAATCGTCTTGGGCACTTCATTTAGAACTTCTACTAGTTCAGCTATATCATTGCCATTTACTTCAACAACACTCCAACCAAAGCTCTCCCACTTTTTATCAAGCGGTTCATTACTCATCACGTCACTTGTACTGCCTGTGATCTGCAATCTATTTCTATCAATGATTCCTATTAAGTTATCCAGCTTATATTGTGATGCAGCCATAGCAGCTTCCCAAACAGAGCCTTCTGCCAGCTCACCATCCCCCATTAGCGTGAAGACTCTATAGGATTTATGATCCTTCTTAGCAGCTAAAGCCATCCCCACTGATACTGATAAACCATGCCCTAATGACCCAGTGTTCATTTCCACGCCCGGAACCTTATTATTTGGATGTCCTATTAATCTAGAGTTGAATTTAGAAAACGTCTTCAACTCTTCTTTCGGGAAAAATCCCCTGTCAGCTAACACCGCCCAATAAGACTCAACAGCATGACCTTTACTTTGAATATAACGATCCCTGTCTTCCCATGTTGGATTTTGCGGGTCGACATTCATCACATTATAGTAAAGAACTGTTAAAATATCGGTGTTTGATAAGGATGAACCAGTATGGCCTGTACCAGCTTCATAAATTGT
The DNA here is from genome assembly GCF_001592005.1 of Bacillus sonorensis NBRC 101234 = KCTC 13918. Lineage (GTDB taxonomy): Bacteria > Bacillota > Bacilli > Bacillales > Bacillaceae > Bacillus > Bacillus sonorensis. The sequence goes on from NZ_BCVZ01000010.1 coordinate 119,370, forward strand.
TTCAAGCAACAACTTTCTGATTTCAGCAGCTTTACGCTTCAAAAATTTTATATCCTCCATAAATCTCCCTCCAATCGTATTATTTATTTATGTCACTGCCTCGCAGCCACGCTTGAATCTCTTCTACTGTAGGATCTACCGGGTCTGGTGTTAAACCCGGTATATATTGACATGCTTCATATATAACGGGTATGACATTGGCATGGATTCCAGTTGAATGGTGAATATATGGACCTTTCACTAATTTTTCTTCCCATAGCGGCCAATCATTCACTTCTACCCATACATACGATCCTCTTGAGTACGGCCCCTCAATCCCTTTAGCTTTTCCTAAAAAAATTGAATACTCTCCATGGTCACCATCAAAGCGCGCTATTGTCATCTCTCCGCCTTTTATCTCCCCTTCATGCGTACCTGGTGAATGATCTTCGAATAAAAAGTGTTTATTTAATGTAGGCCTATCCTCGACACTTAGTGAAACCGGAAAATTTCCGCAATGGAATAACAACTCTCCATTTGGGTTTTCAGGGTGTCTAATTGTAATATCTGCAAAAAAAGTTGGTGACGTGTTTAAAGTTGCAGCTTGAACCATAATGGATGTAATTGCGCCATGAATATCTGTTTCGCAAGTGACTGGGATTTGTTCATCAGTTAAGATTGCATTTGCCAAACAAGGCATAATGCCTATAATGTCTTGTAATGTAGACCAGCATTGAATAGCAATAGCCGAGCTGCCCGTTTCTTCAGCATATCGCTTCATCGCAACTTTTAGTGAAGCAATACGACGTACGTGTTTTTCTTCAACCATGCTCCAGTCAAGTGTTTCTTTAATATAATCAATCGCTTGATCTAACTCTGCGCTTCCTTCTTCCTCAACTTTTAGCGTTTTCTGCTTTATTTCATCTAAGGTAATCGGGTAAATTTGAATCCCGAACTTTTCAAGCAATTCCCCTTCGTTACAAATCACTGACCAAAAATCAGAAGGTCTAGTTGAGATTTGAAGTATTCGGAGCTGTTTAAAATGCTTCACAACATTCGCTGCACCAATAAAGTTTTTAAACCCTCTTTCAAAGACTTTAGAATCAACAGCACTGTTTGTTATGTAAGTAAACGGTACATTAAATCTGCGTAGCACCTTACCAGTTGCAAAGATTCCGCACTGTGTATCCCGAAGTCGCATCCCGTTTTCCAGTGGAGCTTCATCTCTCGGCCCCCATATTAATACAGGTTTATCAACTGCTTTGGCTATTTTGGCTACAAGGTCTTCCGTGCCGAAATTACAATGCGGAAAAAATAATGCATCTACCCCCTCGGATTGAAATCGATTTACAATTGCAGCTTCATCCGAGCGATTATATAATAGACCTTCCTCATTGATTCCTTCTAAATCGACTATTTCAATTTCTAACCCAAAACTTTTTATTTTTTTCATTATTAACTCTTTGTATTTATAAGCGTCTTCTTTACTAAACACGAATCTCCGTGTTGGAGCAAAGCCCAACTTTAGCTTTTCCATGTTCTCCCCCCTCAAGACTATAATCCTATTAAACATCAACTAAACAACAACTAAACTGAAGTAGACGTTTTTTATCTAAACATTTATATTGATTTCTCAAAATTAGAGTATCACCCCAACTAAACGAAAGTCAACACATTTTATATAAATTTAATTCCTTTTTTATAAAATGTAATCGTTTTATTTTAGTTTTGTTTAGTTCTGGTGAGGGTTGAGTGCTTTATTATTTATAGGTGTTAAGCCTGATTATACATATATTTCACCAAGTTTGACACAACTAAATTTTTTCACTAAACTATGAGTAAATATGTTATTAAACATAGGCGGAGGGTATACATGAAGATTGATGACATTGCAAGGATAGCCGAGGTTTCTAAATCCGCTGTCTCATTAGCGTTAAATGGGAAACCCGGTGTCAGTCAAGAAACGAGAGAAAGAATTTTAAAGATCGCAGAGAAGCACAAGTATAATCCAAGACCTTCTTCAAAAATACAAAACAATAAGCAATCAAAGATTTTCCGTTTTGTCGCATGCACACATACCGGAATTATCACTGAACAGTATCAATCCCAGTCCTTTTTTATGGAACTTATCAATAATATAGATCAATCTTTTACATCAAAAGGATATTCTTTAATCATTTCTTCAATTAATGTTGACTCATTAGAACAAGAAATCTCCAATCTTGAAAAACAGCAAAGTTCTTCGGGGATATTAATGCTGGGAACTAACTTAACTGAAGAGCAAATCAAAAGCGTAGCCAAATTGCAACCAAATTTAGTTGTTTTAGATACATGCTTTGAAACCCTGAATATTAACTTTATCGTTATGAATAATGTTTTAGGGGCTTACCAGGCGGGAGAATATCTTATAGAGTTGGGCCATAAAAAGATTGGCTATGTTGAATCCAGTTCCAGAATGTATAATTTTGATATGAGAAAAAAGGGATTCCAAAAAGTCATGTCAGAGAACAATTTAATGATCCAACCTGAACACACATTTCAAATGTCACCTACGGATGTCTCTGTGCAAGAAGCATTCAAACAATCGATTTTGAATCTAAAAGGCAACTTGCCCACAGCATTATTTTGTGAATGTGACTACATGGCAATTAGTGTAATCAAAACACTTAACGAATTAAACATAAATGTCCCTGAGGATATATCGGTAATTGGTTTCGATAATATTGCCGAGTCTCAAATCATAAGTCCAGAATTAACTACAATCCACGTAAAGAAAGACAAAATTTCATCACTTGCTGTTGAAAAGTTAATCAGGGAAATTGATCATAATGAAGATGATAAGATGAAAATATTTGTCGATACGGAACTCATTATAAGAAAATCTTGCTGCTCACCAAATGAAAAGTGAAAAGAAAGCATCGATTTTAAAGGCTTCAGAAAGCTAGTGTAGGGCATTCATTCAATTGCCCATAATGAAATGCGCCTTGTAGAAAGACACTAAAGAATGGCTTTCTACAGGGCAACAACAGATTTCAGCCAATTTATACAGTTTCGTTCTCCAATCTGATAAATTATCTGTTCGTTTTACTGCCTTTCAACCTGATGAGGAAACGTCCTGAACATTTAACTACGACTGACAAGTCTGCTTAACACAATGCCCGACCTTCTTAAACCCTCTAGATGTTATGTTTCTTTTGGACAAAAAACCCCTTTAGACAATCGTATTAAAGGGGTAGAATTTAATTTATTTCAAAAGTCTCCTTACTCCACCGTCACACTCTTCGCCAAGTTCCTTGGCTTATCAACGTCACAGCCGCGGTGCAGTGCAGCGTAGTATGCGATCAGCTGCAGCGGGATGACGGAGACGAGCGGAGATAGCTCCGGATGCACTTCAGGCAGGACGAAGCGGTCGTCTGCTTCTTCCAGGCCTTTCAGCGAGATCACGCAAGGGTTGGCGCCGCGGGCTGTCACTTCTTTGACGTTTCCGCGGATGCTTAAGTTGACGTGTTCCTGTGTCGCAAGGGCGATGACCGGTGTGCCGTCTTCGATCAATGCGATCGTGCCGTGTTTCAGTTCGCCGCCGGCGAAGCCTTCAGCTTGAATGTAAGAAATCTCTTTCAGCTTCAGGGAGCCTTCAAGGCAGACGAAATAGTCGAGTCCGCGGCCGATGAAGAAGGCATTGCGTGTGACCGTCAAGTATTCGCGCGCGATCATTTCCATTTCATCTTTTTGGTCGCAAAGGGCTTCCATCGCGTTTCCGATGATGCCGAGTTCTTTTACTAGGTCAAAGCCGAGCGCTTTGCCATGGCTTTCTGCAGTGACAGCTGCCAGGATGGCCAAAACGGCGATTTGCGCTGTATACGCTTTTGTTGAGGCGACCGCGATTTCCGGTCCGGCATTCAGCAGCAGCGTATAGTCCGCTTCACGGGAAAGCGTTGATCCCGGTACGTTTGTAATCGTCAGCGCTTTGTGGCCAAGGTTTTTCACCTGGACGAGAACAGCGCGGCTGTCAGCCGTTTCTCCGCTTTGAGAAATAAAGATAAACAGCGGTTTCTCGGAAAGCAGCGGCATGTTGTATGAAAATTCACTCGCGACATGGACTTCAGTCGGAACTTTCGCCCATGTTTCAATGAATTGCTTGCCGACAAGACCGGCATGGTAGCTCGTTCCGCAGGCGATGATATAAACGCGGTCCGCTTCTGCCACCGCATCGGCGACATCGCCGGGAATGGAAAGCCTGCCGTTTTCGTCTTGGTAGGTTTGAATGATTTTCCGCATGACAAGCGGCTGTTCATCAATTTCTTTTAACATGTAGTGAGGGTATGTGCCTTTTTCGATATCGCTGGCATCAAGCTCTGCAATATAAGAGGCACGGGACATGATGTCACCGTCAAGATTTTTGATCACGACTTTTTTGTCGGTGACGATGACCATTTCTTTATCCATAAGCTCCACATATTCATTTGTCACTTGAAGCATCGCCATCGCATCTGATGCGACAACATTGAATGTATCTCCAAGGCCGACGAGCAGCGGGCTTTTATTTTTTGCTACATAGATGGTTTCTTTATTCTCATGATCAAATAATGCAATCGCATAGGAACCTTTCAGCAGCATAAGCGTTTGGCGGAACGCTTCCTCTGTGTCAAGGCCTCCGTTGACGAATTGTTCGATCACTTGAACGACAACCTCTGTATCCGTATCACTTTTTAGTTCTACGCCTTGCAAATATTCGCGTGTCAGCTGAACATAGTTCTCGATGACACCGTTATGAACAAGCGTAAAGCGGCCTGATGCGCTTTGATGCGGGTGTGCGTTTAGACGGCTTGGTTCACCGTGAGTCGCCCAGCGTGTATGTCCGATTCCAGCCTGGGACAGCACGTTTTCATCAACAGCTTCACGAAGATCGGCGATGCGTCCTTTTTCCTTAAACACATGGACTCCGTCTTCATTAGCCACAGCGATTCCTGCTGAATCGTAGCCGCGGTACTCCAATTTTTCCAAACCCTTTAATAAAATTTCCTTTGCATCAAGCTGGCCAATATAACCTACAATACCACACATATTGTTCTTCCTCCCGAATACGCAGGAAGGAGACGAAGAAGTCTGCTTTTCAGGCGGGGACGTTTCTTCGTCCCCTCCTACATGTTTTTGTTGGAAGATCATGAGATTTCCCTTTGTTCAAAGAGTCGCCTCTTTGGTTTGAGGAAATCCTTGCGGCTGTGATCTTTTAGGTCAGCCGGGAGGCATCCGCCGAATATTTCGATAACCTCCATCCTCGTCAACTAAGCTCTTTCATCCGTACGCTTAGTCCGGGCGCTATAACTATATAAATAAAAAATCTTCAACCCTGCCTTTCCTTTTGAATAAAACAAGACAAGCTGATTTTACTACAGGCAAAAAGAACCGTCAAACGTTTTTCACACGATTCACATTCTTTTCAAGAATTGAAACCGGTTCCCTTTATCTTATGTCAAATCAGCATGTCCTGTTCATCGGTTATCTGCGGAAATTTACTCCGCTCCCATTTCCGCCTTTACGACGTCTACAATCCGGCCGACGTATTCCTCGCAAAGCTCCTTCGTTCTGGCTTCAGCCATTACGCGGACAAGCGGCTCTGTCCCTGAAGGGCGGACAAGGATACGGCCGTCGCCGTTCATTTCTTTTTCAACCTCTTCAATAACCGCTTTGACTTTTTCGTTTTCGGTCACTTTATTTTTATCAGTCACCTTCACATTGATGAGCAGCTGTGGAAATTTCTGCATTTCCGCTGCAAGCTCTGATAAAGGCTTGCCTGTCATTTTGATCGTGTTCATCAGCATGATCGCCGAAAGCAGGCCGTCGCCCGTCGTATTGTAGTCAAGGAAAATCAGATGTCCTGACTGTTCTCCGCCGAGATTATAGCCGTCTTTTTTCATCGCCTCGACGACATAGCGGTCGCCGACTGCTGTCTGAACGCTTTTGATTCCTTCAGCTTCAAGCGCTTTGTAGAAGCCGAGGTTGCTCATCACGGTTGAGACAACGGTGTTTTCCGCCAACCGGCCTTCGCCCTTCAAGTACTTCGCGCATATGTACATGATTTGGTCGCCGTCGACGATATTGCCTTTCTCATCCACAGCGATCAGCCGGTCGCCGTCGCCGTCAAACGCCATGCCGACGTCAGCTCCTTTTTCTTTTACAAAAGCGGCAAGTGCTTCTGGATGGGTCGAACCGACGCCGTCATTGATATTTAAGCCGTTCGGAGACGTTCCCATCGTCGAAACATCGGCATCAAGGTCGGCAAACAGATGGGTAGCCAGTGAAGACGTCGCCCCATGCGCGCAATCGAGCGCGATATGAATGCCTGTAAAGTCCTCATCGGCAGTCTGCTTGAGAAATTGCAGATATTTTTGTCCGCCTTCAAAGTAGTCATTAACCATGCCGAGATCGGCTCCCACAGGCCTTGGCAGATGATCTTCCGGCTGATCCATCAGGCGCTCGATTTCAAGCTCCTGTTCGTCGGAAAGCTTAAAACCATCGCCGCCGAAAAACTTGATGCCATTATCTTGGACAGGATTATGCGAAGCTGAAATCATCACGCCTGCTTCGGCATCCATTGCTTTTGTCAAATAAGCAACTCCGGGCGTCGAAATGACGCCGAGGCGCATCACTTCGGCTCCTATTGAGAGGAGACCGGCGACAAGGGCTCCTTCCAGCATATGGCCGGAAATACGCGTGTCACGGCCGATCAGCACCTTGGGACGTTCTTTGTCTTTTGTTAGGACATATCCGCCAAAACGTCCGACTTTAAAGGCCAGCTCGGGTGTAAGTTCACTGTTTGCGACACCTCTCACACCGTCTGTTCCAAAATACTTGCCCATTTATATCGCTCCTTTTTGATTCATGAAGGTTGTGAATCTGTTTCAGAATGATTCTTTTCCTCGTCATCCTGACCTTTGTCATTTTCTTTTTGAGATGTTTCAGAAGAAATTCTAACTCTAACATGTTTTTGCGGCAGCGACCATGCAATATTCTGCGGGCCGTTGACTTCAAGTTTGGCGTCGTGCTCGCCATCGCTCAGATCCGCTGCATTGATATAGAGTTCGATGTCTGACGGCTGAAGCTTTGCAATCGCGGCTTCTGAACCCTTTGCCGTGATATCCAGCCTGCCGGTTTTCGGATCGAGAAATTCAAGATCCTGGCTGTCGCTAAGCCCGACGGTTTTGATCGAAACGTTTTTCAGCTTTTTCTCTTCTTCTTTGTCTACTTTCACCTTGATGTTCACTTTTTCCGGCGACACTTTTTTGGCCCCTTCCGGCACCGGAATATCAGCCTCAAATTCAGTGTCGTCTTTAATTTTACTTAAATCAATTTCAGTACTGTCGACAAATTCTAACGAATCCAGGACATTTTTCGGCCCATAGACGGTCACTTCCCCGGGGCTTGAATCCAAGCTGGAGATGCTGATGCCCTCAGGGAGGCTTCCTTTTCGCCCAAGCTTAATGGGAACCTTTTTGCTCGGGCTTGTCACCGGAACGGTGATTTTGACGACGGACGGGTTAACTTCGACCGGAAGAATATTTCCGTCTCTGTCATACACCGTCAGCTTTGCTTCCTTTTCCACCGTTTGGTCTACGCCTTCCAAATTGATCGTCGCCTTTATGCTTGCGATTCTGTCGATCACGGCTTTCGCTCCCGTGACACTGACGTTTTTCGGATTGACGATCGGCTGCTCCGGCGTATAACCGTCCTTCATCTTATTCTTATTGTAAAAATCGGCCTCAACCGGAAATTCCTTCGTCGTTCTTTCTTCAATGGTTACCGTGGTTACAGAAGGATTGATTGTCACGCTCAGTCCTTCCGCGACATTTCTCGCCTTTAATTCCACTTTATGCCTGCCGGTTTTCAGGTTCTGCATATCGGCATAGATTTCAAAATCCTTAACCTGTCTCACTTTCTTTACAGTACTAGTCGGTCCCTTGATCGTGACGTTCACAGTTTGCGGCACGCCTGTCACCACATAGTTTTCATCATCATAATACGCTTTTACCGGGATATCGGTAAGGGTCGCTTCATCTGTCGTCGATGTCGGAAAGAAAGATTCACCCGGTTTCTTCGGGGTCGGTGCTTGCGCACTATGAACCGCAAAATACAGAAGAAACGCGAGCAATAACGCGATCACTTTGACAGACCAGGGATTGTTCAGGAATTTATCCATTTTTCTTCCCCCTCCAATACCAGCGGTATGAGGAAGTTTCCCGCGAATTTTTTTTGAACTCTGCCTCAAGCATATTTTGCAGCGCTTCTTCCGACAAATCGCGGTGAAGGTCTCCGTTTTTGGCTACGCTGATGCCGCCGGTTTCTTCGGATACGACAATCGTCAGACTGTCGGTCACTTCACTGATCCCCACTGCCGCTCTATGCCTCGTGCCAAGTTCTTTAGAAATAAACGGGCTTTCAGACAGCGGCAGATAGCAGGCTGCTGCGGCGACCTCATTGTTTTTCATGATCACGGCGCCGTCGTGAAGCGGTGTGTTCGGAATAAAAATATTGATCAATAGCTCAGAGCTGACCTTTGCATCAATCGGGATCCCTGTTTCTATGTAATCGCCCATTCCGGTTTCCCGTTCAATGGTTAAAAGTGCGCCAATCCGCCGTTTTGCCATATATTTGATCGCTTTTGTAATCGCGTCTATCGTTTTTTGCTGCTGCTCTTCCTCAGGAGTTCCGCTTCGGGAGAAGAAGCGTCCGCGGCCGAGCTGCTCCAGCGCTCTCCTCAGTTCCGGCTGGAAAATGATGATGACCGCTAAAAATCCCCATGTGATCGCCTGGTCAACCAGCCATTGCAGTGTGCTCAATCCTAAAAATTGGCTGGCCACCCGGACAAGAACAATGACTACGATTCCCTTTAAAAGCTGAACCGCTTTCGTTCCGCGGATGACCATTATTAATTTATATATCACGTACCAAACAAGGAGAATATCAACGGCATCGCCGAGGTACTGCAAAAAAGGGATATCCTCAAAAGCCATTTCCTCGTCCTCCAAGAATTCAGTCATTAGTTAAGTTTATATGTTTCAACATTGTATTATATATAATTTTATATACAGAGGCTATTATACCACACTTTAATTTTTCAAGGGAAATGGCGGCATCATAAAAAAGAGCAAAGCCGCTAATATCAGCTTTGCTCTTCATCTTTAGAATCATTCACGCCGAAAACCGCTTTTCCGGCCGATTTGATTTTGTACCAGATCCAGTCAAACGCCGCGTTGATTTCGTGGATCTGACCGGTGACTTGTCCGGCTGAAGCCGTATATTTTTCTCCGTTTACAATGGTGACATCACCATCTATTTTACCCTTGATAATCAGCTTGCCGTTTTTAACGGTGACATCGCCCTCTACGACTTCGCCTTCGGGTACGGTGACGGTGTTGTTTTTCACGACCAGATTCGGCTGATTGGATACGCTGAAGTCATGGTCATTTTTCCAGCTTGAAAAAAAGCTGCCGCCCATCAGAATGACAAACAGCGCTGCAGCCACGATAAACGGATGAGCTTTCAGCCATCTGTTAATGGAGACCGTCCGTTTTTCCTTCGGCAGATTTGCCAGCACATTGGCCGTAAAGTTTGCCGGAGCTGTTAGATGTGACGTGCTCTGCACAAGAGCGATCGATTTTTCCATTTCGTGAAGGTGTTTTCTGCATCCTTCACATGATTGCAAATGCTCTTTCAGCTGCGTCTCATCATCCGGAAGAATGTCTCCATCGAGATATTTGTGCATAAGCTGAACAATGTGCTCCGGACAGCTCATTTCATCACCCCACTTAAAGATCCCTTAATTGTTTTCTGAGAGCCTCTCTGCCTCTGTGTATTCTGGTTTTTACAGTACCCACGGGTATGTTTAGGATTTCGCTGATCTCGATCAGTGAGAGCTCGTCAATGTACTTCAATACGATGACCGTCCTGTATTTATCGGGAAGCCTTAAGATTTTTTCCTGAATGGTACTGTGCAGTTCCAAGGAAAGCACTTCATCCTCTGGAAGCGCAACATCCGCCGCAACCTGTGAATACATCGTCAGTCCTTCTGTTCCTGCCACCTCTGCATCCAAGTAATAGTCCGGCTTTTTTTTGCGGATACGATCGATGGTCAAATTGGTTGCAATTCGATAAAGCCATGTCGAAAATTTCCGGTTGATATCAAAACTGTCGATATTCACGTATGCTCTGATAAATGCTTCCTGCGCAATATCTTCCGCCTCATGCGCATTGCCGAGCATACGGTAGCAAAGCTGATAAATTTTGTCTTTATAAATATCCACGATGTCTGCAAATGCGTTACGGTCGCCTTTTTTCACCTGTTTGATTCTTTTTTTTATCATTGTTTCCATATTTATCTAACCTCTGCCTTCACCGGTCTTTATGTATACGGGTTGATCTTTAAAAGGTTTCATGAAATTCATAAAAATAGTTTAACAAAAAATTGGCAGAGTGTAGATGGTTTACACAGGCTCAGGCCCTTAATATTAGCTTAAAATTATTATACAACATAAACATTTTGAAATTGAGGTTTTCAGGCGAATGATCGGCGGCCGCTCCGCCGCCGAAGACCGTCTATAATAATTTTTCCCCAAATAATGAACCCATTAAAGCAACAGCCGTCTCTGCCGTCCTGTTTTTCTCGTCCAAAATCGGATTCACCTCTACAAATTCAGCAGACGTGATGAGGTTGGACTCTTCAAGCATTTCCATTGCCAAATGGCTTTCTCTGTAGCTGATCCCTCCAGCAACGGGAGTTCCTACACCTGGCGCATCGTTCGGATCAAGGGCGTCCAGATCAAGCGACAAATGGACGCCGTCTGTCCGTTCCCGCAAGTATTCAATCGTTTCCTCCATGATCCTTGTCATGCCGAGGCGGTCGATTTCATGCATCGTATATACTTTGATTCCTCTGTCGCGGATCAGCTTTTTTTCCCCGTCATCAAGAGATCTCGCTCCGATGATGACGATGTTTTCCGGCTTAACTTTGGCACCATCCCCATAAATCCCGGTCAGCCGTTCATGTCCGATCCCCATGCTGATTGCTAGAGGCATTCCGTGAATATTGCCGGATGGCGAAGTTTCCTTTGTATTTACATCCGCATGTGCATCATACCAGATCACACCCAGATTTTGATAATGCTTCGCAAGTCCAGCCAGCGTGCCGATCGCAATGCTGTGATCACCGCCGAGAACGAGCGGAAATGAACCTGAAGCAACCATTTTATCAACGGTCTGAGCCAGCTTTACACTCGCGCTTGTAATCGCTTTCAAATTGCGGAGCTCTTCTTCTGAGGCAGGTTGACCGCCTTCCTTTTCATCCTCCCTCTGACCGATTGTGATATCTCCCAAATCTTCAATATCATCGCAAAGGCTTTCCAAACGCTCATTGACGCCGGCACAGCGAATCGCGCTCGGGCCCATATCCACTCCCCGCCTTAATTGGCCAAGATCCATGGGCACACCAATCATGGAAATCTTTTTAAACATATCATATCCCCCTTTCAGACTTTCATTGTACAGTCCAATTTAAAATTGACTCAACAAGACATTTTTTTGAATAGTTATACAATCAAGGCAAAATAAAAAGGACATCCAAACAGGATGTCCAAAAACTGGGCTAGCTGGATTCGAACCAGCGCATGACGGAGTCAAAGTCCGTTGCCTTACCGCTTGGCTATAGCCCAAA
>NZ_BCVZ01000011.1 GCF_001592005.1 Bacillus sonorensis NBRC 101234 = KCTC 13918
GAGCCGCTTTCTAGTCGTTCAGGGAGCGGCGGGAAGCGGAAAAACGTCGGCCGCGCTGCAGAGAGCCGCCTATTTGCTGTACCGCGGACGCGGACAGATCGAGTCCAATCAAATGCTGCTCTTTTCCCCGAACCTGCTGTTCAACAGCTATGTCGCCAATGTCCTGCCTGAGCTTGGCGAAGAAAACATTCAGCAGACAACGTTTCAGGAATATTTACAGCTGCATCTCGGAAAAGACGTGTCATGCGAAAATCCGTTTGATCAATTGGAATTTTGTTTGACGGCTCCGGAAAATGAAGATTACAAAAGCCGGATGCATGCAATTGCATATAAGGCGGGCCTGGCATTCAAAAACTTTATTGATGAATATGTCCGCTACTTGGCGGAAGGCCACCTGCTGTTTAAAAATATTGTGTTCCGCGGAAAAAGAATTGTAACAAGCGGTCAAATTCAGGATTATTTTCGTTCGCTCGGCGCTTCGGGATCGCTTTCACACCGGATTGAACTGACGGCGAAATGGCTGCTGCATCTATTGAGAAAACAAGAAAAACGGGAAAGAAAAAAGGAGTGGGCGCTTGAAAAGAGCAACCTGTTAGATCAAGAAGAATATTTGCGCGTCTATAAACAGCTCCAGGAAGAACGCCAATTTACCGAGGATACATTTGATGATTATGAAAGAGAGCAGGCCCTCCTGGCCAAAATCATCGTTGAAAGGGAGTTCAGGCCGCTAAAAATGGCGGTGAAAGCTTTGGGCTTTATTGATTTCAAGGGAACGTATCTGCAGCTTTTTTCAGACTGGAATGCTGGCGAGGTGCGCCCGGATCATTGGGAAGGAATATGTGCGTACACGAAAAAAAGCTTTTGCACCAATCGGTTTCCATATGAAGATGCAACACCTTATCTATATTTGAAAAATCAAATCAAAGGCGGGATGAAGAACACGGCGATTCGCCACTTATTCATTGATGAAGCGCAGGATTACTCGCCTTTTCAGCTTGCTTTTCTTAAAACCCTTTTTCCTTCAAGCAAAATGACGATACTGGGGGATTTAAACCAGGCGATTCTCGCCCATAGCGTTCATGGGAAAGATCTTCTGTCTGAAGATGTGTTTGAAAGGGAGAAAACGGAGACGATCAGACTGATCCGAAGCTACAGATCGACAAGGGAAATCGTCGAGTTTACAAAACCGCTGATCAAGGGAGGAGATGAAATCGAACCCTTTAACAGAAGCGGCGTCAAGCCGGTATTGACGATTTCGGCCGATCCGGCTGAACATCATGAGCGGATAGCGGCGCGTATTGCCGCATTGCAACATGAAGGGCATGAGACGATTGCGGTCATCTGCAAAACGGTTCAGGAATGCAAGGAAGCGTTCAGCTGCCTGAAGGCCCATACCGAGCTCAAGCTGATTGATAAAGAAACGCGCTCATTCCAAAAAGATGTGGTGGTCATCCCTGTGTATTTGGCAAAAGGCATCGAATTCGACGCCGTCATCATCTATGATGGATCGAAAACCCAATATTGGCGCGAGCGTGAGCGGACACTGTTTTATACAGCCTGTACAAGAGCGATGCATGAGCTCCATTTATTTGCGCTCGGAGAGAAAAGCCCGTTTTTAGACGATGTTCCAGAAAGGCTGTATACAATGAAGAGGGAGTGAACATCACTCCCTTCTCCAATCATATGTATCGCTGCGGACATCAAGCACCTTGTCATTGATGGAAACGTGGTTTTCGTCTTTCCATTCGACTTTTGGATGATCTGCTTTGTCTCCCCAATAAATATTCCTTCGTTCGCCGCTTGAGGCGGTTGTCAATTCCCCTCTGATGGAAAAGCCTGCGGCGTTTCCTCTTTTAGGGGTTCGATATATGCTGATGGTGTATGTTTGATTTGGCGATGTAAGCGACATGAGCTGCACACCTTTTGGTAAGTGATTCATGGAGTAAAATTGGGTATATACAACATAGCCGATCGGTATGCCGAGAGCGAGAATAAATGCTAAAAGCGTGAAGAGCGTGTTTCGGCGGGCTATCTCTTTCAACTCTTTTTTCCATTCTTCATCAATAAAACGCTGCAAAGTGTATCATCATCCCCTGATCGAAATGTTTTTTTATAGTGTAAGGAAAAAACGCTCCTCTGTCTATTTTCAACGTCTAATTCGATAGCAGCGCCGAGATTTCATCAATTGCATATTTCATCTCATCTTTTGTGCTGTAAAAATGCGGGGCGATTCTGATGATATCTTTTCTTGCTGATGTGATAATGTTTTTTCTCCTCAGCTTAGCCTCTATCCCGGCCGCGTCTTCAGCATAAACCGAAATCAGGCTTGTTCTGCCCTCGACAGTCTGCGGCCCCGCGATCTGCAGCCCTTTTTCCGCGGCGTATTGCAGAGAAAAACCGGCAAGCTTCCGCAAATAAGAGCCGATGCGGTCCGTTCCGGCTTCAAGCAGGATCTTCAGGGCGGCGTCTGCTGCATAAAGGCCGGCAAATGACGGTGTTCCCGTTTCAAACCGTTTTGCTCCTGCTGCAAATCGGGAATCAAACAATTCAAAGGCTGAATCCCTGTCTTTGCCAAACCATCCGGTCATCTGCGGTTTGAACTGTTCTGCAAGTTCCCGTTTGATATACAGAAACGCCGTTCCCGGAATGCCGAGCATATATTTTCTTGTACCTGCTGCAAGAATATCGATATCCATGTCTTTGACATTGATCGGAATATGTCCGGCGGATTGGTAGGCATCAACGAATAAAAGCGATCCCTTCTGATGGACGATTTCCGCAATCTGTTTCAAATCTTGCTGAAATCCGTTGTAGTGGCTGACATGGGGAACGCATGTCAAAAGGGTTTGATCCGATATTTCGTGTTCGTATTGCGTGATGCCGATGATTCCGCCATGGCCGTGGATGACTGTGAAATTGTGTTTAAAACGGTCCTGGGCAAGCCAGACTTGTCCGACTGCAGGAAAATCGATATCGGTAAAAACGATGTTGTTTTTTTGACGATGATGCGGCAGTGAAAGCGCAATAGCCGAAACGGCGTCGGAAACAGAGGCCAGAACGGCGACTTCCTCTCGTTCGGCGCCGATCAGCCGTGCGAATTGATCCTTTGCCGCTTCCATCTTCTCCATGGATGCTCTCCAATCGGCTCCCGAGTATAGGAGTCTGCGGCGGTATTCGTCCATCGCTTCTGAGACAGGCAAAGCCAAAGCGCCGGCAGAACAGGCGCCCAGATGGATATGATCTGTTAAAACAGGGAATAACGAACGAAATGAACGAAATGGATGATTCATGATCAGCAATCTCCTTTTTGCAGAGTATGCAAATGATACTTCGTTCCAAGCGTGAAAAACCCTTCATCTAAGAAGAAAAAGACGTTTCCAAAGGCAAATGTATAGGTTTTCGGCCGCGAAAGAATACTGAACAAAGAAGAGCATGGCCGAAGACAGCCGGCATGAACGGCTGAACAGGCATGCTTTGCGGTATATAGGAGGTATTTGAGTGGCCATTTTCCTCGCTGTTTTGGTTCTTTTAACAATTATCGCGATGTCGAATATCATTCACCGGTTGATTCCATTTGTTCCCGTTCCATTGATCCAGGTGGGATTGGGCATCATCGCGGGGGCTTTTCCGGGCGGTCTTCATATCGCGCTCAGTCCGGAGCTTTTTTTTGTTTTATTTATCGCTCCCTTGCTGTTTAATGACGGAAGGCGGATACCGAGAGACGAGCTGTGGAAATTGAGGACGCCGATCCTTCTTTTGGCGCTCGGCCTTGTATTTGTAACCGTGCTGCTTGGAGGCTATGCGATTCATTGGATGATTCCGCAGATTCCGCTGCCCGCATCTTTTGCCCTTGCAGCCATTTTATCGCCGACAGATGTTGTCGCCGTCAGCGCGCTTTCGAAACGGATCGATATGCCGACGAAGATGATGCGTCTTCTTGAAGGCGAAGGCTTGATGAATGATGCATCAGGTCTTGTCGCCTTTAAATTCGCAATTGCCGCGGCCGTGACGGGCGCTTTTTCGTGGTCAGCGGCGGTGTTCAGCTTTTTGCTGATCGCTTTTGGCGGTCTGATCACCGGTGCGGTTCTTTCTTTTCTGATTCTTCGGTTTCGCTATTTGCTCCGCAGATTCGGGATGGAAGATGTGACAATGCATATGCTGATTCAAATTCTGACCCCTTTTGTGGTTTATTTGACGGCAGAGGAGCTTGGCGTGTCGGGAATCCTTGCCGTCGTGGCCGGGGGAATTACACATGCGGCTGAGCATGACAGGGCCGAATCGGCGATGGTCAAGCTGAAGATCGTGTCGGCCAGCACATGGAGCATCATTCTTTTTATTTTGAACGGTCTTGTCTTTGTTCTGCTTGGATTGCAGATGCCGGGCGCCCTCTCCGTCATATTTGGGAATGCGGCGTTTAACAATGCAAGAGTAGTCAGCTACATCATTCTGATTACGCTGCTATTGCTGATTCTCCGTTTTGTATGGGTGTTTTTGTTTTGGCAGGGCAATTGGGGGCTTCAAACGAAACAGGTTTCGGGCAGGGAAAAGCTGCGCTCCCTGCTTCAGATGTCGATTTCGGGCGTACGAGGAGCGGTGACCTTGGCCGGAGCGTTTTCGATTCCTTTTGTGTTGGAGGACGGCCGTCCGTTTCCGGAACGCGATTTTATCATCTTTCTGGCAGCCGGGGTGATACTGTGCACATTGATGACGGCGAGCGTCTTTTTGCCGCTTCTTTCAGAAAGGAAGGAGCTCCCGTCAAGCGGAAGCCAGTTTCAAAGCGTCAGAAGAAAGCTGATGAAAACAACGATCAAGGCATTAAAAGAGGAGATGAATGACAAAAATAGAGCCGCTGCACTGGCCGTCATATCAGAGTACAACGAAAAGATGAAAAGGCTCAGATTTGAACAATATTCGCTCAAACAGCATTTGCGCCTCAAAAAGCAGGAAAACAAAATCCGTGCGCATGCCTTGAAAGCGGAACAGGTGGAGCTGGAGGCTATGCGAAAAAGCAAACAGATCACAGAGCGCATCGCAGACAACCTGAAAGAAAGGCTTCAAGAGAAAGAAATGCTCTTTGCCAATCCGTTCAAAGCCGGCGTGTCCGTCATAAAATTGAAGCATTTGATAGACAGCGGAAAAAAAGAAGAGACGGGAAGGCAGCGGGACGAAAGCGCGGACATGCTGAAAAAGGCCCGGATTCAAACGGCAAAAGCGGCCATCGAAACGGTAAAACAGCATATGAATGACGACAATAAAGAAGCGGCCCAGTCTGTCATCGCTTTTTATCAGCGCCTGATTCTGCGGCTTCAGCACGGAACCGCAGGACGACGGGAAAATGTCCGCTATGAAAAACAAAAAAAAGAGATTCGCTTAAAATCGGTCCAGATCATTCGCAATGAAATTCAAGAGCTGTTTGAAAACCGTGAAATTTCCAGGGAAACAGCCCACCAGCTGCGCCAGTACATCAATGATTTGGAAGCCGAACTTCTTGATGAGTGAGGGTTTTCAAAGGTATATTGAATTGCTTTCCTCCTTTGTCTGATTTATCATTCAATTAAAGACAAGAAACCAGACAAAAAAGGAGCCGAGATGATGAAATATTACGGAGCAATTGAAGCAGGGGGAACAAAATTTGTATGCGCGGTCGGAACAGAGAACGGGGAAATCATCGACAGGCTGACGATTCCGACAGAGACGCCTGAAGAAACGATTGGAAGGCTGTCCGCTTTCTTTGATATGTATCAGCTCGAATCAATAGGTGTCGGCTCGTTCGGACCGATGTCATTGGCAAAGGAAAGCCCTGATTTCGGCTATATTACCAATACGCCGAAATTGGCATGGAGGAACTATCCGTTGATTCCTGAGCTGAAAAAAAGGTTCGGCATTCCCGTTTCTTTTACGACGGATGTCAATGCGGCTGCACTCGGGGAAATCACGAAAGGAGCCGCACAAGGGCTTGACAGCTGTCTTTATATCACGGTCGGCACCGGCATCGGCGCAGGGGCTGTCATCGGGGGCAAACTGGTTCAAAGCTTCAGCCATCCTGAAATGGGACATATTCTCATCAGGCGCCATGAAAAGGATACGTTTGCAGGAAACTGTCCATATCACAACGATTGTCTTGAAGGAATGGCATCAGGACCGGCGATTGAAAAACGCTGGGGCAAACAAGGAAAGGATTTGGCCGGCCGCAACGAGGTGTGGGAGCTTGAAGCCGATTATTTGGCTCAGGCGCTTATGCACTATATTTTGATTTTATGTCCGGAAAAAATCGTGATGGGCGGAGGAGTCATGAAGCAGCAGCAATTATTCCCGCTTATTCGTGAAAAGCTTTCCGAATATGTAAACGGATATCTCGTCCTCCCGGATCTTGATCAGTATATCGTGCCGCCGGGTCTTGGCGACGATGCGGGAATCACGGGAGCGCTCGCTTTGGCTTTGGCTTTGCCTGAGCGGGCAGCAGAAGGCAAATGAGCAATTTATTATGTCAATTCCCTCCAATATGAGATAATGGACATGATGCTTATTTAAGCATTCTGAATAAATGAAAGGTGGTCATTCAATATGGTAAGCAGTTTACAAGACACTGTTACATTACATAACGGAGTGAAAATGCCGTGGTTTGGTCTTGGGGTCTTTAAAGTAGAAGAGGGCAGCCAAGTCGTCGAATCTGTAAAAGCAGCCATTAAAAACGGATACCGGAGCATTGACACAGCTGCGATCTATCAAAATGAAGAAGGCGTCGGCAAAGGGATTAAAGAATCAGGCGTTGGCCGCGAGGAGCTTTTCGTCACTTCAAAAGTTTGGAACGGTGACCAGGGCTATGAGCAGGCGTTGGCCGCTTTTGATGAAAGCCTTAGAAAGCTTGGCCTTGACTACCTTGATTTATATTTGATTCACTGGCCTGGAAAAGATAAGGCCAAATTTAAAGATACATGGCGTGCATTGGAGAAGCTGTATAAAGACGGCAAAGTCAGAGCGATCGGCGTCAGCAATTTTAATGTGCATCATCTGGAAAGCTTATTGGAAGATGCAGAAATCAAGCCGATGGTCAACCAGGTCGAATTCCACCCGCGCTTAACACAGCTTGAATTAAGAGAATACTGCAAAAAGCAGGGGATTCAGCTTGAAGCATGGTCTCCATTGATGCAAGGTAAACTCCTTGACAATGAAGTGCTTGCTGACATCGCCAAAAAATACAACAAATCTGTCGCTCAAATCATTTTGCGGTGGGATCTGCAAAGTGAAGTCGTTACGATTCCGAAATCAATCAAGGAACACAGAATTATCGAAAACGCCGATATCTTCGACTTTGAACTATCCAAAGAAGATATGGAAAAAATCGACGCCCTCAACAAAGACGAGCGCGTAGGTCCTGATCCTGAAACGATGACAAACGGCTTCGAATAAAATCGCAAACAAAATCCCGGGTTCTTGTCATGAACCCGGGATTTTGTCTATTCTTCGTGCAACACGAGGCGGCTTTTGGCCGGTTTACGTCTGCGGTCATTCAGCGGTCCGCGGCGATTATGTTTAATAAAGAATGCGAGGACCAATCCGACGCCTGATAAACCGGCCGCGGTCATAAAGGCCAGATTGACGCCGTGGATCATCGCTGTTTCCGAGCCTGGGCCCGCCGGATCAGCTAAAGCCCGCTGCGTCATGATTGTGATCAGAATCGCCGTTCCGATTGAACCGGACATTTGCCTCATCGTATTGTTCATGGCTGTGCCATGCGGTATCAGGTGGCGCGGAAGCTGGTTCAGCCCGGCTGTCGTCACCGGCATTAACACCATTCCCATTCCGACCATTCGAAACGCATAGACGGTCGACAGGTATGCGAAAGGAGTCGCCTCTGACAGGTGTGTCAACAGCAGCGTCGTAACGAAAATGGTCGTCAAACCGGTAATGCTTAACACCCGCGCCCCGATTTTATCGAAAATTCTTCCGGTAATCGGCGACATCAAGCCCATGACAACAGCTCCCGGAAAAAGCATCATCCCTGATTCCATTGCGGTGAAATGGCGCATATCCTGCATGTAGATCGGAACGATTGTCGCAGCCCCGATCATCGCCATAAAGACGACCATGCCGATGACCGTGGCAAGCGTGAACATCGGATATTTAAATACCCTGAATTCCAAAATCGGCTCTTTTAAATGGAGCTGCCTCCATATAAACCAAAACAGGGTGACGGCACCAATCGCAAATCCGGCCAGCACATCCGGGCCGGTCCAGCCGTCGACGCCTGCGCTGCTGAACCCGTAAAGAATGCCGCCGAATCCAAAAGAAGACAAAATGATCGAAGGCACATCCATCTTGGGCGATGTTTGTTCTGTCACATTTTTCAAAATAAACGAGGCGATGATCATATCAATAATTGCGAACGGCAGAAGAAGATAAAACAATACTTCCCACGGATAACGGTCGACGATCCAGCCCGATAGCGTCGGTCCGAGCGCCGGGGCAAAGGCGATGACAAGACCAACCATCCCCATCGCTGAGCCGCGTTTTTCCTTTGGAAAGATCAGCAGAAGCACTGTCTGCATTAAAGGCATCATGATCCCCGCGCCGGCCGCCTGTACGATTCGTCCAACAATTAAAGCGGGAAAGCTGAACGATAATGCGCAGATCAGGGTTCCTGCCGTAAATAATGACATGGCGGCCATAAACAGCTTTCTCGTCGTGAATTTTTCAATTAAAAACGCCGTAACCGGAATCATAATCCCGTTTACAAGCATAAAAACGGTCGTCAGCCACTGGGCGAGCCCCGGGGTAATGTTCAAATCCCGCATGATAGGCGGCAGCGCCGTCGTCAGCAGCGTCTGGTTTAAAATGGCGATAAAAGTCCCGGTAATCAATACGGCAACAATCGGCATTTTGTTTATCTTTTGTTGTGTTTCACTCATTTTAAAACCTTCTTATTCAGAAATTTTATAACACTTCATGAAATAATCGGCACCCGAAACAAAATTGTCTATTCATTAGATTATCGAAGGATTAGCAAATCCGCAAGGCCATATCGAACATTCGGTATATAATACCCAACCGTCCGCAAATTTAAACAGCCCCTCCCACCGCAGTAAATGCTTGTGGGAGGGGGCGAAACAGACTTATTTTTTATAAAACCTCAACAAATCTCCATTGATGATTTTATCGGACAGGGAAAGCTCCTCATTCGCTTTCTCTTTCAAAGACCCGCATTTGTCTTTCGCATCCTCAAGGAGCTCTCCGGTTTTTTGATTGTAGCAGGCATTTTTCGTATAGAGATAGTCGTTTGTAATAAAGCTTCCATTCCTTAGTACGGCGAAAGGCATTCGCTCGTTAGAAAATAGATCGTTTCCAAACTGGATCATGCCTTTTGTATCGACTCCCAGCAAATGAAGCAATGTCGGTTTGACATCGATTTGTCCGCCTATTTCTGAAATGGTTTGCGGCTTTTTGTCGGTAATCCCCGGGATGTGGATAATCAATGGGACACGCTGAAGCTGGACAGTATCATACGGTGTGATTTCGCTTTTTCCTAAAAATTGGGCGAGTGCATCGTTATGTGCTTCAGAAATGCCGTAGTGGTCCCCCATAAAGACAATCACCGAGTGTTCATACAGCCCGTTTTCTTTCAGCTTCGCGATAAAATGCTTCAGTGCTTCGTCCTGGTAGCGCACTGTCGTTACATAGCGGTTTAACACCTCGCTGTTTGAATCATATTCATCAATCAGCCGATCCTTGTCATCAATTTGGAATGGAAAGTGGTTGGTCAGCGTAATCAGGCTGCTGTAAAACGGCTGCGGCAATTCCTTCATGATATCTGCGGACTGCGCCAAAAATTCTTTATCCTTCAGTCCCCAGCCTGTTGAATTATCATCTGTCACATTGAAATTATCCACATCATAAAAGCGGTCAATGCCGAGAGAGCCGTACATGACGTCCCTGTTCCAGAACTTTTTGTTGTTGGCATGAAATACGGCGGAGGTATAATCGTTTTTCGACAGTGTTTTATATATCGAATTGTATTGATTTTCGCTTTTGGTAAAAAAGACAGCTCCGCTTAACGACGGATAAAGAGAATTGGCGACGATAAACTCGGAATCAGAGGTTTTTCCCTGTTCGGTCTGCTGATAAAAGTGGTCAAAATAATAGCTCTTTTTAATGAATTGATTCAAAAACGGAGTGATTTCTTTTCCGTTCACTTTTTCATCGATGACAAAGCTTTGCGTCGATTCAAGCGTCACGAAAATGACATTGCGCCCTTTAGCGGTGCCGAACATCTCTTTGTTTGGCTTGCTGTAGTCGGCATTTGTATAATTTTCGATCGTCGCCAGACTGTTCTCATCCGCAACCGCCTTTTGCGTCAAATTAAACGTTTGCGTAATCCCGTCGAACAGATGGAACTGGTACAATCCGATATGCTTGACCAGCACTTCCCTGTCAAAGGAGTTGGCTAATAATTTCGGCTGATCGAGTTCTGATAAGGCGAGATTAAAAAGCGCGATTCCGGCTGCTGCGGTATAGTAGAGTTTGATGGCTTTCCGCGACGGCTTCACTTCTGTTTTCCGGCGTTTTGCCAGCCATGCGAGTAAAGCCAAGTCAAAGAAAAGAACGATAAATAAAGGATTGAACAGCTCCTGAAAACTGCTTCCGAGTCCCCCGAGGTTTTTGGCCTGGAACAACACGGGGATTGTAATAAAATCAATATAAAAACCGTAAAAAATGCAGTTTGCGATCAGAATGCCCGTAAGTATGACGTTTGCAGCGATTAGAAACAGCCGCTTTGTTTTTTCGCGGCAAAAAAGACTGATGCCGAATACGGGGATGAGAAAGCTAAGCGGGTTCAAAAACAGAATCAGCTCCTGCAGCGCATTGTCAATCTGCAGGTGAAACCCCAGTTTGTAGATGAAATACGTCTTCATCCACATGAAAAAAATCGATAAGCATAAAAACCACTGCTTTTTGAAAAAATGTTCTTTCATTTATCAATAGCTCCTCACAAATTCTTAGCCCCGCATATGTTTAAATTACTAAAAAAAACTTTCGGTGGCAAATAAAACTAATTTCGCCGTTCATGCCATTAAGACGGCAATAAAATAACATGAAAGAATGGTGAGGGCAGCCATTACGCCCTGTTCGGCTTTGCCGCCTGTTTTAATGTAAAGCGGCAGGCGGATTCTGATTGATGAAGGAAAGAAAAGCTTGATGCCGTTTGTCGTCCCCGCATCAAGCAGCAGATGGCTGGCCATTCCCGCCATCAGTCCGACCAAAATGCTCTGATTTGCAAAGTATAAATGTGCAGCAAATGCGGTAAGCAGTAAAAAAAGCAGGCTGTGCGTGAATGTCCTGTGGCCGAATATCGAACTGACCAGCGTTGATAAAATCGGAAGCTTTCTGCCTATTTTGCTTTTCGTGTGGCAAATATCGGGTATCAATGCGCCAAGAACGCCTGAAGCGGTCATAAATACGGGATCATATCCATAAAAATAAGCGACAGCCGTACAAGAAGCGACTCCCCCCATGATGTGTGTTTTTCCTGTCATATTCGCTTCTCCTTTAAGACCTAATTCCTAAAGAAAACTATATCAAGAGATCTGAAGGCCTTCAAGACTGATTCTGCCGACTTTCGGGCTTGATTTTTTTTTCGGGAAGAATATGCGAAAACGGAAACATCCCGCAGCTGGATGCAATGGGTAAAGCTTGCAGCATATTTTTTTGATGATAAGACAAATTAAAATTGTACCAAATTTTTAAAGAGGTGATTCATGTGGGTTTTTTCTTCAATAAAGATCGGGGAAAAAATAAAGCCAAAGATCAGAACGCCGTTCAGGGGGCGCTTGAAGATGCAGGGGCGGCATTAAAAGGAGACCCTCTGCAAGAGGCGGTCCGAAAAAACAAAAATAACCGATAATCGCCATAAATGGATGGGGAGCTGCGCGCTCCGTCCGCCAAGGCTGCCGAAGCAGGCGGCCTTTTACGTTGATATGCAGGCTTCAACCGTTTTTCCATCAGTTCCCTTTGACAGATCAAAATTTCTCTGGTAACCTTCGGATGTGAATATGTGATAAATCCTCACTCTTAACTCTTAGTGAGGTAGAGGTTGCGCGGATGATAAGTCGCGCATGTGAGGCTGAATTGGAGCCTGTGATCATGCGTAAAAGGCATCAGCGCCGAAGCATAAAGAAGCCATTCATTCTTTATGCTGGGTCTGCATTGAATAAGTGCAGGACTGCCGCGGGGTTCCCTGCGGAGGGCTATCCGGAGATCAAGAGTGTATGTTGTTTTGGCATGGACTTTTGTTCATGCTTTTTTTATTTTGACTGATCTCACGGTCTGGTCCGGCATATTTTTTATAAAATGCTCGGAGGTATTATAAGATGGAACAGACAAAAAAATGGGGCTTCTGGCTTTTAACGGCGTTTGTCGTCGGAAATATGGTCGGCTCCGGAATTTTTATGCTCCCAAGCACGCTCGCCCAGACGGCAAGTCCGCTTGGTGTAACGGTGGCATGGCTTGTGACGGGTGCGGGCGTTTTAATGATCGCTCTCGTATTCGGACATTTATCGATCCGCCGTCCGGATCTGAAAGCGGGCCCGCAAAGCTATGCAAGGGCGCTCTTCTCAGATCCGAAAAAAGGAAACGCGGCTGGCTTTACA
The DNA here is from genome assembly GCF_001592005.1 of Bacillus sonorensis NBRC 101234 = KCTC 13918. Classification (GTDB taxonomy): domain Bacteria; phylum Bacillota; class Bacilli; order Bacillales; family Bacillaceae; genus Bacillus; species Bacillus sonorensis. The sequence goes on from NZ_BCVZ01000011.1 coordinate 12,645, forward strand.
ATGGTGTGGGGCTACTGGGTGGCAAGCTGGATCAGCAATGTGGCCATCATCACGAGCCTTGCCGGTTATTTGACAACATTCCTGCCGATTTTAACTGATGGACGCAAGATGTTTGAGATTGGCGGGCATGCCGTCACACTCGGACAGCTTTTGACATTTATCGTCTGCACGATTCTGTTGTGGGGCACTCATTTCATTCTCGTCACAAGCTTAAACGGAGCCGGAAAACTCAACTTTTTGGCGACGTTTTCCAAAGTGCTCGGATTTGTTCTGTTTATTGTAGCCGGATTATTCGTTTTTCAGGTGTCTTTATTTGAATCATTTTATTTTCCTGTTGAAGCTGAAGGAAAAAGCGTGGGGCTTGGCGGTCAGGTCTATAATGCGGCGATTTCAACGCTGTGGGCGTTCGTCGGCATCGAGTCAGCCGTTATCTTATCAGGGCGCGCTTCTTCGCAGCGGGATGTCAAACGGGCTACGATTACGGGACTGCTGATCGCGCTTGGCATTTATATGATTATTACACTCATTACGATGGGCATTATCCCGCATGACCAGCTGAAGGCTTCAGATAAGCCGTTTGTTGATGTGCTGCACGCGATTATCGGCGGCTTGGGGAGCGTTGTGATGGCCATTCTGGCGATCGTTTCCCTGTTCGGCTCCATGCTCGGCTGGATTTTGATCGGGTCAGAAGTTCCATACCAAGCCGCTAAGGCTGGCGATTTTCCTGCTTTTTTTGCGAAGACGAACAAAAAAGGAAGTCCTGTCAATTCGTTGATCGTCACGAATGTCATGTCTCAGATTTTTATATTCTCGACGATTTCCGGAACGATCAGCCAGGCCTTTACGTTCTTGACGACATCGGCGACGCTGGCTTATCTTGTCCCATATTTGATTGCAGCACTATTCAGCCTGAAGCTCATCCTAAAAGGGGAAACTTATGATGAGCTGAAAGGATCGAGACTGGGCGACGGCATCATTGCACTGGCAGCTCTTGCTTATTCTTTATGGGTGATCGTCTCCGGAACGTCTGATTTACTTACCTTTATATTGGGAATCGGATTGTTCTTTGTCGGACTTGTCATCTACCCGTTTGCGGCCAAAAGGTTTGGCGAGAATCGGCAGTCATGAGCCATGGGCCCGCGGTCTTCTTTCGAAGATCAGCGGGCTTTTTTTCATTTGATAAATTTTTTCTTAAAAATTCGGCCTGAGACTGATATACTATAAAATGAAAATGATAATCGTTATCGATTGTAGATATAGGAAAGGAATGGCATCGATTGGGGTCATACAGAAATATTCATCAGATCACCAGCGGGGACGAGCCGGAGCATGAAGAACGGCTGGTAAGCCGTCCCCTTGGAGCCGTATTTGTCCTTCTGGGCGGACTTGTCATCCTGTTGTTCGGCGGGGCATTATCGATAGCCCTCGGTGCGGCTGATATCAAGCTTGGCACTGTATGGGACGCGCTTTTTCACTTTGATTCAAAAAATACGGCCCATCAAATTATTTTGGAGCTCAGGCTGCCGAGGACGGTCAGTGCAATGCTTGTCGGCGCTTGTCTGGCCGTTTCCGGCGCGATCATGCAGGGCATGACGAGAAATCCGCTCGCTTCGCCGGACATTATGAGCGTGACAGACGGCTCGGCATTTGCGATAGCCGTCGCTTTTGCCTGTTTTCCCGGCATCTCTGCCCTCGGGCTGATGGCCTGGTCATTTGCCGGGGCGGGTTTGGGAGCAGCGATTGTTTTTGCGGTCGGAATGTTTTCAAAAGGCGGCCTTACTCCTGTAAAGCTGGCCTTGGCGGGAACGGCGGTCGGAACGTTTCTCAGGGCGCTGTCATCAGGCATTGCGATACATTTTGATGTAGCCCGCGATGTGAGCTTTTGGTATGCCGGCGGTATCGCAGGCATGAAATGGTCGAGCGTAGAGCTTTTGGTTCCCGCAGCGGCACTCGGATTGATGCTTGTCTTTTTGATCGCCCGTTCGATAACCGTTTTAAGCTTGGGAGAGGAATTGGCAAAAGGGCTTGGCCAATCGACAAACACGGTCAAAACGATCGGGGTCGTTTCCGTCGTTTTGCTTACGGGTGCCGCAGTGTCTGTGGCAGGCTCGATTGGTTTCATCGGTTTGATCATCCCGCATATTACCCGGTTTTTGGCCGGCATGGATTATCGCTGGATCATTCCGTGTTCAGCGGTGTTGGGGGCTGTGCTTCTCCTTTATGCCGACATAGCGGCAAGGATGATCAACCCTCCTTTTGAAACACCGGTTGGAGCGGTGACGGCGCTTGTCGGCGTCCCATTCTTTCTCTATTTGGCCCGGCGTGAAGGGAGGGGGCTGTAATGGAGACCATCAAAAACAAAAACAGCCGCGCGGCAGTGATCATGCTGGTTATGGCCGCGCTGATCACCGGCGTGTTTTTACTCAGCCTGAATATGGGAGAGATTCGGATTGCTCCGCTTGACACGCTGAAAACGTTGTTTGGAGCCGGCACGCCGCAAGAAGAGCTAGTGTTATTTGAGTTTCGCCTGCCGCGCATGATTCTTGCAATGATCATCGGCGCCGGGATTGCCGCAGCGGGGGCCGTCTGGCAGGGGATTTCCCAAAACGACCTGGCTGATCCGGGGATTTTGGGAATCAATGCCGGAGCGGGTTTTGCCGTGGTTCTGTTCATCTTCTTTTTACAGGGGTCAATCGACCGCCTCGAAGCAAGCATGATGTTTTCCCTGCCGATTTTTGCATTTATAGGAGCTTGCATTTCGGTCATTTTGATTTATTTGCTCGCATGGAAAAAGGGGCTTAATCCTGTCCGCCTAGTTTTGGTCGGCATCGGAGTCAACGCCGCATTTGGCGCGGCCATTCTCATGCTGCAGCTGAAAATGGATCCAAACGATTTTATGCAGGCGACCGTATGGCTTTCGGGAAACATATGGAACGCCAACTGGAGCTTTGTTTGGGCAACCCTTCCATGGATTGCCGTATTGCTTCCTTTTATCCTATATAAAGCGCGCTATTTAAATGTACTTAATCTTGGCGATCAGATTGCTGCCGGCCTTGGAACGGCCGTTGAAAAAGAACGGCGCACACTGCTGTTGGCCGCGGCAGCTCTCAGCGGCGCCTGCGTGGCGGCGGGGGGCAATATCACCTTTCTCGGTCTGGTTGCTCCCCATATCGCAAGAAGGCTTGTCGGGCCGAAACATCAGCTTTTGATACCGGCGTCTGCGTTGACGGGGGCTTTGCTCTTTTTGCTGGCCGATTTGATCGGCAGAAATCTCCTCGCGCCATCGGAGATTCCCGTCGGACTAGTCATTTCCGTTTTAGGCGCGCCGTACTTTATATATTTACTGATGAAAACAAATTAAAGAAGGGAAGATTGCAAAGTGTCTCTTTCTACAAATGAGCTGGGGATTGGCTATGGCGAGCAGATGATTGTCGAAAATCTAAATCTTACAATTCCAAAGGGAAAAGTCACGACGATGATCGGGCCAAATGGCTGCGGAAAATCAACGATTTTGAAGACCATGGCCCGAATCCACCGGTCCAAAACAGGCGCCGTCTATTTGAACGGAAAGGCAATCCATCAAATGCCGACGAAAGAGATCGCCAAACAAATGGCGATTCTTCCGCAAACGCCTGAAGCTCCCGGCGGCCTTACCGTATATGAACTTGTGGCATACGGCCGCTTTCCCCACCAAAAAGGTATGGGCAGACTGACAAAAGAAGACCGCCGCATCATTGAATGGTCGCTTGAGGTTACAGGAATGCTGCCGTTTCATGAGCGGCCGATTGAAGCCCTTTCCGGGGGCCAGCGCCAGCGCGTCTGGATCGCCATGGCCCTCGCCCAAGAGACGGAGCTGCTCTTGCTTGACGAACCGACGACCTATTTGGATTTGGCCCATCAGCTTGAAATCCTCAAGCTTTTGGAAAAGCTGAACCAGGAACAGGAACGGACGATCTTGATGGTCATCCATGATCTGAATCATGCGGCCCGATTCGCCCATCACATGGTAGCGTTAAACAGCGGCAAGATTATTAAAGAGGGAACGCCGGAGGAAGTCATGACGCCGGAAGTATTAAAGCAAGTGTTTCAAATCGACGCCCAGATCGTTGCAGATCCGCGCACAGGCAAACCTGTATGCCTGACCTATGATCTTTTTGAGAAAGAAGAGGCAAAAAAGCTGGCAACCGGATAAAACAGACACGAAAATGTGTCTGTTTTTTTGTCCCGGTATTTCCGTTTTTGAAAGAAGATTTCTGAAAAAGTTTATTTTTACTTTAAAATCTGAAAAATACGGCCGATATAGATAGGATAGATGGTAAGATGAGGATATAAAAAACATGCAAGAGACAGAAAGGAAAGAAGGAAATTGGAGAATGCAACGATTTTGATTGTGGATGATGAGGATGCCATTGTTCAGATGGTCAAGCGCGTCCTCACGAAAGAAGGCTTTACCGAAGTCTTGACCGCGAACAGCGCCGAAGAGGCCCTTGACCTCGTCAAAAAAGAAACCGTACATTTGATTCTTCTTGATGTCATGATGCCTGGGCAGACCGGATTTGAAGTGTCTCCCGAGCTTCGGCGCCATACCAATGCCCCGATCTTTTTTCTGACCGCGAAAACATCTGATCTTGATAAGCTGTCAGGATTTGCATACGGCGCGGATGACTATATTACAAAACCTTTCAATCCGCTGGAATTAATCGCCAGAATAAAAGCTCATTTAAAAAGAACATACATACAAAAGGAAGTTGCTGCATCTGTCGCATCTTCATACGAATATGAACGATTCACGTTTCACCCCGACTTCGCCGAGCTGATCGTCGATGGCGAGGCTGTCAGCTGCTCCGCCCAGCTGCTTCAGCTTCTTCAATACTTTTGCGATCATCCGAACAGGGTGCTGTCAAAGGATCAGATTTATGAAAAGGTGTGGGGGGTCCCGTCATACGGCGACAGCAACACCGTGATGGTACATATCCGAAAGCTGAGAGAAAAAATTGAAGCAGATCCGAGCAATCCCGAATACATTGTCACGATTCGCGGATTAGGCTATAAATTCATCCCTAACAAAGCAAGAAAAGAGAGTGAAGGATGAAGCTCAGGGGAAAATTAGTTCTGCATTTTACGAGTCAAATTTTTTTAATTTTACTGCTTGTCGGCGCCATCCTGTTTTTATCCTTTATTTTCTTCGGGCTGCAATTGAGTGAAAGTGAAACAGATGCCGGTCTGGCAAAAGCGACATCAGACACATTTGAAACATGGATCACCGTTGATGACGACAACAATTGGGAGATTGATGATCTCTTAAAATATGCCGTTGATAAGCAGGGGGGCTGGCTTCAAATATTAAACGGGAAAGAGGAAACCGTTTATTCGTATCATCTTCCGCCGGAGATCCAAAAAAAGTATCATAGAGAAGATCTCGTATCGGCAATTTCTGCAAAAAAGATTAAAAAATATCAAGTCAACTTTTGGTCTGCCAATTTAAATGACAAAGATTATGTCATTCTCTTCGGCTGGGAGTCCAAAAGCGATACGATCCTGTCGTATCTGGAGAAAGAAGAAAAAGATCCGGCTTCCCTGTCTTCCTACAAGAAAAGCACGCTTGATTTCATTAAGAAAAATAATGGGTCCGTTTACCTGTTTAATGAAAAAGGAACACTTTTGCAATCGGTTTACGAAGATATCGACTACAGCGAGGGCATCAATGAATTAGAGCTTTTGAAGTATACCTCGAAACCGTGGAACTATGAGCACGAATTTTCATACAGGCGCTTAAGCGCTACAGAGTGGCTGATTGCGGCCACACCGAATCCGATATATAATCCGGACCATGAGTTTAACCGGTCGATGGTCAGCCTTGCGATCAAAATCATTGTTCTGATGATCGGCATCCTGCTCTTTTTAATCACCATCATGACCCTTTGGTATTCCTTCCGGTTCGGCATGCCGATCATCCATACGATTAAATGGATCGTCAATCTCTCAAAAGGGCGCTTTGAAGAGCCGAAAAACCGAAAAGGCCTGCCGAGGAGCCGGAATAAAAAAGGAAAAAGGAAGCAGCCTTACCGGCTGTTTACCGAAATTTTCGAATCGATGGAGCAGCTGATGGAAACATTGAAGAAAGACGAACAGAACCGGAAAAAAATCCAAACGACGAGAGAGGAATGGATCGCAGGACTTTCCCATGACTTGAAAACGCCGCTCAGCACGATCTATGGGTACAGCATGATGCTCGAATCTCCGAATTATGAGTGGTCAAAGGAAGAAATCTGCGAAATCGGCCAGGCGATGAAAGAAAAGTCGGATTACATGTCCCAGCTGATTGAGGATTTGAATTTAACGTACAGACTCAAAAACGACGCCCTCCCGATCAAGCGGGAAACGGTCAGACTTGTTCCGTTTTTAAAAAGCTTTGTGGAAGAGTTCAGGCGCTACCCGTTTTCAGAAGGTTATCATGTATCTTTTGAATATCAATCTGAAGACACGGCATTTTCGATTGACAGAGGCTGGTTTAGAAGGATATTGGAAAACCTTCTTGCCAATGCGGTCAAGCATAATAAAAAGGGCACTGACATCAAAATCATTCTTGAAGAAACAAAACAAACCATCATTCTTAAAATTGAAGATAACGGCAAAGGAATGGATGCTGAAACTGTCTCTAATTTATTTAACCGTTATTACAGGGGAACGCACACGAAGGATTCGACAGAAGGAAGCGGGCTCGGCCTCGCCATTTCGCTTGAGCTTGTCCATCTTCATGACGGATGCATTGAAGTGGACAGCCGGACGGGGATCGGCACGGAGATCACAATGGAATTTAAGAAAAAACAATAAAAGGACGAAGCTGTCCGGTTTTAACCGGACGGTTTTTTTAATATTTTGCGAACATAATGGAAAAATAGGTTCCGCTGGTATAAAATAAGATTAAATGTTAACGTTCACATTTTTGCCTGAGCCATTTTGTTAACGTTAACAAAAATATTTAAGGAAGGTGAAAAGCAGTGAAAACGTTTCTGGATGACCAATTTCTTTTATCAAATGATACGGCGGCAAAGCTGTATCATGAGTACGCAAAAGGCATGCCGATCATCGACTACCACTGTCACTTAAGTCCGAGAGAGATCTATGAAAACAAAACCTTCAAAAATATCACCGAAGTCTGGCTGTACGGCGACCATTACAAATGGAGGGCGATGCGGGCGAACGGCATAGCAGAGGAATTCATTACAGGGGACGCGTCAGATGAGGAAAAATTCAGCGCCTGGGCCAAGACGGTGCCGATGACGATTGGAAACCCGCTTTATCATTGGACACATCTGGAGCTGCGGCGGTTTTTCGGCATTTATGAGCTGCTTGATGAAAACAGCGCACCCGAAATTTGGCGCAATGTGAATGAGCAATTAAACGGGAAGGGCTTTGGAGCAAGAGACCTGATCGAAAAATCCAATGTTGAAACCGTCGTGACGACTGATGATCCGACAGACAGTTTGGAATACCATTTGAAGCTGAAGGAAGACGATTACAATGTAAGCGTTTTACCTGGATTCAGGCCTGATAAAGCACTGGAAATCAACCAGGAAGGGTTTTCCGGCTGGGTGAAAAAGCTTGAAGATGCCAGCGGTCTTGCGATCAGCGATTATGACGATTTTTTGAAAGCGCTTAAAAACAGGATCGGCTTTTTCCATGAAGCAGGCGGCCGGATATCGGACCACGCCATTAACGAGATGATGTATGTGGATGCAGATTTAAAAGACGTTCAGCCGATTTTTGCCAAGGTGATGAACGGTGAAAGGGTCACGGTTGAAGAGGAGTGCAAATTCAAATCGTACACCCTCCATTTTCTCGGCGAATGTTACGCGGAAAAAGGCTGGGCGATGCAGCTGCATATCAATGCTTTGCGGAACAACAGCAGCAAAATGTATGCGAAGCTCGGCCCTGATACGGGATATGACGCCATCAACGATCAGGACATCGCAAAGCCTTTGTGCCGTTTTCTTGATTCTCTCGATCGAAAAGGCGCGCTGCCGAAGATGATTCTTTATTCGTTAAATCCGCGCGACTATGTCGTGCTTTCAAGCCTCTCTGGAAGCTTTCAGGATGAAAGGACGCCCGGGAAAATCCAGCATGGGACGGCATGGTGGTTCAATGACACGAAGGACGGCATGCTTGAACAAATGAAAACGCTCGCGAATATAGGGCTTTTAAGCCGTTTTATCGGCATGCTGACGGATTCGCGAAGCTTTCTTTCCTACACAAGACATGAATATTTCAGACGTCTGCTCTGCGATGTAATCGGCAGCTGGGCGGAAAATGGCGAAGCGCCGAATGATATCGAACTGCTTGGACAAATTGTCAAAGGAATCAGCTATGAAAACGCAAAGCACTATTTTCAGTTTGAGGTGAAAGATCGTTTGAAAGCCTGAATCAAGCAAAATGATTGCAGAGGAGCTGCGTTCCCATGGAAATATCGACGGACAGACAGACCGAAACGGTAGTCACCACCGAAGAAAAATTGAGCGTAAAAGAAAAGATTTCTTATGGTTTTGGGGATTTTGGAAATGGATTCATGTTTGACCTCGGGCAGCTTTATCTATTGAAATTTTTTACGGATGTTGCCGGCATTCCGGCGGCCGCGGCCGGAGGGATCTTTCTTGTGAGCAAGCTTTTTGCCGCTGTCGTCGATCCGATTGTCGGGACATCGATCGATTACAGGAAGCGCATCGGACCGAAAGGGAAATTCAGGCCGTATTTATTGTACGGGAGCATCGTGCTCGCCATATTGACGGTTCTGACATTTATCTCGCCAAACCTTTCGCCGACAGGCAAATTAATATATGCGTATGCGTCATACATGATCTGGGGCCTCGGCTATTCATTCGTCAACATTCCTTACGGATCGCTGGGTGCGGCCATGACGCAAAATTCGGTGGAGCGGACATCGCTTGCTTCCTTCCGCCAGGCCGGTTCTCTCGGCGCGCTATTCATCACAAGCATTGTTGTGATTCCAATGATTGTAAGATTTGACAATCCTGTGGTCGCGTATCCGGTTGTCATGGGGCTGATGTCGATGCTGGGCGTGCTGTTTTTCTACATCTGCTACCGGAACTGCAAGGAACGGATTATCGTCAAGGATCAAAAATATAAAGAGGAAAAAGTGACGTTCAAGGCCATTTCAAGAACGTTTTTTACAAATAAACCGCTGCTGACGCTTATATTGATGACGGTTTTCACAATTTCCGCGTACAATCTTAAATCTGCGATGCTGGTTTATTTCGCCGAGTATAACCTCGGAAATGCCGAGCTGATGGCATCAATGAACTTCATTATCATCGGTTCTTCCTTTGTAGGGGTCCTTATGCTGCCGAAGCTTGTCAAAATGTTCGGCAAAAAGAAAACCGCGATTCTCGGTCTTGCGGTTTCCGTAGCAGCCGACATCATCAACTTTACCATGCCGAGCAATGTCTTTTTATTTACGATTCTCGCAAGCATCGCATTTATCGGAATCAGCATCCCGAACGGGGTCACTTGGGCATTTGTATCGGATGCGATCGATTATGGCGAATGGAGCACAGGGGAGCGGAAAGAAGGCACTGTTTATTCATTGTTCAATTTCTCAAGAAAGCTTGCCCAGTCGCTTTCAGGTTTTTTGTCGGGGATCGGGCTCAGCATCGTCGGCTATGTCCCGAATGTTGCCCAAAAAGCCGGTACGCTTCTCGGCATTAAAGCGATTCTGCTTTTGTATCCGGCGGTGGCCTTGTCTCTCGCCATGCTTGTTCTCGGCTATTTATACCGCCTGACAGACGAGAAGCATGCCGAAATGGTAGCCGACTTAAACTCGAGATCATAAGGGTAATTCTCTCTGATAAGCGCTCATAATATGATAAACTGATGGTATCAACAGCAGGGAAAAAGGCAGGTTAAAATAAATGTCAGTAACGATTAAAGATATTGCCAGGCTGGCGAATGTATCGCACACCACAGTATCCAGAGCGCTTAATAACAGTCCGCTGATTAAAGAAAAAACGAAAAAGAAAATACTCGACATCGCAGCCGAAATGAATTATAAACCGAATTTTAACGCGAAAAGCCTTGTGACGCAAAAAACGTTTACGATCGGCCTGTTTTTAACAAGTCTGACGGACGGAACATCTTCTAGCTTTTTTGCCGATGTTCTGCGCGGCGTCAACAATGTGATAGATGAGCACTATAATATGTTCGTCAGGGGGATTGATGCTTATCATGATTTGTCATCCATCCACCGCAACCGCTATGACGGGATCATCTTAATCAGCCAAAGCGAACGGGATCAGGCGTTTATTGATCATGTGACAGATCAGAATATCCCGATTGTTGTTCTGAACAGAAAAATTGAGGGGCAGCCCGTGATCAATATTTTGGCCAATGAGAATGAGGGGGCATATCTCGCAGCTTGCCATTTTATCGAAAACGGCCATAAGCGCATTGCGATGGTTCAGGGAAAAGAGGGTTTTAAATCCTCGCAGGAAAGACTTGAAGGCTTTCTCCATGCGCTTCGTACGCACGATCTGCCGATTCAAAACGAATATCTCGTCCGTGGGGACTATACGATGAAAAGCGGCTATAGCGCGGTTGAAACGCTCCTGACACTGGAGAATCCTCCGACAGCCTTGTTTTGTGCAAACGATGATATGGCGATCGGAGCCATGAACGCGCTTTATGCAAACGGAAAGCGGTGTCCCGACGATATGTCGATCATCGGCTTTGATGATATCGGTTTTTCCGCATTTACGACGCCATCTTTGACAACCGTCAAAAAACCGACCGAAAAAATCAGCATGCTGGGCGCGGAAAGCCTGTTGTCGCTCATCGAACATCCGGAGACGAAAGGCAGACAGTCGCTGATCAGCACGGAATTGATCATCCGGAATTCCGTCCGGAGATTATAGCATCATATTGATGCGCATAAAAATGTGAACGTGTGCAATTAAAAGAGGAGGGATGAAAGTGGAACGGCTATCCAAAAAAATAAAGCCCAAGCCGTCATACCCCGAACGGATTTTGCAGATCGGGGAAGGGAATTTTTTGAGAGGGTTCATAGACTGGCAGATTCATAAATTAAATGAAGAGACTGATTTTAAAGGCAGCGCCGTCGTCGTTTCCCCGCGCCGCGGTTCGGTGGTGCAGGCCATTAATGAACAGGACGGTCTTTATACGCTTTACCTTGAAGGCTTCCAAGAGGGAAGGGAGGTCCGCGACTCGGTTGTCATCAGGTCGATCAGCAGAGGCATCAGCAGCTATGATCAATATGATGAATTTATGGCTGTCGCCGATCAGCCGGAACTGAGATTCATCTTTTCGAATACGACAGAAGCCGGGATCGTGTTCATGGAGGAAGACCGGCTCAGCGACAGGCCGCAGGAAAGCTTTCCGGGAAAGCTGACAGCCCTGTTATACAGGAGGTATCAAACCTTTCACGGAAGCGAAGAGAAGGGCTTTGTGATTCTGCCCTGCGAGCTGATTGAGGACAACGGCGAAAAGCTCAAGGACATCGTTTTGCAGTATGCGGATTTGTGGAAGCTTGAGAAAGGGTTCATCGATTGGCTCGAACATGCAAATGTGTTTTGCAATACACTGGTTGACAGAATTGTGCCGGGCTTTCCGAAAGATAAAGCCCTCGAGCTGGAGAAGGCTGCCGGATACCGCGATTCCTTGATCGTGACCGCAGAGCCGTACCACTTGTTTGTCATCGACGGCCCGGATTGGCTTAAAGAAGAGCTGCCATTTCAAAAGGCGGGGTTGAATGTACTGTTTGTCAATGATGTGACACCGTACAGGGAGAGGAAGGTAAGGATTTTAAACGGCGCACATACGGCGATGACGCCTGTCGCTTATTTGGCGGGGCATGATACGGTACAAGAAGCTGCCGCAGATGAGCTTGTCGGACAATTTGTCAAAGATCTGCTCAAGCATGAGGTGATCCCGACGATTGAACTGCCTGAGAACCAATTGCAGACCTATATGGAAGAGATTCTTGACCGGTTCAGAAACCCGTTTATCCGTCATCAATTGCTCGATATATCCTTGAATTCGTTTTCGAAATTCAAAATTAGAAACTTGCCGGTCATGAGGGAACACATCAACAAAAACGGCAAGCTTCCTGAAAGAACTGTCTTTGCGTTAAGCGCGCTCATCTATTTTTATAAAGGCAAGCGCGGACATTCGCCTATTCCTTTAGCCGATGATGCCGACACGCTGTCATTTCTGAAAAGGCTGTGGGAAGATGAAACAGACCCCGCTGAAATCGCGCGCCGTGTACTTGAATCTGAAACATTGTGGGGCGAGAACCTGAATGAATGGCCGGACTTAGCGGCAAAACTGGCGGGGCATTTGGACGGCATCATGCAAAACGGCATGAAGGAAGCGCTGAAAAAACTGATCAACAGCCAAATGGCTGAGCTGGGGGATAGATAATGAAAGATTGCCTGATCATCAATCCTGCAGATAACGTCGGAATCGCTTTAAGAGATTTGCAGCCGGGCGAAACGATCGCCGCGGGAGAACAGACGATTCAAATGAAAGGCCCGATTATGAAAGGACACAAATTTGCTTTGACAGACATTGCTGAAAATGAAAACGTCATCAAATACGGTTTTCCGATCGGGCATGCCATAGAACCGATTCAAAAGGGAGAATGGGTGCATACAAACAATACGAAAACAAATCTGGGCGGAGTCCAGGAATACAGCTATCATCCTAGATTTACAGAAAATCCGTATCAGAAAGAACCGCTCACCTTTAAAGGATTTAAACGAAAAGACGGGAAGACGGGCATTAGAAACGAGCTTTGGATTGTACCGACGGTCGGCTGCGTAAATGGAGTCGCCGAGCTTATGATCAAACAATTTAAGGCTGACATCGGCGATATCTCGCCGTTTGATAGCGTGCACGTTTTAAAACATCAGTACGGATGTTCGCAGCTTGGTGACGACCATATCAATACGAGAACGATACTTGCCAATGCCGTGAAACATCCAAATGCGGGCGGCGTTCTCGTGCTCGGCCTCGGCTGTGAAAACAACAGCATTCACGAATTTCGCGAGGCGCTCGGGGACTATGATGAAGAGCGGGTGAAATTTCTCCTTTCCCAGGAGGTTACAGACGAAGTCGCTGAAGGGGTCAAATTACTGAAAGACATTTATAAACATGCAAAATATGACAAGCGTGTCGATGTACCGATTTCAGAGTTGAAGATCGGGCTGAAATGCGGCGGTTCTGACGGTTTTTCCGGGATCACCGCAAATCCGCTGCTCGGGCGGCTGTCCGATTTTCTGATCGCCCAAGGCGGTACGGCGGTCCTGACGGAGGTCCCGGAAATGTTCGGGGCGGAGACGCTCTTGATGGAGCGGGCGGAAAACGAAGAAGTTTTCCATAAAATCGTCCGCCTGATCAATGAATTCAAACAATATTTCATTGACCACCGGCAGCCGGTCTATGAAAACCCTTCCCCGGGAAACAAAGCGGGCGGGATCACAACGTTGGAGGATAAATCTCTCGGCTGTACGCAAAAAGCCGGAACATCCAAGGTAACCGATGTGCTTGATTATGGAGAAGTTTTGAGAAAAAGAGGGCTGAACCTGCTGAGCGCCCCGGGAAACGATCTTGTCGCTTCATCGGCGCTTGCAGCTTCCGGCTGCCAAATCGTTCTGTTTACGACAGGCCGGGGGACGCCTTTTGGCACCTTTGTACCGACGATGAAAATCTCGACAAATACGTCTATTTATGACACAAAGCGCCATTGGATCGATTTTAACGCGGGCCGGGTGCTGGAAGATCTTTCTGAAGAGGAGATGCTGAAGGAATTGATTGCCTTTTTGCTTGAAGTGGCAAGCGGAAGACAGCTCAACAATGAAAAGAACGATTTCAGAGAGCTGGCGATCTTTAAAACAGGCGTTACACTGTAAGGGGGATGGTCATATGATTCTGAAAGAAAAGAAAGAGGAGATTATGCGGCAGATTAAGGTTCCCGTTTTTCCCGACCGCCGATTTGATGTCACCCGATTTGGGGCTGATAGCGGCGGGAAGACGGATTCAACGGCTGCTTTTCAGCAGGCGATTGATGAAGCGCACCAAAAGGGCGGGGGAAGAGTTACAGTGCCGAAAGGCGTCTTTCTTACCGGGGCCCTCAGGCTGAAAAGCAATGTGGAATTGCATGTCACAAAGGATGCGGTCATAAGATTCAGTCAGAATCCCGCTGATTATCTGCCCGCTGTTCTAACGAGATTTGAAGGTGTCGAGCTCTACAATTATTCCCCGCTGATCTATGCTTACGAAGCCGAAAATATTGCCATTACCGGAGGCGGAATGCTTGACGGCCAGGCTGATGACCGGCACTGGTGGCCGTGGAAGCGGGGAACAAACGGGCAGCCGTCGCAGGAAAAAGACCGCGATGCGCTGTTTGAAATGGCGGAGCGGAATGTGCCTGTTGAAGAGCGCCGCTTTGGAACAGGCCATTATTTGCGGCCGAATTTTATTCAGCCGTACCGCTGCAAAAACGTGTTCATACAAGGCGTTACCGTGATGAATTCGCCGATGTGGCAGATTCATCCGGTGCTTTGCGAAAATGTGACGGTTGACGGAGTCAAGGTGATCGGACACGGCCCGAATACGGACGGAGTCGACCCCGAATCATGCAAAAGCATGATCATTAAGAATTGCCTGTTTGATAACGGTGATGACTGCATCGCAATCAAGTCGGGAAGAAATGCCGATGGCCGGAGGATCAATGTCCCTTCGGAAAACATTATCATCGAAAACAACGAAATGAAGGACGGGCACGGCGGCGTCACGATCGGCAGCGAAATCTCCGGAGGCGTAAAAAACGTATTTGCCGAAGGCAATCTCATGGACAGTCCGAACCTTGACAGAGCCCTTCGCATCAAAACAAATTCCGTACGGGGCGGTGTGCTGGAAAACATTTATTTTTACCATAATGTCGTCAATAGCCTGAAACAGGAAGTCATCGCCATTGATATGGAATATGAAGAAGGGGATGCGGGAGAATTCAAACCCGTCGTCCGCGGAATTGAAGTCGATGAGCTGAAAAGCGCAGGCGGCCGGTACGGCATTCGGGTTTTGGCGTACGATCATTCGCCTGTCACAGGACTGAAGGTGACCAATTCGGAAATCAATGACGTTAACATCCCGATGGAACTGAAAAACGTGAAAGACCCCGTTTTTTCAAATCTGTATATTAACGGCAAGCGGTATGACTCGCCGGAACAGTAAAAAAGAAATCCTCTGCCGTTGAGCAGAGGATTTCCGTTTGAAATTTGTCAATCGGGCTTACTTGATGCCCCGTTTTTTACCGTTGAAATGAACTGCTCTATAAAAACCCGGCTTGCGGCGCACAAATATTTGTTTTTGCGGTAGACGATGCCGATCTCTGTCGTAAGAACGGGACTTTGGATAGGGATCGTCTGAATGGATGGATCAGCGATATCATCAA
Organism: Bacillus sonorensis NBRC 101234 = KCTC 13918; assembly: GCF_001592005.1. Classification (GTDB taxonomy): domain Bacteria; phylum Bacillota; class Bacilli; order Bacillales; family Bacillaceae; genus Bacillus; species Bacillus sonorensis. Next base: position 28,129 of record NZ_BCVZ01000011.1, read on the forward strand.
GATAGCCCTTTGGCAGTATGGTGGCGCCGACTCCTTTGCTGACCATGTTCGTAATCGATTCCATCGTCGTCATTTCCATGACTGGCCGGGGCTCGAATCCAAGCGCGCGGCACTGCTCGTTGATCAGCTGCCGCAGAAAATACGTGTCAGGCAATAAAATGGAATCAATTTCTTTTAACATATCGAGCGTGACAAACGGCTCTTTTGCGATGGGATGATGTTTCGGCGCTGCAAGAGCGAGAGGCTGTTTGAAAAAAGGAATCGCTTCTATATCATCATGCTCTACGGGCAGACAGACAATGCCCAAATCGAGTTCGTTTTGCAGCAGCCCGTGATAAATATCTCCGGTTCGCATGCCTAAAACAGATAGTTTGATATTGGGATGGCTGCGGTGAAATTCGATGACAGTCTGCGGAAGCAAATAGCTCACAACCGTCAAAAGCGCCCCGATTTTTAAATTTCCCCTTTTTAATCCCTGCAGCTCGCTAATGGCGGCGCGAGCCTGTGACAGCTCATGAAAGATATGATAACTGTGATGGAGCAATATTTTCCCCGCTTCTGTCATTGCCGTCCGTTTGCCGGTGCGGTCAAACAAAGGCATCCCGATTTCATGCTCAAGCAGACGGATCTGCTGGCTCAGCGAGGGCTGGGCGATGCCGAGCTTCTCGGCTGCACGCGTAAAGTGAAGCTCCCGGCAGAGGGTCATAAAGTACTCTAATTGTTTTAGCTCCAATGAATGTTCCTCCCGAATGATTTTCTCGTCATAGGCTACAGCTATTGTTTTGATAAAAATGATTGAATTGTTTAATGATAGATGCAAGATTATACTTAAATTCGAAGCTGAAGCGACAATCCCTTTGGTGTAAAAGGACGTCTTTTCCTTTCTTATAAAATATGAAAACTGAGGTGATGTCAATGGAACATGCCGAAATCCTTTCGATCAATGTCGGGAAACCCAAGCAGGTTCAGTTTAAACATAAAGCGGTTTCGACCGGAATATACAAGAGGCCTGTACAAGAATGTCTCTTTCTGTCATCGACGAACCTTGAAGGAGACGGGCAGGCGGATCTTGTTCATCATGGAGGAAGGGAGAAGGCTGTTTGCGTCTATCCCTATGAACATTATTCATTTTGGGAGCATGAATTGCAGAGAAAGCTGGAATACGGTGCACTTGGAGAAAATCTGACCATCAAAGGACTGTTGGAAACGGATGTTTGCATCGGCGATATCTTTCAGCTGGGAGAAGCGGTCGTTCAGGTGAGCCAGCCGCGGCAGCCCTGCTACAAATTATCTGTAAGGTACGGTGTGCCCAATATGGTGTTAAAGGTTCAGGAAACCGGCTATACGGGCTTTTATTTCCGCGTGCTTCAAGAAGGACGTGTTTTTAAATCCGGCGGTTTAAAGTTGATCTCCCGCCATCCGAAAGCGATAACGATTTCTTGCGCAAATCGCATCAAGCATCATGACAAAGATGATATCGACGGCATCAAAAGGCTTCTTGAGGTGGAGGAATTGTCGACAAGCTGGCGCGAGTCTTTTTTAAAACGCCTTGATGGCGTTGAGCCGGATCATCGCGAAAGGTTGACCGGCAATTTGTGATGGCTTGCCTCTCAAAGTGAAGCATCCTCTGCCGGCAGGCAGAGGATGCTGTTAGATGGAGCGGATGATCCCGCCTTCCACCCTTTGAGCCGAACCATTGATGGCCGCCGCTTTCTCTGATGCGAGATAGACGATCGTACTGGCGACTTCCTCAGGTTTGGCATAGCGCTGGATTAAAGAAGTTGGCTCATTCACTTTGAAGTAATCTTTGACAAATGCGTCTAAATCGGTATTCTCCGCTGCGGCAGCCCCCTTCATATAATTGGCGACGCCTTCGGTCCAGGTGGGTCCGGGAAGAACCGAATTGACAGTCACATTCGTTCCTTTCGTCATTTCCGCCAGCCCTCGTGATAAACTGATCAAAGACGTTTTGGTCATGGAATAAGGAATCATCTGCGGGAGCGGCTTAATGCCGGCTTCACTCGCCAGATTGAGGATTCTTCCCGCGTTCCGTTTCAGCATGTTCGGCAGGAAAGCGCGGCAAAGGCGGACGGCGCTTAACACGTTTACTTCAAAATACTCAAGCCATTCCTCATCTGAGACGTCCGCGAATTCTTTTACCTCAAAAAACCCCATGTTATTGACAAGGATATCAAGCTCGCCGATCTGTTTCGTTTTTTCAATCAGTGTCCGGCTTTGTTCGCGATTTGAAAGGTCTGCGGCGATTCCGTGGACGGTTCCGTGTTTGGAAAGCTCGTCTACGACTGACTGGACCTTTTCTTCCGTACGTCCGTTCACAATGACCCTGGCGCCTTCCGCCAAAAAGGCTTCTGCCGCCGCTTTTCCAATCCCCGCTGTTGATCCTGTGACTAAAACGAGTTTGTTTTGCAGCTGTAAATCCATATAAAATCAATCCTTGTATTCGAAGTCTAAGATGAAAAAACATCCATTTAAAAGTATAGCGCAGTCATGCATCATGGTCGAAAATCCTGCTTAGCATGTCTATTTTTCTCTTCTTTCAGCAATTTATGAATGTCTTTTATCGGCCGCGCCGCTTTTTTCAGCTTTGGAATCTGCAGCCGGGCGAGCGTCAGCTTTATAGAGCCCCAGACCTCCAAGAAGCTGGGGCCGCTTCGATGTTGCAGGGCCAATCGTCTCGTCATTGATTATTTTTTAGAAAGCTTGTGTTGCGAAATCGCATTGATCACCTTTTTTTCTATATGCCAAACATCGCTGAAAACACCCTTTTTAGAATCTCATATACAACCCTGATCCGGTTATAGTATAATAATTCCGAAAATAGGATACGAATGAGTCAGAAAGGTGCTGCCAATACTGCCGGCGCGGTCCCGCCGCTGTAATGGTGAGCGAAACGAAAGCGGATATTAAACTCCGTCAGCGATGATCAAGAGCCAGAACACCTGCCTGGATGACGACACGCGTAATCTGCGAGGACAGATGCGGTGTAGCGGTGTGCACTTGTTTTGTACGTTCATTGTTTACTGCATCTTTACCCAAGTAGAGATGTTTTTTATTTTTATCCCAAGGAGGAAGCAGCATGAAGAAGTTAGCGGGTTTATTGCTTTCACTGCTTTTGGCCGTCGGTGTGCTCGCCGGCTGCGGAACAGCGAAAGCTCCGGAAGAACCGAAGAACACACAGGAAAAGACGGCTGAAGCGTTTCCGGTCACAGTAAAGGATGCTTCAGGAAAAGAAATCAAAATTGCAAAAGAACCGAAGAGAATCGTCTCGTTGATGCCGAGCAATACGGAAATTGCATACGCCCTCGGCCTGGGCAAAAAAGTCGTCGGTGTGACGGATTTTGATACATATCCGAAAGAAGTAAAGGATGTTGAAAAAATCGGCGGCATGGAATTCAACACGGAAAAAATCATCTCTTTAAATCCTGATTTGGTGCTGGCCCATGCCTCAGCCATGCAGAGCGCGGAAGAAGGGCTGAAGCAGCTGCGCGATGCCGGCATCACGGTAGTGACGGTCAATGATGCGGCATCATTTCATGACACCTATCAATCGATTGACATGATCGGAAAGGCGACAGGTGCGAACCGGGAGGCTAAAGAACTTGTAAGCAGCATGAAGTCTGATCTCGCGGCAATTAAAGAAAAAGCGCAAAACATCCCGGAAAAAGAACAGAAAAAAGTGTTTGTCGAGGTTTCTCCCGCTCCTGACATTTATACAACCGGAAAAGGAACCTTCATGAATGAAATGCTGGAAGCCATCCATGCGAAAAACGCCGCTACCGGGCAGGAAGGGTGGGCAAAGATGACCGAGGAGTCGATCATCAAGCTGAATCCCGATGCGATCGTAACGACGAACGGCGCTTCATCTGTCAAAGAGATCAAAAAGCGGAGCGGCTGGAGCAGTGTACAAGCCGTTAAAAATAATGAAGTATACGACGTGGACCCCGACCTTGTGACCCGTCCGGGACCGCGGCTGATCAAAGGGGTCGAAGAGCTTGCGGACATCATTTACCCTGACGTTTATAAGAAATAGCCGTCCAGCGGCATATATCGTAAGCCTGGCATTTGTAGCCGCCTCTATTCTTATGGGAATCTCTATCGGTTCATTGGAGATTCCCATTCCTTCTATTATCAAGGTTTTTCTCCATGAATGGTTTGGTATTCAAGGGATAGAGACAGATCCGATGCAGGCGAACATCATCATGAAAATCAGGCTGCCGAGAGTGCTGCTGGCTGCGCTTGTCGGTGCGGCACTGGCCGCGGCAGGTGCGGCGTTCCAGGGACTGTTGAAAAATCCGCTTGCAGACCCTTATACGCTCGGCGTATCTTCCGGAGCGGCGGTCGGAGCGGTTGTCACCTTGTTTTTCGGCATCCAGCTGCCCGTCATCGGCGGTTTTACGCTGCCGCTTTTAAGCGTCGCGGCAGCGGTCGCCGTGATGTTTATCGTTCTGTTTTTTGCCCGGCTTGTCCAGCCGGCACTGACGCTGTCCGCCCTGATTTTAACAGGTATTATTTTCAGCTCATTTTTAGGCGCGCTTATTTCTCTCATGATTGCCCTGACAGGGGATGATCTAAAGCCGATCGTTCACTGGCTGCTCGGAAGCGTCTCGATGCGGGGCTGGAGCTATATTTTTCTGTTTCTTCCCTTTTTTATATGCGGAACCGCGGGGCTTTTGCTGAATGGAAGAGAATTAAATGTGATGACCTACGGTGAGGAAAAAGCCAGGCTGCTTGGCGTTAATGTGGAGAAAAGGAAAATCGCCGTACTGATCTCAGGCTCTATTTTAACGGGAGCGGCTGTCGCCGTTTCCGGCACGATCGGTTTTGTCGGCCTCGTCGTGCCGCATGTTGTCCGTCTCCTATGGGGAACAGATCATAGGCATTTGCTGCCGCTCTCCATTTTAAACGGCGCCGGTTTTCTCGTGCTGGCCGATTTGGCGGCGCGGACGATCATCGAGCCGTCTGAACTGCCGATCGGCATCATCACAGCTTTAATAGGAGCGCCGGTGTTCGGGATCATTCTGATTCGCCGGCAGCGTGGAGGAATGCATGATGCTGGACGTTCGTGACCTGTCAGGAGGATACGGCGGCAGGGATATTGTGAAGCATATCAGCTTTTCTGTTGCAAAAGGAGAATTTTTGGGGATATTGGGGCCCAATGGCAGCGGAAAAACGACACTATTACATTTGATAAACGGAACGCTGAAGCCATCCGGAGGCGCTGTCCATTTAGCGGGAAAACGGCTTGAGTCCTATCCGCCGAAGGCATTGGCCAGGATGATGGCCTCGCTCCCTCAAAAAACGGAACAGGCATTTTCCTTTACCGTCAAAGAAACCGTTTTATTCGGACGATATCCTTATCAAACAGGCATATTCAAACAATCAGGCGAAGAAGATGAACGGATCGTTGCGAGGATGATGGAAGAGACAGGCGTTCTCCCGTTTGCCGATCAATCGATTCACGAACTGAGCGGGGGAGAGCAGCAGCGCGTCTACCTGGCCCAGGCTTTAGCCCAGGAGCCTGAGGTTCTTTTGCTTGATGAACCGACCAATTTTTTGGATTTGGGTTATCAAAAGCAGCTGCTCGATCTGATGAAGTCGATGGCTATCGAGAAGGGGCTTGCGGTCATTGGCATATTTCATGATCTCAATTTGGCCAGTCTCTACTGCGACCGGCTGCTGATGATGAAAAACGGGGAAATGGAAGCGCTCGATGTCCCGGAGCAGGTGATGAGGGAACGAAAGATCAATGATGTTTATGAAACGGACGTCCGTCATTTGGTTCATCCGCACCGTCCGAATCCGCAGATCTCTATTGAGCCTGGGCAAGCTGAACAGATGAAGCAAGCGATTCCGTTTGCCGAGCTTTTTCAATGGCGATCAGACGGTTTTTTGATGCAGACGGATCAGCCGCTTCGCGTTGTCTCAACAGCTCTTGTCGGAGGGGGGCTCGGCTGGAAACGGGCGTTTGTCAGCCGCTATGTGCCGATAGAGGAGCAGTCCGGCAAGCTGTCTGCCGATCTGGAGCGTTTTCTTGCCGAAAAGGGGATCAGCCCGCATGGCTGCTGTGCAGCTGTGACCGCTGCCAACCCCAAAAATGCAGTGTTTCGGACGTTTTCAGAAGGGGGCGCCTCACTTTTTATCGTGGCCGCGGCATCCTCAGGCCGGCCGGAGGATGTCACTGTCTGGGTGATGATCAATGGAAAGCTGACAGAAAAAGCCTTCGTTCAGGCTTTCATGACGGTGTCAGAAGCAAAGGCTGAAGCGGCTTTCGCTGAGCGGACAGACGGCGGCGGAGCGCCTATTCCGGCTCCATACGCTGAAACGGTGCTGATTGCGGCTGACGGGAGCGGTGATCAGTTTGACGATGCTTTAAAAACGTCTTCTCTCGGGGCTTTGATCAGTAGGAGCGTCTTCGAGTGCTGCAGAGAAGCGATCAGAAAGGGGAATGAATAATGAAGCTGTACACGAAAACGGGCGATAAAGGGAAGACCCATGTGATCGGCGGCCGCGTTGACAAAGATGATATCCGTGTCCAATGCTACGGGACCATTGATGAATTGAACAGCTTTATCGGACTCGCGCTTGCCGAGCTTGAAGATGAGCGCTTCAGAGATATTGGAAGCGAGCTGTTAAAGATCCAGCATGAGCTCTTTGACTGCGGGAGCGATTTGGCTTATCTTTCGCCGAATGGGGAAAATAAGCTGAAGGAAGATGCCATCGGGTTTTTGGAAGAACGGATTGATGCGTACAGTGCGGAAGCCCCCGAGCTTAAGAAGTTCATTCTGCCGGGAGGCTCCAAAGCATCGGCATACATGCATGTAGCCAGAACCGTCGCGCGCCGGGCCGAGCGGCTGGCTGTGGCGCTGATGAAAGCGGCGGATCTTCGCGAGACGCCGCTCCGGTATTTAAACAGACTGTCAGATTATTTGTTTGCGGCCGCAAGAGTCATCAATTTCAGAATGAACATCAAAGATGTAGAATATGAAAGAAGCGCCATCGTTTTCAAAGGAAAACAGAGAGGCGGAAACTAAAAAACAGCGGCGGAAATCCTTACCTGTACCGCGCCGAACGAAGCAATGCCGTTTTCCGGAAGGGGAAAGCGGCTTTTTGTCGTATCTGTTAGTAAACGTTTTCATTGGAGGGGGAGTACGTAGATGAACAATCGGGAAACAGCCGCCGTCCGCTTGACGGTTGCAAAAGACGGCAGCGGGGCGTGTAAAACCGTGCAGGAGGCGGTTGATGCGCTGCCGGAGTACAGCCGTGAAAGAAAAGAGATCTTGATTAAAAAAGGAATCTATAAAGAAGTGGTCCGCATTCCGGCAACAAAGCCGTTTGTCACCCTGATTGGAGAAAGCGCCACCGACACCGTGATCACATATGACAATTACGCTGGAAAGGAGAAGGAAGGGGGAGGGGAATACGGAACGAGCGGGAGCGCCACAGTGTTTATCTATGCCGATCATTTTCGAGCTGAAAACCTGACATTTGAGAACTCGTTTGACCGAACGAAAACAGATACGGCCGGTACGCAGGCAGTGGCAGTTTATAGCAAGGGCAGCCGGATCAGTTTTAAACATGCGAGATTCTTAGGAAGGCAGGATACGTTATTCGTAAATGACGGAGAACAGTATTTTGACAACTGCTACATTGAAGGGGACGTCGATTTTATTTTTGGAGGAGCAAGAGCGGTGTTTGACCAGTGTCGTATTCACAGCGTCGATCGCGGCTCCGCCACAAATAACGGCTATATCACCGCCGCCAGCACGCACATCACAAAACGGTTCGGCTTTTTCATTGTCAATTGCACGCTGACAAGCGATGCAGCGGACGGAACGGTTTATCTTGGCCGCCCGTGGCATCCGGGGGGAGACCCTGACGCCATTGCAAGCGTTTTATACAAAAACTGCTCTATGGGCGCCCATATTAAATCGGAGGGCTGGACGGACATGTCGGGATTTTCGGCCGCTGATGCAAGGCTTTATGAATATCGGAATACAGGACCGGGAGCGGTTTCTCATCAGGAGAGAAGGCAGCTGTCGGATCAGGAGGCTGCAAGCTGGACGATTGAGAATGTATTGGATGGCTGGAATCCGAAAATAGAATCATAGATCTGGCAAGAGGAAGCTATTCAAAAAAACCGCTCAAATGAGCGGTTTTTTATGTGAACGGGCGGCGCGGTCTTACCGGCCATACGACTCTGGTCTTACGACAAAATCAATCTGTGACTCGTTTTGTCGAATGCTGAAATTGACTATAGTAAAGACATGAACGAGAAAGGAGGAACAGACATGACTATAACCGGAAAATCAGTCATCGGCTTTTTTCTGATCCTGTTCGGCATCTCGCTGTTTTTTGGGGGAGGCCAAATCGGAGGATTAATTGCCGGGGCAATCGGAGCTGTTCTTTTATGCTACGGGATCAAAAAATGGAAGGAAGGCCGCCAGATTGCCAGCGTGCTGCTGGTCATCATCGGCATCATGTTTCTGGGTGGAGCGCTTCCGTTTCTGATCGGGATCGCACTTGCCGCTGTCATGATTTATTTTGGCTGGACCATGATCAAGCAGGGTGGAAAAAAAGAAGAAAACGTCTATTCCCCAGAAAGCAGCGAGCCTTCGGCTGCAAGATATGACACGGGCTTTGATGCAGAATGGGAAGACTTTTTAAAAAAGAATAAATAAACGAATCAGGGAGGAATAAATGATGGCATTAAAAAGACTCAGAGATATGTTTGTCGCATCAATCAATGAAGGACTGGATAAAATCGAAAATCCGCGGGTGATGCTCAATCAATACGTACGCGACATGGAAAGCGATATTGCAAAAGCAAAACATACGATTGTCAAGCAGCAAACGATTGTGCAAAGCTTTAAAGGAAAATATGAAGAAGCTGAAAAACTGGCTGTCAAACGGAAAAATCAGGCGCAGCTGGCATTTGATGCGGGGGAAGAGGAACTTGCCAAAAAGGCCCTTTCAGAAATGAAGTATTTTGAAGAAAAAACCGGAGAATATCAAGAAGCCTACCAGCACGCAAGCAAGCAGCTTGGCGAATTGAAAGAACAGCTGGAAAAGCTGGAGGTTAAGCTGCGCGATGTCAAAGACCGCAAACATGCATTAATCGCGCGTGCAAACGCCGTAAAAGCAAAAGAACATATGAATGCTTCCTTTAACAAGATCGACAACGAAAGCGCCTACCGCGAGTTTATGAGAATGGAGAGCCGCATCGAAGAAATGGAAGCAAGGGCAAACAGCTATGCCGAGCTGTCCGCATCCTCTGGCAGCCCTTACAGCCGGGTTGAATATGCAAAAGAGGTTGAAGAAGAGCTTGAAAAAATGCGCGCTAAAAAAATCGGCCTGGAAAAACAACAATCAGCCGGAAACGAATAAAACTGGGGCTTTAAAGGCCCCTTTTCACAATTTTTGATTTCTTTCAAAGAAAACTTTCCTTATAATAAGGAACATACACTTACTGCCGAAAGGATTGGACGAATGAAAAAAACGGTTGGAAAACTGCTGATCATCGCCGGCATTCTGATTCTGGCAGGCCTAATGTTTAACGGCGGCCGCCATATTTTCTTCGGCAAAAATCAGGAAACGGTCCGGTCAGCCAGCGCTTCGCCAAAGAAAATCAATCATATCGACATCGATTCAAAAAGCATAACGGTGAAGATCAAAGCTGAAAACCGTGATGATATAGATGCTGAACTGTCAGGAGGAAACGCGCGGCTGGAATCTTCCGAACAGGGGGACACCCTGCGGCTTTCGGTTGAGCAGCAGGGCTTTAGGTTGTTTTTCTTCAAAAAAAATGAACTGACCGTTCACATTCCGTATGAATATCAAGACAATCTGTCGATCACATCAGGGAGCGGGAACGTCAAAATACTCGGCGAGCATTTATCATTGCAAAAGGTATCCCTCAGTTCGGGAAGCGGCAGCCAGAAAGTCGATCATCTTCAGGCTGATGAGCTCTCAGTCAGAGGGACTTCGGGAAATATTCGGCTGGAACACGTGGAAACGGCAGAAGCCGATATACGCTCCACATCCGGGAATACCGAGCTTGAAGATGTCACCGGCAAGCTGACAATCAAGCACACGTCAGGCAATTTAGAAGCTTCTTTTTCAACGGTCAATGCGCCGTTGCGCATCAGTCAGACCTCCGGAAATGTCAGGCTTGAACTTCCGGATAACGCAGACATCAGTCTTCAAGCAACACTGACGAGCGGAAACATCAGCCATTCCTATCCGTTTGATCAGACAGAAGGCGATAAACGGACACTGATTGGAAAAAACGGAGATGGAAAGAATAAAATTGATATTTCGTCTACGAGCGGAAATGTATCGATTGATTAACCGCAGAAAAGAGAGGGGGGCCTTTAGTCGGCATGCGTCTTACCAAAAAACAACTGATCGGATTGTTCATCGTTCTGTTCGGGTTCAGCGTATTTTTGCAAAACAGCGGGCTCGGTGGCGCTTTGTTCTGGCCGCTCGCTTTTCTTTTTGCCGGATACATTCTCCATAAAAGTTCACGCCGCTGGCTCGGCTCTGTCATGTATATTTTTGCGGCATTCCTGCTTCTGAAAGACATTTTCAGCATTACATTCAGTCTGTTCGGCTTCTTTTTTGCCGCCTTTTTAATTTATGCGGGCTACAGGCTTGTCACAAACCAGCCTGTTTTTGACCGTGACAAGAACAAAGCGCAAGTGAAAGAAAAAACGGATGCCGAACCGCTGCAGCAAAAAAAGAATACCGGACAGCGCAGCTTTTTCTTCGGCGATGTCAAATTGATGAAAAAACCTTTTGATTTAAATGATTTGAACATTTCCGGATTTATCGGCGATGTCAAAATCGATTTGTCAAAAGCGATCATATCAGAGGGAGACAATACGATTGTCATTACCGGGCTGATCGGAGATGTCGACATCTATATTCCGTCAGATCTCGATGTCTCCATCAGCTCTTCGGCGTTTTTAGGCGACATTGATATCATCGGTGAACGAAAAAGCGGCATCGGCAACCAAATCTATACCGAGTCAGAGAATTATGAACAATCTTCAAGACGGGTAAAAGTCTCGATTTCCCTGTTTATCGGCGATGTGGATGTGCGGTTCATATGAAAACGAACAGGCTAGCAAACATTCAGTGGCGCTCCGTCCGTTTGTCTATGGGGGTCAGTTTTACCATCTTCATGACCGTCCTGGGGTTCATGCTGTTTTATTATCAGCTCGACCCGCGGGTGCTCATTGCTTCCAGATGGTTCGGCATCCCGTTTGTCGTTCTGCTTTTCTTTATCAGCGCCGCTGTCGGGTTCGGTTCGGGATATGTGTTCGGAAACCAGCTGAAGAAGCGGCTCGAAAAGCTGATCGAATCGATTTTAAAATATGAAAACGGCAATTTCGCATACCGGATTCCGTCGCTTGGCGATGACGAAATCGGACTCGCCGCTGATCAGCTGAATGAAATGGCCGAACGAATCGAAAGGCAGGTCGCTTCACTCCAAAAGCTGTCAAATGAAAGAGCCGAATGGCAGGATCAAATGAAAAAATCCGTCGTGTCCGAAGAGCGGCAGCGGCTTGCCCGGGAGCTGCATGATGCCGTAAGCCAGCAGCTTTTTGCGATTTCAATGATGACTTCCGCCGTATTGGAAGGAATTCCTGCTTCGGCTGATGAAAAGCTTGTGTCAAGGCTGAAGATGGTCGAAAAAATGGCGGGCGATGCCCAAAATGAGATGAGGGCTCTGCTTTTGCACCTGCGTCCTGTCACGCTTGAAGGCAAAGGATTGAAAGAAGGGCTGGCAGACCTGCTGAACGAATTCAAAGCAAAGCAGTCGATGGATATCGATTGGGAAATCGAAGATATCGGCAAGCTGCCAAAAGGTGTTGAAGATCATTTGTTCAGAATCGTACAAGAAGCGCTGTCAAATGTGTTCAGGCATTCAAAGGCAACAAAAGTTTCCGTCAGGCTGCTGCTCAGAAACCGGCAGCTACAGCTGAAGGTCATTGACAATGGCGAAGGATTTAAAATGGACTCCGTCAAAACGTCATCGTACGGATTAAACTCCATTAAGGAAAGGGCAAGCGAGGTCGGCGGTGTGGCGGAAATCATTTCATTTGCGGGCAAAGGGACGCAGGTTGATGTAAAAGTTCCGATTTTTGATCAAGGAAAAGGAGAGAATCAAGGTGATCCGAGTACTGTTAATTGATGATCATGAGATGGTAAGAATGGGGCTTGCCGCTTTTTTGGAATCCCAGCCGGATATTGAGGTGATCGGAGAAGCCTCGGACGGCAGACGCGGCGTTGAGCTTGCGGTTGAAATGAACCCGGACGTCATTTTGATGGATCTTGTGATGGAGGGAATGGACGGGATTGAGGCGACAAAAGAAATCTGCCGCAAGCTTGACGGCCCGAAAATCATCGTGCTGACAAGCTTTATTGACGATGATAAAGTGTATCCGGTCATCGAAGCGGGAGCCTTCAGCTATTTGCTGAAGACGTCGAAAGCCGGTGAAATCGCCGATGCGATCAGGGCGGCCAGCAATGGAGAACCTAAGCTAGAGGCAAAGGTGGCCGGAAAAGTATTATCCAAGCTAAGGCATTCGTCAGGGGAGGTCCCGCTTCATGAATCATTGACGGCCAGGGAAATGGAGATCCTTAAACTTGTCGCAGAAGGGAAAACAAATAAGGATATTGCGGAGGAATTATATATCACCATTAAAACGGTGAAGACACATGTAACCAATATCCTGTCAAAGCTTGACGTCGATGACCGCACACAGGCCGCGGTATATGCCCATCGCAACAAGCTTGTTCAGTAGCGGGCATGAAAAAACAGCTTTCTGTAGAAAGCCGTTTTCACCCGTTCCAATATTTCCGGTCATCAGCTGCTGGAAGCGCAAATGAATCTCTGTCAATGTCTTGATCCCGTCCTTCTGCAGGATGGCCCGCCTTTTTTTGGGCGGCAATGCCGCCTTGTTTGAAAATGGAATCGAGTTTTTCAGCCAGTATCGCATTGTTTTTTTCCTGCAAATCGATCAGTTTGCTGATGCCGAGCAAAATACATCCGCCGATCATGCAAAAAACCGGAGTGGAAAGGTACGTACTGACCGTGAAGAACAGGATCGACATGGAATCTTCCATAAATGGATCATACGTGACATCATTGATTATGAACCCGGACAGAATGATTGCGGCTGCAATCAGGAAAATGCCTGTCATCTGCAATATCCGCTTCAAGCTCATCACCCTTTCACAAACATTTTATCAGAAAAACCGCCTCCTATCTTTTTTTCGTCGCCCCTTTCGTGCCAAAGTCCTGAATCGTCGCTTTTACATGGTAGTCGATATCTGCTTCCGAAAAATGTTTGTCCCAGTTGTATTTGTCCTTCTGCCATTCCTTCGGATAGTGGATTCGGGCATAATCCGCAAGGTCTGTGACATCCGTTTTTAAATCGTTTTGCAAAAGGCGGATGAAGCGCCTGACACGCTGGCGGATGTCTCTTTCAACCGATTGTTCGATAGCATCGATATATTTTTGATTAAATGAATCCTCGCCTCTATACCAGTCTTCGGACAGCCTTCCTTTAATCTCGGAGTGAATGTCAAATTTATATTTTCCGTTTCTTCTCATCGTGTCAATTTGGTGATTCATCGAAAACACTTCAAATGAAAACAGGTGTCCCTGGTGCTTGGAATCGATTACTCCGCCGATGACTCTGCCGGACAGCAAATTCAGCGCCTCGATATCAAGAGGCGATAGATTTGCATATTGTCTGAGGTTTTTTATGACAGAGGCGCCTTCGATCTGGAGCTGCCCCTTTTCCTCTACAACCCGAGGCATGACAAAAGATAAGCCCGTCTGCATTTTAATTGAGATATCCCCCAAGGTTACCGGCTCCAGCAGTCTGATGGTCGACGCCCTGTTTTCAGCGATGTTATGGATCACGTCAGAGGCGGGGTCCCCTTCATCAGCGATCGTCAGCAGCTTGCCGGCCGATCCGGGCGTCATGTAGACTTCGCTGCTCCTCCTGATGCTGTTGTCCCGGATAAATTGATTGATTAAGGCATCAAGGGCAATGTCTGACGCGATTTTTTCCGAAAAAATTATGACTTGAAGATGCTGGGAAAAAATCGGGTAATCTTTTAACGATGTTGACCGGATCGTTTGATGAACCGTATTTCCGGAGGTTGACACGAATTTGGTCGGATCGCTGCTGCTGCCGTTTGGGCCGATTTTTTTCGGAACGAGGATCTGGTATGTCAGCTTTACATTTTTTTCGCCTTCTCCTTTATCCATGCCGAGGCCGATGGCAATGCTCAGCTTTTCAATCTGCCTGCTGTCCCAGCAGCCTGTCAGCAAGAGAAGAAGGGACAGCACCGCCAATATCCCTTTTTTTTTCACGATGCCTTCAACCTCCTTTTCACCGAAACGAGCAAAAAGATCAGAACGGGAAGAACACAAAACACGATGATAAAGATATACCCCAAGTAATCGCTGTACATCGTAACCTCATTGACGTCTTTCGGCCAAAGCGCTGCGAGGAACGTAATGGCACCGATGAATAAGACGTTTTTCTTAAGGGACCACCCAAACACTTTTTCAAGGCCTGAAGCCGCGAAATAAGTGTAGGCGACATATGTTGTAAAAAACTGAATCGTCCAGATGACAAGCAAAAATGATTCAAACCGTTCGATGAAAATTCCTCTGATTTCAAACGACTGGAACAGCGAGATCGTCGGCCAGATCATCGTCATCACCTCTGATGCGGTCAGCGCGCCTACGACGACGACGAACGTCAGTACATACAAAATGGCCGGGATGCCGAATCCAATGACCGCCGCTTTGAACAATTTTTCTTTATTTTTCAGATATTTTGGCAGAAACAGCATCAATTCGGCACCTAAAAAGGATATCGAGACAACCGTCAAAGCGTTTTTGACCGGACCGAGTCCGAGTCCGAGGACCGGTCTCAAATGGTTGAATTGGAACATTTTCAGACTCAAGCCATAGACAGTGAGAAGAATGACGATGGTGATCGAAAGAAAAAACGGAAAAACCCTTGACATGTCATTGATCCCTCCGATGACCAGATAGATCGCGCAAATGATAAACGCGAAAATCGTGACGCCCATCGGGGTGAACTGAAGAAGAAAAAATTTCACCATCTCAGCCATCGCCCGGGCTTCAAAGCTTGCCACCCCCATGAAATATAGAGTGATCAAGACATTTACTATATTTCCGATCAGCACGCCGCACCCCTCTTTTGTGTAATCAAAAAAAGAATCGACGTTGTGTTTTTTGACGATTTTGGCGTTCATATAGATGATGAGAATAAAAACAAGGCCTTCAAAAACGAGAACGATCCATCCGTCGGGGGAGAGCGTTTTCCTCGTCAGCGCTCTCGGGAGCGTCAGCAGTCCGGCGCCGAGCATCGTGCTTGTAATAATGGAAGCGGCTGCATATGAGCTAATCTGTTCTTGCTGATGTTTTTGCCTCATTTTTATGTTTCACCTCACGGTTCTTTGTTGGTAAGCGAATGATGGCTTCATCCGAACGTTTTAAGCTGAAAAAATTATTCGGGTTGAAATATGGGATGCCGAAGCTTCTCTGTCTCACCAGATGGGTGAAGATCACAAGCATGAATAAAATGATCCCGTAAAGACCCAATACCGCGGCAATCAGCATCGACAAAAAGCGTAAAACCCGAAATGACAGCCCCATCCCGTATTGCGGAACTGTAAACGATGCCAGAGCGATAATGCTGACGATAATCACCATGACAGAGCTGACGATGTTGGCTTCGACCGCAGCCTGCCCGATGACCACTCCGCCGACTAAGCCGATTGTCTGTCCGAGCGGATTGGGGAGCCTTAATCCCGCTTCCCGCAAAAGTTCAATCGTCACTTCCATAATCAGAGCTTCAATAAGCGGCGGGAACGGAACATTTTCCCGGGTGCTTGAGATGGTTACAGCCAAAGCCGTCGGCAGCATGCCTTGATGAAACGAGACAAGGGAAATATAGAAAGCCGACAAAAACAGCGTAATGAAAATCGAGCTGAAACGCAGGAGCCTGATCAGGGATGTGGCGATCCATCTTTCATAAAAATCATCCGGGGACTGCATGACCATGCCGAAGGATGCCGGAACGATCAAGGCAAAAGGCGAATGATCGACAAAGATGGCAATTCTGCCGTTAAACAGGGCTGATGACACTTTATCAGGCCTTTCGGTATTTTGAATCTGAGGAAAAGGAGAAAATTGGTTGTCTTCGATCAATTCTTCAAGGACTCCGGAGTCTTGAATGTCATCCAGCTTCACTTTTTTCAGACGTTTTTTTAGATCCGCTAAAATCGACTCATCCGCTTTGCCGTTAATGTATAAAATGGTTGCGTTTTTAAATTTGCTTTTTCCGATGGGGAGTTTTTCAACGATCAGATCATGATCAGGAACACGCTGTCTGATCAGCGCCACATTTGTATCCGTATCCTCAATAAAGCCGACTTTCGGACCTCTTACGACATTTTCGGTATTTACTTCTCCGAGGCTTCTTTTCTTTTTTGCATTGGTCGGCAGTATAAATACCGTATTCATCCCGTTGACCAGGAGAATGCATTTGCCGTTGAAAAGCTCGTTGATGGCGGACTCCACTTTATACACGGGTTCGGCATTCAATTTATTCAGCTCAAGGCTGACGTTTTCCAATGAGAGGGGATGTTCGTCACTGCACAGCGTTTTGGCGGCTTTTTGTATTTTCTTATCATCATTCAGTTCCCTGAAATAGAGAAAATAAAAAATGATGCCGTTTTTCAGCATTTTTTTATTTTGAACGAGGTCGTCGTTACGCTCGATATGGGGGAGAAGCAATGCAAGATTTTCATGGATATGATCCTTGAATTCTGAGGGATTCACGGCTGACCACCTGTCCTGTCGTTTTTGAATTTGGATATAGGTTATCTTTACCTGTAAAAAAAACAATATACTGTGTTACAGTAGTGTTTGGCGAAATTTCCAATACAGCAGAGACGGAGTGAGAAAGTTGGCGCAAATCAGGCTTACGGGGAAACCTGACGAAATTGAAAGCATCATTCATTCTTTTTCAAAACATTACGAGGTTACATATGTATCGAAAGAATATGGAAAGACAAATCCGAAATATAAATACAAAAAAGAATCGCGTGTTTATATTGAGCTAAAATTAAAATAAAGCTAAAATTTAAATAAGAGGGTTTTTTCAATTTATATCGAAATTAAGTAATGTAGACTGGAGAAGGAAGGGATACATAGTGGATTACAGAATTGAAAAAGATACGATGGGTGAAGTCAAGGTTCCGGCGGATAAATTTTGGGGTGCCCAGACCCAGAGAAGCAAGGAGAACTTCAAAATCGGTTCTGAAAAAATGCCGAAGGAAATTGTGTATGCGTTTGCAATTTTGAAAAGGAGCGCTGCCATTGCAAATGAAAGGCTCGGAAATCTGGAAGCGGAAAAATCTGAAGCGATCGTATCGGTATGCGATGATATTTTAAAAGGAAAATACGACGGCCATTTTCCGCTGGTTGTCTGGCAGACGGGAAGCGGAACGCAAAGCAATATGAACATGAATGAAGTGGTGGCAAACAGGGGAACGGCATACTTGCAGGAAAAAGGCTCAAGCTTGACCATTCATCCGAATGACGATGTCAACCGCAGCCAAAGCTCAAACGACACCTTCCCGACGGCGATGCACGTTGCTGCCGTTCTGGCAATTTACGACAAGCTCGTTCCGGCGATCGACCGCTTGAGAAACACGCTGAATGAAAAGGCTGAAAGCTATCAAGATGTCGTGAAAATCGGCCGCACACATCTTCAGGATGCGACGCCGCTCACACTTGGACAGGAGATCAGCGGCTGGGTATATATGCTTGACCGCTCCAAAGAAATGATTCTCGAAGCAACTGAGAAAATCCGTGAGCTCGCCATCGGAGGAACCGCGGTCGGAACAGGGATCAACGCCCATCCTGAATTCGGCAGCACAGTTGCCGAGGAAATCAGCAGCCTGACCGGGCAGACGTTCAGAAGCTCGCCTAATAAATTCCACGCGCTGACAAGCCATGATGAACTGACCCATGTTCATGGCGCGCTTAAAGCCCTTGCCGCAGATCTGATGAAAATCGCCAATGACGTCAGATGGCTGGCAAGCGGACCGCGCTGCGGAATCGGCGAGCTGACCATCCCTGAAAATGAGCCGGGCAGCTCCATCATGCCGGGCAAGGTGAATCCTACGCAGAGCGAAGCGCTGACAATGATCGCTTCCCAGATCATGGGGAATGACGCTACGATCGGATTTGCCGCAAGTCAGGGCAACTTTGAATTAAACGTGTTTAAACCGGTGATTATTTATAATTTCCTTCAATCGGTACAGCTGCTTGCTGACGGCATGAACTCTTTCCATGATAAATGCGCAGTGGGTATTGAGCCTCATCGTGAGACGATTGAAAAGAACCTGACAAACTCACTGATGCTTGTAACGGCTTTAAACCCGCATATCGGCTATGAAAATGCCGCAAAAATCGCGAAGCTGGCCCATAAAGAGGGACTGACGCTGAAAGAAGCGGCTCTCCGCCTGAATCTTCTAACAGAAGAACAGTTTGACGAAGTGGTCAAACCTGAAGACATGGTGAAGCCGAAAGCATAAACAAAAAAACGGCCGCATATACGGCCGTTTTTTCTTTATCCGCATTAGACCGGACGGTCACCCTCAGCCTGAATTCCGGTTGTCTTTTTTTACCAGTCGGGCGAGTCTGTCCGCTTCTTTTTGCAGCGTTTCATATTCCTTTAGATTAAACAGCATTCCTTTGATGACCGCATTTCTTGGTTTTCGTTTCTTCAGCTCATCCTCCAAAATATCAAGGCTTTCGGTCAGGTCTGTTGGGGGAGCGCCGTCAAACTGTTTATCCGCTTTGATCCGCATCTCATTAATCAGCGCTTCTTTCAAAGGATCGAATGTATAAAAAGGGCCAAACCATTTGTCCGCTTTTTCGAGAGAGATCAGTGATTTTTCCTTTCGCTTCATCATTCCCCTGGCCAGATCATCAAGACTGTTCAGCATATGATCGGCGAGCAGATGAAGATCGAACGAATGGTGCAGCAAAATCATGAGTTCAAGATAAACTTCACTCATTCCGTTGATCATAAAGCACAGCTCTGCGCTGTACGGTTCGATCTCTTTTCCGTAAATGTTCTGGATATTTTCAATATGAAGCCGGAGTGTGGTCGACCGCATTTTTTTGGCGAACGCTTCAATTTCTTCATTAACGGGAAGCGGCCGCTCCATGAATTGCATTTTAAGAAACTCTTTGTGTTCGAGAATATTTTCAAAAAAAACGATCAGTTGTTTGTGATAGGCATCCCGCGGGTCGTCATTTTCCGTCCGGATTTTTTGGATTCGGGTAAACACCTTGTCATAGTAATAGTGAAGCACTGAAAGGAGAAGCGCTTCTTTCGATTTAAAATAGATATAAAAAGCGCCTTTTGAGATTTGGCATTCTTTCGCAATTTCTTGAACTGAAGTTGAATTGTAGCCTTTTTTGGCAAAAAGTTTAATCGCTGTTTCAATGATGACTTTTTCTTTTTGTTTCATGGCCTTCACCTTCCTGAAAGGTTGACATCGCAGTTTTCCGGGCGCAGCTGCTGACTGGGGGGTCACTTCTTTTGGCCCGTCATAATTTTAACTAGATTGTAACTTGTTTTTTTGTTTGATATTATTTATATTATAAAGTAAGGTGACCGAGTGGTCAAAACTATGCTGAGAAAGGGTGAAGTTTGTTGAAAGAAATCGATGAAATGATCAGCCGACTGCGCAGCCGAGGCATTAAAGTGGACAAGGTCAAATATCCAAAACATGTCCTGACGCAAAAGAAATGGATGAAAAAGCCGAAGAAAACAGTGAAACCGAGCTATCGCGATTTTAACGGCTATTCGTTTATATGAAAAAAGACTGCAGCGTCTACAGTCTAATTTCTTGGAACGGTTATTGAGTAACAAACACCTGTTTGATCATTCCGAATGGTCATATCTGCTTGATGGAGCGTCAAAATTCGCTTCACGATGCTGAGTCCAATTCCGAATTCGCCTTTCTTCCCTTTATTAAAAGGCTCGTAGAGGCTCGTAAGCATCTCTTCTTCAATGTGAGGCCCGTCATTTCTTATGGTGATGACAATTTGATGTTTCGTCGATTTCATGGTGATCTCGATGAATGTTTCCGCATAGCGGATCTGGTTTTCAAGGACGTTTTCCAAAAGCTTGCTCCACTGTTCCTGATCGCCAGTCATCATGGCATCCTCTTCAAGATCAATCTTCCAGTCCAGATCTTTCTTAGACCATCTTAACCGTTCAACCACTTCTTGAATGACCTCTTGAATATCAAAACTTCCGTATTGTCTTTCCTGCTTTAATAAATAATCAAGTTTTGTAAGATAAAGCAAGTCTTTAATTTTCTTTTCCAGCTTTTCAGCTTCACCTTCAATGACTTGAATCGTGTTTTCCAAGTCCCCTTTAGGATAAATGCCGTCTTTAATGGATTGTGTATAGCCGCGGATCACCATAACAGGCGTTTTCAGGTCATGCGAGATGTTTTGCAGGAGCGTTCGCTCTGTCTCATCCTTTTGAATCAGTTTCTGCCGCATATCCTCAATGGTATGTCCGAGCTTTCCGATTTCATCCTCCCTGTCGACGATGACCGGGTCGTCCCAATCCTGCTTGGAAATTCGCTTGACATGCTTTTCAAGCGTTACAAGCGGCCTTGACAAATATTTTGCCAGCCATATTGACGGAATCCAGCTGAGCACAATCACGACGATCAGTATGAACAGCAGCTGTTTGAACAGCGTTTGCGACAAGTCGTCCCGATAAGAGTCAAGCGCATAGGACAATAAAAGAAACGTCTGATCCTGGGCGCGGATTTTCTTTAAAACAAAAAAGATATGTTCGCCGTTAAGGTTCTCCGAATATCTTTTTGACGTTGCCACCTGTTTTTTCGCCAGCTTTTGCACTTTATCGATAAAGGAGTCCGGCAGAATCTGCGGACTTTGATAGACGGTTCCTTTCTCCGGGAGCAGGATATGCTGTACATAGCGGTTGCGGCTCCGTGAGCTGTTTCCTTCAAAGCCTCTTTCTGGCGAATCGGAAAATCCGTATTCTGTCAGGACATGCTGCTCATTCTCGATGTTTGTATAAATTTCATCCGTAAAAAAGTTTCTTAATGTAGTAGAAAATAAAAACATCAGCAAAATAGAGACGGTTAATAAAATGCCGCAAATGACCGTCCAGATTTGAAAGGCGAGCGATTTATTTTTCATGATTTCAACATCCTGTAGCCAAAGCCGTAAATGGTTTCCACTTTAAGCTCCGGCATTTTTTTGCGCAGCCTTCTGACAAGGTCGTCGACGACGCGGTCGGTTCCGAAATAATCGTCTCCCCAGACTTGATTGAGAATATCTTCCCTTGAGAACGCCCGTCCCTGATTGTTCATGAACAGGAGAAGCAGGTCGAATTCTTTTGACGTCAGATTAATTTTGCTGCCGTTTTCATAGACTTCCCGCAGTTCTTCAAATACTTCATATGAAGAAACGGACGTTCCTTTATTCTTTTCTGATGGTTCGTCTTTATAAATCAGCTTGAGCAGCTTTTGAACGCGGATGATCAGTTCCCGCGGAAGAAAAGGCTTTGATATATAATCGCTGCTGCCGAGCTCGAGTCCGAGCACCCTGTCGATATCCGCATCGCGCGCCGAAATGAAGATGACAGGGACATCGGGATCTTCATTTTTTATTTCTTTTATTAGCGCATAGCCGTCGATATCTGGTAACATTATATCGAGAATCCATAAATGGGGTGACTGGCCGATGTGCTGTCTGGCGCTTTCACCATTGAGAAAAGAAGTGACGTGCCAGCCTTCACTTTCTAAATATTTGGTCAGCAGTTCATTTAAATTCTCTTCATCTTCAACTAGATAAATGGTGTATGACAAGGGAGCCACATCCTTTCTACGTCATTATACTAGTTTTAACATAAGTCTGGTCAATTTTCATAATTTCACATAATCTTTTCATTTTTATCCCACAATGTTGGCGTAGGATGCGGATAAGGGAAGAAAGGAACATTATGAAAATATACGGCCGGGTGTCTCTTTTTTGCGCGTGTTAAAGCTTTCTGCCATTTTCGATAGTTGAAGACAAGAAAAACAAAGGAAGTGTACGCACATGGATTTTAGACGCGATGACGCACACAAAAATGAAAATGAACAGCCATTGCAAGAAGAGGCGAAACTACCGGAAACGGCAGGTTCTGAGAATGAGGAACCGGAACAGCAGGTAAAGAAGCCCGAGCTGATTATGAAACAAGATACTGAAGAACAGTCAGATTTTTCTCATAAAGAAACAGCGGCAGCACTGGAAAACGGAAGAGAAACCAGAGCTGCAAAAGAAAAGCGGCGCAAGGCTTCCTGGCTGAGCCCGATTTTGGGAGGCATCATCGGAGGCGGCCTCGTTCTGGGAATATCTCCGTATCTGCCTGTCGATAAACATGACGAAGCCGTCACAGGCAGTCAGGCAGAAACGAAGCAGTCGCAGAATTTTACAACAAAACCTGTGACAGACGCCGATAATGTCGCGGATATGGTTGAAGATTTGGAGCCGACGATTGTCGGGGTTTCCAATATTCAAACCAGCTTCGGCTTCTCTGAGGATGATGTCGAAGAAAGCGGAACAGGGTCGGGCGTCATCTTTAAAAAAGACGGTGACAAAGCCTATATTATTACAAACAACCATGTCGTTGAAGGGGCTACAAAGGTGACCATTTCCTTGTACAATGGGAAAACGGCGGATGCTAAGATCGTCGGCAGCGACGCTTTAACCGACCTGGCCGTTTTGCAGATCAAAAGCAAAGGTGTAGAAAAGGTTGCGGGTTTTGGAGATTCTTCAAAACTGCGCGCCGGTGAAAAAGTAATCGCGATCGGAAACCCTCTCGGCCTGCAATTTTCAAGAACGGTTACAGAAGGAATCATCAGCGGCGTCAACCGGACGATTGAAGTATCGACATCTGAAGGAAAATGGGATATGAACGTTCTCCAGACAGATGCCGCGATTAATCCGGGAAACAGCGGGGGACCTCTGATCAACAGCAGCGGACAGGTGATCGGGATCAACAGTTTAAAGATCAGCCAAAGCGGTGTTGAATCGCTTGGGTTTGCCATCCCGAGCAATGACGTTCAGCCGATTGTCGATGAGCTTTTGCAAAAAGGAAAAGTAGAACGGCCGTTCTTGGGCGTTCAAATGATCGATATGCAGCAGGTTCCTGAGCAGTATCAGCAAAATGCGCTGGGGCTCTTTGGTGAACAGCTGAACAAAGGCGTGTATATCGATAAAGTCTCACCGGGATCACCTGCAAAAGACGCGGGAATGAAAGCCGGAGATGTCATCGTCAAAATGAACGGCAAAAACGTTGAAACAACTTCTGAGCTCAGGAAGATTCTTTACACTGAAGCAAAAGCGGGAGATACCGTCTCGTTTGAAGTGCTGAGAAAAGGCAAGACAACAACATTGAAAACAAAGCTTGCGAAAAGCAAATCATAAAAAAACGCCATGGCAGCGACCTGCCATGGCGTTTTTTTATGTGTTGATTACTTGTCCAAAAATGAAGAAAGCATCCAAATTTGCTTATCAATTTCCTCTGTCAAGCCGATATAAAGGTCAGCAGTGGCATTGTCTGACTTTTCTTCGGCAAGCTCGATGGCATGTTCAATCTCCTGTCTGATTTGGCGGTAATCGCTGACAAGCGTGGAAACCATGTCAGACGCCGTTTTTTCAGATCCGGATTCTGAGATGGTGCCGTGGTCAAGATAGTCTTTCATAGATGCGAGAGGCTGTCCGCCGATGGCTAATAAACGTTCGGCGATGACGTCGGCTGTTTCGGCGGCATGGTTGTAAAGCTCTTCAAATTTTTCATGCAGCGTAAAGAACTGAGGTCCTTTGACATACCAGTGAAAGCGATGAAGCTTCGTATAGAGGATGAACCAGTTTGACAAATTCGTATTCATTGAGGTTTCAAGTACAGGGTTTTGCTGTTTTAATTGTTGAGAGATCATGTAGATTTCCTCCTCGTGTTTTTCATTTGATACTTATATTATAACAAATATAAAATTAAAATCAATACTAAATTATAATTATTTTAAATAAGGTGATTTCAAAAGTTTTCTGAGGACGGCTCTCTCCCACAATCGCCAAGGAAGCCACGAATGGCAGAAGATCAAGAGGCGAACTCCTTTCCCGACCGGATAGCGGAGCTTGTTGAGCCGTTTTTTCGCCGCCATCCTGCCGATTAATTCGGCGACATCTTCCGGGTTTCCATATTGGCTCTGGCTGTTATTGATGTAGGCTGATATCCGTTCAAAATATCGGGCATATTTCGAATCCGGTTTTGGTAATGTGACACGTTCTGCAAAAGATGTGTCCCAGATTTTTGTCCGGTATGACCCGGGTTCGACCACTGCAACGTCAATGCCGAAAGGTCTCAGTTCAAGGCGGAGGCTTTCTGAAAAGCCTTCGACCGCATATTTGGAAGAAGCGTAGGGGGAAAAAGCGGGAAAAGCGATCTGTCCGCTTATGCTGCTGATATTGATGATTTTGGCGCCGCCGTCTTTCTTCATATAGGGAAGGACGGCTTTGGTCACGGCAATAAGGCCGAACACATTTGTTTCAAATTGTTTTCTGTAATCGTCCAATGACAGCTCTTCTGCAAATCCTCCGTAAGCAGCTCCCGCATTATTGACGAGAAGGTCGACCGTTCCGTAATGCTTCAGTTTTTCGGAGAATAATCTGATGGATTGCTCATTGGTGACATCCAGCTCTGTCACCTCGATTGCTGACCCGGCATTGTGTTCGGCGATCTGTTTTTGCAGTGCTTCCGCTTTTGCCGGTTGTCTCACTGCCGCAATCACAAAATAGGTGTTTGCGAGTTTTAAAGCGGTCAGCAGACCAAATCCGCTGCTGGCCCCTGTTACGATGGCGATTTTATTTTTCAAAGCGGTTCCTCCGTTCGAATGCTTATTGACGAATAACCCTTGTCAGAGGGAAGAAATCATTGCTAAAATTTAAAAAGTGCTAAAAGACATAATGTTGAAAGCCGTTAATTTGCGCTGAAAGCAAGGTGAGACGATGGATAGCAAAGTATCCTTCTTGATGTTTATTGTACTATGTATGACGCTGTTTTTTCATGGTTCGGCCAAAGCCGGGGAAAAACACAAGCCTGACATTAAAAGCGCTTCCGCCATTTTGATCGATGCGAATTCCGGTCAGGCCATTTATGAAAAACACAGCCGCAAAAAAATGTATCCTGCAAGCATAACGAAAATCGCGACGGCGATATATGCGATTGAAAAAGGACATTTGAAAGATGATGTAAAAGTCAGCAAAAAAGCAGCTGAAACGGAAGGGACAAGCGTTTATTTGGAGAAAGGCGAAACCGTTCCGCTAAAACGGCTCCTCCAGGGGCTGCTGATGAACTCCGGGAATGACGCCGGAACAGCGATCGCTGAGCATTTGAGCGGGAGCGTTGAACAATTTGCAGACGACTTGAATGCGTTTGTCGCCAAGCGGGCCGGTGCGACAGACACCCATTTCACGAATCCCCACGGGTTATTTGACAAAAACCATTATACGACAGCCGCCGACATGGCGAAAATCACGGCATATGCCGTGAAGAATAAGACGTTTCGGTCGCTTTTTTCAGAAAAAAAAGCCGCCTGGCACGGGCAGACATGGGATACGACGCTGAAAAACCATCACCGGATGCTGACGGGGGAGATTTCTTATAAAGGGATTACAGGCGGTAAAACAGGCTTTGTCAATGAATCGAAGCATACGCTTGTGACAACGGCAACACGCGGTCAGCTTGATTTGATCGCCGTGGTGATGAAGGCCGATGATCAAAACATGATGTATAGGGATACAAAAAAGCTTCTGGATGAAGGGTTCAATGGTTTTGAAACGGTTGCATACGAAAAAGGCAGACCATTTACAGATCATGATGGTGTCCAGCATAAGCTGAAGGAGACTTTATTTGTCACGAAAAAGAAAGGTGAAATTCTGACAGAGGATCTTGGAAGCGACGGGGCGTTGACGATTGAAGGAGAGGACGGACGGCTGATTCGTTCCCTGCAAATCGCTGACAAGCCCGGAACTGATGAACAGTCTGCCGGGTTTGGGGCCGCACAGGGGGAGCAGCACCATAAAAGCGGTCTTTATTTCTTTTTACTGGGCTTGATTGGATTATTGACGGCCAGCTATGCGGTGAAACGGCTGAGGCAGCTGTAGAAATGATGCCAAAGAAAAGGCGGCTGAACATGAAGCCGTCTTTTTTTAACCTCAAAAGGCAAAATTATCTTATAATGGAATCATGACGAAAAAGGGGGACTGTCCATGAGTTTACAGCATCTGAAGGATACATGGGATCTCGACGTGTTTTTTAAAGGAGGAAGCGATTCCTCAGATTTTCGGGATTATGCAGAGGAAATTAAAACCTTGCTTTCTTCTTTTCAGGAGAAGGCAGATGCCCTTGATGGAGGAAAACCGGACATCGGCAAATTAAAAGACGCGATCGGGCTTTTTGAGAAAATCGATGTGAAAATCAGGCAGTCTCAGGCTTATGTCAGCTGTTTGCAAGCACAGGACATGGCAGACTTAAAAGCGAACGTCCTCAATTTTGAAGTGACCCGGCTGACGGCTGGATTTCAAAAGGTGCTGGTCATGTTTGACAACAAGCTTGCTGATATGGATGACGCCGACTGGAAAACGGTTCTCAAGGAATGTTCAGACATTGCCTATATTTTAAACGAGAGAAGAACAAGGGTAAAAGAAAAGCTCGGAATCAATCAGGAAACTCTGATTGAAGAACTTGCCGTGGATGGGTATCATGCATGGGGAGATTTATATGACAGCATCATCGGCCAAATCCAAATTCCTTATGAAGAAGACGGCAAAACGGAAATCCTCTCGGTCGGCCAGGCGAACAATCTGACATCCAAACCTGATCGAAACATCCGCCGAGCCGTCTCAAAAAATCTGGACCATGCATGGGAGCAGCATGCAGATCTGTTCAGCAGCACGCTCAATCATCTGGCGGGCTTCAGATTAAGCGTGTATCAAGCAAGGGGCTGGGATGATGTGCTGAAAGAGCCGCTAGCCGTCAACCGGATGAAGCGGGAAACCCTTGATGCGATGTGGCAGGTCATTATTGACCATAAAAAACCGTTTGCAGACTATCTTTCGCGAAAGGCATCCCTTCTCGGCTTGGAGCGTTTGGATTGGTATGATGTCGATGCGCCGATCGGTTCGTCTGCAAAGGAATACTCATATGACGAGGCGGCATCTTTTATCACCAGTCAGTTCGAAACGTTTGGCAAAAAGCTTTCTTCCTTTTCTGAAAAAGCGTTCAAAGACAGGTGGATTGAGGCCGAGAACAGGAGCGGCAAAAGGCCCGGCGGATTTTGCGCCAACTTTCCGGACAGCGGCCAGTCGAGAATATTCATGACCTATTCCGGAAGCGCCTCAAACGTTTCAACCCTCGCTCACGAGCTTGGCCATGCTTTTCATCAGGACGTCATCATGGGCGTCAGGCCGCTGAACAGGGGGTATGCGATGAATGTCGCCGAAACCGCCTCGACATTTGCGGAAATGATCGCTGCAGATGCCGCGTTAAAACAGGCTGGTTCTGAGGAAGAAAAGCTTGTTCTTCTTGAAGATAAAGTTCAGCGGAGCGTCGCCTTTTTCATGAATATACACGCAAGATTTTTATTTGAAACCCGCTTTTATGAGGAGCGCAAAAACGGCGTTGTTTCCGTAACCAGGCTGAACGAGCTCATGGAAGAGGCTCAAAGAGAGGCGTTTTGCGGGGCGCTCGGCGAGTATCATCCGTATTTCTGGGCTTCAAAACTGCATTTTTATATTACGTCGATCCCGTTTTATAATTTTCCGTATACGTTCGGCTATCTGTTTTCACTCGGCATTTACGCCAGAGCTCTGAAGGAGGGGCGGGACTTTGAAGAAAAGTATATCGCCCTGTTAAAAGATACGGCTTGCATGTCTGTTGAAGATCTGGCGATGAAGCATCTCGGCGCCGATTTGACGAAACGGGATTTCTGGGAGGAAGCCATACAGCCCGCCCTCCGGGATGTGGAAGCGTTTTTGAAGATGACTTGAATCCCCAGCCGTTCTCTTTATTTGAATGAGCTGCAGCAAACGTGGACATAGCTA
Organism: Bacillus sonorensis NBRC 101234 = KCTC 13918; assembly: GCF_001592005.1. Classification (GTDB taxonomy): domain Bacteria; phylum Bacillota; class Bacilli; order Bacillales; family Bacillaceae; genus Bacillus; species Bacillus sonorensis. The sequence continues at coordinate 56,426 of NZ_BCVZ01000011.1, forward strand.
AGAATAATGTGCATATAGGAGATGAAACTGTATGAACTTATTTCGGATGGCCTGCATTGCTGTGCTCGTCATATGGATGAACGGCTGTCAGGCGGCGCCTGGGGAGCATGTCAAAGGCCAAAAGGCCGCTGCGGAGGACGCGCCCGTCTCAGATGTAAAAAGCGTCCCGTATGATTTGTTTGCCCTGAAAGTAAATTACGGGGACGGAAAGCATAATACGTTTGAAGCGGAGTATCATAAACAGGAGCGCGAAGAAGCCGAAATCAAAGACAAATTAAATGATGCGGATCGTGAAGGGGAGGAAGCTTTAAATGAAATGAAAATGGTGCTGAGCGAACTCTCCGTCACCAAATCTGACAAAGAATCGGCGGTCATTCGCAACGTGCTGGAGGCTTTTAACCTTGATGACGGATATGACCGGTTTCAGCTGAAGGTCAAATGGGCTGATGGAACATCAAAAATATATACCGGAACATCATAAAGGAGCATTTCCGTTTCGGAAATGCTCCTTTCACTTTACAAAGCTTGGTGTATATACTCACGCATTTAAAACACATCGGGTTTGCCTGATGAATTACTACGATTTCAGAAAATATTTTTCAATGTCATCAAGGAACAGGTATGCCGCTTTAACACCGCCGGCCGTTGTCCAGATGGCATCATCGACTTCATGCGCATTTCCGGATTTTACGGCATTCAGCTTTTTCCAAAGCGGATCGCTTGTCCAGTCATTTTTCCATGTCAACGCATCCTTTTTGCTTTCGGCAGGTTGATATGTGAAATAAAACAGAACATCCCCGTCCATTTCCGGAATCGATTCTTTGCTTTCCGTCATAAATACAAATTTGTCTTTTTGTTTTTCAAACAGCTTTTTCTGCTTTTCAGGGAAATCGAATCCGAGCTGTTTCAAAATAATACCCGGGAATGAATCTTCATAATAGATCCTTGACTGGCCGGCCATGAATCGGATGACTGAAACCCGTTTCTTTTTCTGATCGCCAAGCTTTTTGCTTAATTCGCTGACCCGGTTATCAAAATTCTTTAACACTTCTTTTCCTTTAGCCTCTTTGTTGACCGCTTTTGCATAAAGCGAGAAGTTGTCTTTCCATTCGCCGCGGAGCGTTTCGGAGAAGACCGTTGGAGCGATTTGTTCAAGCTTGTCATAAATTTTTTCATGCCTCATTTTGTTCCCGATGATCAGATCGGGCTTCAGTTCGGCAATTGCTTCAATATTCGGCTCGCCTTCAAGTCCGACTTCTTTTACGCCTTTCATCTCATCTTTGATGTGGCTGTACCACGGATCGCCCGTCCATGATTTGACTGCGCCCACCGGTTTAATCCCCAGCTCCAAAAGCGCTTCTGTCCCTTCATTTGTCAGCACGACCACCCTTTTGGGATCAGCTGGTACTTTATTCTCAGTGCCCATTGCATGCTTAACGGTTATCGTATTCTTGCTTTCTCCGCCGCTTGCGGAATCATCTTTACCGCCGCTGCAGGCCGCAAGTGCGGAAACCGCTAACAATGCGATGAGTCCGATTAATGACCATCTTTTCATGTGTGTCCTCCTCAGAATGAAAGTCTTTCATCATGATCTTAATTTTGACAAAGAATTTTGTCAATTGTTAATTGAAAATGATTTTCAAGATCAGTGTTATCTGATACAATAGCCAGTAGATGTGCAGTTAAAGTAGGAGAAAATATGTATGCTCTTCACAACGAATAAATATAGAACAATCGCACTACTGGCTTTCATTTTGATTTTAATAGCCGCCATTTGCGCCAGCGTCGTCTATGGCTACACAAATACGTCCTGGTCAATGGCCTACAAAGCGTTCACTGATTTTAACGGTTCAAACGAGCACCTCGTGCTGAGAAACGTGCGTTTGCCGCGCGCTTTGATCGCCGCCGTTGTTGGCGCTTCACTCGGAGTCGCCGGCGCTTTAATGCAGGCGATGACGAAAAATCCTCTCGCCTCACCCGGCATTTTCGGGGTGAATGCTGGGGCCGGTTTTTTCGTCGTCTGCGCTCTGTTTTTCTTTCATATCGGATCGCTTCAGGCGGTTGCGTGGATTTCGTTTGCCGGAGCGGCGTTTGCTGCTTCAGCCGTTTATTTTATCGGCTCACTTGGAAGGGAAGGCTTGACCCCTGTAAAGCTGACGCTTGCCGGAGCTGCGATGTCGGCGTTGTTTTCATCTTTGACACAAGGGATGCTCTCAGTTAATGAAGCGGCTCTTGAGCAGGCGCTCTTTTGGCTGGCAGGCTCTGTACAGGGGCGCGACCTCAGTCTGCTGCTATCTGTCCTGCCTTATATTGTGCCGGCATTCATCATCAGCTTTCTGCTGGGCTCCAAAATCAATGTGCTGACAATGGGGGAGGAAGTGGCCAAAAGCCTTGGCCAGAAGACATGGCTTGTCAAAGCGCTGATGGCTCTCTCAATTATTTTGCTTGCCGGCGGTTCGGTAGCGGTTGCCGGGCCGATCGGCTTCATCGGCATCGTCATCCCGCATTTTGCGAAATTCATCGTCGGTCATGATCATCGCTGGGTTCTGCCATACTGCGCCGTACTCGGTGCGATCCTGCTCGTGGCCGCCGATATCGGCGCAAGGTACCTGATTATGCCTGAAGAGGTTCCGGTCGGCGTCATGACAGCCATCATTGGAATACCCATTTTTGTATACATTGCGAGAAGGGGGTTCCAACATTGAAGAATTATCGCACACTGCGGATCGGGAAAAGCGGCGTCTCATTTTTAATCGGCAAAAAAGCGCTGCTTTCCTTTATCATCTTATTGCTTGCCACGGCATTGGCCGTCGTGCTCAGCGCGGGGATCGGCGAACGGTTTATTTCCCCGGGGACCGTGTTGAGGACCTTTTTTGGAGCCGGAGATCCGGCGGATGAACTGATCATCATGTCATTTAGAATGCCGAGAATTTTGGTTGCGTTGTTTGCGGGAATCTGTCTGGCGGCGGCCGGATCCATTCTTCAAGGGCTGATTCGCAACCCGCTGGCGTCTCCGGACGTAATCGGTGTTACAGGCGGGGCATCGGTTGCCGTCGTCTTGTTTTTAATGCTGTTCTCAAACAGCAGCAACGCGCTTACGGTCAGCCTCGGCTGGCTTCCTGTCGCCGCATTTATCGGTGCGGCATTGGCCGGGATGCTCGTATATGTTCTGTCTTATAAAAACGGCGCCTCTACATTTCGGCTCATTTTAATCGGCATCGGCTTTTCAATGCTGGCCCAGTCTTTAACGACTCTGTTTATGATTAAAGGGCCGATATACAGAATGTCACAGGCGAATGTATGGATTACCGGATCAGTATATGGATCGAACTGGCAGGATGTGCATATTTTATTGCCGTCTGCGCTCATCCTTTTAGTGATATGCGCTGCAGCTGCCAGAAGCATCAACATTCAGACGCTCGGGGAAGAATTGGCGACAGGCGCAGGCAGCGCCGTTCAGCAGAATCGCTTTTTGCTTCTTTTGCTGAGCACCGGCTTTGCCGGAATCGCTGTCGCTTTTTCCGGAACCGTCGGCTTTGTCGGCCTGATGGCTCCACATATCGCAAGAAGGCTTGTCGGCTCTTCATTCGGAGCCCTCTTGCCGGTCGCTTCGCTGATTGGCGGACTGCTGGTTCTTACGGCCGATCTGATCGGGAGAACGCTGTTTTCTCCTGTTGAAGTGCCTGCGGGCGTGTTCACGGCCGCAATCGGAGCCCCTTATTTCATCTACTTGCTGTATAAAAGCAGAAACCAATAAAAGGAGAGATTTCATTTATGAGTGCCATTTCAACAGAAACGTTAAGCTTAGGCTATGGAGAAACAATCATTATTGATGAATTAAACTTAACGATACCAAAAGGTGAAATCACTGTATTTATCGGCAGCAACGGCTGCGGTAAATCGACTCTCCTTCGGTCTCTTGCGCGTTTGATGAAGCCAAAAGGCGGGTCTGTGCTGCTTGAGGGCAAATCGATCGCCAAGCTTCCGACAAAAGAGGTGGCAAAAGAGCTCGCCATTCTTCCTCAAGGACCTGCGGCACCGGAAGGCTTGACGGTTCTCCAGCTTGTCAAGCAGGGAAGATATCCTTATCAAAATTGGCTCAAACAATGGTCTGCGGAAGATGAAGAAGCCGTCAATAAAGCATTAAAAGCGACCAGAATGGAAGAGCTTGCCGAGCGTACGGTCGATTCATTATCAGGCGGCCAGCGTCAGCGCGCCTGGATCGCCATGACGCTCGCCCAGGAAACGGATATCATTTTATTGGATGAACCGACGACATATTTAGATATGACCCATCAAATCGAAATTCTCGATCTTCTGTTTGAATTAAATGAACATGAAAAGCGCACAATTGTGATGGTGCTTCATGATTTGAATCTCGCCTGCCGCTATGCGCATCATTTAGTGGCGATCAAGGATAAGCAGATTTATGCGGAAGGCAGACCTGAATCGATTATTAACTGTCAGCTTGTCCAGGATGTGTTTGAAATGGATTGTGAAGTAACGAGAGATCCGCTTTTCGGCACACCGCACTGTATTCCGTACGGCAGGGGAAGATGCATTGTACAGCAGGTAGCTGAATCCCATGCTTAATTTAAAAGAAAAGGAGCTTGAGTCTCTGCTTCGTTTCCGCCTTGGGACGAAACGGACCGGCTCCTTGCTGTCTGTAAAGGGCGGACAGCTTTTGAATGAAGATTTTTTGAAACGCTATCTGCACGAGAGGAAAGGGCGGCTCAATGCTCCGAACGAGAAGGTTGCCGCCTCTTTGATGCTGAAAAGCTGCGGAATGCTCGTCGCGCTTCATTTTTATCTGTTTACTGTTTTCGGAAAACGTTTGCCCGGCGACCCTTCTTTGATGTCTTGGGAAATCGATGATGAAAGTCAGGGCTGGCTGCCTTCCTTTTATTTTGACCGGGGGGCGGAAATCGCAGAGGGGAGCCGGGAAGAGCAGCTAAAAAAGCTGACGGAAGACGTGTTCAAGCATCATGTGAGTCAGCTGATTACATCATGTTGTCAGACATGCTCGATTTCAAAGCGGATTCTTTGGGAAAATATTGCGGTTTACCTTTTTTGGATGTATGGCACGGTGCAGACGGAGATGACGGATCCGGAAATGAAAAAACGGGCCAAGCGGGATTTCTATTTTCTGTTATATGAAGCGGAGCCTGAGCTTTTTGGCTTGTCCGAGCATCCGTTTGCCGGATTTTATCCGGGGCAGGCAAAGGAACAGACGCGCTCTACCTGCTGTCTGTATTATGCAACGGACAAAAACGGTGTAACCTGCAGCACATGTCCGAGAAAAAAGCAAAAAGAAAGGGTGTCATGATGGAGCGGAAACTTCAGGAGCAGCTGGACGGACTCCTTGAAAAATATACGGAGCTGCTTTTGGGCCGGACAGATAAAGAGCTTCAGGAACAGGTGAAAATGTGGATCGTTTATTCGCATATCGCCAAAAGCATGCCGCCGCTCGTCAAGCATTGGAATCATACATATCCAGATGCAAAAGAAGGAATTAAAGAAGTCATCCAAAGCATCAAAAAAATGAATGAAGCGCATCGCGCCGACCAGCAGAAATAAGCAGAGATATCTTCAATCTCTCTGCTTATGTTCGTTTTATTGGCTGTTTTGATAGGGCGACTGCATGTGAAGAGTCGATTGAAACTGCTGGTATGTCTGCTGGATTTTTTGCGCATCTTCCGCTTCAACTTTGTACCAGCCGTTTTGAAACATGACATCGTATAATCTCCGCTGTGCGTTTTGCGCTTCCTGAAAAAGAGGCTGAATGGCCTGATAAAGAGACGAGTGGCTCAGTTCATTCAGCGCTGTGGAGTATGCGGATGTGATATATTTTTCGGTAGTGAGCAGTTCATTGACAAAATCCCTGTCATTCATGGCGCTCGTCTTTGGAACGGGGGTTTCCTGATTGCCGATTTTTTGCTGATTTTGCTGGTTCATCTTTCGTCCTCCTATTGCATATAGCCTGACGGATTCTGGTTTTGTGCCTGACGAAGCTGCTCCAGAATCGTGTTGTAGTGGTTATGGTGCATTTGCCCGACGCGGTCAAGCTCTGCTTTTAGCGACTGATCCTGACACTGTTCCGCCATAAAATGAGCTTTTTTCATCGCGAGCAAATTCCAATTCAGCATATCCTGCAAATATAAATGATCCTTTGTAGAAATGACTGGCGGCGGTGCTGTCATTCCCTGCTGATTCTGCATGCTGGACGCCTCCTTTTGTTTTTTAATACGTAAAGATTGCAATGCTTTTAAAAAGGGCTAATGTTCTTCAGGAACACCTATGTTATGCTTTTTATACTGCTGGTTTTGACTTGTGCGTTTGCCGCCCGCATTTTCTTTTTTGTAGTCGGGCCCCGCGTTTCCTTTCATGCTTGCCGCGCTGACTGCCGCAGAAGAAGGGTTCTTTCTTTCGCGTACCATGCCTTCACCTCCTCTGTATAAGCCTGTCCCAAAAGCCGTGAAACATGTAACAAGCGAAAGCCCGGCTGCCGGCAACCATTCAAAAAATTTCTGACATTTTGCACGAAGGCTATTGAACTCATTTCCAAAATCTTTTAAGATGGAAGAAGACAGGGAAGTTTTATTTTTTTGAAGCAAAAATGAATGAGTATTCATTCAAAGTGTGGGGGAGGATCATTCATGGTCAAGCATATTCGAAAAGCCGCCGTTTTAGGATCAGGAGTCATGGGATCTGGAATCGCGGCTCATTTAGCCAATATCGGCATTCCTGTGTTAATGCTCGATATGGTTCCAAATGAATTAACGGAAGAAGAAGAAAAAAAGGGCCGCACTCTTCAAGACCCCGACGTCCGCAACCGGCTGGCCAGAACGGCTGTCAAAAGGCTGCTCAAGCAAAAGCCGGCACCGCTGACTTCCAAGAAGAACATCGGCTATATCACGACAGGGAATATGGAAGATGATTTTGAAAAAATCAAAGAAGCCGATTGGATTATTGAAGTGGTCGTTGAAAATCTGGACATCAAAAAGCAAGTGTTTTCTAAAGTCGACCAATACAGAAAACAAGGGAGCATCGTCAGCAGCAACACCTCTGGAATTTCCGTCAAGCAAATGGCGGAGGGAAGATCACAGGATTTCAAAAAACACTTTTTGGGAACTCATTTTTTCAATCCAGCCCGCTATTTAAAGCTTCTGGAAATCATTCCGATCGAAGAGACCGATCCGGACATACTGTCCTTTATGAAAGCATTTGGTGAGGACGTTCTTGGCAAAGGGGTGGTTGTCGCTAAAGACACGCCAAACTTCATCGCCAACCGCATTGGAACATACGGACTTCTTGTGACGGTCCAGGAAATGCTTAAGGGCGGCTATTCGGTTGGTGAAGTGGATTCGATTACAGGCCCTCTCATCGGACGGCCGAAAAGCGCAACGTTCAGAACGCTTGATGTCGTCGGACTTGATACATTTTCACACGTCGCCAAAAATGTGCACGATCAGGTTGAAGGAGAAGAGAAAAAGATTTTCCGTCTGCCCGAGTTTATTGACAGCATGCTTCAAAACGGCTGGATCGGCAGCAAAGCGAAACAAGGCTTTTATAAAAAAGAAGGAAAAGACATTTTTGAGCTCGATCCGATGACAATGACATACGGCGAGCGCAAAAAAATAAATACGCCCGGGCTTGAAGCAGCTAAGCAAATGAAAGGATGCGGGGCAAGAATGAAAGCGCTTGTTTATTCGGATGACCGGGCCGGAACCCTGCTTTGGAATATCACGGCGCCTACCCTGGCATACTCGGCAGCCCTGACAGGAAAAATCGCCGACAGCATAACAGCTGTCGACCAAGCGATGAAATGGGGATTTGGCTGGTCTGAAGGGCCTTTCGAAATGTGGGACAGCATCGGTGTAAAAAAATCGGTGGCAAAACTTGAAGCCGGCGGCTGGAAGATTGCGGATTGGGTCAAGGAGATGCTTGGCAAAGGGCATGAATCATTTTACCTCCATGAAAATGGAAAAACGTTTTTCTACGATATCAAAAGCGGTGATTATCGGGCGCTTCAGGAAAACAAGAAAAACATCCATCTGTCTTCCATCAAGGAGACAAAAGGTGTCATCAAGAAAAACAGCGGCGCGAGTTTAATAGATTTGGGCGATGATGTCGCACTGCTGGAGTTTCATTCGAAAAGCAATGCGATCGGCTTTGATATTATCCAAATGCTGAATGCCGCGCTTGATGAAGTGGATGCCAACTATAAAGGGCTTGTCATCGGCAATCAGGGCAAAAACTTCTGCGTCGGCGCAAATCTGGCGATGATGCTCATGGAGGCCCAAGACGAAAATTACTTCGAAATTGATATGATCATCCGCCAGTTCCAGCAGACGATGATGAGAGTGAAATACAGCTCAAAGCCGGTGGTCGCCGCACCGTTCGGCATGACGCTGGGCGGTGGAACAGAGCTGTGCCTGCCTGCAGCGCGTGTCCAGGCCTCAAGTGAATCCTATATGGGTCTCGTGGAAACGGGAGTCGGCCTGATTCCAGGGGGAGGAGGCAACAAAGAGCTTTATTTAAATCATATCAAAGGGCTGCCTGAAGGGGGCCAGGCTGATATTCAGCAGGCGGCAAACCGCACATTTGAAAAGATTGCCTTGGCGAAAACATCGACATCCGCACACGAAGCCAGAGAATTAAATATTTTAACCGCACACGATCAGATCAGCATGAATCAGGATCATCTGCTGTACGACGCGAAATCGCTTGTCCTGGCGCTTTATGAAGCAGGCTACCGTCCTCCGGTCAAGGAAAAAGTCCGGGTCGTTGGCGAAACCGGTTATGCCGCGCTCCTGCTCGGAGCAGAAGCTTTGATGCTGTCCGGGGCAATCTCTGATCATGATATGAAGATCGCGAAAAAGCTGGCGTTTGTCATTGCCGGCGGAAGAGTCCCATACGGCGCGGAAGTTTCAGAGGAATATTTGCTTGACTTGGAAAGAGAAGCTTTTCTGAGCCTTGTGGGTGAACCAAAATCCCAGGCGAGAATGCAGCATATGCTTGTGAAAGGAAAACCTTTGCGTAATTAGGAGGGAAACATATGAAAGAGGCAGTCATTGTGTCGGGAGCAAGAACCCCGGTCGGAAAAGCAAAAAAAGGTTCATTGAAAACAGTCCGCCCTGATGACCTGGGAGCTCACGCTGTAAAAGAAACACTGAAAAGAGCCGGCGGATATGAAGGAAACATCGACGATTTGATTATCGGCTGCGCCACACCCGAAGCTGAACAAGGATTGAACATGGCCCGGAACATCGGAGCGCTTGCCGGTCTTCCTCATACTGTGCCGGCTGTCACGGTCAACAGGTATTGCTCTTCAGGGCTTCAATCGATTGCATACGGAGCAGAAAAGATTATGCTCGGCGCAGCGGACACGATCATTGCCGGCGGCGCAGAGTCAATGAGCATCGTGCCAATGATGGGGCATATCGTCAGACCGAACGCGGCTCTGGCGGAAACGGCTCCCGAATATTATATGGGAATGGGGCACACGGCAGAGCAGGTTGCCATGAAATACGGCGTGTCCCGGGAAGATCAGGACGCATTCGCCGTCAGCAGCCATCAAAAAGCGGCCAAAGCGATAGCTGAAGGGAAATTCACAGACGAAATCGCACCGCTGGAGGTCACTGTCAGAGAAGTAGACGAAAACCATCGATTAAAGGAAGAAACGTTTACGTTTTCTGTCGATGAAGGCGTCCGTCCGCAGACGACGGCGGAAGTGCTTTCCGCCTTAAAGCCCGCATTCTCCGCAAAAGGAACGGTTACTGCGGGAAATTCTTCGCAGACGAGCGATGGAGCTGCAGCCGTCATGCTGATGGACAGAGAGAAGGCGGATGCGCTTGGTTTGGCGCCGCTGGCAAAATTCAGGTCGTTTGCAGTCGGCGGCGTTCCGCCTGAAGTGATGGGAATCGGTCCGGTTGAAGCAGTGCCGCGCGCGTTGAAAATGGCGGGGCTTGAGCTGAAGGACATCGGCTTATTTGAATTAAATGAAGCCTTTGCATCACAGGCGATTCAAGTCATCAGAGCGCTTGGGATTGATGAAGAGAAAGTCAATGTAAACGGCGGAGCGATCGCGCTGGGCCATCCGCTCGGCTGTACGGGAACGAAGCTGGCTCTGACGCTCATCCACGAAATGCGGAGGAGAAACGAACAATTCGGTGTCGTGACGATGTGCATCGGCGGCGGCATGGGAGCAGCGGGCGTCTTTGAATTAGTTTAAAAAAGGGGATGGGAATATGGAACAAACAAAGGATCATATGAAAAAAGGCGGCGCCTTTTTGATAGAAGACGTAACAGCGGATCAAATGTTCACACCGGAAGATTTCACAGACGAACATAAAATGATCGCCAAAACGACGGAAGATTATATTCTCGGCGATGTTTTGCCTTATATCGACGACATTGAAAACCACAATTTCGACCATTCTGTCAAGCTGCTGAGAAAAGCAGGCGAGCTTGGACTGCTCGGCGCCGATGTCCCGGAAGAGTTCGGCGGCCTCGGCTTAGATAAAATCAGCTCGGCATTGATCACGGAAAAGTTTTCAAGAGCGGGCAGCTTCTCTCTGTCGTATGGCGCCCATGTCGGGATCGGAACACTGCCGATCGTATTCTTCGGTACAGAGGAGCAAAAGGAAAAGTATTTGCCTTCGCTTGCATCAGGCGAAAAAATTGCCGCCTATGCATTAACAGAACCGGGTTCGGGGTCTGACGCACTGGGGGCGAAGACGACGGCCGTTTTGAATGAGGCCGGTACACACTATATCCTGAACGGGGAAAAACAGTGGATTACCAACTCCGCTTTCGCTGATATATTTGTCGTCTATGCGAAAATAGACGGAGAACATTTTTCGGCATTCATTGTTGAAAAAGACTATCCTGGCGTCTCAACCGGTCCGGAAGAGAAAAAAATGGGCATTAAAGGCTCATCAACCCGGACGCTCATTTTAGACCAGGTGCACGTTCCGAAAGAAAACCTGCTGGGAGAGGCGGGAAAAGGACACGTCATCGCCTTCAATATTTTGAATATCGGCCGCTACAAGCTGGCTGTCGGGACGATCGGCGCTTCCAAACGGGTGATCGAGCTTTCCGCCGCTTACGCCAATCAGCGCCGCCAGTTTCAGACGCCGATTTCCAGCTTTAGTTTAATCGGCGAAAAGATCGCGAATATGTCTGCAAAATTGTATGCGATGGAAAGCTCTGTTTATCGGACAGTCGGGCTTTTTGAAGACAAAATGGGCACCCTTTCTGCCGAAGATCAACAGGACGGCCGCCAGGTGGCAAAATCGATCGCCGAATATGCAATCGAATGCTCATTAAATAAAGTGTTCGGCTCGGAAACGCTTGATTATATAGTCGACGAAGGCGTCCAAATCCACGGCGGATATGGTTTCATGCAGGAATACGAAGTTGAGCGTGCTTACCGCGACTCAAGAATCAACCGGATTTTTGAAGGAACAAATGAAATCAACCGCCTGATCGTTCCGGGCACATACTTGAAAAAAGCCTTGAAAGGAGAACTGCCGCTTTTTGAAAAAGCAAAGGCGCTTCAGGAAGAGCTGATGATGCTTATGCCTGAAGAACCGGGAGACGGCGTATTGGATCAGGAAAAATACCTGCTGAAAAACGCCAAAAAGATCGCGCTCCTCATCGCAGGCCTGGCCGCGCAAAAATACGGAAAGGCTATTGATAATGAACAGGAAATTCTGGTCAACATCGCAGATATTGTCAGCCAGGTGTATGCAATGGAATCGGCCGTCTTAAGAACAGAAAAAGCCGTCATTGACGCAGGCGAAGAAAAAAATGCGCAAAAAATTCTGTACACGCAGATTTTCACACAGGAAGCCTTTCAAGAGATTGAAAGTCATGCAAAAGAATCCTTGATTGCGATGGAATCCGGCGATTCGCTGCGGATGATGCTTTCCGCTCTACGCAAATTGACCCGCTTTACACCTGTCAATGTCATTGAGAAAAAACGCCGGGCCGCCAAGGAAGTCTTTCAAGCGGAGAAATTCATCGTGTAAAGCCATAAGCCCCGCCCATCGAGCGGGGCTTTGCAGTGCTTTTAGAATAAAGCAACGTTTTAGGTTTTTAAAACGATCTGTGTTAAAATAGCCTCGATTAACCGAGAGGGGTGAATATATGGCTTTAGACTTTTATTGGTACCCGAAATGCGGGACGTGCCGAAAAGCGAAAAAATGGCTTGAAGACCACGGCAAAGAGGTAAACGGGATACATATCGCTGAACAGCCGCCCAGCAAGGAAAAGCTGAAGGAGCTCTATGAAAAAAGCGGACTTGAATTAAAAAAATTCTTTAACACAAGCGGGCAGAAGTACCGCGAGCTTGGCTTAAAGGATAAGCTTCAGGGGATGTCAGAGGAGGAACAGCTCGAACTGCTGGCTTCGGACGGAATGCTGATCAAGCGCCCGATTACGACTGACGGCAAGAAGGTAACGGTCGGTTTTAAAGAAGATGAATTTAAGACATACTGGTTATAATGCATGAAAATGTGATATCTTCAATGTAAGAGAATGAAAACAATATATGGAGGGGTTAGCATGAGCACACCAAAAGAACTGCGTTATTCCGAAGAGCATGAATGGGTCAAAACAGAAGGGGACAAAGTGAGAATCGGGATTACCGATTTCGCTCAATCCGAGCTTGGAGACATCGTCTTTGTCGAGCTTCCTGAAGTAGGAGACGAAATTAAAGCGGACGAGCCTTTTGGAAGCGTCGAGTCTGTAAAAACCGTATCCGAATTATATGCTCCGATCAACGGGAAAGTTGTTGAAGTGAACGAAGATTTAGATGATAACCCGGAATTTGTAAATGAATCTCCATATGAAAAGGCATGGATGATTGTCGTTGAACCTGCTGACGCTTCAGAAATTGACAGCCTGATGACAGCAGAACAGTATGACGAAATGATTAAAGAAGACTGATTTTAGGATAATCACCCGTCATTTGGATACTCTAGGAGATAAGGGGGGTGTCCAATTGACGCTGGGAAAAGAGAAAATCGATATAACAGAACATGTTCAAGGCCGTTTTGAAAATGGCGGCATGCAGCTGTATCATGAGAATGAACCGATCGGCCGCAAGACCGGCATGGATCAATACGATTTAAAGTCCGGATACTCATTCCAGAATCAAAAATTTTACAAAATGGCTGATACTGTAAAGAAACCGGACGCAAAATATGTGGATTGTGATGATCATCAAGGCTGGTGTTAATCGGCTCAGGCGGTGAAAGTGTTCACTGCCTTTTTTTTGAAATGAATCTATTTTTCTCTCAAAAGGTGATCTAAGTGCCAATAAATGGAAAAGTAATAATCGTTGAAGGGAAATCCGATAAGCTGAAAGTAAAGCATGTCATCGAAGAGCCCCTTGACATCATCTGCACAAATGGAACGATCAGTCTATCCAAACTCGATGAGTTTGCCGAAACTCTGTATGATCAAGACGTCTATATTTTGGTTGATGCCGATGATTCCGGCGAAAAGCTGCGCAGGCAGCTGAAAAGGGAATTGCCAGAAGCGTCCCATTTATACATTGACAAGGTTTACAAGGAAGTCGCTGCTGCACCTTATCATCACGTAGCAGAGATCCTTTTCCGGGCCGATATCCGGGTAGACGCAAAATTTTTATGATAAGAAAGTATTGAGGTGCGGTTCAACTTATGCAGGAATTTGAGGAACGAGATCTAAAACAGCTTGGCCGGCAAACATGTCTTTTGTATTTATATACTCCATTCTGCGGAACCTGCCAGCTAGCAGGCAGAATGCTGGAAGTCGTTGATGAAATGCTTCCGGATGTCCCTTTCTATAAAAATAATCTCAATTATTCCCCGACATTCGCCAAAGAGAATCAAATTGAAAGAGTGCCATGCTTTATTGTTTACAAAAATGGCCGCATCGTCAAAAAAGAATACGCTTTTCATTCTGTTTCTTACTTATATGATACGATTAAACAAAATGCTGTTGATTAAGGGCGTTTTTGACATATTTCTCGGGAAATAACCTTCAAACTTGTCGAGCAAATCATAAAGGACTCCCGCTGTATACAGAGAATCTGTATGTATGACCAATTGACGGGAGGTTATACAGTTGGAGAAAATAGGATTGGTAGAAAGAGAGGATCGGGCTCCTTTTTTAAAACCTCTATTATCCACAACAGCTTTGCTGATCACCTTTCAAGGAGAAAAAGAAGCTTTCACATTAATGATTAATGAGCAGGGGGAAATGGAAAAATCTTCGCCTGTTGAAAAAGCTCATTTGACTTTTTTTGGAGAGCAAAGCGAGATTATTGACCTTCTTCACGGGGACATTTCATTACAGCAGCTCGTTCAGCGCGGCAGTGTCAAAGTCAAAGGCTCTTTCAGGGCTTTATTGAAGCTTGAAGCGATTTTATGGCTGACAGACGGGTTCTTCAAAAACAGCGACCTTCATTCATAAACATTCAGATGTTGAAAAATTGACATATTTCACTCCGTATGATCTGGACGGCGGGCTGGCGGAGCCCGCCTCTTTTTGGTTTTTTAGATACAGAAGCTGGTAGGACATTTGTCTCACGAAAAATAGTTGACAACTATTTTTCCACATGATATCCTACTTGAAGAATTCCGATCATCATTATCAAAAATAAAATATATGATTCTCTTATCAAGAGAGGTGGAGGGAAGTGCCCTATGAAACCCGGCAACCATCAACAGTCGTTGAAATGGTGCCAATTCACGCGAAGCGTATGCTTTGAAAGATGAGAGAAAGGCCGAGCTTTTCAAAAGCCTTTCTGCTCATGTGTGCAGAAAGGCTTTTTTTCATCAATATGATTGGACCTCGAAGAATAGAGCAAGAAAGCAGGTGATGACTTTGATAAATCTTCAGCATGTTTCAAAGGTTTATCGGTCAAAGCATGGAGATGTCAATGCTGTCCAAGATGTCACCCTTGCAATCAAAAAAGGTGAAATCTTCGGAATTATTGGATATAGCGGAGCCGGAAAAAGCTCCTTGATCCGCCTCTTGAACGGACTGGAAAAGCCGACATCCGGAACCGTTGAGGTAGCGGGCAGAACGATCAGCCAAATTAAAGGGAAGAAGCTGAGGGAAGCGCGGCAGGAAATCAGCATGATCTTTCAGCATTTCAACCTTTTATGGTCGAGAACGGTCCGCGACAATATCGCGTTTCCGCTGGAAATTGCCGGCGTGAAAAAAGAAAAACGCTTAAAACGGGTTGATGAACTGATTAAGCTCGTCGGTCTTGAAGGAAAGGAAAATGCTTATCCTTCCCAGCTGAGCGGAGGCCAGAAGCAGCGTGTGGGCATTGCAAGAGCGCTCGCCAACAATCCGAAAGTACTCCTTTGTGATGAAGCGACATCTGCGCTTGATCCGCAGACGACTGACTCGATCCTGGGTCTTCTGTCTGATATCAACGAAAGATTGGGGCTGACGATCGTCCTGATCACCCATGAAATGCACGTCATCAGGAAAATCTGCCACAGAGTGGCGGTCATGGAGAACGGAAGGGTTGTTGAAGAAGGCGATGTACTGAACGTGTTCAGGAAGCCGAAGGAAGACATGACAAAACGCTTTGTCCAGCAGGTGACAGAACCGGAAGAGACAAAGGAAACCTTGAAACACTTCCTTGAGGAAACGAAAACCGGTCAGACGATTCAGCTTACATTTGTCGGCGAAGCCGCCGAATCGCCGCTTATCACCCAGATCATCCGGAAATTTGATGTTGAAGTCAATATTCTTCAAGGGAAAATTTCGCAGACTCAAGACGGCGCATACGGCTCCCTATTCATTCATGTGGACGGGGATGCGGGCGAAGTCAGCAGAGTGGTCGAGTTCATCAAGAGCCGTCAGGTAGAAGCAGAGGTGATCACAAATGTTTGAAAAATGGTTTCCTAATGTGAATATGGAGAACCTGTGGAATGCGACATACGAAACGGTTTATATGACAGGGATATCGCTTTTGTTTGCGTTTATCATCGGGATTATTCTCGGTTTGCTGCTGTACTTAACATCCAAGGGAAATATATGGCAAAACAAGGCGGTAAACGCCGTGATTGCAGCGGTCGTCAATGTATTCCGGTCCATCCCGTTTATTATATTAATTATCATTTTGCTCAGCTTTACAAAAATAATAATGGGAACCATTTTGGGGCCGAACGCAGCTTTGCCGGCATTGATTGTCGCCTCAGCTCCGTTTTATGCCCGGCTAGTGGAAATCGCTTTGCGGGAAGTCGATAAAGGCGTGATCGAAGCGGCGAAATCAATGGGGGCGAAAACGTCGACAATCATTTTCAAAGTTCTTCTGCCGGAATCAATGCCCGCTCTTATTTCAGGCATCACGGTCACGGCGATCGCGCTTATCGGTTCAACAGCTATGGCAGGCGCGATCGGTTCCGGAGGACTAGGCAACCTTGCATATGTCGACGGGTTTCAAATGAATAACACCGATATTATTGTAATTGCAACCATCTTTATTTTAGCCATCGTATTTATCATCCAATTTATTGGGGATTTCATAACAAACAAATTAGACAAACGTTAGGGAGGCTATCCAAATGAAAAAAGGTTTATTAACTGCTTTGTTCATTATTTTTGCCGGCATTTTGGCCGCCTGCGGATCTTCAAGCAGCCAAGGCGATCAGGACAGCAAAGTCATCACTGTCGGAGCGACGCCGACACCTCATGCGGAAATTCTTGAACAGGCAAAACCGCTTTTGAAGGAAAAAGGCTATGACCTGCAAATCAAGAAATTTACCGACTACAAGCTGATCAACAAGGCGCTCGCGTCCAAAGATCTTGACGCAAACTACTTCCAGCACGTTCCGTATCTTGAACAGGAAATGAAAGAAAACAAAGATTACAAACTTGCGAATGTCGGTGCGGTTCACCTTGAGCCATTCGGCATCTACTCCAAAAAGTATAAATCGTTGAAAGAGCTTCCTGAGGGAGCGAAGATTATCATGAGCAACAACGCCGCTGAGCAGGGCCGCATGCTGACAATGCTTGAAAATGCCGGTCTGATCAAATTAAAATCCGGTATAGAAAAAGTCAACGCGACGGTGAAAGACATCACGGAAAACAAGAAAAACCTGAAAATCGAAAACAATATCACGCCGGAAATGACAGCAAAAGCTTATGAAGCCAATGAAGCTGACGCCGTGTTCATCAATGTGAACTATGCGATCCAAAACAAGCTGAACCCGAAAACGGACTCCATCGAGCTTGAGTCTCCTAAAGACAATCCTTACGCGAACATTATCGCTGTTCGCAAAGGTGATGAAGACTCTGCCAAAATCAAAGCGCTGATGGAAGTATTGCACTCAGATAAAATCAAAGAATTCATTGACAAAAAATATGAAGGATCAGTTCTTCCTGTAACAGAATAAAAATGAAACCCCGGTTTGTTTAAAACCGGGGTTTTTTTGGCGCGTATTTTGCAAAAAGTTGTCCATAATAAAGAAAAAATCTAACACAAATGGAGGAAGCGCACGTGAACCAGCAGGAATCAGAAGGCATCATCGAATCGGCATTGCATGAGTATAAAGCGGGAATCGGCATCTTTTCAGAAAAAATGCCCGGGATTGCCGCCAAATACAATGAGTTTACACAAGAATGTTTTAAAAAAGGAGCACTCAGTGAAAAAGAAAAGCAGCTGATCGCTCTCGGCATCAGCATCAGCTCACAGGATGAATATTGCATCATCTACCATGTCAAGGGGTGCCTTGACGGAGGAGCGACAGAGGAAGAAATTCTGGAAGCTGTCGGCGTCACCGCCGCATTTGGCGGAGGAGCGGCGATGAGTCAGTCGGTGACACTCGTTTTGCAGGCGATGGAAGAATTCAAGCAAATGAAGCACTGATGCCCAGACACCCCGGGGCTTCGCTGGTGAATCTCCGCCTTTTCAGAGATATCCGGGTATATAGACAGCACATTCAACTTTGCCATATTGTGCATATGATGAGTATCATGTAGGAAAGTCTGAAAGGATGATTCATTATTTGTTCAAGCAGAGACCAGCTTGACCTTGAATTCACGGCGGAAATGGAAAAAGCGATGCACAGGTCGCACGGCATCGGCTACGGCGAATACACGAGAAGCCATGCTGTTCGTCTTGAAGTGGAGAAAAAGCGTGAAGAGCAATACAAAAAAAGCAAGGAAATCGTCTTGGATCTGATGATGACAGGTTAAAGGGGGGGACGGATATCATTCCGTCCTTTCTCATTCCTTCCCAAAACATGCTTCCTGAAGCAAAATGATTGAAGAAAACGGTTGACCGTCTAAATAGAAAGAGATAAAATCAATATATGAACATATGATCATATATAATTAAAATGAAGCTTCCCGGGTTGAAAAGGAGGAGTTTATGATGAGTCATTCACACAATCATCACAGTCATGGAAAGCGCAGCCATCATCATGGCCACAACGCCAACAGAAAAGCATTGTTCATCAGCTTCGGCCTGATTTTCGCCTTTATGGTGATCGAATTCATCGGCGGAATGATGACCAACAGCCTCGCTCTTTTGTCCGATGCCGGACATATGCTCAGTGATGCGGCTGCCCTTGGATTAAGCCTCGCTGCCCTTGCGTTTGGAGGAAAGGAGGCAAACACCAGCAAAACATATGGGTACAAGCGTTTTGAGATATTGGCTGCTTTTATCAACGGCATCACATTGCTCGCGATCTCGATTTATATTTTTTGGGAAGCGTATCATCGCTTTTTCAGCCCTCCTGAAGTTGCAAGCGCCGGCATGCTGGGAATCGCCGTTGTCGGACTGGCCGTCAATATTGCGGCTGCCTGGATTTTGATGAAAGGGGACATGAGCGGGAATTTAAACTTGAGAAGCGCATTCCTGCATGTGCTTGGAGATCTGCTCGGATCCGTTGGTGCGATCATCGCCGGCCTTTTGATGATGATCTTCAATTGGAACATCGCCGACCCGATTGCCAGCATCATCGCGGCTCTTCTCGTACTTGTAAGCGGCTTTCGAGTCACAAAAGAATCGGTTCATATATTAATGGAAGGAAAGCCGGAGCATATCGACACCGATACACTCAAAAAAGGGATTCTTTCAATTCCGTCTGTGAAAGATATTCATGATCTTCATATTTGGTCGATCACATCCGATTTTCCGTCTTTAAGCTGCCATGTGGTTGTCAGCGAGGATGGTGACAGGGATAGAATTCTGCAACAAGTATCAGAATATCTAAGGAAAGAATTCAGACTGGAACATGTGACAGTGCAGATTGAAGGGGAAGGTCATTCCCATTATCATCCTTGCAATTGAGAACGAACCGGGGACATGCTTGATGGAAACATATCGATCTCCGTTCACATATTGGCCTTGGCTTTTCTTTTGTAATAGATGTCAATAAACTTATGTTTTGGATGGATCTGTATGAGAGAAAGTTTCTTTCCTTAATCTCTTTAAGAAAAAAGCAATTTTTGTTACACTTGAAAACATGTACATGAAAAGATCAAAAAGACTTTTGTTGTATTCAATTTTCATTTGTTATAAAATTAGAATGAGAATAAATTGAGAATAATGATTATCTATATTGGAGGTATATTTCATGGCTGCTTCGACATTAACAATCAAGGATCTTCACGTTGAGATTGAAGGGAAAGAGATTTTAAAAGGTGTAAACCTTGAAATAAAAGGCGGGGAATTCCACGCTGTCATGGGACCGAACGGTACAGGTAAATCGACTTTATCTGCAGCGATCATGGGACATCCGAAATATGAAGTGACAAAGGGCAGCATCCTGCTGGACGGGGAAGACGTGCTTGAGATGGAAGTGGACGAGCGCGCTCGTGCAGGCCTGTTTTTGGCAATGCAATATCCGAGCGAAATCAGCGGTGTTACGAACGCTGACTTTCTCCGTTCTGCCATCAATTCACGCAGAGAAGAAGGCGATGAAATTTCATTGATGAAATTTATCCGCAAGATGGATGAAAACATGGAATTTCTTGAAATGGACCCTGACATGGCGCAGCGCTATCTGAACGAAGGATTTTCAGGCGGGGAGAAAAAACGCAACGAAATTCTTCAGCTGATGATGATTGAACCTAAGATCGCCATTCTTGACGAGATTGATTCCGGTTTGGACATTGACGCTCTTAAAGTCGTTTCAAAAGGCATCAACAAAATGCGCGGCGAGAACTTCGGCTGCCTGATCATCACACACTATCAGCGCCTATTGAACTACATCACGCCAGACAAGGTGCACGTCATGATGCAGGGCCGCGTCGTAAAATCAGGAGGGCCTGAGCTTGCACAGCGCCTGGAAGCTGAAGGATATGACTGGATTAAGCATGAGCTGGGAATCGAAGACGAAACTGTCGGTCAAGAAGCGTAAGCGTTAGGGGGATAATCATGACACTGGAAACAAAACTATCTGTAGACCGGGAATATGTCAAAAGCTTCTCTGAGAAGCATCAGGAACCGGCTTGGCTGCAGGACCTGCGCTTAGAAGCGCTTGAAAAAGCAGCAGACCTGCCGCTGCCAAAACCTGATAAAACAAAAATTACAAATTGGAATTTTACGCAATTTGATAAGCATACTGTAGAAAATAAACCGCTTGATTCCTTGGATGATCTTTCAGATGAAGTGAAATCGCTGATCGATCTGGAAAACGAAAACAAGACGCTTTACATCCAAAGAGACCAGACGCCTGCATATCTGTCACTTTCCAAAGAACTCAAGGATAAAGGCGTCATCTTTACAGATATTCATACCGCTGCCCGCGAACACAGCGACCTTGTCAAAAAGTATTTCATGAAAGACGGCGTTAAGCCCGACGAGCATAAATTAACAGCATTGCATGCGGCGCTTTTGAACGGGGGAGCATTCCTTTATGTTCCGAAAAACGTTGAGCTTGAAGCTCCCGTTCAGGCGGTTTATGTTCATGAAAGCAATGATACCGCGCTTTTCAACCATGTGCTCATTGTCGCTGAAGACAACAGCTCAGTGACATATGTGGAAAACTACATCAGCACGGTGAACCCTAAAAAAGCGGTGTTTAACATCGTGTCAGAAGTGATCACCGGTGCGAACGCACGCGTTCAATACGGGGCGGTAGACAATCTGTCCGCAGGGGTTACGGCATATGTAAGCCGCCGCGGAGCAGCCCTTGGACGCGACAGCAAAATCGAGTGGGCGCTTGGTCTGATGAATGACGGAGACACCATTTCTGAAAATACGACAAATCTGCACGGGGACGGCACGTTCGGCGATACGAAAACGGTTGTCGTCGGCAGAGGGGAACAGACTGAAAACTTTACAACGCAAATCATTCACCACGGAAAGCATTCAGAAGGCTATATCTTAAAGCACGGCGTCATGAAAGATTCCGCATCTTCGATCTTCAACGGAATCGGAAAAATCGAGCATGGCGCATCAAAATCAAATGCGGAGCAGGAATCCCGCGTATTGATGCTGAGCGAAAAAGCGCGCGGCGATGCGAACCCGATCCTTTTGATCGATGAGGATGACGTAACAGCGGGCCATGCTGCATCTGTCGGCCGCGTCGATCCGGTTCAGCTCTACTATTTAATGAGCCGCGGAATTCCGAAAGAAGAAGCAGAGCGCCTCGTCATTTACGGCTTCCTTGCACCGGTTGTCAACGAACTGCCGATCGAAGGCGTAAAGAAACAGCTGGTCTCTGTGATTGAAAGGAAAGTAAAATAATGAATGTCAAAGATATTCGCGAACAGTTTCCGATTCTCCACCAGCAAGTCAATGGACACGACCTCGTCTATTTGGACAGCGCGGCTACATCGCAAAAGCCGCGCGTCGTCATAGACACGCTTGATGAGTATTACAAATCTTATAATTCCAATGTCCATCGCGGCGTTCATACGCTTGGTACGAAAGCAACCGATGGATATGAAGGGGCACGTGAGAAGGTCAGGAAGTTTATCAGCGCGAAATCGATGCAGGAAATTATTTTTACGCGGGGTACGACAACGAGCCTCAACACTATTGCGCTCAGCTATGCCCGCGCCAATCTGAAGCCGGGGGATGAAATCGCCATTACGCCGATGGAGCACCACGCCAATATTATTCCTTGGCAGCAGGCGGCGAAAGCGACCGGCGCAGAACTGAAGTATATTCCGCTGCAGGAAGACGGCACCATTTCACTGGATGATGTCAGACAGACTGTGACCGCCAAAACGAAAATCGTATCAACCGCACATGTGTCAAACGTTCTTGGGTCGATTAACCCGATTAAAGAAATCGCCAAAATCGCCCATGAAAACGGCGCGGTGATGGTCGTCGACGGCGCGCAAAGCACACCGCACATGAAAATTGATGTTCAAGATTTGGATTGTGATTTCTTCACCTTCTCCGCCCACAAAATGTGTGGTCCGACCGGAATTGGGGTACTGTATGGTAAGAAAGCTTTGCTTGAAAATATGGAACCTGCAGAGTTCGGCGGAGAAATGATTGATTTTGTCGGTCTTTATGAATCGACCTGGAAGGAGCTTCCGTGGAAATTCGAAGCGGGCACACCGATTATTGCGGGTGCGATCGGATTGGGAGCGGCGATTGACTTCCTGGAAGAAATCGGACTTGACGCCATTTCAGAGCACGAACATCGCTTAGCTTCATATGCGCTTGAACGGTTTAAGGAGCTTGAAGGCGCGACGGTCTATGGTCCGAAGCACCGTGCAGGTCTTGTGACATTCAACCTTGAAGACGTCCATCCGCACGATGTCGCAACGGTACTGGATGCTGAAGGAGTCGCTGTCAGAGCCGGACACCACTGTGCACAGCCTTTGATGAAATGGCTGAATGTTTCCGCTACTGCAAGAGCAAGCTTTTATCTGTATAATACAGAAGAAGATATCGACAAATTGATTGCAGCTCTGCAGAAGACAAAGGAGTATTTCACAAATGTCTTTTAATGTGAACTTGGATACACTGTATCGGCAGGTCATTATGGATCACTACAAAAACCCGAGAAATAAAGGGGTTTTAAATGACAGCATCGTCGTTGACATGAACAATCCGACATGCGGTGACCGGATCAGATTGACGATGAAGATTACCGACAATAAAGTAGAAGATGCAAAATTTGAAGGTGAAGGCTGCTCCATTTCCATGGCATCCGCCTCGATGATGACGCAGGCGATCAAAGGAAAAAACGTGGAGACCGCACTTCACATGTCACAGATTTTTTCAGATATGATGCAGGGCAAAGACTATGACGATTCGATCGATTTAGGCGACATCGAAGCCCTTCAAGGCGTTTCAAAGTTTCCAGCCCGAATCAAATGTGCAACCCTTTCATGGAAAGCCCTTGAAAAAGGCGTTGCCAAAGATGAAAGCGATAATGAATAAAGATTGGAGTGAAAATGGATGGCCAAGAAAATGCCGGATATCGGCGAATATAAATACGGTTTTGCCGACAAAGACGTTTCCATTTTCCGTTCTGAGCGGGGACTGACAAAAGAAATCGTTGAAGAAATTTCACGCATGAAAGAAGAGCCTCAATGGATGCTTGATTTCCGTCTGAAATCTCTCGAGCATTTCTATAACATGCCAATGCCTCAGTGGGGCGGAGATTTAAACTCATTAAACTTTGATGAAATTACGTATTACGTAAAACCTTCTGAGCGTTCAGAAAGATCATGGGACGAAGTGCCGGAAGAAATCAAACAGACATTTGACAAACTCGGCATCCCTGAAGCCGAACAAAAGTATTTGGCCGGGGTTTCCGCCCAATACGAATCAGAAGTTGTTTACCACAACATGAAAGAAGACCTTGAATCTCAAGGAATCATCTTTAAAGATACAGACAGCGCCCTCAAGGAAAACGAAGACATTTTCCGCGAGCACTGGGCAAAAGTCATCCCGCCGACAGACAACAAATTTGCGGCCTTGAACTCAGCGGTATGGTCAGGCGGATCATTCATCTACGTGCCGAAAGGTGTGAAAGTCGATACTCCGCTGCAAGCATATTTCCGCATCAACTCTGAAAACATGGGTCAGTTTGAACGGACGCTGATCATCGTAGATGAAGGTGCGCACGTTCACTATGTCGAGGGATGTACCGCTCCTGTCTACACGACAAACTCCCTTCACAGCGCGGTCGTTGAAATTATCGTCAAAGAAGGCGGATACTGCCGCTATACAACGATCCAAAACTGGGCGAACAACGTCTTTAACCTTGTTACAAAACGCGCCGTTTGTGAAGCGAACGCGACAATGGAATGGATCGACGGAAAC
Source organism: Bacillus sonorensis NBRC 101234 = KCTC 13918 (assembly GCF_001592005.1). GTDB lineage: Bacteria > Bacillota > Bacilli > Bacillales > Bacillaceae > Bacillus > Bacillus sonorensis. Next base: position 80,685 of record NZ_BCVZ01000011.1, read on the forward strand.
ATCGGCTCCAAGCTGACAATGAAATATCCTGCTGTCATCCTGAAAGGCGAAGGCGCCCGCGGCATGACGCTCAGCATCGCACTGGCAGGAAAAGGGCAGCATCAGGATGCAGGTGCGAAAATGATTCACCTTGCGCCGAATACGTCATCAACAATCGTGTCAAAATCGATTTCAAAACAAGGCGGAAAAGTCACATACCGCGGAATCGTCCACTTCGGACGCAAAGCGGAAGGCGCCCGCTCAAACATCGAATGCGACACGCTGATTATGGACAACAAATCAACATCAGATACGATTCCTTACAATGAAATCTTGAATGACAATATTTCATTGGAGCACGAAGCGAAAGTATCAAAAGTATCTGAAGAACAGCTCTTCTACTTGATGAGCCGCGGCATTTCCGAAGAAGAAGCAACGGAAATGATCGTCATGGGCTTCATCGAGCCATTCACAAAAGAACTGCCGATGGAATACGCGGTTGAGATGAACCGCCTTATCAAGTTCGAAATGGAAGGGTCTATTGGCTAATGATTGATCCCAAAGGGTGTGATCGGATTTATATTTGATTGCATCTCATGATTCCGCAGATACATATGTATCTGCGGTTTTTTATTGATCTAGTATAGCAGCCTGCGAAGCCCTCATCCAGTTGCTTCAAAATAACAATAAGCGCCCTTTGTAATAAAAGGCGCCCATTGTGTTTATTCATGCACTTATACCATCCTTACATATTGCCGCTTATCATCATCTTGAATGACCACTCCAAGCTTTGACAGGTCTTTGCGGAGGATTTTTGCCTCTTCCTGTTGATTTTCCTGCAATGCCCGTTCTCTTGCTGAAAGAAGAGCATTGATATGGGAGGGGAAATGAGGATGATCCGCAACCCAGCGCTGGTACTTATTCTTGAACGGATCTTCTTCCGCCCATTGGTAACCGTGATGTTTAAAAGCTTTTTCAACAAGCGGCTTCTTAGCTTCAATCTGTTCACGGTACAATTCATTCCCATTAACACCAAGAATAACAAGATCTTTATTCTCAAGATAAACCGTAGAAATCTCTTTTTTCTCGATCATTTCTTCTTTTTCTTTCATTAACAGCCTTACGTTTTGATCAGAAATCAATACTTTTAGGATTTCATTAAAAATATATTGAGAAAAGAACAGGCCGGCTATGATGCCGATGATGGCAGCGATAATCGATACCCAGTAGCTGTTGAATGATGCGACAAATTCCAAAGGCCCTTTAAACGGAACGATCGGAATCATCAGCATCCAATCTGCAATAACAGGCAAAAACCATCCCAGAACAGCTCCTAAAACCGGCGGAATCATCAAATATAATGCTTTCTCCAGCTTTGTTATTCCAATCATCGTTTCATTCAATATGTTTCACTGCCTTTCATTGCGTTGCTGACTGCTGTTTCCCAAATTTTTTTATAATCTATTTCAATTCCCAAGATCATAAAGTTGCCCAAATTATCAATGATAAGCGCAAGCGTATGTGCATTCACACTGGTATTTTCAGAAGAGACCACACCAAGTTCAACACCGTAAGAAAGCAACGAGTCAAAACCTTCTAAGAAATGTTCCACCATCGCTTTAAGCTTTTTCTCATATCTTGGGCTGTGTGCTGCGTTTAAAACAAATTCGTGAACCACTTTCAAAGCAGGAGAGTTATGTTTATACTCTTCAAAATAGCGGATGCCGTCTGCAATTAACCGTTTTTTAAAATTTTTCTTCGTGTACTCTTCGATTGAAAAATAAGCAGAGAAATGATGGCCATCAAATACTAAATGAAAAAGGTAATCGACCAGCTCTTCTTTAGATGAGAAATAATAGTATATAGCAGGCTTTGAAATGCCTACTTCCGAGGCAATCATTGATAAGCTCGTATTTTTTAAACCATGTCTGCCGATAAGTGCAAATGCAGCTTCTACAATTGCCTCTTGTGTTTTGCTTTCCTTTTTCATCAACATCATTCCTTGTATAATTTATATCTTCATTTTACTTACCGGTAGGTAAAAAATCAAGAAGATTGAGGTGAACCTGGCACACGGAAAAGGGCAGGCACGCTAAGTTTTGGTTCTTTTAAAGTTTGTGGAGCCGCTGAAAAAAGATTGTTGTTGGGAAAAATATCGGCGGGACTGCTGGAAGATGTTATGATACAATGTGGTTGATAAAGCATAAGGATTGATGTATAAATGAGCACCTATTTTCTTCAGACAGAACGCCTTGGTTTTTCTTTATGGGCAAAAGCGGATTTACATTTGGCAAAAGCGTTATGGGGAGATGCAGATGTGACAAGATACATATCTGCGGATGGAAAATGGACTGAAAAAGAGGTGAAAGACCGTTTATTGAAAGAAATCGCACAATATCAAAATCATGGCGTTCAATACTGCCCCATATTTGAAGCAAAACAGAATGTGTTCATCGGATGTTGCGGCCTCCGTCCTTATGATTTGGAAAACGGAGTGTACGAATTCGGATGTCATCTCGTGCGTTCAATGTGGGGAAAAGGCTATGCAAGTGAAGCAGCCATGGCGATGATTGACTATGCATGTAAAGATATCAAAGCAAATAAGCTGTTCGCAGGACATCATCCTCAAAATTCTGCCTCGCGAAAGCTCTTGGAAAGACTGGGCTTTCAATACACCCACGACGAATATTATCCGCCCACAGGACTTCACCATCCTTCCTATGAATTAAAACAGCCTCCCGCACAATAAGCGCAGGATGGCTGCTTGCTTCTTGAAGTCTTGTTATACAAGCTGGTATTGAAAAATATCCACATGATTATTTTTTTGGTCTGAGACAGACTCGATGAATGTCCATCCTCTTTGTTTGTAATAATCAGAAGCATTTTCAGTTTTTAAATATATGCTGGTATGGCCCAGAGCTTTTACATGAGACAGCAGAGCTTCCATTAAACGGAGTCCGATTTTTCGATTGCGGTACTGTGGTTCAACATAAAGAGATGCCAGCCAAGGCTTGTATTGCGGCCGTTCCTTCAAATCATTTTCAAACGCCGAAACAGTTCCTGCACATTCGCCGTCAATGATAGCGATAAGCGTGATCGGAAACGTGGTTAAATGGGTATTTGAAAAAAACGCAACGGCATCATCGTAAGTCATTTTACGATCGTGTGCTGCAAACTCCTGATAGACCATATATGCAACAGCTTCAATATATGTTTCATTCTCATGCAACAGTTGAATCTGCATTTTGATAAGGCCTCCCCTCTGAACGTATTTTGACCACAATAATAACTGATTAGCTGGATTTTGGAAAACTGTATTCAGTGCACATTTGTCATTTAGGCGTATTCATAGTAACATGGAGAAATCATTTATTTTGATTAGTCTAAATATTACATGTTTTATGAATTTGGATAGGGGGAGAAATAAACAGCATGAGTCTTGAGAAAGCGTTGGATATGATACATAACAGAAAAGATGACTATTTACAGCAGCTTTTTATTCTCCTGCGTCAAAAAAGCATCAGCACTCAAAATATAGGAATCACAGAGTGTGCAAAACTGCTGAAAAACATGATGGAGGAAGCGGGCATTTCGTCCCGCCTGATTGAAACGAAGGGACATCCTGTTGTGTACGGCGAATATATAAAACATGAGCAGGCATATACAATGCTCATTTACGGACATTATGACGTTCAGCCGCCGGAACCCGTCGAGGAGTGGGTCACGCCTCCATTTGAGCCTTCCATTCGGGACGGCAGGATATACGGCAGAGGAGCGGGAGACAATAAAGGACAGCTGATGGTCCAGCTTCTTGCTTTTCAAACATATAGGGATGCTTTCGGAGAATTGCCGATCAATGTCAAGTTTGTATTGGAAGGCGAAGAGGAAAAAGGAAGCGTCAATCTCCCGGCTTTTGTCGAAGAACATAAGGAACTGCTAAAAGCCGATCTCGTTTATACATCTGACGGCTCTTCCCACAACAGCGGAGCGCCCCTGATTCTGCTGGGGGTCAGGGGGGTCTTGGCCCTTGAGCTGAAAGCTAAGGGAGCCGATTGGGACAACCATTCGGGAAATACGGGGAACATCCTGCCAAATCCCGTCTGGCAGCTGATCGACTTATTGCAGACAATGCGCGGCCGAGATGGAAGAGTATTGATCAAAGGGTTTTACGATCATATCCGTCCGGCCACTGCAAGGGAAGAGGAACTGCTTGCTTCCCTGCCTTTTGATGGCGGGCAAATCGGCGAGAAAATCGGCTACAGCCGTTTGGATATGGATGGAAACACGTATTACCGCAAACTGACAATGGAGCCGACCTTCAATATATGCGGTATTGAAGGAGGCTATACGGGCGAAGGGGTTAAGACGATTATTCCATCGGCAGCCTCTGTCAAAATGGATATCCGGCTGATCGCGGACCAGGACCCGATCGATATTTACGAAAAGGTTTGCCGGCATGTCGAACGGCATGCACCAGACATTGACGTCAAGTACTTAGGGTCTATGAAACCATCCAGAACATCTGCAGACCTTGAGGTGGTGAACATTGTTGCCGGCGCCGTCCAGCGCGCTTTCCAGAGAGAGCCCCTGATACAGCCGAGCCTCGGCGGATCTTTGCCCGACTATGTCTGGACAAAAATACTGGACGCCCCGTCCATGATCGTTCCTTATGCAAATTTTGATCAGCGCAATCATTCTCCAAATGAAAATATAGAAATCGATTATTTTTTAAATGGAATCACATGTACATGCCATGTCATTCATGCGCTTGGAGCGTACGCCAAACATCAGACCACGGAACGCGAGGCCGGCAGATGAATCAGCATCAACCCGGTACATCATCTATGCGCCCTAAATATGTTTCCATATTGGAAAGGATCTTCCGCACCCAGTATTGATTTTGTCTATTTATCTGTTTTTGTCATCATCGCTTCCTGGATATGCAGCCTCCTAACAGCTGGGATCGGATAAAGAGCTAGCGGTCAAAAGTCTGCTTTCAGCAAAAGGCAATATATGCTGACCTCGATGCCCGATAATGTTATCAGGTTCAAACCGCTGGGCATTGTGCTCGCTCTGACTCTTGGCATCGGTTTGGCCGAGAAGGCGGGCCTGTTTGAAGCAGCCATTCAAAAAAACTGTTAAAGACGCCCAAATTCTTATGAACTATGCGATTTTTTTGATCGCCATTATGGGAAATATCGCATCAGATTCGGCATATATTATCGTTTCGCCGCTGGCTGCCATGATATTTCATCTGTCAGATTGTCGGCGTATTCGTTACAGAGCGAATTATTGAGCAGAGACTTGGCAGCTATCAAGATGATGCAATGCTTGCGAACATATCCGTCTCCCATCATAATCCTTTCGTCAATACGCCGCACTTCTTAAGAGGAAATAGTAGAAAAATATGTAATATTATGGCGTGTATCGGCATTTTTCCGTCTTCTCATTCAACGTTCGTTCTATTCGACGGACAAAAAATTCGCTTAAAATAAAAGATTAGAGATTAATTATTTTTGTATTATCAGTATTTAATTACCATCTTTTCTATTTTGTGTTGAAAATATTTTCTGGATTATTTATACTCACAGTATAGTTAGTCAATTATACAATAGAGGGGAGGGTAATCGAAATGAAAGAAAAATTGGTTTTTGAAGAACCTAAACTCATCAAAGAGGGAAATCTGGAAGAATTAACAGGCGGCATGGCTGGTAGAGTTCCGGATGGAATGCATGGAGGACGGGGATTTTAACTTTATATAAATAAATAGACCCGAAGGATTGGGTCTATTTATTTGTGTAATCAAAAGAAAGGGAAGAAGCTATGAAATACTATCAATTCCTTATAACTGGTGACGATAAAATCCATTATCCTGTTCCGCGAATCGGTATCGTAACAAAAGCACGCATGATTTTTCTTGTCATAAAGTTTATGTCTATATTTAAAAACAAAGGGGGAAATGAGTGTTTAAAGCGTTTAAAAAAGATCCAGCCAACAAAAAATTATAATTTTTCCGACAAAACTGAGAAGTATCTTTTTGCGAGAAAAGTAAATTCATTCGTACAAAAATGGGTGAACGTTAAGCATAAACAGGCGATATGTTTAGAAAGGGCTGCTGTAATTTGTGCAGCGCTCCGGTTTGTTGGCTTACCGGCTCAGGTGGTAATCGGACGGCGTAGAACGATTATGTCTGTCATTGATTATGAATTCCATGCATGGGTTGAATTAGATAATGTCCCGGTAAATGATAAAATAGCTTACCAACAATTGTGTATGGAAATCCATCGTGCTCCTTAAGAAAAGGGTGATGAAATGAGATATGATACAAAAATGCGAGGAGAATTCACACCGGATTTTCCAGTCATGAAAAAAAATTTAATGCTGAACGGCTTTATTTGGGAAAATGATGGCAAAGTAAATAACGAGTGGTTTCAAGGGCTTTTAAAAGAACGGGAAAGCGAAGCAGCTCAAGATCTTATTGATCTATTTTCCAAAAGGGGAATGGATTCCTTGTGCGATGTCGATGGTGCGTTTTTATTAGCGCTTTATGATCAATATCGTGGCCGAGGTTATTTGTACCGCAGTTTGCTTTGCAAAACGTCATTATACTATCGATTTGATAATGGAAAATTAAAATGGTCTATGAATCCTGTTGATTTGCTGAATAACAATATCCTGGATCATATTCAAACAGAGTTATTATTGGTGGCCTGCTTTAATAACAATCCTCCGAATAATGAGAGCTTCTTTCAAGATGTATATCGACTTCCCCCGGGTTATAGCTTAACTTATATGAATGGGGATATTAAAATCGAACAAATCGAAAAATTAGAAGTGAAAAAAGGCAATCAATATCGTAGTATTTGGGGTTATGTCGAGGAAGCAAATGAATTAGTGGATAAAACTTTTAAGCGGCGATTTACTTCTAACGATACTGTTGCTGTCCAGTTAAGCGGGGGGATAGATTCAGCGTCTGTACTGAGCCGGCTGAAACATATCGGTGTACCGGTTATTGCCTTTCATTGGTCATTTAAAGGTATAGATGCGGGAGATGAAACAAGTGATGCACGTTTAATTACAGAATATCTTGACGTTCCTTTAAAGGAAATAGAAGTTTCAACCGTATTAAAACATAAAAATTATATCGACCAAAATTGGAAGTTTTTTACCCCGTATGGGCATAGCTTTTATAAATTGTTTGAACTTACAGCTCAAAAGATTAAAGAATATAATATAGATACTGTTACTAATGGTCATTTTGGTGATCATATATTTGGACCATTACCTGACATTTCAATGAATAATCATTTAAGAACAATACCAATTCGAGAAAGATTTAAATATTGGTTTGAGAGTATAGGAACAGATAGGTCGAGTCCCGCATTAGAAAAGGAATGGGAAGAAATATCCCCCAAAATGTTTTTGTATAAGGATATTTTGACGAATAAATCCATAGAGTTAGCAAGATCAAAATCAGAATTATTGAGATTCCCCAAAAATATGAAAGAGGCTTTTTTAGAGATTCTCAATCATGAAACAGAATCTTCTTTGCAAAGCAACCTTTTTGAAAAAAATATCCACATGATGTACCCTTTGGCCAGCAGAGAATTGATTGAGTTCGCACTGCGAATTCCATATGCATATAGAAACATACCAACTGGTGGAATTTGGGTGGATAAACCTATACTTCGTCTAATGAATATGGGGCGATTGCCGTCTAAGATAGTTTCTAAGAATTATAACTATAATATGGGAGCCTTGGATGAGCAATACGTAATACAGAATATTGGCCAAGTAAAGTTGCTATTGGAAGATTCCTTTTTAACGCAATATAAAATTATTGACCCGGATAAGCTGAGGAAAGCTTTAGAAAACAAAAAAATGGCTGCTAAATTGGCAACGAGTCTTATTTCATGTTGTATGGTTGAAATATGGCTTCGAAGTTTACATAGAATAGATGTTAAAAAATTAACGAAGGAGGAGCAGCATGTATAAGCCAAGCAGACAAGTCAAGGTATCTACACTATATGGCGACATTATACTATTGAATACCGGTACTGGAGAGTACTTGTCATTTAATGAAACTGGCCAATTATTTTGGCAGGCCATAATTAGCACAAAAAATGAAGAAGACGCCCTGCAATTTTTAGTGGAACGGATAGATGCTTCAATTAATACACTGAAAGCCTCTTTTTATAATTTCAGGGAAAATTTGATTAAAGCAGATTTAATTGAAAAAATATAATGAATCCAGTATAACGATTAGTTTTTTCTAAACTGATTAGCTCAACATTCTCATATCAGGGTTGGCGAGCACGGTGCTAAAACTCTCGCGGTATAGGAACATCAGCGTTTGACGATCGCTCTTAACCCCTTTTTCATGATGATGATTTATTTCCGCTTGATGAAGATACAAGTTCAAAAATCTCAATAATTATAATATGAAAACCGTAAAACACTTTAGTGACACATTGATGATTAAAAATGGTATACCTCGAATTCTTCATTTGCACCCATAATCATCCAGTCTATCTTTCAACCGTTTTTTAATGATGATTTAATGATTATACTTCTGGCTTTTCTATAGATGTAAGTCATGTTCTTTTAAGGAACTGTCTTCACATACGATTCTTCTAAAAAACTAAATTCTATTCTTTAAAGCCGCGACGTTTTTATAGAAATATTGTTAATATGTATCTACAATCAAATACCGATTCTGTAACAAATAATGATCACGCTTCATCATCTGTTTGCCGCGGTGCTGCCGGGATTTTGACGAATATGATAAAGAACGCATATCGCTTTAATCTTCAAGTATTCTGCCGCCGGTCATACGCTCTGTTTAACATTTCGGCGGATTCGAGAGGCCGGTGCATATCAGTTTGTCGTTCGAAAAAGCCAGATCTATGACAGGTCCGGCTTTTTTGCCCTGCCGAATATACCGGAAAAATGATACAATAAATGAAAAAGTTTGCGCCGGTGTCCAATAGGTTATTTGGGGGGAGTGTTTGATGAACACTGCGGCGTTTTGTGTTTTGCTATTATCGGCATTCATCCATGCTTCATGGAACTATCTTTCTAAAAAAGCCGGTGGCGGCATTGCATTTATTTGGCTTTTTACTGCGATCGCAGCCGTTTTTTTACTGTCCTTTGGCCATAGGGGTTATATTATATGAAAAACCGGATATAGGACTCTGGGAAATCATTCTGATCATTGCGAGCATCCTCGTTCATTTGGGTTGTTTTCTCGTCCTTCAAAAGGGGTATAAAATCGGCGACCTTTCTCTTGTCTATCCGATTGCAAGGGGCACGAGCCCGCTGCTGACGGGCATACTGGCGGTCATCATCTTTCATGAGAAACTGACGCTGTTCACATTTATAGGCATCCTGCTGATTATGGCGAGCATTCTCTTTTTTACGGGAGGAATGAAAAAGTTAAAGGAGGAGGGGGCGCTCATTCCGATCCTTTACGGATTGGCCGTCGGGGCAATCATCGCAGCCTATACGATCCTTGACAAAGCGGCGGTCAGCCATTTTCTCATTCCGCCGCTGCTGTTGGATTATTGCAATACGATCGGCCGGCTGATCATCTTGACGCCTTTTGCGGTGAAGAATTGGAATGACGTCAGGGCCGAATGGAACAATCATCGGCTGGAGGCGGCCGGGGTGGGAATTTTTAATTCCCTGGCATATATTTTAGCCCTGGGCGTTATGGTTTTCGCTCCTGTCAGTCATGTCGCCCCGATTCGCGAGATCAGTATTTTAATCGGAACGATTATGGGTTCTGTTCTTCTTTCTGAAGGTTTTGGAAGAGTGCGTGTCATCGCCGCGTTTTTAATGGTGCTGGGGGTGATTTCGGTGGCCGCCGGTTAATGCCCGGGTTGTATTCAGCAGCACTTATCCGGTATATTTGTAAAATAATCAGAAATGAAAAAGGTGTTTGAAAGATGAAGAAATTGATCGTTGTCGGCGCTGGCATACTCGGGTCGTCAGCCGCCTATCACCTCGCAAAGGAAGGCGCCGATGTGACATTGATTGACCGCCGGGATCAGGGCCGGGCTACTGATGCCGCGGCGGGAATCGTCTGTCCATGGCTGTCGCAGCGCCGGAATCAGGCGTGGTACAAGCTGGCAAAGGGCGGGGCGAGTTACTATACTGACTTAATCAAGCAATTGGAAGCCGATGGCGAAACGGATACGGGATACAAACGAACGGGCGCCATCAGCCTTCATACAGACGAGCGGAAATTGGGGCAGATGGAAGAACGGGCGTATAAGAGACGCAACGATGCTCCGGAAATCGGCGACATAGCCTGCTTAACGCCGGAAGAAGCAAAGCGGTTATTTCCGCCTTTGGCAGAAGGGTATGGCGCGGTTCATATCAGCGGGGGAGCGCGGGTAAATGGAAAGGCGCTGCGCCGTTCGCTTGTGAGCGCCGCCAAAAAACACGGAGCTGCCGTGATCGAAGGGAATGCCGAATTGCTGTTTGAAAACGGTCGTGTGGGCGGAATCAAAGCGGGAGAAAGAGAAATTCCCGCTGATCAGGTGCTCGTCACCGCCGGCGCTTGGGCAAATGAACTGCTCGCGCCATTGGGAATCAATTTCTTAGTAACCTATCAAAAGGCGCAAATCGTCCATCTCCGGCTGCACGGCTTTGATACCGGCGGCTGGCCGGTCGTGATGCCGCCGAATGACCAGTATATCCTCTCATTTGAAGACGGAAGGGTCGTCGCCGGAGCGACCCATGAAAATGAGGCCTGTCTTGATGACTGCCGGGTAACCGCCGGCGGGCTTCATGAAATTTTTGCAAAAGCGCTGTCCATCGCCCCCGGTCTTGAAAATGGAACGATGCTTGAAGCGCGGGTAGGCTTCAGACCGTTTACACCGGGATTTCTTCCCGTGATCGGTCCGCTGCCAGGTATAAAAGGCTTGCTGGTCGCTAATGGGCTCGGTGCTTCAGGGCTGACATCGGGGCCCTATCTCGGATCAGAGCTGGCAAAGCTCGCTCTCGGCAAACAGGGCGACATTGACGTCAGCCTGTATGATCCGGCCGGCGCGCTGGCCATTTGATAAAAAAACGTTTGCTCATCCCAAGATGAGTGAACGTTTTTTCTTTTGTTGGAAAAGAAAAGCGGTAAATACTCGGCGATCACCATCGTGCAAATGAAAAAGGCATTTATTTTTTAAAAGTTCAGAAAATTATATTGACAGCTCTCTGTGTTCCCTATTACCATAACAATATATAATGTTATATAACGTTATATAATATGAGAATAGGAGTGAAGGAATTGAGCAGTCAGGCTACAGCAAAAGTAAACCCGGGAGTTCAGGCTTTTTTGCAGGATTTGAAAGGAAAAGAGATTGATCACGTATTTTTTGTGGCATGCGGAGGATCTTCCGCGATTATGTATCCGAGCAAATACGTGTTTGACAGAGAATCAAAAGCAATCAGTTCAGACCTTTACAGCTCAAACGAGTTTATTCAGCGCAATCCTGTACAGCTTGGCGGGAAATCGCTCGTTATTTTGTGCTCCCACTCAGGAAACACGCCGGAAACCGTGAAAGCCGCAAGTTTTGCAAGAAGCAAAGGGGCGTTGACGATCGCCATGACGTTTAAGCCGGAATCTCCTTTGGCAAAGGCGGCGCAATACGCCGTTCAATATGATTGGGGAGATGAAGCGCCCGCGATCAATACAAATTACGGCGTCTTATACCAAATCGTCTTCGGCACGCTGCAAGTATTGGAAAATCACCCGAAATTTGAGCAGGCGATCGATGGCTTGGATAAACTCCAGGCTGTTTATGACCATGCTTTGCAAAAAGAAGCTGAAAACGCGCATCAATTTGCAAAAAACCACCAAAAAGAAGAGGTCATTTATACGATGGCAAGCGGTGCGAATTATGGCGCCGCCTATTCCTACAGCATCTGTATCCTCATGGAAATGCAATGGATTCACTCCCAGGCCATTCATGCCGGCGAATATTTCCACGGCCCGTTTGAAATCATTGATGAGTCGGTGCCTTTTATCATCCTGCTAGGTCTGGATGAAACAAGACCTCTTGAAGAACGCGCCCTCGCTTTCTCAAAACGATACGGCAAAAAGCTGACGGTGCTCGATGCCAAGGATTACGATTTTGCCGGAATCAGCGAAGCTGTCAAAGGATACCTCGCCCCTCTGGTGCTGAACCGTGTATTGCGCATGTATGCCGATCGCCTGGCGGAAGCGCGCAATCATCCGCTGACGACAAGACGGTATATGTGGAAAGTCGAATATTGATATAACATTATATAACATCATGTACCACTTCCACGACCTCTAACATCCTAAGTCTTCTCCGCTTATCAGAAAAAGAAACGGCGTGACGGCCCGGATGATGATGACGCATTTGTGCCGTCACCCTTTATTACAGGTTGCTATGGCAATAATCATATCGATGCTTTTTTAAAGGAGGATTTTGATTTGAAAAAGAGATATGTGTTCCTAATTGCCGCGATCATCGGCATGCTGCTTGCAAGCGGCTGTTCAGGATTTCAAAGTTCGGGGGCCGATTCAGGAAAAATCACCTTGAAGCTGTTTCACCGCTGGCCGAAAGAGCCTGAAAAAAGCTTCTTTGAAGAAGCTGTCAAAGAATTTGAAGACAGCCATCCCGACATTTCCATCCAAACGGAAGCGGTTTTGAATGATTCTTATAAAGATAAGATCAAAGTCATGCTTGGCACAAGCCAGCCTCCGGATATTTATTTTTCATGGAGCGATGAATTTGCCAAGAAAATCATCAGAGGGGGCAGGGCGCTTGATTTGACCTCTTATTATCAGGATGATCAGACATGGTCTTCACAGCTTTTGACATCCCAGATCGAGCCGTTTTCCGACGGCGGCAAAACATACGGCGTTCCTTGGCAGATGGCCTCCAAAGAATTTTTTTATAACAGAGACATTTTCAAAAAACTGAAGCTTTCTCCTCCGAAAACGTGGGACGAGCTTATACACGCGTCAAAGGTTTTAAAAGAAAACGGCTATACCCCGGTCGCGTTCGGCGCTAAAGCGACATGGGCGATATCGCACTATATCGGGACGCTGAACCAGCGGCTTGTCGATGAAAAAACAAGAGAGAAAGACTATCATACGAAAAACGCGAGCTTTACAGATAAAGGATATATAGAGGCATTGGCCAAATTCCAGGAGCTCTCTCCTTACTTTACGAAACATGTAAACTCTGTCGATCACGAATATGTCAGGCAGCAGTTTAAGAGCGGGAAAGCCGGAATGATCTATGCGGAGACTTCGGAGATCAAGCTTGTCAATGGCGCCGTCAATCTCGGCTTGTTTCCTTTCCCTGATATCGCCGGGCAAAAAGGGAGTTCCGACATGCTGACGGGAGCTCCGGAAGGCTTTATGATTTCATCGAAAACGAAGCATCCGAAAGAAGCGATGGCGTTTTTGAAGTTTTTGACGTCGAAACAAATGGGGGAAAAACTCGTGAAGGACGTCGGAAAGTTCAGTCCTGTCAAAGGAACGGCCAATAAAGGCAACGCCGATGATAACCAGCTGGAAGCCGTCGAAAGCCTGAATAAGGCAAAAGGAATGGTCGCCTGGTTTGACATGGATGCCGACCCGGAAATCGTCGATGCGTATTTAACAAACGTTCAAAAGATGCTTGAGGGGGGTATGACGCCTGAACAGGTTATGAAAGACGTGCAAAAAGCGGCCAAATCCAAGTGAAAAGGAGATGAAGCGCTGTGGTGAATCGGAGTCGGTGGCTTCCCTATGTCTTTTTGTTTCCGGCTTTGCTTTTTCTGTTATTTGTCTATATTCCGATCCTGCAAAACATCGTGTTGAGTTTTTTTCAATGGAGCACATTTGAGCCGCAAAAAGCGTTTATCGGTTTCAACAACTACATTGAGCTGTTTCATGATCCGGTATTTTATCAATCGCTTAAAAACAATGCGCTTTATGCCGCCGTTTCGATCGTCTTTCAAGTAGGAGGAGGATTGATCACCGCCGCCATTCTGGAGGACCGGCTTTTAAGAAAAAGCTCTCCTTTTTTCCGAACGGTTTTTTTCCTTCCTGTCGTCATTTCGATGACGGTTATCGCTTTATTATTCGATTTTATCTATAATCCGGAAACGGGTCTGCTGAATCAGTTTTTGCGGGCCGCAGGACTTGAGCAATGGACGAGAGCCTGGCTCGGAGAAAGGGAAACGGCGATGCTTTCGGTCATTTTTGTCTCTCAATGGCAGTCTGTCGGCTATATTGCGATGCTTTATATCATCGCTATCCAAAAAATCCCGTCAGAGCTTTATGAAGCGGCCCGCATGGACGGCGCGGGAAAGATCAGGACTTTTTTTGCCATCACCGTGCCGGGAACGAAGGAGATGTCATTTGTCGCCGTCGTGATGACGCTGACGGGCGCTTTTACCGTGTTTAACGAACCGTATATTTTGACGGGCGGAGGCCCTGGAAACGCCTCTGAGGTGCTCAGCACGTTTTTGTATAAGTCGGCGTTTTCGAAAGATATGATGGGCTATGCTTCAGCGATTGCGACCGTCATTTTATTGATCACGCTCAGCCTTTCTGTTATACAAATGAAGCTGTTCAAAACAGGGAAGGGGGGCTGAAAACATGCAGCCGGAAAAAACGGAGCCGTTTGTTCCCGGGGCTGTTCCGGACAGGAGCGTGAAGGCGGGAAGAAGGCGGACAAAGCGGCATATCGGAGTGCCCGCAGTTTACTTGTATTTGCTTTTGTATACAGCCGCAGTCAGTTATCCGTTATTTTGGATGGTGATGAGCTCGCTGAAAAGCTCTGACGAGATTTTTGAGCACAGCTGGTCCCTCCCGAAAGAATGGCATTTTGAAAATTACGCGGCGGCCTGGAATCAGGGGATATCCGCTTATTTTATGAACAGTGTCATCGTGACATTTTTGACATGTGTGATCACTGTGTTTGTCAGCGCATGGGCGGCCTATGGATTGGCGAGGTTTGAATATAAGGGCAAAACAGCGGTTTTCATTCTTTGTCTCGGCGGGCTGATGCTGACGCCGCAGATCAGCATTGTTCCGCTTTATTCGATCATTCAGTCGCTTGGGCTTTACAATACGTACTGGGCGCTGATTTTGCCTTATGCCGCTTACCGGATCCCCTTTACGATCATTTTGATTCGTTCGTATTTTTTATCAATCCCGAAAGAGCTTGAAGAAGCGGCATATATCGACGGGTGCACAAGCTTCGGTGTATTTTTCAGAATTTTCTTGCCGATAAGCGTGCCGATCCTGCTTACATCGGGAATTTTGACGGCTTACCATACTTGGAACGAATTTATGTTTGCGATTATTTTTATTGATGATGAAAGCTTGAAGACGATTCCGGCCGGCCTGATGCAATTCAGGGACGCACTTGCAACTGATTGGGGCGTGCTGCTGGCGGGGCTGACGATTTCGGCGGCGCCGATCGTCATTCTGTTTTTATTGATGCAAAAATATTTCGTCCGCGGCATTGCCGGCGGGAGTGTAAAAGGCTAGGGGAGGAATGGATGTGAAGTTGCTTGCAATTGGTGACAATGTCGTCGATTATTACGAGGATCAGGATATGTTTTATCCCGGAGGAAATGCGCTAAATGTCGCCGTTCTTTCGAAACGGGCGGGAGCTGAAGCTTCGTATATCGGCATTGTTGGCGGTGATGAAGCGGGAGATCATGTGTTGAAAGTTCTGAAGCAGGAAGGAATCGATATCAG
Source organism: Bacillus sonorensis NBRC 101234 = KCTC 13918 (assembly GCF_001592005.1). Taxonomy (GTDB): domain Bacteria; phylum Bacillota; class Bacilli; order Bacillales; family Bacillaceae; genus Bacillus; species Bacillus sonorensis. The sequence continues at coordinate 96,397 of NZ_BCVZ01000011.1, forward strand.
CAGAATCCGGCGCGCCTACGGGCAAAACGGCATGGCTGTCGTCAAGCTGAACGAACAGGGCGAGAGGGTGTTTGTCCGTTCAAACAAAGGCGGTATCCAGTCTGAGCTCGGCCTGATCTTGACAGAAGAGGATGCCGACTTTATCGCCTGTCATGACATCGTGCATACGAGTGTATACAGCCGAATGGAACACGCGCTGATAGAACTCGGCAAGCATGCTGCTGTTTCATTCGACTTTTCCACAAACTATGAGCGGGAATATGTAAAACGGGTTTGCCCTTATTTGACGTATGCCTTCTTTTCGGGAAGCGGGCTGACAAAAGAGGAGTGCCTGCAGCTGATCGGGGACGCCAGCCGCTTTGGCGCTGAGATGGTATGTGTGACGAGAGGGGAGGAGAGCGCTCTTTTTTGTCGGGAGGGCAGCATCATCGAACAGCCCGTTTTTCCAGTACGGGCGATTGACACGCTCGGAGCCGGCGATTCTTTTATTGCAGGATTTTTGACGGCTTATATGAAAGAACGCGATCTGAAAAAGGCTCTCATGTCAGCAGCCGAAACGGCGGCAGATACATGCCTGATATATGGAGCCTTCGGCTGCGGACACCCTTTTTCGCTAAAGGATCGTGCCAATTAGTGAGAACTGTTGATCGTAAATGTGACACGGTTCGTATGCATCAAAAACAATGAGCAGTAAATAGGTTCGTCCTTGGCGCAGTAGGCGACTTTATCAATTTCAAACAGCGCATCCCCGATATCGCATGCCAAATGTTTGCTGTCTTCCGCTTTTGCAAAAACGACATTTAACAGCTTTGTATTGTAGGCGGGGCTTACTTGATATTCAGTCTTTAAAATCTGGTGCATAGACACGGAATCGCTGATGAAACGGTCGATATCGGGAAACCGTCTGAGCGGATAGTGCGTAATCTCAAATGTGAACGGCTGTTCGTCATTGAACAATATCCGCTTCAGTTCAAGCACAGGGCTTTCAGGCGGCAGCTGAAGCCGCTTGGCAATGTGCTGGGGGGCCGCTGTTTTTTCGGCGGAAATGACTTTGTGCTTCGGTTTTTTTCCTGTCGACATCATGTATTCGGAATAGCCGTTTACGGCGACCAGCTCCCGTTTCATTTTCGGGCTTTTTACAAACGTCCCTTTTCCTTGCTGCCGTGTCAGATAGCCTTCTTCCACAAGATCGGAAATCGCCTTTCTGACGGTAATTCGGCTGACTTGATATTTCTCGCAAAGTTCATTTTCAGCGGGCAGTTTTTCTGAAGGTGAATAAATTCCCCGCTTGATATCGTCTGATATGATTTGTTTAAGCTGGAGATACAAAGGCTTGGAACTATCGTTATTTAACAAAATAGACGTCCTCCTTCACGTGTTCAAGACCATTATAATGTATTATTACGTTATAATACAATTCAGGGACAGGCAGAAGATCTAAAAAATTACGGCAAACATGAAAATAGGGAGAGGTGTACATGGCTTCATTAACGTTTCATCACGTCCATAAGAAATACGGGACAGATCATCATGCTTTAAAAGATTTTCATTTAGAGGTCCGGGATCAAGAATTTCTTGTCATCGTCGGTCCTTCGGGGTGCGGAAAATCGACGGCGCTGAGGATGACGGCCGGTTTGGAAAAGGTGACGGAAGGAGAGCTTTATCTCGGGAATGAGCTGATCAATCACGTGCCCCCGAAGGACCGCGATATCGCCATGGTGTTTCAAAATTATGCGCTTTACCCGCACATGACGGTCTTTGACAATATGGCGTTCGGATTGAAGCTGAGAAAGCTTTCAAAAAGAGAAATTGAGAAACGGGTGCACGAGGCGGCTGAGATTTTGGAAATCGGCCATTTGCTGAAACGAAAGCCGAAAGCCTTGTCAGGGGGCCAAAGACAGAGGGTGGCGCTCGGCAGGTCTATCGTCCGCGAGCCTCAAGTATTTTTGATGGATGAGCCGCTGTCAAATCTGGATGCCAAATTAAGAACGGCAATGAGAACGGAAATCAGCAAGCTTCACCAGCGGCTGAAGACGACAGTCATCTATGTCACCCATGATCAGACTGAAGCCATGACGATGGCAGATCGCATTGTCGTAATGTACAACGGGGAAATCCAGCAGGTGGCAAGTCCGCACGATATTTATCACCATCCGGCTAATCAGTTTGTTGCCGGCTTTATCGGCTCACCTGGCATCAATTTTTTTAAGGGCATCATCGAGGAGCAGAACGGTGAGCTGTTTTTCGCCAATTCTTCGATTCGCCTTCATATTCCGAAAGAAAAAAGCGGTGTCTTACAAAGGAAAGGCTACCTCCGAAAGGAAGCAGTGCTCGGCATCCGGCCGGAACATGTGAACGAACAGGGGCAGAGAGAAGAAACAAGCTTTCAGGCGCAGGTTGAATTAAGCGAAAATATGGGGTCTGAACAATTTCTGCACGCCGCAATAGGAGAAGCCCCTCTTATTGCTAGACTCGACGGTGCTAAAAACCTTTCGCCCGGAGAGGAAATCAGCCTGTCCGTCAATATGGAGCATGCCGTCTTTTTTGATCCTCACACAGAAGCGGCAATCTAAAAAGAATCAGACTAATGATAATCGGGTCGGTTACGTATAACTTTAAATTAAAGGTTAAAGAACCTATTTTGATGCAGGGATCGATCAAAATCTGTTTGAAGTGATCAGCCTTTTTTTATAAATCTACAAATTCAGCGCCATCCACTTCCAGGACTGCCGGCCGCGACCCGCGTCTGAATCGTTCATAAAAAAGATGTACACCCCCTTTTCCTCTGATCAATCTCGTTTTAAAAGGAAATAAGGGGGGTGAATATGAAAGGGCTGATAGATTCCGGTACTGCCTTTTCTAGTAGAGAAAAACACAGAACCGGAACGATTTTACGGCTCTGAATTTGATGCTGAAGTCATTACTTACAAAAATACTGAAAATGGAGTCGTCCCGACTACAGAAGAAGAATATAAAGAAAGATGTCAAGCCTTTGCTTAAAATCTTCGAAGAAAGCGCCTTCGTTTGCACTTTCAAAACATTTAGCTTACTCCCAGATTTCCCCGGCCCATTCGGGATGATCAATGAATGGATTGCGGTTATGCTGGTAACGTTCATAAATGATGTCATTTCTTTTTCTTTCCAGGTCATCAACCGGGTCTTCCTGATGCCATTTCAGCAGGACGGCCATTTTGCCGTGGTATGGCAGAGAACCGTTTCCTGTCCTGTCGTTCATTTCAAGGTTGGGGTGCCCATCATCGCCTTCATAGCGGACGGCCATATAAAAAATCATTCTCGCAACATCCCCTTTTACACGGCTGTTCGGCTCCCATGAATCCCCGTCATAATAGTTTCCGGGAGCTCCCGAATACTCGGCGCCGCCTTCGTCGAAATCAAGGTTTCCCCGTGCCGCATTCACCTGTACATCACTGGGCCTGATATGATGGAGATCTGTTCCGGGGCCTTTAGCTGTTCCAAAATCGCCGTGTGATTTAGCCCAGACATGCTCCCGGTTCCAATCGCCCGCGTCTCCTCCGCTTTCATTTTTAGAGCGGGATTCTCCGGAATACAGTAAAAGGACATTGCTGCGGTTTGCCGGATCTTCATCAGTCGTTTTAAGCGCGTTCCACACATCGCTGTACGAAAGCTCTGTGTGGTTATCGATAATATCGTGAAGCGACTGTTTTAATGCTTTCCCGGTTTTCCCTTGTGCAGTTTGATAATAGTCTGCAGGAGCGGCTGTAGCGCCGGACAAGGATTTCAGCGGAAACAGCGAAAAAGCATCCGCTTTCCCGGCGGGCATCCAAACGATTGACAGGATCAGCATAAACGACAGGACCAACATTCTGATCATGGGGTGAAAACCTCCTTTTCATTTGTTTTCATTATCCAATCATTTCATGAAAAGGAAATGTCATTTTCATTACGGTTTTCTTACTGTCTTGTAAATGACATTCTCCACTTGTTGAGGGTGGCTAACCCCGCTTTCTCTTTAAGCTGGCGTTCAGCGATCCGGACGCCCTCTTCGATCGTCGGGCAGTGCCTGAACAAATAGTAGCGCAATGCCGTGTTCATGATGACCTGCTTTCTTTCATATTCCACATCAGCCGACTGCTCTCCCGACAGGACCGCCTCGATTTTTTGGGCCTGCCGCTCTGCGGATAGGGGTTTGTTGAGCATACGCTCATCCGCATGCAGGCCGTATGCTTCCGGATTTAAAATAAAGGAAGAGATGTCACCGTTTTTTATCGTAAATACAAAGCTTCCCCTGTGCACCGGAACATCCTCTGAGCCTTCGATTCCCTGAACGATAAACACTTCTTTGTAAGAAAGGCGGGTAAACACGGGATGCATCTTTTGAATCGCCGTTCTGTGAAAAGCGCCCATCATGAGCCGGTCGGAACCGGCGAAGTTCACCAATTTTTCGGCCGTATTCAATACAGTGCGGACACCGATGTCCTCACGAATCTGGCGAAGGCGGGAAAACGGAGAGCACAGCTGTTCAGCCGCGGCGAAACCGATGGAAAGCTGCTCCAGTGTTTTCGCAGCCTGGGCGGCCCCCCCAATAAAGATGCCGAGCTTTTGCAGCACCTCTTTACTGCTTGTCCCGTATTTCGGCGGCAGGGAGTCGCTGCTGTGCAGAAATGCGGGAATGCCTCGTTCGGCGAGAAGAATCGATGCGGGAATCGTCGCCAAAAAAGAATGTCTCCCGGTGTACGGTCCGGCAAAATCGATGACCCTTTCCCTGATTCCTTTAGAAAGGTTCAGCTTCTCCGCATAATGTCTTAATGCCTCTGTAAATGCAAGCAATTCTTCAGGAGATTCTGTTTTGATCCGCTCCGCTATCAGAAAGGCCGCGATTTGAGCCGCGCTCGCCTGTCCGGCGACAATCGCTTCGGCAGCCTGCCGCGCCTCTTCATATATTAAATCCCTGGCGCCTCTTTTTCCTCTGGCCACCTCTTTAATCCATTGCTGCAATGTGTATCCACTCCTTTACAACATGACTTTTTCTTATGACTTTACATGAAAATGGCGAATTGCAGTAGGGGTATTTTTGATGATTGTGTTTGTCAGAAAATCTGTCTTTTTAGATATTTTAACCGAAAACTCAGTTGGATTCGGAGGATTTTTCAATGCTATTGCGTTTTTAATCGATTAATATGTTAAGAAAGTTGACATTAGGTGAAAAGGAGATGAACAGACATGGGAGTGCCCGCTTATCAAACAGAAGAATTGAAAAAGAATCAAAAGCGCAAAAAGGAATTTCCGCATATTTATGTCATTCTTGCCGTCATGATTGTGGTAATGGCTCTTGCGACATACATCATCCCTTCAGGTGAATACGAAAGGGTTGAGAGCCCTGACGGCAGGGAGATGATCGATCCGGATTCATATCAGCGGATCGAACAGTCACCGGTCGGTTTGCTGACTGTGCTGTCTGCTGTTCCGCAAGGGATGACCGAGGCCGCTCCGATTATCTTTTTTACGTTCGTTGCCGGAGGCGTTTTTGCTGTTTTGCGGAAAGCCATGGTAATCGAACTCGGCGTGCGCCTATTGGGACACATGTTCCGGAACAGGCCGGCTTTGATCATTCCCGTTTTGATGTTTGTTTTTTCAGGGATCGCTTGTTTTATCGGGACGCCCGAGTTGTCGATCGTTTATGTTCCTGTCATCCTTCCTTTAATGCTGTCTTTCGGCTATGACCGGATGACGGCCGCCGCCATCGCATTATGCGGGCCGATTGCCGGTTTTACGAGCGCTTTGACCAATCCTTTCACTGTGGGCATCTCGCAAATGATATCAGGCGTTCCGCTTTATTCGGGCATGGGATACCGGACGGTCATCTTCTTTGTTATCACGGCGGTCGCCGCCGTTTATGTCCTTAAATATGCGGAACATGTACGAGCGCATCCGGAAACAAGCCTCACAGGCAAGGAAGAGGCCGGACCGGCTCCCGCTTTTTCAGCGGGAAAACGGGTAAAGTGGGCCGGGGCTGCGGCGCTTGCCTGTTTTATGGGGCTGATTGGGTGCGTGATTTATTTCAGGTGGGACATGGTGGCGATGGCCGGCTATTTTCTGGCGCTCGGCATCATTCCGGCTGTGATTGCCGGCATGAATTCAAAAGAGATTGCCGAATCTTTTAATGAAGGGTTTAAAGAAGTTCTGGTCGGCGCGATGGTCTGCGGAATCGCGCGGGCTGTGGCTGTCGTGATGACGGAAGGGCAGATCATGGATACGATTGTTTATGGCTTGTCACATGTTGTCTCACAGTTTCCTTCTTATTTGACGGTGGCGGCGATGCTCTTTACACAGATGCTGTTTAACTTTTTTGTGCCGAGCGGAAGCGGTCAGGCGCTGATTATGATGCCGATCATGGCTCCTTTGGCCGATATCGTCGGTATTACGAGGCAGACGGCGATCCTTGCCTTTCAATTCGGAGACGGGTTTTCAAACATCGTGTTTCCGACATCAGGCTACTTTATGGCGACGCTTGCGATCAGTAGGATCCCCTGGAACAAGTGGCTGACATTCATCCTGCCGCTCTTTTGCCTTTGGATGGCGGCTGCTGTCGTGTTTTTAATGATTGCCCATGCCGCCGGCTGGTCATAGGTTTTGAGATCAATAGACTGGTGCCGTGCGCCAGTCTATTTTGTTAATCGCTTATTTCTCCCGTGATTCCTTTTATTTTCCTTATAGATCCTTTTGCCGATCCCCTCCACATCCCCGAGCAGTCTTCTGTTTAAGCCTCTGCAAACTGCGCGTTATCGGCATATCCCACCGTTTCACAACAGCTTGAGAATCAGTGAAGAACATCGTTCAATTGAGACCTTTGGATAAGTAAAAATTTGAAAAATAAATAAAATATGAAAAAACTAGACTTTAATCCCACTGCTGGATATACTGATTGAGTAGCAGTTTGGCTTTGAGAAGAGGGGTTCTGATCTCGCACAGAAGGAAGGGATTTGCACATGAAAAAAATGGCCAGATTATATATTCTCATGCTGAACGTATTTATCGTCATGCTCGGCATCGGGCTGATTATTCCGCTCATGCCTACATTTATAGAAAAATTCGGCGCCTCAGGAGGCACCCTCGGTCTGTTGATTGCGGCTTCAGGTGTCACGCAATTGCTGTTTTCGCCTGTTGCGGGTGAAATGACAGACAAATATGGCAGACGAAAAATGATTATTTTGGGTATCGGCGCCTTTGCGGTATCACAGCTGATTTTTGCCTGGGCCGGCCACCTGTGGCTCTTGTTTGTGTCGCGCCTTTTGGGGGGAGCCGGTGCGGCCTTTTTGGTTCCGGCGATGTTTGCCTACATCGCTGACATCACCTCGGAAAAGGATCGGAGCAAAGGGATGGGGCTGATTAGTGCAGCGATGTCCCTCGGATTTGTCATCGGCCCCGGAGCCGGCGGTTATTTAGTGGCGTTCGGACTGTCTTTTCCGTTTTACGTGTCAGCCGGGCTGGCCTGCCTGGCAACCGTATTGTCGCTTTTCGTGCTCCCTGAAACGCTCAGTAAAGAAAAAATGCTCGAAAAGCGGCAGTCGGCTGAACGGCGCGAACCGCTGCTGAAGCAAATGGCGCGGGCGCTGAAATCTCCATACGCATTTCTGCTGATTTTGGTGTTCGTGCTGAACTTTGGCATTATGAATTTTGAAGCTGTCTTCAGCCTGTATGTCGATCATAAACACGGGTTTACACCTGGAGACATCGCGTTTGTCATCACGGCGGCGAGCTTGATCGGCGTGTTTGTGCAAGCCGTTGCGCTTGGAATGCTGACGAACCGCTTCGGGGAAAAGCGCCTGATGAACATCACATTGATCGGTTCGGCGGCAGCTCTTCTCGTCTGCTCATTAGCCGGCTCCTATTGGCTAGTGTTCGGCGCGACGATTGTCTTTTTTATGCTGACTTCCATCCTCCGCCCGGCGATCAATACGCTGATTTCGAAAATGGCGGGAGATGAACAAGGCTTTGCCGCAGGGATGAATAATGCGTTCATGAGCCTTGCCAATATTGGCGGACCGGCAATAGCGGGGCTGCTCTTCGATGTAAACGTCGAAATTCCATATATGTTTGGCGCCGCCGTCCTTGTACTCAGTTTTTTTGCTGCTGTCAGCTGGGGACGAAAAAAACAGACCAGCGCCATCCCGGAAAAAGTGTAAAGCGTCCGGCAGAAATGCCGGGCGTTTTTTGTATGCACTCTCCAATCTTCAATTTTCGATTTAGATGTTGATACAAAATCATCCCTCTTTATGACCATAAGCGCAAGGCTCCTCACAAACCAAGCAGCATTTGAATTCTGAGAGCCAGCCTTAAGCGCAGCGTTGTATCAGCGTCCTTCAGGCTCTTTCCGAGCATCTCCTCGCATTTTTCAAGTCTGTAGATGACCGTATTCCTGTGCACATACAGGCGTTTGGCTGTCTCGGAAATCTGACAGTGCGTTTCTAAATAGACGGATAATGTATGCAGCAGCACTTGGTCATCACCAGGCAGGTTTGCCAGGTTTTGCAGTGTATAGGCATGAAATTTTTTTAAATCATCGATCGGGATCATCCGCAGGAGCTCTGACACATCTTTCATATGGTACGTCTGAATGAATGCGGTGCTGCCGGAAAGATGGCCGGAGTGCAGAGCATCAACAGCTTCTTTGCAAATATCAGGAGCATCGAACAGCTGGTGGCTGAGATTGCTGATGCCGAAGGAGATCGTTCGTTGAAAATACTCTGCAGCATTTTGCTGAAACCGCCTTAAAAACGCGCAAATGGGAGCATTCATTTCCGCCCAGCTGTCCGTCCCTTCGGCCAGGAGGATGCACATATTTCCTTTGATGAACAAATGCGGAGGAAACGGAAAAGCATCAAGCTCTTCTTCCAAAAACTCGAACACGCTGTCTGAATCAAGCTGGTTTTCCGTGAAGCTGACGCCTTTTTCATTGCGGTCCAATTTGCCGGCGATGCATATATATTTTTGGTTCCACTTAAGCTGAAACTCTTTGGCCCGATTTTTGATTTCTTCAGGCGAAGAAAAAGCGCCGTCCAAAAAATTGCTGAAAAACTCGTTGCGGGCTCTTCTCGCATACTGTTTAAGCGCGTTTTCTTTCATGAGTTCAAAGCCGATCACATTGGCTGCCTGTTCAATTGTTAAAAGCAGGCCTTTGTCAGATGAGGGAATCATCCCGCAAACGACGAGGAACCCGCACTTTTTTTCATGGGTGTAGATCGGGAAAACGGAATAGGTTTTCTGTTTGGAAAGGGTGGAAAAGCATGTGAATGCCGTTTTGCTCCCTCTGTGAAAAACGCCTTCATAAAGCGGCGGTGCTTCTGTTCTATCCGTTCCTGAAGAGAATCTCGGCTTGAGATGCTGATTTAATAGGAGGACAGGGAGATCCAAGATACGAGAGACGTTCTTCAACAGCGACTGTATGCTTTTTCCGCTCATCACATGGTCTGTGAATTGCTTTTGCGCATTGATCGCTTGTTCAAGCTCAGCGGTGCGCTTATCAAGAATATGGCTCAGCGTATGGTTGACGATGTCGCCGAGGCGGATGCCCTCATTTAGTTCGATAATCGGAAAAGACTTCTTGTCGGCATATTCAATCACCTCTTTGGGGATTTCCCGCAAAAACCTTTTCGTTTTGATGCCGAGTCCGGCGCATCCGCGCCTGATCATCTTTTCGATCAATTCTTTTAACAATTGCGGACGGTCTTTGACATGATAGGCGGTCGTGACAAGCAGCTCGCCCGGATGCAGAAAATCCGCGATATCCGGGGCGTCCATCATATTGATATGCTGAATATTGCGAAAGCCCCCCGATTCCCCGGCGGCCAGCCTTGCGCCTTTAAAAACAGGGAGCTGCATGATGTCGAAAACGTTCATCTTTTTCAGGCCTCCTTTTGTTATGTCATCTGACAAGAATGTTTTCGATGTTTTGGTTAAGATGTACAAAAAAACAATGAAATTATGACGATTATGCCGATGCTTATTTTTTATATTATCAGTAAACTGATATTTATATATAAAGTTGTAAAGAAATATAACAAGAAAATAGAAAGGAAGTTTCTTTACATGACCTTTGACACAAGCATAACCGGCAGCACGGCAAGCGAAATTGAACATTTAATCACCTGGCTCGCTTCATTTGGAGGCAGCGGGGAAGGCGGAGTGACAAGGTTTCTTTATTCAAAGCCATGGCTTGAAGCCCAGCATGCGTTAAAAGAAAAGATGACAGACTGGGGAATGGAGGCGTATTTTGATGACTCCGGGAATCTGTTTGGAAGAATCGCAGGAACGAAGAATATGAGCGGTGCGATATTGACCGGATCTCATATTGATACGGTCACCAACGGCGGGCGGTTTGATGGGGCATACGGGATTCTCGCAAGCCTCATCGCAGTGAAACAGCTTCGCGATGCTTACGGAGCGCCGAAAACGTCAATCGAGGTCGTCTCCATGTGTGAGGAAGAAGGAAGCCGTTTCCCCCTCACATTTTGGGGATCGGGCAATTTGACGGGTCTGTTTGACTGCGGAAAGGCCCCCGCTGTTTATGACCGCGACGGGGTCTCGATCGAAGGGGCGATGAAGCGTTGCGGCTTTGGAAAAGGACGGTATCGGAAGCCTTTCAGACATGATGCCAAATGCTTTATCGAGCTCCACATTGAACAAGGCGGCATCCTCGAAGCGAGCGGGCGGCAGATCGGTATCGTCACCGACATCGTCGGACAAAGGCGCTACACCATCATCCTCAAAGGCGAAAGCAACCATGCCGGAACGACGCCGATGAATATGCGAAAGGATGCGGTCGCGATGATGTCATTATGTATTTCCTGCTTGATGAAAAAAGCAAAAGCCGCAGATCCGTTCCTAACGGCGACTGTCGGACAGCTTGAAGCAAAGCCGAACGTCCCGAATGTCATACCCGGTGAAGCCGTTTTTTCTCTTGATCTTCGCCATCACAATGAAACGGTTTTGGATCAATTCAGCGAGGATCTTTTTGCCGATTTCGCAAAGCTGTCCGAAGAATCGGGCGTTCAGATCAGCGTGCAGCAGACGACGGATGTGAAGCCGGTAAAAATGGATCCGGAATTGACGCGGCTTTCTAAACAGTCGGCAGAGAACATAAATGTTTCCTATCGGGAAATGATCAGCGGTGCGGGGCACGACGCCCAGATCTTTGGGAGGCATTGCCCGACATCCCTTCTGTTCGTTCCAAGCCGGAACGGTGTCAGCCATTCGCCTGAAGAATGGACAAAACCCGAAGATCTCATTTCGGGAATCAAAGTTTTGAGCAATCTGCTATATACACTGGCTTATGAATGAGAGGAGAAAAGACAATGACAATCAGAGAAATCAATATTCCTAAGCGGACGATTATGACGCCGGGGCCTGTAGAGGTCCATCCAAGGGTGCTGAGGGCCCTCTCATATCCTGTGCTTGGACAGTTTGACCCGGCGTTTACGGAAATGATGAACGAGGTCATGGCGATGCTGAGACAGCTCTTTCGGACGAAAAACAATTGGGCTTTCCCTGTTGACGGAACGTCGAGAGCGGGGCTGGAAGCCGTCCTTGCAAGCATCATCAGACCGGGCGACAAAGTGCTCGTTCCGATATTCGGAAGGTTCGGCTATCTGCTTGCAGAAATATGCGAGCGGTACCGTGCCGATGTTTATACAATGGAATGTCCGTGGGGAGAAGTTTTTGCTCCTGAAGACGTCATCAGGGAAATCAAACGGGTCGCACCGGAGATTGTTGCGATTGTCCATGGGGAGACATCGACCGGATGCATGCAGCCATTGGAAGAAATCGGCCGTGCCTGCCGCGAGCTCGACGTGCTGTGTGTTGTCGATGCGGTCGCGACGATCGGCGGCACTGATGTGAACACGGACGAATGGTGTCTTGATGCGGTCATCGGCGGTACGCAAAAGTGTTTATCCGTTCCGTCGGGCATGGCGCCGATCACGTTTAACAGCCGGATTGAAAAGCGGATCAACGAAAGGAAAAAAGTCGAGCGCGGTATTGCGACAGAAGAAGACCTGAAGCGGGAAAGGGAGCGGGCGCCGATATTCAGCAATTATTTTGACATCAGCCAGCTGATGGATTATTGGAGTCCGCGGCGGCTGAACCATCATACAGAAGCAACCTCCATGCTGTATGCCCTTCGCGAGGGCGTGCGCGTCGTTCTTGAAGAAGGGCTTGGCGAACGCTTTGAGAGGCATCGGCTGCATGAAGCGGCATTGGTGGAAGGAATCAGGGCGATGGGGCTGGAATTGTTTGCGGAAGGCAGGAGAAAATTGCCGACTGTCACCTGTGTGAAGGTGCCTGAGCAGATTGATGCTGATCTTGTCCGCAACATGATGCTCGACGAATTCGGCGTCGAAATTGCCAGCTCTTTCGGTCCCCTTCACGGGAAGATTTGGAGGATCGGGACGATGGGATACAGCTGCCGCAAGGAAAATGTCCTATTTACGCTGGCGGCGCTTGAAGCGGTTCTCATTCATGTCGGAGCGCCGGTGCAGCCGGGCCGTGCCCTGCAGGCAGTGCTTTCTTTTTATCATGAAAAAACGGCTGTAAAAGGGGGAGTGTCATGACGAAGTACGATTTGCTGCTGAAAGATGCACACGCCGTAATGCCGGATGGGGTGGAAACAACCGATATTGGCGTTAAAGACGGCATCATTGCCGCAATCGGCGAGCTGAACGAAAAAGCTGCCGAAAAGGTATGGCATCCCAACAGGACAGTACGTGTTTCCGGGCGCCGTCGACTGCCATGTTCATTTCAGTGAACCGGGCCGGGCGGACTGGGAGGGCATTTCACACGGCTCGCAAATGATGGCTGCCGCCGGATGCACCGCCTATTTTGACATGCCTTTAAACGGCATTCCGTCAACCGTCACCGTTGAGGCGCTCAAGGAAAAGGCGCGGATTGCAAAAGAAAAATCGCTCGTCGATTTTGCGCTTTGGGGCGGTCTTGTCCACGGAAACCGCCGGCACATTAAGAAAATGACAGATGCAGGGGCTATCGGTTTTAAGGCGTTCCTTTCTCAAACAGGCACCGCAGAATTTCAAGCCGCAGATGATATGAGCCTTTTAGAGGGCATGAGGGAAATTGCCGCCTGCAAGAAAATACTGGCGCTTCATGCTGAAAGCGATGCAATGATTCAGTTTCTGCAAAAGGAAGCGGAGCAATCGGGGCGGACAGACGGTAATGCCTATGCGGCATCAAGACCGCCTGAGGCGGAAGCCGAAGCCGTTATGTCTGGCAAACATGGTGTCCTTTGTCACAGTATAGGAGTCATTCAAATTGACGATGGCAAAATCGGCATCAAAACCGACTTTGATCCGGCCTTTTTTCTCCCCAAGGCCGAATCGTCGTGCGGGCGTCCGCGCCGTCCAGTCCGCCACCTTGTATGTTAAAGCGGTTTCGATCATGGCCAAAAGCGTAAACTGGCCGCCGCTGATTCCGCCCCAAGCGCGAAACATATTCTCATCGTCGCACAGCCTTTACGAAGGGCGCGTTTTTCCCTGCCGCATAACGGCGACGTTCAACAGGGGAAGGCTTGTCTATGACGGCAGCGGGCCGCTACGCCAGAACGGCGGCAAATGGCTGAAAACGGTAGAATATGCAAAGGCCCGGAGAACGCAAGAACCAGCCTGATCCGCCATCAGACTGGTTCTGGTTCATCCGCCCAAAGATTTTAAATGGCTGGTCAGCACGGAATCGATCACTTCAAGAGAAATTTGTTCAGGCTCTATCAGGGAGTGGAGCGCAAGCCCGTCAATCAGGGCGTAAAGCCGCTCCGTTTCCAGCCGTACATCGATATCCGGCTTCTCCGCGGTTTGGGCCAGTGTGTCAACGGCCTTTTTGCAGGCCGAATAGATTCCTTCATTCATCTCCTTTCGTAACGGCCTAAGCTCCGGATCACTGAGCGATTTAGCCGTAAATGCCAGCCATGCCTCCATTTCCAGTTTTCTTTCCTCATCGACGGGCAAAAACTGAAGAAGAAGCTGTTTGACAGCTTCAAACGGCGTCCCCGGCCATTCCATATGTTCGATCCGCGTTTTGACCCGATTGGTAACCAGCTGCATCGAATAAATCAAAAGCTGTGACTGATTCGGGAAGTAGTGGCGCATGGAACCTGGGGAAAGTCCTGCCTCCTTCGCTATTTTCCTGACTGTGCAATGGTCGAGGCCTTCATGATGAATCACCTTCCAGACGGCCTCGGCAATTTTTTCTTTTTGTTTTTCATGGTCAACGATTTTAGGCATACATTTATTATAACACAGTTGTGTTTTTTAATACATTTGTGCTATTATTTTTTTGACACAAATGTATTAAAAAAGGAGAGTAGAAACATAGATGATCGGATTGTTGATTATTGCATGTGAAATCGGATTTTGGGCATTTATTTTGTTAGGGTTGTTTTTTCGCTATATCGCTAATAAGAAAAAAATCAGTTTGTTTTTTCTTGCCGCAACGCCTGTTCTTGACTTGGTGCTGTTGATTGCGACAGCCATAGATCTGCACAATGGTGCGACAGCGGACACTTTCCACGGATTGGCCGCCATCTATATCGGCGTCAGCATCGCGTTTGGCAGCCGGATGATCAAATGGGCGGATGTCCGCTTCGCTCATCGGTTTGCGGGGGGACCGAAGCCTGATAAGGGCCCGCGGTACGGAAAAGAACACGCCAAAAAAGAGCGTGAAGGCTGGATCCGCCATTTTGCCGCCTGGGTGATCGGGGCGGGGCTGTTGGCCGGATTGCACCTGTTCATCGGAGACTTCGAAAGAACACAATCTTTGTTGCGCATCGCATCCGCATGGTCGATCATACTTGCCATCGATTTTATCTATAGTTTCAGCTTCACCATTTTTCCAAAGAAAACGCCTTAAGTGGCCGGTTGATCCGGCTTCTTTTTTTTACGCGGAGTATTCGGGATTCCAAAAAGGAAAAGCTAACAAGCAGGCCGAAATAAAGGATTCTGAAAAAAACCTGTGATAAACTAAAAAGAGAGGTGAACGAGATTGATTTATATCGGATTGACAGGTTGGGGGGACCACGACAGCCTATATCCGCCCAAAACGAGCAGCCAAAAAAAGCTGATCCACTATTCGTCCCATTTTCCGATCGTCGAGCTTGATGCAAGCTTTTATGCGATCCAGCCGGAAAAAAACAATGAGAAATGGGTAAAAGAAACACCGGAATCCTTTCAATTTATCATAAAAGCTTATCAGGGGATGACCGGACATCAGCGCGGCGACATTCCTTTTGAATCAAAGGATGAGATGTTTGACGCTTTTAAGCTGTCCCTTACGCCTTATATAAAAGCTCGAAAGCTGGCGATGGTTCTGTTCCAGTTTCCGCCATGGTTTGACTGCAAAAAAGAAAACGTCAATTACTTAAGATGGTGCAGGGAAAAAATGCAAGGGATTCCGTGCGCCCTTGAATTCAGGCACCGGTCATGGTTCATGCCGCAATTTTACGATAAGACGCTTGCTTTTATGGAAGAGCAAGGCTGGATACATAGTGTGTGCGATGAACCGCAAATCGGAGAAGGGAGCATTCCGACCGTTCTTCATGCGACAGACAGCGAAAAAACGCTGGTCCGCTTCCACGGCCGCAATAAAGAAGGATGGGTCCGTCCGTCTTCAG
The DNA here is from genome assembly GCF_001592005.1 of Bacillus sonorensis NBRC 101234 = KCTC 13918. Lineage (GTDB taxonomy): Bacteria > Bacillota > Bacilli > Bacillales > Bacillaceae > Bacillus > Bacillus sonorensis. The sequence goes on from NZ_BCVZ01000011.1 coordinate 112,046, forward strand.
GACAAAACTGGCGGGAAGTCAGATATTTGTATTTATATAATGAGCAGGAATTAAAAGACTGGACAAAACATCTGGAGCGTTTACAGCAGCAGTCCAAGCAGCTGTATGTGCTGTTCAACAACAATTCGGGCGGGGACGCAGCCGCAGCCGCGAACGGAAAACAAATGATGGAACTGCTCGGCCTTGATTATAAAGGGCTTGCGCCGAGGCAGCTCGATTTATTCAACTGAGAAAAGAGGACTTATTGATGGAATATTTTATACTGATCATACTCGGCTTGATCGCGGGAACCATCGGCAGTCTCGTCGGCCTTGGAGGCGGGATCGTCATCGTTCCTTCTTTGCTTTTTTTATCAGGCATCCCCGGGGTGTTTGACCATGTGACACCGCAGATGGCGGTGGGGACTTCGCTCCTTGTCATCATTTTTACGGGCTTGTCTTCAACAATCGCCTATATGAAATATAAAACCGTTGATTACAAGAGCGGGCTTATTTTTTTTATCGGATCTGGTCCGGGAAGCATCATCGGCGCCCATGTATCAAAATACTTCAGCGCTGATTCGTTTTCCCTGTGGTTTGGCATTTTTATGATTTTGATTTCCCTTTCATTAATGATCAAGAAAAAAGCGAAACCGCTCGATAAAATACACACAGGCGTCATCAGAACGTTTAAAGACGACGAGGGAAATGATTATACGTATTCCTACCAGGCGTGGGCCGGAATCGCAATCGCGTTTTTCGTCGGCTTCCTCGGCGGATTGTTCGGAATCGGCGGAGGTTCTTTAATGGTGCCGGCGATGATGCTTTTGTTTTTATTTCCCACACGGGTCGCCGTCGCCACATCGATGTTCATCATTTTTCTTTCATCTGTGGCAGGCTCTGCAGGCCACGTCGTTTCCGGCCATGTCAACTGGCTTTATGCTGTGGCGCTTATCCCCGGCGCCTGGTTCGGCGGGCAGCTCGGCGCTTTTATCAATAAAAAAATGCAGACGAAAACGATCGTTTTCGTCATGAGGCTTGTGTTGATTCTGATCGGACTCAGACTCATCTATCAAGGCGCATTTTAGTTTACACGTTAGGGAGAGATTTGCATGCGGGAAAAGCTCCATATCTATCACACAAACGATTTGCACAGCCATTTTGAAAACTGGCCGGCCATCGTTGATTACATCCAAACCCAAAGACAAAAACACGCGGCTGAGCATGAGGAAGTGCTGCTATTCGATATCGGCGACCATGTGGACAGATTTCACCCGGTATCAGAGGCATCCTTCGGAAAAGCGAATGTGGAGCTCTTGAACCGCCTTCACTATGATGCGGTGACGATCGGGAACAACGAAGGAATCACGCTTCCGCATCAAGAGCTGGACACGCTCTATGATCATGCGGAATTTCCGGTCATCGTTTCCAACTTGTATGACATGGACGGAAACAGACCGCCATGGGCGCAGCCGTATTGGATCAAAACGCTGAAAAGCGGCATCGCCATCGCCGTTCTTGGCGTGACGGTGCCGTATTATCCGATTTATGCGCAGCTTGATTGGAAGGTAACCGACGCCTTTGAAAGCATTGCCGCGGTATTGAAAGAGGTAAAAGGGAAAGCAGACATCACGATTCTTCTCTCTCACTTGGGCATCTTGGATGATCAGCAGGCGGCTGAGGCGTTTCCGGAAATCGACCTGATCCTTGGCTCCCACACCCATCATCTGCTTGAGGATGGCATGATGAAAGACGGCGTACTGCTCGCCTGCGCTGAAAAGTATGGAAACTATGCCGGCCATGTGGAAATAACGGTTAACCTCTCCGAGAGGACCGTTGAAGCGAAAAAGGCAACTGTTTTGAAGACGGCCGACTGGAGGGAAGAATCGGAAAAAACCGCCGCTTTTCTGAGAGAAAAAGAGGCGGAAGCCCGGACCGTGCTTCGGGAGGAAGTGACCGTATTGGATCATCCGCTCAAAACAGAATGGTTTGAGCCGTCCGCTCTGCCCCACATGCTGGCCGAAGCGCTAAAAGAATGGTGCGGCGCCGAGATTGGCATGGTGAATGCAGGGATTTTGCTCGACTCCCTTCCGGAGGGACCGGTGACGAAAGGTGATGTCCACCGCATTTGTCCGCATCCGATTAACCCGGTCAATGTGAAACTGACCGGCGAGGAATTAAAGGAGGTCATTCTCACCGCTTCATCGGCTGATATCGAACAGCTTCGGATCAAAGGCCTCGGCTTTCGCGGAAAGGTCATGGGAAAAATGATGTATGCAGGCCTTGATGCGGAAAAGCTGACAGTAAACGGGGCGGAAATTGAATCCGGCCGCACGTATTCGCTGGCAACCATCGATATGTATACGCTAGGCACCCTTTTCCCGGCCATTCGCGATGCCGGAGAGATCGAGTATTTCATGCCCGAATTTTTGCGTGACCTATTGGCGTGGAAGCTCAAAAAGGAAAGACCCGCAAGATAGAGGCCTGGGAAGAAAGCTTTTCCGGGCAAACGGGAACAAGTCCCCCGCTTTTACATACATTAATGGTAAAGGGGGGATAGCCATGGTGAATGTAACTCCGATTATGATTGAAGGTCAGCCATTCACTGCTGTAACGGTCAAACTGCCAAAAACGAATTTTATGGCGGTTACAAATGACCATGGATATATTATGTGCGGAGCGCTTGATGTTGCCCTGCTGAATGATAAATTAAAGGAACGAAGAATCATCGCCGCAAGAGCGGTCGGCGTCCGGACGATCGAACAGCTTCTTGAAGCCCCGCTGGAATCTGTTACAGACGCGGCCGGAGAGCTCGGCATCCACACCGGCATGAGCGGAAAAGAAGCTCTTTTAAAAATGGTGAAATAAAGTTGTCTGTTTGAATCGTATATCCCCTCTTACAAGCATACACATTGTTATGTAAGGGGGGATTTTGCTTGCGGAGATTTCGCAGGCCTCTTTCTAAAAGAGGGCCTTTGCCTTTTCGATATGTCATGCTCCTTTCCTTTGTGCTATTTATATTTTCGACAACGATCAGCTTATTGATGATCAACTCATCAATCAAGCCGACCCTTTTAAACATCGCCGAAATGGAAACGAACAGGATTGCAACACACGTCATTCAGGAAGCCGTTGATAATTATATGAGCGAAGATGAAAACGTGCAGAACATGATCGAGATGAAAACAAACGAAAACGGAAAAGTGACAACGATTGATTTTAACTCCCACGTCGTCCGTGATATGAAAAACAAAATTACAAAACAGCTTCATGATAATTTGAAAGAAACCGAAACAGAAGAATTTAATTCTTCTGCAAAAACGCCCGAAGGCCGGCATGACGGCGTCATTTATAATATTCCCCTCGGACAGACCACCGGCAATTCACTGCTCGGAAACCTGGGACCTAAGATACCCGTGCGCCTTAATATCGTCGGCGACGTTTTCACAGATGTGAAAGAAAGCGTCAAGCCCTATGGGATCAATAACGCATTAATCAACATCGGCGTGCTTGTCGAAGTAAAGGTGCGGGTCGTCATTCCGTTTGCGACCAAGACGGCGGTTGTAAAAAATACGATTCCCGCGACGATTCAGGCGGTACACGGAGATGTGCCCGATTTCTACAGCGGCAGCGGAAGTCAGACATCACCTTCGATCCAAATTCCGTCCAAAGAGGAGAAATCCGATAAAAAAGAGTAATCATTGTAAGCATTCTGCTGAACGAAACAGGCAGAATGCTTTTTTTGCCTGTGAAAAGGACATGCGTCTTTTTTCTCAAAAAAATACTTTGACTTAGGAATAAAGACTGTATATACTCTTCAATAATAATTATTTGAAAATTCATTTTTTTCAGATCTATAAAAAAGTAAAGGAGGAAGCAGATGGATAATCGTCCGCAATGGGGGACAAGAGCGGGTTTTATTATGGCGGCTGTCGGTTCTGCAATCGGCTTGGGCAATATTTGGAGATTCCCGGCTGTAGCTTATGAAAACGGAGGCGGCGCATTCTTTCTGCCATATTTATTTGCACTTTTAACCGCAGGAATTCCCCTACTCATTATGGAATTTACAATTGGTCATAAGTACAGAGGATCAGCCCCGCTTTCCTATGCAAGAATGGGCAAAGGAAAGGAATGGCTTGGATGGTGGCAGGTCGCGATATCATTTGTGATCTCGACATACTACGCTGTCATTGTTGCTTGGGCGATATCATATGCCGTCTTTTCGTTAAATTTAGGCTGGGGTAAAAACACAGAAAATTTCCTAATGAAAGAATATTTAGACAGAATTGACATGAGCGGGGGAGCCATCGGTCAATTCGGGGGTTTTGTTCCGAGCGTGCTGATTCCTCTCGCGATTGTGTGGATTGTGTCATTAGGGATATTATTTGCCGGCGTCAAAAAAGGAATTGAAGTAGCAAACAAAATTTTCATTCCGTTATTAGGCATCTTATTTCTTATTATCGTGATCTATTCGATTACGCTTGACGGAGCTGCACAAGGGCTGAATGAGTTTTTTAGGCCTGACTGGAGCCAGATTACAAACGGGCAAGTATGGGTTGCGGCCTATGGACAGATTTTCTTCAGTCTGTCGATTGCGTTTGCGATCATGATCACATATTCCAGCTATTTGCCGAAGAAATCAGATATCACGAACAATGCGTTTATCACCGGATTCGGGAACTCATCATTTGAGCTTTTGGCCGGGATCGGCGTTTTCAGCGCCTTGGGCTTTATGGCGGCGCAGCAGGGCGTTCCCGTGAAAGAGGTCGTTTCTTCCGGAGTAGGTCTGGCGTTTGTCGTATTTCCGCAAATCATTAATGAGTTCCCGGCATTTAATGCGTTCTTCGGCTTTTTATTCTTTGGTTCGCTCGTACTGGCCGGGTTGACATCGCTCATTTCGATTTCTGAAACATATGTGGCCGCGCTGCAGGATAAGTTTAATGTGCCCCGGCGGAAGGCCGTCCTTTTCGGCGGCGGAGTAGCTGCTCTATGTTCACTCGTTTTTGCAACAAAAGGCGGACTGTTCTTCCTCGATGCGGCCGATTACTTTATTAACAATTTCGGCGTTGCACTGGCCGGTCTGATTGAAGTCATCGTCATCGCCTGGTTTTCGAGGGAGCTGAAAGCTCTGCAGCAGCACGCGAATTCTGTTTCTGACATTCAGCTCGGCGCATGGTGGAGAATCTGCCTCAGTGTCGTGACACCAGCTGTATTAGGCTATATGATGTTTGACAATATCAAAACCAATGTGACGTCGGCCTATGGCGGACTGCCAGTGGAATTCCTGCTGAAGTGGGGATGGTGTGTGGCCTTCGGCGCTATTGCAGCAGGCTTCGTGCTTTCGCTCTCAAAATGGAAAAACGGGCTTGCCTATTCTTCGCTTCATCAAGATAAGGAGGTTTCTTCATGAGCGGCGCATCTATTGCCATGATGGCGATTGGAATCATCATCATTTGGGGAGGATTGGCCGCAAGCATCGCAAATGCGGTCATCAAAAGCAAAAAAAGCAGCTGAAAAAACATCCCGAGAGAATCGGGATGTTTTTTATTTTTTCTTTCTCAGCTCTTTTCGTTCCCATGCTTTCAGATGAGGATACGGATCGAACGACCACTCGGTTCTTCCGTTGTCCTTGTACATCCCGTAGTGGAGATGGGGAGGGAATTTTCCGGATGTGCCCGGGGGCCCGTAGCCGGTGTTTCCGACAGAGCCGATCACCTGTCCGGGCTCGACGATCTGGCCGACCTTTAATCCCTTGCTGAACCCGTTCAGATGGGCGAAATAGTGATACGTATTATGGATATCCCTGATGCCGATTCTCCATCCGCCAAAGCGGTTCCAGCCTTTCATTTCAATGATTCCGTAGCATGTCGAACGAACCGGAAGGCCGTGGTGGGCGAACAGGTCGGTTCCTTCATGGATGCGCCTTCCCCCGAATCCGCGTGCATCTCCCCATGTGCTTCTATAGCTGTAATCCGATCTGACAGGGAGGGGAAAAGCGTGCTGGCCTAAATCGATGTGTCCGTATTTTTGAAAAAGCTTGATAAATCCTGAAATAATGCCGACTGACTGATCCCTTTCATAAAATTCCCACAGGCCGATGCGGATGTTGGCAAGATCTTTTCCATATGTCATCAAATATTGGCCGAACGTATACAGGACATCTTCATCATTATCGGATTCCGCCCGTCCGTCTCCGTTGCCATCCATTCCAATCCCGTCAAATACCTTGATGCTGAGAGGGGATGTATCATTCGGGTTTGGGTTCTCAGGCCCGCTCCATATGTCTTGGGGAATAAAGATCCCTGTATACCCCTTTTTTTTCGGCAGATCTTTGCGGTTTTTACGGATATTGATTTCATATTGGTCAACAGCCGCGAAAACGTACCACGGAATTTGGGTGGCAGCTTCCGTCTTATGATAAAGCGCCATTCTTTCTTTAAGTTCTGATGCTTTCTTTTCCTTCCCGAAGGCGCACGGCTGAAACATGGCTAAAAGGAGGATGAGAACGGATAATACAACCTTCACAGTGTCCTAGGCTCCTTTCCATTTGAATACGTATAGTGTGTGACAAACGGAAGAAACGATAATTAGAAAATGTTGTTAATTCGAGCTTGGTAAATCAATCTCTTGTTCACAAATCTGTACTATGTTAAAGTGACTAAAGACAAGTATTTAAGTTTTTTAAGCGGTTCCAGAAGGCAGGGACGCATCCATCGTTATGTCAGAATTTTCGTAGCAAAACTTGATTACTATCCACGAGTGGAGTTGATGGAATTGGCAAAGAAAGACGAGCACCTTAGAAAGCCCGAATGGCTGAAAATAAAGCTGAATACGAATGAAAACTATACGGGCCTGAAAAAACTCATGAGAGAGAATAACCTGCATACGGTTTGTGAAGAGGCAAAATGCCCGAACATTCACGAGTGCTGGGCCGTCAGACGGACTGCAACTTTTATGATTCTCGGATCTGTCTGCACGAGAGCCTGCCGCTTTTGTGCGGTCAAAACCGGACTGCCGACCGAGCTTGATTTAAACGAACCGGAACGCGTGGCGGATTCCGTCAGCATCATGAATTTGAAGCATGCGGTCATCACAGCCGTCGCCAGGGATGATTTGAAAGACGGAGGAGCCGGCGTTTTCGCCGAAACTGTGCGTGCCGTCAGAAGAAAGAGCCCGTTTACGACCATTGAAGTGCTTCCTTCCGATATGGGCGGGGACTACGACAATTTAAAAACGCTGATGGATACACGGCCGGACATTTTGAACCACAACATTGAGACGGTCCGGAGGCTGACGCCGAGAGTCCGTGCAAGAGCTACATATGACCGTTCTTTAGAATTTTTGCGCCGCGCCAAAGAAATGCAGCCTGATATTCCGACGAAATCGAGCATCATGGTCGGCCTTGGCGAAACAAAAGAAGAAATCATTGAAACAATGGATGACCTTCTGGCCAACAACGTCGACATTATGGCCATCGGCCAATACCTGCAGCCGTCTAAAAAGCATCTGAAAGTACAGAAGTACTACCATCCTGATGAGTTTGCCGAGCTGAAACAAATCGCTATGGAAAAAGGCTTCAGCCACTGTGAAGCAGGACCTCTCGTCCGGTCTTCATACCATGCCGATGAACAGGTGAACGAAGCATCCAAAAAGCGGCAGGCCCAAGCATAAGCGGGTCTCTGTGCCTTCTATCCGCGGGCAAAATGAAAACGCCAGACATTCTGGCGTTTTTTTATTTTAGGATTCGGTGGTTTTACCTTTTCCATCAAGATCCCCGCGCTCATCTTTATCCTTAGTAGCGCTCCCCTGCGGCGATTTTTTCATTTCCTCAATCGTATCTGCCATCAGCTGATCGATGTTTCTTGAATTTGAGCCGAGCGAGCTGAAGTTTGCGACAGACTGCATCAAATTCGGATTATCCGAGACATAGATGTGATAGTATCTCGGAACGACGGAGGCGGCCGTTTTTTTCACCTGATCAGCGGTTTCCTCCCGCTGTTTGGAACCGGTTCTATACACGACCAGCGCTTCTTCGTCTGTCACCAGCGCCGAGGCATCTTGAATATTGGGAAGCTGAACCGTTAAACTAGATATAATATGGGCCATTTCTTCCCGATTGATTTTTGGGGCTTGCATTTGATCTTTGTTTTTTACAGGGGTTGCCTGATGGCGCGCATATCCGAATCTGCCTTTTCGATCATCGTTTCTGAAGTTTTGGTTGTATTGGCGGTTCCGGTCCGCGATGTGAACGGTATTTCCGTCTTCATCATAAATGTCGTTTTTTTCAGTATCGTTTAGAGCCGTCTGGCATCCGGCAAGCGGAACCAGCAGCAAACCGGTTAAAAGTAATTTTTTATTCATCCTGCATTTCCTCCTTATCTATAGCTTTTCCAAAGACGGAGATTTATTCTTAGCAATTGATGGCGGCTGGTGTTTGAATTATCATATAAAAGAGGTGAAAAGTATGATTGTCGTTCAGAACGCTGCATTTGAAGTCGTCAAAGATGTGAAAAACGGTTTTAATGAAGAAGCGTTTAAAGCAAGATACTCCGATATTTTAAATAAATATGACTATATTGTCGGGGACTGGGGGTACAGCCAGCTGAGACTGAAAGGTTTTTTTGATGATCAAAATCAAAAGGCGACCTTTGATACAAAAATCAGCACCCTTGATGAATATATCTACGAATACTGCAATTTCGGCTGTGCGTATTTTGTGTTAAAACGTTTGCGAAAATAATCGATCATAAAAGGGGATGCCGCTATGTATTTTGTCGATCGAAACAAAATTGAACACACGCTGGACTTTCTTGAAGAAGCGTTCCGGCTGTTTCAAACGCAGTCTGAGTGGACGTCTGACATCGAAAAAAAAGCGCTTGAACGAATCGGCCATACGCTGATCGAATGTGTATTGGATATAGGGAACGATATGATTGACGGCTTCATAATGAGAGATCCGGGAAGCTATGACGACATCATGGATATACTGACTGATGAGAAAGTCGTCAGCCAAACAGAAGGGGAAAATCTGAAACAGCTGATCGCCTACCGGAAGCCGCTGGTTCAGGACTACCTGAATATCAGCCATGAAGAATTGGAACATTTGCTGAATACCCATGCGGAAACGATAGAAGCATTTCCAGCCCGTATCCGCGATTATTTAAACCATGAGCTTGGTCCCGTATCTGCTTTTAAACCGCAACAATAAACTGGAGTGTAAAACATGAAAACATACAAAGGATATTTAATCGACTTAGACGGAACAATGTACAAAGGAACGGAAAAAATCGAAGAAGCCTGTGAATTCGTAAGAAAACTGAAAGACCGGGGGATTCCATATTTATTTGTGACGAACAACTCTTCGCGTACTCCGAAACAAGTGGCTGACAAGCTTGTATCTTTTGACATCCCGGCAACGGAAGAGCAAGTATTTACAACAAGCATGGCGACGGCGAACTTCATCGCCGAGAAAAAACCGGACGCTTCCGTGTACGTGATCGGAGAAGAAGGAATCCGCCAGGCCATTGAAGAAAAAGGCTTAACATTCGGCGGTGAAAACGCCGATTTTGTCGTCGTCGGCATCGACCGCGGCATTACATATGAAAAGCTTGCCGTCGGCTGCCTTGCGATTCGGAATGGAGCGACATTTATTTCTACAAACGGCGATATTGCGATTCCTACTGAAAGAGGGCTTTTGCCGGGGAACGGTTCATTGACTTCGGTATTAACCGTGTCCACAAAAACAGAGCCGATTTTTATCGGAAAGCCCGAACCGATTATTATGGAGCAGGCGATGAAGGTAATCGGAACCGATATCAGCGAGACGCTGATGGTGGGAGACAACTATGACACCGATATTATGGCCGGCATGAATGCCGGAATGGATACGCTCCTTGTCCACACTGGAGTAACCAAAAAAGAACACCTTGAGGCTTATGCGGAAAAGCCGACACATGTGATTGATTCACTGACGGAATGGATGGACCGCATATAAACAAAAAAACACTTGCCTTTGAAACGGCAAGTGTTTTTTCGGCTTTATTCGGCATCTCTTGCCCGGTGCGCCAGCCTGCTTGAAGCGGCTGCCGCGATGGCGCCGACGATATCATCCAAAAACGTGTGGCATTCACCGGTTGATTTATCGTTTAAACGGCCAAGCACACCGGGCTTGATTTTATCAATATATCCATAATTAGTATAACCGATCGACCCATAAAGGTTGATGATCGAAAAAGATAAAATCTCATCTACGCCATAAAGGCTTTCATCTGTCTCAATTAAGGACTGCAGAGGCTGCAACAGCTTTTTCTGCTCTCCTAGCATATCCAATTGGATGCCTGTCAGCACGGCATTTTGGACTTCGCGTTTTTTCAAGACGCGGTTGACGTTTTCTTCACATTCTTCTTTTGTAATGTTTGGATGATAGTTCTTCTGCAGAAGGTAGACAAGGTCCGCAATTTCAGAAATTTTGACCCCGCGTTTTTCCAGCCACTCTTTTGCTGCTGTTTCAATTTGATGCATGCTGTTGTTTTCCGGCATTTTTTCACCCAATCTTTTTTTACTTAGTGTATACAAACGCCCCTAAAAACGTAACATTTTGAGGGCGCTTTTTCTCTGCTCCATTCATAAATGGATTCCTGCTCGACTACGATGTGTAGAAGGCCATTTTCAGAAATGAAGGTGATGTACGGTGAAGGATTTGATAAAAGAAAAATTCGGGATCCATATTCGCGAGCTATCGCCATATCTCTCATACCAAACCTTTCAAACCCCAAACTCCATGTTTTTAATCATTCCGGTTTCCCATTTCAGCGAATCTGAACTGGAGGAGCTTTATTACATGAGTCAGTATTTGCAAGAACAGCGCGACCCATACGTTCCCGCCTTTTTATTCACCAAGGACGGGGACTTGACCTTTGAAGAAAACGGCGCCGCCTATGTGCTGCTTCAGGCGGCGCCCCGCTTTACAAACAGGTCTGTTCCCTTCGGCGCGGAGCTTGCGGAATTTCATCAAAAAGGGAGGGGGTACCCGTATGAAGTAAAAGAAACGACAAGAATCGGCCAATGGAAAGAACTATGGGGAAAACGTCTTGATCAGCTGGAGCAGTTTTGGATTCAAAAATCCCAGTCCCCGCAATTGCAGCCTTTTGAAAAACGGTTTATCGAATCGTTTCCTTATTATCTCGGATTAACGGAAAACGCCATTCAGTATCTGGCTGATACGGAATTGGATGACCAGCCGCAATCGGTGGATTCCGGAACGATATGCCAGCAGCGCCTGACTTGTGAGACATGGAAGCAGGAGCCCCTGATCAAGGTACCAGTCGAATGGGTTTTAGATCATGCGGCGCGCGATCTTGCGGAATACGCCAGAAGCGCGTTTCAGCAAAAACAAGATGTTGATGAGGTTGCGCTATTTCTTCAGCAATATGAACAAGTCAGCCCCCTGTCTTCATTTTCCAAGCGCTTGATGTACAGCAGGCTGCTATTTCCGCTTCACTATTTTGAAACGGTTGAAGGCTACTACATCTCTCCGGAATCAGAGCAGCATGTTTATGAAAACAAGCTTGACCATATCCTTTCCCAGGCTTCGGCGTATGAACGGTTTCTCAGCGGATTTCAGGAGATGGCAGCCATGAGATCCGGAGGAAATGTCAGCATGCCGCCCGTCAATTGGCTGAAAAGGACGCCTTGACGGGCGGGTGTTCTTTTTCATTTCAGTGCGGTCTTAACTTTTGCCGTTTTTTTCGATATGCTTAAGATGAATCAGCCGTGAGAAAGGACGAGGCATCATGGATAAACCGTTTGTGTATGTGACGAGAAGATTACCGGAAGAACAGCTTTCTTCATTAAAAGAACTGGCCGATATTGAGATGTGGGAGAAAGAGGATGAACCATGTCCGCGGGACGTCCTGCTTGAAAAAGCAAAAACAGCTGACGGGCTTTTGACAATGCTGTCAGACCGGATTGATGCCGAGCTTTTGCAAAGAGCGCCGCGTTTACAAGCGGTCGCGAATTTGGCGGTCGGCTTTGACAATATCGATGTGGAGGCCGCAAAAAAACAGGGTGTGATTTGCTGCAATACGCCTGATGTGTTGACGGAATCCACCGCGGATTTAACCTTTGCATTGCTGCTTGCGGCGGCGAGAAGAATCATCGAAGCCAGCGATTGGATTAAGCAAGGGAACTGGACCGGCTGGGGGCCGCTTTTATTGGCGGGAGCAGACGTCCATCATAAAACGATCGGCATCGTCGGGATGGGCAGCATCGGACGAGCCGTGGCCAGGCGGGCAAAAGGGTTCGGCATGAACATTTTGTACCATAACCGGAGCCGAAATCCAGAAGCGGAAATAGAACTTGGAGCTGCTTACACATCGTTTGATGAACTGCTTGGACAAGCTGACTTCGTTGTATGCCTGACACCGCTGACAGAAGAGACCAAGCACCTGTTTAACCGCTCCGCTTTTCAAAAGATGAAGCAGAGTGCGGTTTTCATCAATGTCTCTAGAGGACAGGTTGTTGATGAACAGGATCTCTATCACGCGCTTGTTGAAAACGAAATCGCCGGTGCAGGGCTTGATGTTTTTGCCGAAGAGCCGATTTCAAAGGAGCACCCGCTCGCCAAACTTCCTCAGGTGACGGCGCTTCCTCATATCGGAAGCGCCAGCAGGGAAACGAGAGAAGCGATGATGAGGCTATGCGCAGAAAATATCGCACTCGTCCTCAGCGGCAAACCGGCAAAAACGGAGATTTAACGCTTCGCTTCCGGCTTTTATAAGTCCGGAAGATTTTCTCACAAAAATATTTCTGAATATATAGAATCTTAATTTATCAATATCTTAAGCGTTTACAAACATTGATTTTCAGCAATTGTCACCTTGTCAAAAAAAGAATACCCCATTATAATGTTTGTAACTTAAATGTCTGCGTTGAGTTTACAAATGTCCTCTTAGAAAGGACGATCAGAAAGAAAGGTGGAATTGTAGTGAAGGCGATACGAGTGGGGCTTCTAGGTTTAGGAACAGTCGGAAGCGGGGTGGTGAAAATCATCCAGGATCATCAAGATAAACTGAAACACCAGGTCGGGTGCCCCGTCACCATACAAAAAGTACTTGTTAAAGATAAAGATAAAAAAAGAGATGTCGAGCTTCCTAGAGAAGCGCTGACAACGGAAGCCTATGACGTGATAGAAGACCCCGAAGTGGATGTCATCATCGAGGTCATCGGAGGAATAGAGCAGACAAGGAGATATTTGCTGGACGCACTCCGGGCAAAAAAACATGTCGTAACGGCGAATAAAGACCTGATTGCGCTTTACGGGTCAGAGCTTTTAGCCGCTGCCAAAGAGAACGGCTGCGACCTTTATTTTGAAGCGAGCGTTGCCGGCGGAATCCCGATTTTGCGGTCCTTGGAAGAGGGCCTCGCTTCAGACAGAATCACGAAAATGATGGGAATCGTCAATGGAACGACCAATTTCATCCTGACGAAGATGAACAAAGAAAAGGCGCCTTATGAAGAGGTGCTGAAAGAAGCGCAAAGGCTCGGCTTTGCAGAAGCTGATCCGACCGCAGACGTGGAAGGCCTTGATGCCGCAAGGAAAATGGCAATTTTGGCTCGGCTCGGCTTTTCAATGAATGTCGACCTGGAAGATGTCAAAGTGAAGGGGATTTCCAAAGTGTCTGATGAAGACATCAATTTCAGCAAGCGGCTTGGCTATACGATGAAGCTGATCGGGATCGCTCAGCGCGATGGGCAAAAAGTCGAAGTCAGCGTTCAGCCGACATTGCTCCCGGACCATCACCCGCTGTCATCCGTTCATAACGAATTCAATGCGGTTTACGTATACGGAGAAGCCGTCGGGGAAACGATGTTTTACGGACCGGGTGCCGGCAGCATGCCGACGGCCACCGCCGTTGTATCGGATCTGGTATCTGTCATGAAAAACATGCGTCTCGGCGTGAACGGCAGCAGTTTTGTCGATCCGCAGTTTGAGAAAAAAATGAAGTCGCCTGCTGAAATCTTCGCCCAGCAGTTTTTAAGAATCCATGTCAAAGATCAGGTCGGTTCGTTTTCAAAAATCACCGCGGTTTTTTCAGAAAGAGGCGTCAGCTTTGAAAAAATTCTTCAGCTTCCGATCAAAGCCAATGACGGCTTGGCTGAGATCGTCATCGTCACGCATCACACATCTGAAGAAGATTTCACAAATATTTTGAAAGAACTGAACGATCTCGAGGTCGTCCAGCAAGTCAAAAGCACTTATCGAGTAGAAGGGAACGGTTATAGCTAATGTGGAAAGGACTCATTCATCAATATAAAGACTATCTGCCTGTAACGGACAAGACGCCTGAGCTGACATTGCATGAAGGAAACACACCGCTCATTCACCTGAAAAACTTATCAGAAAAGCTTGGCATCGAGCTGTACGTCAAAACGGAAGGCGCAAATCCGACCGGTTCCTTTAAAGACCGCGGCATGGTGATGGCGGTCGCAAAAGCGAAAGAAGAGGGCAATGATACGATCATGTGCGCCTCGACTGGAAATACATCCGCTGCCGCCGCGGCGTACGCGGCACGCGCCAACATGAAATGCATTGTCATCATTCCGGACGGCAAGATCGCCTTCGGAAAACTGGCCCAAGCCGTCATGTACGGGGCCGAAATCATCGCGATCAACGGAAACTTTGATGATGCGCTGAAAATGGTCCGCGGCATTTGTGAGAAAGAGCCCATCGCTTTAGTAAACTCAGTGAATCCGTACCGGATCGAAGGGCAGAAAACCGCGTCATTCGAAATTTGCGAGCAGCTTGGCGGAGCCCCTGATATCCTTGCGATTCCCGTCGGAAATGCCGGGAATATTACAGCATACTGGAAAGGCTTCAAAGAATACCATGAAAAACACGGCACAGGACTCCCTGTGATGCGGGGATTCCAGGCTGAAGGCGCCGCGCCGATTGTCAAAGGAAAGGTGATTGAAAATCCCGAAACCGTTGCGACGGCGATTCGAATCGGAAATCCTGCAAGCTGGGATAAAGCGGTCAATGCCGCAAACGAATCAAACGGAAAAATCGATGAAGTCTCAGATGAAGAAATTCTGCACGCTTACCAGCTGTTGGCAAGGGAAGAAGGGGTTTTCGCCGAGCCGGGCTCCTGCGCGTCAATCGCCGGAGTGCTGAAGCAGCTGAAAACAAACGAGATTCAGCCTGGAGCGAAAGTGGTCGCCGTTCTAACCGGAAACGGCCTGAAAGATCCAAATACAGCCGTCGACGTATCAAAGATCAAGCCCGTCACACTGCCGACGGATGAAGAAAAAATTCTTGAGCATCTCAAAGGAGCCGCACGTGTATGACAGAAGCTGACATGCTGTTTTCAATCACGGTTCCCGGAAGCACGGCCAATTTGGGCCCCGGCTTTGATTCAGTCGGCATGGCGCTGTCGCGCTATTTGAAACTGTCTGTGTTTCCTTGTGAAGAATGGCGCTTTGAAGCTGAAACCGATGTGGTAGCAGGCATTCCCGCTGGAACCGAAAACTTGATTTATCAAGTAGCCAAGCGGACTGCCGGCCATTTTGGGAAAGAGCTTCCGCCTTGTCTTGTAAAAGTGTGGAGCGATATACCGCTTGCCCGCGGACTCGGCAGCAGCGCGGCCGCGATTGCCGCCGCCGTCGAACTTGCAAACGAATTGGCTGATTTAAAGCTGTCGGAAAACGATAAACTGCATTTCGCAAGTCTTGAAGAAGGCCATCCCGACAATGCCGGAGCCTCGCTTTACGGCGGCCTCGTCATCGGTCTTCATGAAAAGGGTGAAACACAACTGGTCTCCGTCAAGGACATTGATTTGGATGTCGTTGTCGTCATTCCTTTTTATGAAGTGCTGACAAAAGATGCGCGCAACGTTCTTCCGGAGAGCCTATCCTATTCAAAAGCGGTTGAAGCGAGTGCGGTCAGCAATATGCTGGTGGCCGGGCTGATGTCAAAGAATTGGCCGCTTGTCGGCCGGATGATGAAAAAGGATCTTTTTCACCAGCCATACCGGAGGG
>NZ_BCVZ01000012.1 GCF_001592005.1 Bacillus sonorensis NBRC 101234 = KCTC 13918
CGGCTCGAGCCATAACAAAATTGACAGCTTGACGGAAATTGAGACGAAAATCATGTCCAATCTATTTGAAAGCTGTCTGACGAATTACAAAGACGCTTGGGAATCGATCGCGGAAATTGAGCCGGAAATGTCCGATTTTGAAGTGAATCCGCAGTTTGTGCAAATGGTTTCTCCTAATGAGACGGTCGTCGTCATTTCGTTAAACACGCAAATAGGAGATATCAGCGGGGTCATTAACCTTTGCATCCCGCACGTCGTTCTTGAACCGATTATTCCTAAGCTTTCCGTCCATTATTGGATGCAATCCGACAGAATTGAGCCAAAACCGGAGGAAACAAAGTCGATAGAAAAGCGGATTATGACGGCGCAAATTCCAATTGTCGCAGAACTCGGATCATCGGAATTAACAGTTGAAGAGTTTTTACATTTAGAAATTGGAGATTGTATCACTTTGGACAAATCAGTAGCAGAACCTCTTACTGTTTTGGTCGGAGATAAACCGAAATTTCTAGGACAAGCCGGCCGAATGAATCGAAAAACTGCGATTCAAATTCTAGATCACGACATAAGAGGTGAAGAATATGGAGAATAACAATAGGTTATCACAAGATGAAATCGATGCGCTGCTTAAAAGCGGCGATGACAATAATGAAGAGCAGCCGGAATCAGGATTGTCCCCGATGGAGCAGGATACGATCGGGGAAATCGGCAATATTTCCTTTGGGAGCTCTGCAACAGCTTTGTCCACGTTGTTAAATCAGAAAGTAGAAATTACAACACCGACCGTTTCGGTAATTGAAAAAAGCCATTTGAGCGATGAATTTCCTCATCCTTATGTATCAATCGGTGTGAGCTATACAGAAGGTTTTTCAGGAAACAACCTTCTTGTCATCAAACAGGAAGACGCCGCGATCATCGCCGACCTGATGATGGGGGGAGACGGGACCAACGCCGATCCTTCACTCAGCGAGATTCATTTAAGCGCCGTGCAGGAAGCGATGAATCAAATGATGGGTTCAGCCGCGACTTCCATGTCGACAGTCTTCAGCAAGAAGATCGATATTTCCCCGCCTGAGGTGGATCTTCTTGATGTAAAGGAAGGGGAAGGGACAGAGCAGATCCCGAAAGAGGACCCGCTCGTCAAAGTATCCTTTAGATTGAAAGTCGGGGAGCTGATCGATTCCCATATTATGCAGCTTTACCCGATTACATTTGCGAAAGATTTGATTGATGAATTAACGAAGCCGGCAGACGAAGCGGCACCGGCTGAGGAACAACCGTCCGCTCCGGAGCAGCCTGCACCGGCCGCCGCGCCTCAAGCGGCAAGGCCGAAACAGGAGCCTGCGCCTAAAAGGCAGGGAACGGCGAAGGTTTCTGAGCCTGTACAGGTTACACCGGCCGAATTTGCGCCTTTTGATTCCCAGCCTGAGGCACAGCCTCATTTGAATAATCTCGACATGCTGATGGACATTCCTTTATCTGTGACGGTCGAGCTTGGAAGGACAAACCGCAGCGTCAAAGAGGTGCTGGAACTGTCGACAGGCAGCATCGTCGAGCTTGACAAACTGGCGGGAGAACCTGTGGACATCCTCGTCAACCAGCGGGTTGTCGCAAAAGGGGAAGTCGTCGTCATCGATGAGAACTTCGGCGTCAGGGTAACAGACATATTAAGTCAGGCAGAGCGAATCAGTAAATTACGATAACAACAGATTGATGAAGGAGAGATTAAGATGGCTTATAAGATTTTAGTAGTTGATGATGCAGCATTTATGAGAATGATGATTAAAGATATTTTGGTGAAAAACGGCTTTGAAGTGGTCGCTGAAGCTCAAGACGGAGCCCAGGCTGTTGAAAAATATAAAGAGCATTCTCCGGATTTGGTGACGATGGACATTACCATGCCGGAAAAAGACGGGATTACCGCCCTGAAAGAAATCAAGGAAATCGATCCGCAAGCGAAAATCATTATGTGTTCAGCGATGGGGCAGCAATCGATGGTCATCGACGCGATCCAGGCAGGGGCAAAGGATTTTATCGTCAAACCGTTCCAGGCCGACCGCGTCATGGAAGCGATCAATAAAACGCTGGACTAAAGGGTGTACAACTTGGTGAAGAAATCTTTTATGTTCATAGCCGGCATTTGTCTGCTTCTTTTTCTCGCCATGCCGCACGTCCCCGCCCATGCAGAGGAATCCGGCGATCAGACGGTCGATCAGCTGTTTGATAAAGGCAAAGACAATAAGAAAGAGGAGAAAGAAAAAGACAAGGCTGAGAAAACAAGCGGCAATTCTCTTAAGGAAGAGACGGAGACAGAAACCCCGTCTCCTTCCGTATCCATTTTTGATTTTGTCAAAATGATCGGCGCTTTGCTGTTCGTGATTTTTCTGATTTACGCATTGGTCAAATTCATGAATAAGCGAAACAAGCTGTTAAAACCCTTTCAATATGTCGAAAACATCGGCGGAACGGCTCTCGGACAAAACAGGTCCGTACAGCTGGTGAAAGTGGGGAACAAGGTGCTTGTCGTCGGAGTCGGCGAAAACATCCAGCTTTTGAAAGAGATCGATGACGAAGAGGATGTAAAAGATATTCTCGCTCAGCACGAGGCTGCGATGAACAGCAAAATCGAATGGCAAAAATGGGTGGATCAAGTCAAGGTTTCAGGAGCGCAAAAAAGAGGGGACGCACCTTCTTTTTCTGAATCATTGAAAGCGCAGCTTTCGGAATTGAAACAAAACCATGCAAAAGGCAGAAAGAAAGGCCAAAATCAACATGAATGAATTTATTGATTTATTTAATTCAAGCGATGCGGCAAATGTCAGCGCCAGCGTCAGGCTCCTGCTGCTGTTAACCGTGTTTTCGATCGCTCCGGGGATTTTGATCATGATGACGTGCTTTACAAGGGTTGTCATTGTTTTGTCTTTTGTACGGACATCACTGGCAACGCAGTCGATGCCGCCAAACCAGGTGCTGATCGGACTCGCATTATTTCTAACCTTTTTCATTATGGGGCCGACATTTTCAGAGATTAATAAAGATGCCCTGACCCCTTTAATGGATAACAAAATCAGCATAGATGAGGCCTATACGAAAGCCGAGGCCCCGATCAAAGAGTTTATGAGCAAGCATACGAGACAGAAGGATCTGGCGCTGTTTATGAATTACACGAAGATGAAAACGCCTGAATCCATTGATGATATTCCGCTTTCAACAATGGTGCCCGCGTTTATCATCTCGGAATTGAAGACCGCATTTCAAATGGGATTTATGATTTTTATTCCGTTTTTGATTATCGATATGGTAGTGGCGAGTGTTCTGATGTCGATGGGGATGATGATGCTTCCTCCGGTCATGATCTCGCTGCCGTTTAAAATATTGCTTTTTGTTCTTGTAGACGGCTGGTATTTAATTGTGAAATCTTTGCTGCAAAGCTTTTAGAGTAGGTGCTAAAACATGAATTCGGAATTTGTTATATCGATTGCTGAAAGAGCGGTATATGTGACGCTCCTCGTCAGCGGGCCGCTTTTGGCGCTCGCTCTCGCAGTGGGGCTGATCGTCAGCGTTTTTCAGGCAACGACCCAAATACAGGAACAGACTCTGGCATTTATACCGAAAATTGTCGCCGTTTTGGTGGGGCTCGTCATTTTTGGGCCGTGGATGCTGTCGACGATTTTGTCTTTTGCGACTGAGCTGTTCTCTAATTTAAATCGTTTTGCAGGGTAGCATCAACATGTCAATGATTGAATTATTTCCAGCTTTTTTACTTGTGTTTGTCAGGATCACTGCATTTTATGTAACGGCGCCTCTCTTTTCTTATCGGACAGTTCCTGCCATTCATAAAATAGGTTTTGCATTTTTTCTTGCGCTAATCAGTTTCAGCACGATTGAGAAGCCTCCCCATCTTGATGTAGACGGCTTTTACATGCTTTTGGTCATGAAAGAGGCGCTTGTCGGCCTTCTCCTCGGGCTTATCGCCTACATGATGATGGCGGCCGTCCAAATCGCCGGCTCGTTCATTGATTTTCAGATGGGGTTTGCGGTGGCAAACGTGATTGATCCCCAGACAGGGGCGCAAAGCCCGCTTGTCGGTCAATTTTTGCACACGATGGCTTTGCTCCTGATGCTGAGCCTGAATGCGCACCATCTGTTGCTTGATGGGATTTATTACAGTTATCAATATATTCCGGTCGATCATTTCGGGCTGGCGTTTGGAAATGAACAGTTTGCCCAATTTATAGCGAAAAGCTTCAACACGATGTTTATTACGGCTTTTCAATTATCTGCACCTGTTGTGGCAAGCCTGTTTTTAGTCGATTTGGCATTGGGAATTGTGGCAAGAACAGTGCCGCAGCTGAATGTGTTTGTCGTCGGGCTTCCGCTGAAAATCGCGGTCACCTTTATCATGCTCATCATCTGTATGGCGGTAATGTTCAGCATGATGCAACACGTATTCGAATTTGCCATTCGGACCATGAGAGATCTATTAAGTTTGCTTGGGGTGGCATGATGAAGCTGACGTTGGATTTGCAATTTTTTTCAGGTGAAAAAACGGAGAAAGCGACGCCGAAAAAGCGGCGGGAGACGAGAAAAAAAGGACAGGTTGCCAAAAGCGCAGATGTCAATACGGCCGTCACGCTCTTCATCGTCTTTTTGTCCCTGTTGTTTTTCGGATCTTTTATGAGGGACCGCTTGATCGGTCTGATCGAAAGATATTATAAAGAGCTGATCATGTTGAAGGTGACGGAGGCCAATATTCCCGGACTGTTTGGGGATCTGGCGCTTGAAGCCGGAATGATTTTGGCGCCGGTCATGGTTGCGGCCCTTATCTCAGGGGTGTTAAGCAACTATTTGCAAGTGGGATTTTTATTTGCGCCGGAAGTGGTCAAACCCGATCTCAAGAAATTGGACCCGCTTAAAGGATTCAAGCGGATTTACAGCATCAGGGCGATCGTTGAACTATTGAAATCGATTTTGAAGATCGTTGTCGTCGGGACCGTGACATTCGCAGTTCTGTGGCAAAACTTCGGGGACATTCTCAGAATTCCCCTTCTGGCTCCCGGAAAGGCTTTGTCATATGTCGGCTGGCTCGCGTTTTTGATGGGGGTGTCAGCGGCGGTCGCCTTGATTTTTCTTGCGGCGCTTGATTACCTTTATCAGAAATTTGATTATGAAAAAAGCATTCGAATGTCGAAGCAGGACATCAAAGATGAATACAAAAAAACCGAGGGCGATCCGTTAATCAAGTCCAAAATTAAGCAAAAGCAAAAAGAAATGGCGATGCGCCGCATGATGCAAGAGGTTCCGAAGGCAGACGTCATCATCACGAACCCGACCCATTATGCCGTCGCCCTTAAATACGACGAAAACAAAATGGATGCGCCGTTTATCGTGGCGAAAGGGGTCGATTTGATGGCCCTGAAAATCAGACAGATTGCAAAAGAGCATGACGTCATGACGGTCGAGAACAGACCGCTGGCAAGAGCGCTCTATGATCAGGTTGAGATTGACCAGGCCGTTCCGGAAGAATTTTTTAAGGCCATTGCCGAAATCTTGGCTTTCGTATATAAAGCAAAGCAAAAAATATGAATTTTTTAGTTTTAAAAGGAGAGAAACAGCATGTCAGCAAGAGATTTATCAGTTTTATCCGGCGTTGTCCTCATTGTGGCAATGCTTATTATTCCCTTTCCACCATGGTTGTTGAGCGTCTTAATTATCGTGAATATTTCTCTTGCGTTAATCGTGCTTCTCACCACAATGAACATGCAAGAACCGCTGCAATTTTCGATTTTTCCTTCATTATTGCTGCTGCTTACGCTGTTCCGTTTGGGGCTCAACGTTTCAACGACGCGTTCGATCCTGTCAAACGGTGATGCGGGAAAGGTCGTCGAGACGTTCGGGTCATTCGTTGTCGGCGGCAATGTGCTAGTCGGTCTTGTCGTCTTTATCATACTGATCATCATCCAGTTTATCGTCATTACAAAAGGGGCGGAGCGGGTTTCTGAAGTTGCCGCGAGGTTTACCCTTGATGCCATGCCCGGAAAACAGATGAGCATTGACGCCGATCTGAACGCCGGAATGGTGACAGAGCAGGAAGCGAAGTTCCGCCGTGAAAAAGTGGCGCGCGAAGCAGATTTCTACGGAGCGATGGACGGTGCCAGCAAATTTGTCAAAGGTGATGCCATCGCAGGGATCATCATCGTCCTCATCAACGTACTTTGCGGGATTGTCATCGGCATGCTGCAAAAGCAGATGAGCATTCAGGAAGCGGCATCCCACTTCACATTGCTGTCTGTGGGGGATGGCATTGTATCACAGCTGCCTGCGCTCCTGATCTCGACGGCAACGGGTATCGTCGTGACAAGAGCCGCGTCAGACGGCAACCTTGGCCATGATATTACAGGCCAGCTGTTTGCATATCCAAAGCTTTTGTATGTGACGGCGGGAACGATTTTTGCGCTTGGAATTTTCACGCCGATCGGACTTCTGCTGACAGGTCCGTTGGCGCTGCTTCTTGCTTTTGGCGGCTATACGCTTTCCAAGGCCGGAGAAGATAAAGAAAAAGTGGAAGACATTTTAGAGGAAGAAGCCGAAGTGGATGAATTGAAAAGTCCGGAAAGCGTCGTACATCTCCTTGATATTGACCCGATCGAATTCGAATTCGGCTACGGGCTGATTCCTCTGGCTGATGCAAATCAGGGCGGCGATCTTTTGGACAGGATCGTCATGATCAGACGGCAGCTTGCAATTGAGCTCGGGCTCGTCATCCCGGTCGTCAGAATCAGGGATAACATTGCCTTGCAGCCGAATGAGTACCGTCTGAAAATCAAAGGAAATGAAGCGGCGAAAGGCGAGCTTCTCCTCGATCACTTTTTGGCGATGTCCCCGACGGGCGAGGATGATCAAATTGAAGGAATCGATACGATTGAACCGTCCTTTGGCCTCCCGGCTAAATGGATACCCGAATCTCAAAAAGATCAGGCCGAAATGCTCGGGTATACGGTCGTCGATCCGGCTTCCGTCGTGTCGACCCATATTACCGAGCAGGTCAAAAAGCATGCGCATGAGCTGCTCGGCAGACAGGAAACAAAACAGCTCATCGATCATTTGAAAGAATCGTATCCGGTACTTGTCGAGGAAGTCACGCCGAATCCGCTGTCTGTCGGTGATGTTCAAAAAGTGCTCGCAAAACTTTTGAAAGAAAAAGTATCCATCCGGAACCTGGTCACGATTTTTGAAACATTGGCCGACTACGGAAAATTGACGACAGATTCAGATATGCTGACAGAATATACAAGGCAGTCTCTCGCCAAGCAGATTACCGCCCAGTATGCGAAAGAAAACGAAATGCTGAAGGTCGTGACCTGCTCAGGGCGCGTTGAAAAGGCGGTGGCTGAAGGTATTCAGCAGACTGAACACGGCAACTACTTATCTCTCGAACCGGCAATATCGGAAAATATCATTCAATCTGTAGCCAGAGAGATCGAGCAGCTTTCATTAAAGCAGGAAGTGCCGATCCTCCTCTGCTCACCGCCGGTCAGAATGTATGTCAAACAGCTTTTGGAACGGTATTTCCCTGATCTCCCGGTTCTTTCTTATAACGAACTGGAGGCCAATGTAGAAGTTCAAAGTATCGGAGTGGTGGATATTCAATGAAGATCAAAAAATTTGTAGCTGGTTCGATGCAGGAAGCCACAAAACAAATTAGACATGAGCTTGGAACAGACGCCGTCATTTTAAACTCTAAAAAGATTCAAACAAGAAGGTTTCTCGGACTTGTCAAAAAACAAGGCGTTGAAGTGATAGCTGTTGTTGATCAAGACTATTCCGACAGGCAAAAACCGAGGCGGCAGCAGCTTCAGGCAGCTTTTCCAAATCCGGGCACTCCGCCTGAAAAACCGGTGCAGCTAGAATTGGCCAATCAGGTGAAAGAGCTGAAAGAATTGCTGGAAACACGGCAGCATGAACAGCCTGTCGATGTTCTTCCGGAGCCTTTGAAGCAGGCGGATCGGCTTCTGACGAAACAAGGGGTATCGGCAGCCGTCCGTACGAAAGCGTTTAGCCGTCTGATCAGCTCATCCTTCCGAGAAGGGGAAGAATGGACGGAAGAAAAGGCGCTTCTCCGTGTAACCGATGCTTTGGCAGAGCTTCTTCCGGAAAACCCGGGGGAGCAGATGGCGATCCGTTCGAAATATGTCGTTCTCTTTGGACCGACAGGAGTCGGCAAAACGACGACCCTCGCCAAGCTTGCGGCTTCCTCAGTGCTGGAGGAGAACAGGAAGATCGCCTTTATTACAACAGACACGTACCGGATTGCGGCCGTCGAACAGTTGAAAACGTATGCTGAATTGTTAAACGCTCCGCTGGAAGTGTGTTATACGCAAGAGGAATTTAAAGCAGCCCAGCAAAAATTCGCCGATTTTGACCATGTATTCATCGATACGGCGGGCCGCAATTTTAAAGACGGGCAGTACGTCAAGGAGCTGAAGGACATCATTCCGTTTGACCGGGGGCTTCAGGCGTTTCTCGTTTTGTCCGCAACCA
This sequence comes from Bacillus sonorensis NBRC 101234 = KCTC 13918, assembly GCF_001592005.1. Lineage (GTDB taxonomy): Bacteria > Bacillota > Bacilli > Bacillales > Bacillaceae > Bacillus > Bacillus sonorensis. The sequence goes on from NZ_BCVZ01000012.1 coordinate 8,542, forward strand.
GCAAATATTCGGATATGAAGGAGCTTGTCAGGCAGTTTTCGAGCGTTCCGATCGATCAGCTGATTTTTACGAAAGTGGATGAAACCGATTCACTCGGGAGCGTCATGAATCTCCTGGCTGACTCGAAGATCGGTCTCGGCTACATGACAAACGGCCAAAACGTTCCGGAAGATATCCGCTACATGTCAAATGCATCTTTTGCGAAACTGCTTACGGGGTGTTGAACATGGATCAGGCGGAAAGCTTGCGAAAGCGAATGGAAGAGCACTTTGCCGAGACACCGGCCGTTTATCATAAAAAAGCGAAAACACTGGCGGTGATGAGCGGAAAAGGGGGCGTCGGGAAATCAAATGTTTCTCTGAATACCGCTCTTGCATTCATCGACAAAGGAAAAAAAGTTCTTTTGATCGATCTCGATGTCGGAATGGGCAATATTGACATTCTGCTTGGCCGGCAGGGGCGCTATACCATCATGGATGTGCTGAATCAGCAAATGCCTTTTCACCGCGCTTTGTCAACAGGCCCAAAAGGCATCAGCTATATTTCCGGAGGGACCGGGCTCGATACGATGTTCGAATTAAATCGGGAGAAATGGGCGTTTTTTCTGAAGGAACTGTCGGCTGTTCTTTCACATTTTGACTATGTCTTGTTTGATATGGGAGCAGGCTTGTCAAAAGATCAGCTGCCATTCGCCCTGTCGGCGGATGACATTCTGATTGTCACAACCCCTGAGCCGACTTCGATTATGGATGCATACAGCGCAATCAAACATTTGGCATTAAATGGGCGGGAGCTTAAGCTGAAGGTCATCGTCAACCGCTGCATCAGCCAGAAAGACGGAATTTCCGCCTATACGCGGCTTTCAAACACGGTAACCGCCTTTTTGCAGCAGCAATTGGAATACGCCGGGACGATCCCTGAGGATTCTCTCGTTTCAAAAGCAGTCGTTGAGCAGCAGCCGTTTTTGATCAAACACCCGCGCTCCAAACTGAGCAGGGCGGTTTACCTTTTGGCGGATTCGCTGCTTGAGGCCGGCACAGCGAAAAAAGAAGGCAGCCGGTCGTTTATCGATAAACTATCTTCATTTTTGAGAAGGGGTAATGCAACATGATTCGTGTTCTTGTCGTTGATGACTCTGCTTTTATGAGAAACATGATCACCAAGTTTTTAACATCCAATCATCAGATTGCTGTAGCAGGAACGGCAAGAAATGGGGAGGAAGCGCTCCGAAAAATTGAGGAGCTCCGCCCGGATGTGGTCACATTGGATATCGAAATGCCTGTGATGGACGGAAAAGAAACATTGAAAAGAATCATGGCCAAAGAATCCCTTCCTGTCATCATGGTTTCCAGCCTGACCCAGCGGGGGGCTGAGATTACCATAGAGTGCCTGGAGATTGGAGCGATTGATTTTGTCGCAAAACCGTCAGGATCGATTTCGGTCGATTTGTACAAAGTGCGGGAAGAACTGATTGAAAAGGTGTTGACAGCCGGCCGGACGAAGCTGAAGGCCCGGCCTGCCCCGGCGCTAAAGCCAAAGCCTGAAGCCCATCAAGAGGTTGTCGCAGAAAGCGTGATCCGTCCCGCCCGTTCCGGAAGCGCCAAACAGCTTGTCTGCATCGGTACGTCAACGGGAGGGCCGAAAGCCCTCCAAAGAGTGCTGCCGAAGCTACCCAAGACATTGAAGGCGCCTGTTTTTGTTGTTCAGCATATGCCGGCGGGGTTTACGGCTTCCCTTGCAAACAGGCTGAACCACCTCTCAGAAGTAACCGTGAAGGAGGCTGAAAACGGCGAGAGAGCACAAGACGGCTGCGTCTATATTGCGCCGGGCGGAAAAAACATGGCAGTGCACCTTGAGCAGGGCGAGCTGGTGATTTCACTTGATGACCGTGATACAGTAAGCCGCCATAAACCATCTGTGGACTATCTGTTCAACTCGCTGGCGCCGCTAAAGAGTTTTGACAAAATCGCCGTGATCATGACGGGGATGGGAAGCGACGGAACCGAAGGCGTCAAAAGCCTCTTACAACATTCGGGCGGGACAGTGATTGCTGAATCCGCGGAATCCTGCGTCGTCTTTGGAATGCCCAAAGCCGTCATAAACAACGGACTGGCGAATGAAATCAAGCATGTTGATGAAATTGCTGCAGCTATTATGACGTATATGAAGAAAGAGAGGGCGTGACTCATATGGATATGAACCAATATTTAGACGTCTTTATTGAAGAAAGTAAAGAACATTTGCAAACCTGTAATGAAAAATTGCTCGAACTCGAAAAAAATCCATCAGATCTGCAGCTTGTCCACGATATCTTCAGAGCGGCCCACACGCTAAAAGGTATGAGCGCCACGATGGGCTTTGAAGATATGGCGCATTTGACGCACAGCCTTGAAAACGTGCTGGACGCCATCCGGAATGAGGAAATGACGATTACTTCGGAATGGATGGATGTCATGTTTGAAGCGCTTGACGATCTTGAAGCCATCGTCCTGTCGATCATTGAAGGAGGCGACGGAAAAAGGGATGTCTCTGAAGTCTGCGCCAAGCTCGACGTGACAGGGGCGAACAAAGAAACCGCGGCAGCAGCCGAAGCGCCTGAAGCAGCATCTTCCAAATCGAAATGGTCCTATGACGAATTTCAAAGAACGGTTATCGCAGAAGCGGAGGAGCAAGGCTTTAATTGCTACGAAATCTCGGTTTCTCTTAAAGATGACTGCTTGCTTAAAGGCGTCCGCGTCTACATGGTATTTGAACAGCTGAACGAAATCGGCGAGGTCGTCAAAACGATTCCGGAAACGGAAGTGCTTGAATCAGAAGACTTTGACTCCGAATTTGTCATTTGCTTTTTAAGCAAGCATGATAAACAGGAAATTTTCAACAAAGTCAACGGTGTATCAGAAATTGAAAAAGTCGAAGTGACAGAGCTGAAAATCGACATTGCGCCATCTGAAAATGAAAAGCCTGCCGAAGAAAAAGAAGCCGCACCGAAAGAAACGGAGAAGAAACCGGAAAAACCGGAAAAACCGGCAAAACAACCGAAGCAGTCGAACGGCAAAAAAGAGCCGGCAAAACCGGCGGCGGGCGGAGGAACGAAAACGATCCGCGTCAACATCGACCGTCTCGATTCTTTGATGAACCTCTTTGAAGAGCTTGTCATCGACAGAGGACGGCTTGAGCAGATTGCCAAAGAGCTTGACCACGGCGAGTTAACGGAAACCGTCGAACGAATGACGAGAATTTCCGGAGATCTGCAATCGATTATCCTCAATATGAGAATGGTCCCTGTGGAGACTGTGTTCAACCGTTTCCCACGCATGGTCCGTCAGCTGACGAAGGAACTGAACAAAAAGATTGAGCTCACCATTTTCGGGGCGGAAACAGAGCTTGACCGGACGGTGATTGATGAAATCGGCGATCCGCTCGTCCATCTGTTGAGAAACAGCCTTGACCACGGCATTGAAGCGCCTGAAGTCAGGGTCAAAAACGGAAAGCCTGAAACAGGGCAAGTCACACTGAAAGCTTACCACAGCGGAAACCATGTCTTTATCGAGGTTGAGGATGACGGAGCGGGCATCAACCGCAAAAAAGTGCTCGAAAAAGCGCTCGAGCGGAACGTCATTACTGAACGCGATGCAGAGACGATTGAAGACCATGAAATCGATGCGCTGATTTTTGCGCCGGGATTCTCAACCGCGGATCAGATTTCGGACATTTCCGGACGCGGCGTCGGCCTGGATGTCGTCAAAAGCAAGCTTGAATCATTGGGGGGATCTGTCAGCATTACCTCAACCGAAGGAAAGGGATCGCTTTTCTCAATCCAGCTTCCGCTGACGCTTTCGATCATCTCCGTGCTTCTTGTCAAGCTTGAAAAAGAAACGTTCGCGATCCCGATTTCTTCTATTATAGAAACGGCTGTCATTGATAAGAAAGACATTCTGTTCACGCATGACCGCGAAGTGATTGATTTCAGGGGCCATATCGTACCGGTGGTTTACCTGAAAGAGCAGTTTAATGTTGAGGATTCGGCAGATGATCTTGACCAGCTCCACGCCATCGTCGTCAAAAAAGGAGACAAGCTGACTGCATTTGTCGTCGACTCTTTTATCGGGCAGCAGGAAGTCGTGTTAAAATCGCTCGGCGATTATTTAACAAACGTCTTTGCGATATCAGGAGCAACGATTTTAGGAGACGGACAAGTCGCATTGATCATCGATTGCAATGCCCTTATTAAATAGATAAGCGAAAGGAGAGCGATCCTCTTGACCACACAGACTACCACCGGTGAAAAAATGATTGTTTTCAAAGTGAATCATAAAGAATATGCCATATCTGTTTCAGAAGTCATGTCGATCGAAAAATGGCAGCAGCCTACAAGGGTTCCCGGAGTCGAACCGTATATTTGCGGCGTGATTAATTTAAGAGGCGTTGTCACGCCTGTCATCGATTTAAGAAAACGGATCGAAGCGCCCGGTGACGCGATCACTGACGAAACGAGAATCATCATCATTACCCATCAGGGCATTGAAGTCGGCTGGGTCGTAGATGAGGCAAACGACGTCATCACGGTCGAAGAAAAGGAGATTGAATCAGCTCCTGAAACGGTTGGGAAAGACGGCAGACAATGGATAAAAGGGATTGTCAAACAAGGCAAAAGACTTCTCAACCTGATTGACTCTGAAGCCGTTTTAAACAGGAAGTCAAGCCTTGCTTCAGCTTCCGATAACGCTAAGAAATAAGGAGCCTGTGATGGACATTTTTAACGGAATTAAAGAAGAGCATCTTGATATTTTACGGGAAGTCGGAAATATTGGAGCGGGCCATTCGGCATCTGCTTTGGCACATTTATTGAACAGGAAAATCGAGATGGAAGTGCCGTTTGTCAAGCTGCTGTCGTTCGATGAACTGGTGAATTTCTTCGGCGGCGCAGACCTTCCCGTCGCCAGCATCTTTTTGCGGATGGAGGGGGATTTCCCGGGCTCCATGTTCGTTATTATGCCTTTTTCGGAGGCGGAACAATTGATCAGGGAGCTTGTCGGCGATCCGGAATTCGACATTGACTGCATGACTCCTGATGATATAGGAGCCTCCGCCCTTCATGAACTGGGCAATATTATGGCGGGGTCATATTTGACGGCTCTCGCCGATTTGACAAACCGGCAAATGTATCCGAGCGTTCCCGAGCTTACGCTGGATATGTTCGGAGCCGTCATCAGCGAAGGGCTGATCGAGCTCAGCCAGGTCGGAGATCAGGTGATTGTCATTGACAACTCTATTTTTGATGAAGAGAACAATCGGAAGGTAAAAGCGCATTTATTCCTTTTACCTGACTATGATTCGTTTGAAAAGCTCTTCCATTCATTGGGTGCCGCGCTATGAAAATGATAGAAAAAGAGACTTCCATTATCAGAGTGGGCATTGCCGATGTAAAGATCGTCCGCACTCCAGACCGCATCAGGACGTCGGGCCTCGGGTCATGCGTCGGACTCGTGCTTTATGATTTGGAAGCAAAAACGGCCGGACTCGTCCATGTCATGCTTCCCGATTCTTCCCTTTCCAAGACGAAGGATATCAATCTGGCGAAATATGCCGACACGGCCGTTGCGGCAACGGTTGATATGCTGCTTGAAGCCGGCTGCCGGAAATTCGCCTTGAAAGCAAAAATGGCCGGAGGAGCCGAGATGTTTAAATTTAAGATGACAAATGATTTGATGAAAGTCGGGCCAAGAAATGTGTTGGCGATAAAAAAACATCTATCTCTCTTGAATATTCCGATTGTAAGCGAGGATACAGGCGGAAACAGCGGAAGGACCATCGAGTTTGATCCGCAGACCGCGGAGCTTGTCATCCGCACTGTTAAACAAGGTATAACGACGATTTAAAAAGCAATTTAGGGGGATAAAGATGCAATCCTTGAACTACGAAGATCAGATGCTTTGGTCGCGGTGGAAAGAATGGAAAGACCCTCAGGCCGGCGATGATTTAATCCGCCGCTATATGCCGCTTGTCACATACCACGTCGGCCGGATCGCCGTCGGCTTGCCGAAGTCTGTGCATAAAGATGATCTGGTGAGCCTCGGCATGCTGGGTTTGTATGACGCCCTTGAAAAATTCGATCCGGGGAGAGATTTGAAATTCGATACATACGCTTCTTTCAGAATCAGAGGCGCTATTATCGACGGCCTTCGAAAAGAAGATTGGCTTCCGCGGACATCCCGGGAAAAAACAAAAAAAGTCGAGGCTGCGATTGAAAAACTTGAACAGCGCTATTTAAGAAACGTATCACCGAGCGAAATCGCGGCTGAATTGGGAATGACGGAACAGGATGTCGTAACGACGATCAATGAGGGTTTTTTTGCAAATCTCCTTTCAATAGATGAAAAGCTTCACGACAATGAAGACGGTGAGAATGTCCAGGTCATGATACGGGATGACAAAACGAGCACCCCTGAAGAAAAAATGATCAAAGACGAACTGATATCCCAGCTGTCAGAAAAAATAAACGAGCTTTCCGAAAAGGAACAGCTTGTCATCAGCTTATTCTACAAGGAAGAGCTGACGCTGACGGAAATCGGACAGGTGCTGAATTTATCGACCTCCCGCATTTCGCAGATTCACTCCAAGGCGCTTTTTAAATTGAAGCATCTGCTGGATAAAGTGGTACAATAATTCATGGGCTGCTGGCATTGCCGGCAGCATTTTTTAGGCTGGGCCTCCGGGTTAAAGCCGCGGGGAGAACTTCTTTACAAGACTTTTTAAAATCCATGGTTAGCGAGTGAAAAAAATGTCAACAATATTATGGCTTGCGAGCTTTATGCTCCACGGTATACTGATCTATTTTGTCATCATTCTCTACATGAGGCTCGGCGCTTTTAAGGACGCTGAAAAAAAGCAGAAACAGCTTTTGGAAGAAACGGAGAATACGCTGACCGCGTTTCTGATCGAGCTGAAAGACGAAAATGAAAAGCTTGTCAGGGACCTTCAGCAAGCGGAAAAACGCGGGCCGCAGCAAGCGGACAAACACCAGCCGGATGCCCCGGACGAATCGGATGCCGAGCGCGCGGAAGCAAAAGAAACAGACGATCTGCCGCTTCACATTGAATCTATGATTGATGAAGTGGAAAGGGCGGAGGATGAGCTGAATCAGGAAGAGCGCGGCGACTCGGACTCTTTAGAAGAAAAAGCCGCAGCCTTGCATGAGCAGGGCTTTTCACCCGAAGAAATCGCAAGGCGGCTAAAAAGCGGAAAAACGGAAATCGAGCTATTGTTAAAATTTCGCGGAAAGCTGAAAAACGATTCTTGATTGTCCGGGAAGCTTATGATATATTAATCCATGGTGTTAATTACACACGCTTAACGATTTATGCAAGCGGTGCTGTGCGAGACGCGTGCAGTCCTGCATAAAAATGACCTAAGCGGAGGAAAAAAACCATCATATAGGAGGAAATCACATGTCAGTCATTTCTATGAAGCAATTGCTTGAAGCTGGTGTTCACTTCGGCCACCAAACGCGCCGCTGGAACCCAAAAATGAAGCGTTACATCTTCACGGAGCGTAACGGCATCTACATCATCGACCTTCAAAAAACGGTCAAAAAAGTTGAGGAAGCTTACAACTTTACGAAAAACCTTGCAGCTGACGGAGGAAAAATCCTTTTCGTCGGTACGAAAAAGCAAGCTCAAGACTCCGTTAAAGAAGAAGCAGAACGTTCTGGAATGTACTATGTCAACCAACGCTGGCTCGGCGGTACATTAACAAACTTCGAAACGATCCAAAAGCGTATCAAACGCCTTAAAGATATCGAAAAAATGCAAGAAAACGGCACTTTTGACGTACTTCCTAAAAAAGAAGTCGTTCAATTGAAAAAAGAATTAGAGCGTCTTGAAAAATTCCTCGGCGGAATCAAAGACATGAAAGAGCTTCCTGACGCACTGTTCATCATCGATCCTCGCAAAGAGCGCATCGCTGTTGCAGAAGCTCGCAAACTGAACATTCCGATCATCGGAATCGTTGACACTAACTGCGATCCGGATGAAATCGACGTTGTCATCCCTGCGAACGACGACGCGATCCGCGCTGTTAAATTGCTTACTTCTAAAATGGCAGATGCGATCCTGGAAGCAAAACAAGGTGAAGAAACAGCCGAAACAGAAGAGACAGCAGCAGAAACAACTGAAACAACAACTGCTTAACCTGATCAAAAGGTGATAAGGGGGAACTGCCTTTTATCACCTTTTTTTTCACCAGATAAAAATTTACATATTTTGTTGGATTATAAGGAGGAAAATCAAAATGGCAATTAGTGCACAAATGGTAAAAGAACTTCGCCAAAAAACGGGTGCAGGCATGATGGACTGCAAGAAAGCGTTAACTGAAACTGACGGCGACATGGAAAAAGCAATCGACCTTCTCAGAGAAAAAGGAATCGCGAAAGCTGCGAAAAAAGCGGACCGGATCGCCGCTGAAGGTCTGACTCTTGTAAAAACAAACGGCAACACAGGCGTGATTTTAGAAGTGAACTCTGAAACTGACTTCGTTGCGAAAAACGAAGGCTTCAAAACACTTTTAGATGAACTGGCCGATCACATTCTTGCCGAAAAGCCGGAAAACCTTGAAACCGCTATGGCTCAAAAAATGGCCAACGGTTCAACTGTTGAAGAACACATCACAAGCGCTGTTGCAAAAATCGGTGAAAAAATCACGCTTCGCCGCTTCGCTGTTCTGACAAAAGGCGATGACGCAACATTCGGTGCTTACCTTCACATGGGCGGAAAAATCGGCGTCTTAACCGTTCTAAACGGAACAACTGACGAAGAAACAGCGAAAGACATCGCGATGCACGTTGCGGCTGTAAACCCTCGCTACATTTCCCGCGACCAAGTGTCTGAAGAAGAAACAAACCACGAGCGCGAAATCCTGACTCAGCAAGCTCTTCAGGAAGGCAAGCCTGAAAACATCGTGGCTAAAATGGTTGAAGGCCGTCTGAACAAATTCTTTGAAGAAATCTGCCTCCTTGATCAGGCATTCGTTAAAAATCCGGATGAAAAAGTGAAGCAGGTCGTTGCTGCGAAAAACGCAACAGTTGAAACGTTCGTCCGCTACGAAGTCGGTGAAGGAATCGAAAAACGCCAAGAAAACTTTGCTGAAGAAGTTATGAACCAAGTGAAAAAATAAGATTGAAAAGCGCTTGCCAAAGCAGTGCGGCACGATCTTTTCAAGGAAAATAGGGGACACAATTTGTGTCCCTATTTTTAAAACAGTTTACAAACCTTTTTTTCTCTTGCATAATAAATAACGGCAAGCATGCACTTGGAGGTTATTATGGAAAAACCAAAGTATAATCGTATCGTATTAAAGCTTAGCGGAGAAGCGCTTGCGGGTGAGCAGGGAAGCGGCATCAACCCGACTGTGATCCAGTCCATCGCCAAGCAGGTGAAAGAAATCGCAGAGCTTGACGTTGAAGTGGCAGTCGTTGTCGGAGGCGGCAACCTGTGGCGCGGAAAAACCGGAAGTGATCTGGGAATGGACCGCGCAACGGCGGATTACATGGGAATGCTTGCAACCGTCATGAATTCCCTCGCCCTTCAAGACAGCCTTGAAACACTCGGCGTTCAGTCAAGGGTGCAGACATCGATAGAAATGCGGCAGGTCGCTGAGCCATACATAAGAAGAAAAGCGATTCGCCATCTTGAAAAGAAGCGTGTCGTGATTTTCGCCGCCGGGACAGGCAATCCATATTTCTCAACGGATACGACAGCAGCGCTGAGGGCGGCTGAAATCGAGGCCGATGTCATTTTGATGGCCAAAAATAATGTTGACGGCGTCTACAATGCGGATCCAAGAACGGATGAAACGGCCGTAAAATATGAAAAATTGTCTTATCTCGACGTGTTGAAAGAAGGTTTGGCCGTCATGGACTCGACCGCTTCTTCACTCTGTATGGACAACGACATCCCGCTGATCGTCTTTTCCATTATGGAAGAAGGAAATATCAAAAAAGCCGTATTCGGCGAACCAATCGGAACAATCGTAAGGGGGAAATAACGTGTCAAATCAAGTGATGAATCAAACAAAAGAACGGATGGAAAAAGCTGTAGCGGCATACCAGCGTGAATTGGCCACTGTCCGTGCCGGACGTGCGAATCCGTCGCTGCTCGACAAAGTAACAGTCGAATATTACGGAGCTCAAACGCCTTTAAACCAGCTTGCTTCCATTACCGTACCGGAAGCGCGTATGCTCGTCATCACACCGTATGACAAAACAGCTCTCGGAGACATCGAAAAAGCGGTTCAAAAAGCCGATTTGGGCGTCACACCGACAAACGACGGCAGCATTATCCGCATCACCATTCCGCCTTTAACAGAGGAGCGGAGAAAAGAGCTTGCCAAGCTTGTCAAAAAATACTCTGAAGACGCCAAAGTAGCCGTCCGCAACATCCGCCGCGATGCGAACGACGATCTGAAAAAATTAGAGAAAAATGGTGAAATGACTGAGGATGAATTGCGCTCTTCAACAGAAGACGTGCAAAAGCTGACAGATGAATATGTGTCAAAAATTGATGAGATCACAAAAGATAAAGAGAAAGAAATCATGGAAGTTTAATGAAAAACTCTGTACAATAGATAATAGTGAAAAGACCCTCTCATGTTTACAGGGGGTTTTTTTGTTAATACTGTTGTTATCAAGCAGGATATAACAGGAAAGCAACCTTTTGGGTGATGGAGGAATCTCATGCTCAATATACTCAAAAATTGGAAGAATCAGCATTCAGCGGCTTCCAACATGGAATGTTACACAAAAGAAAATATTTTAAAGGGAGAAATTCCTGAACATATCGCCATTATTATGGACGGGAACGGCCGTTGGGCAAAAAAACGTGCCATGCCCCGCATAGCGGGTCATCATGAAGGCATGAAGGTGGTCAGGGAGACAACAAAGCTCGCGAACGAACTGGGTGTCAAAGCATTGACTTTATATGCTTTTTCCACGGAAAACTGGAAACGTCCAAAGCTTGAGGTTGATTTTCTGATGAAGCTGCCTGAAGAATTTCTCAACACGTATCTTCCTGAATTGATCGATGAGAATGTCCAGGTGCGCATTACCGGTGATAAAAACGGTCTGCCTCCCCATACGATCCGTGCGGTTGAAAAAGCCATCAGCGACACGGAAAACAACGACGGCCTTATTCTTAATTTTGCATTGAACTATGGGGGGCGCGCGGAAATCGCCAACGCTGCAAAACGAATCGCCGAAGAGGCGAAAAAAGGAAACGTAAATATTGAAGAAATCGATGAAAAGCTGTTTTCTGATTATCTCATGACAGAAACGTTGCAAGATCCCGATCTGCTGATTCGAACAAGCGGTGAGATCAGACTGAGCAATTTTATGCTTTGGCAGCTCGCGTACAGTGAGTTTTTATTTACCGATGTGCTGTGGCCTGATTTTAAAGAGGTTCATTTCCTTCAGGCCATCGGCGAATATCAGCGTCGCGGGAGAAGGTTTGGCGGAATTTAGAGGATGGTGCAGATGAAACAGAGAATATTGACGGGTGTCTTGGCAGCGGCCATTTTTTTACCGCTCGTGATTGTCGGCAGGCTGCCGTTCACCTTGCTAGTCTACGCGATGGGCATACTGGCCCTTTTTGAGCTTTTAAGAATGAAAGGAATGAAGCTTTTAAGCGCCCCGGGCATCATCAGCCTGCTGCTTTTGGGGATTTTATTATGTCCAAGCCAATTTGGCGGGACGGTGGATTTCGCCATCACCAAGGGAGAAATCGTGTTTTTGGCCGTTTTGCTGCTTTTGGCGTATACCGTGCTCAGCAAAAACTCTTTTTCCTTTGATGAGGCGGCCTTCGCGGCGCTGGCTGCGATTTATATCGGATTCGGTTTTTATTATTTCATTGAAATCAGGAACATCGGTCTCAGCTACGTCTTTTTTGCGATCGGCGTCGTCTGGTCGACGGATTCCGGCGCTTATTTTATCGGAAAGGCGCTGGGAAAACGCAAGCTATGGCCTGAGATCAGCCCCAACAAAACGATTGAAGGCTTTTGGGGAGGCATTTTCACGGCGGTCGTCTTCTCGGCAGTCTACCAGGCGGCAACAGGCTTCCCGCACTCGTATTTATTCGTGCTGCTGATCACGGTGCTTTTATCGATCGTCGGTCAGATCGGCGATTTGGCTGAATCTGCGTTTAAACGGCATTACCATGTGAAAGACTCCGGCCGGATTCTTCCCGGGCACGGCGGAATGCTCGACCGCTTTGACAGCTTTTTATTTGTCATGCCGGTTTTATACTTCTTGCTTGTTCTTTTTCAGCCGTTCGGGCTATGATATAGAAGTGAACTGATAGCTAGAAAGAAACAGAGGTGCGGCAATTTTGAAGAACATATGTCTTTTGGGGGCAACAGGCTCCATCGGAGAACAGACGCTTGATGTGATAAAAGCCCACAACGATAAGTTTCGGCTTACGGCGATGGCGTTCGGAAAAAATGTTGAAAAAGCGGCTGAGATCATCGAAGCGTTTAAACCCCAATATGTAGCGGCCGGTGATGAGCGTACATATGAAACATTAAAACAGTCTTCCTTCTCCTATACCTTTCAAATGGGAGTCGGGGAAGAGGCCTTAATTGAAGCGGCCGTTTTTCCGGAAGCGGATATCGTAGTCAATGCACTCGTCGGAAGCATCGGCCTCCTGCCGACGTTAAAGGCGATTGAGCATAAAAAAACAATTGCGCTTGCAAATAAGGAAACTCTTGTAACAGCCGGACATATAGTGAAAGAACATGCAAAACAATACGATGTTCCATTGCTTCCCGTCGACAGTGAACATTCTGCGATTTTTCAATGTCTTCAAGGCGAAAATCCTAAGCAGATGAAACGGCTCGTCATCACGGCTTCCGGCGGAAGCTTCAGAGACAGAACGAGACAGGAGCTGGAAGGCGTAACAGTCGAGGAAGCCCTCAACCATCCAAATTGGTCGATGGGTGCAAAAATTACGATTGATTCGGCTACAATGATGAATAAAGGACTCGAGGTCATTGAAGCGCACTGGCTTTTCGATCTGCCTTATGAACAGATCGACGTGCTTTTACACAAGGAAAGCATCATTCATTCAATGGTCGAATTCCATGACAGAAGCGTCATCGCCCAGCTCGGCACACCTGATATGAGAGTGCCGATTCAATACGCGCTCAGCTATCCGGAGCGCCTGCCGTTTGATCAGGCAGAATCTCTCGAGCTGTGGAAAGTCGGCCGGCTGAATTTTGCCCAAGCTGATTTCGAAAGGTTCCGCTGCTTGCGGTTCGCCTATGATTCAGGCAAAATCGGCGGCACAATGCCGACGGTTTTAAATGCCGCCAACGAAGAAGCCGTTGCAGCTTTTTTGTCAGGGCGCATAACCTTCCTGCAAATCGAAGATATCATTGAAAAAGCGCTGGAGCGTCATCAGGTGATTGCGAAGCCTAGCCTTCAGGAGATCCGTGAAGTGGACAAAGATGCCAGAAGGTTTGTCCAAACATTACTCACATAAGGTGGTATGTCCGTGAATACTGTGATAGCTTTTATTCTCATTTTTGGAACGCTCGTTTTTTTCCATGAGCTGGGCCATTTAATCCTTGCCCAAAGAGCGGGAATACTGTGCCGGGAGTTTGCCATCGGCTTTGGTCCGAAGATCTTTTCTTTTAAGAAAAATGAGACTGTTTATACAATCAGGCTGCTGCCGATCGGCGGTTTTGTCCGTATGGCCGGCGAAGATCCTGAGATGATCGAGGTAAAGCCCGGTTATACGGTTGGGCTTTTGTTTAACAAAGAAGACAAAGTCGAAAAAATCATTATCAACCAAAAAGAAAAATATCCTGATGCATTGGTCATCGAAGTCGAACAGGCCGATTTGGAGCACCAGATGAGAATCACCGGCTATGAGCAAGGCAATGAGGATCATCTCGTTTCCTTTTCTGTCAGTGAAACGTCCTTTTTCATCGTGGACGGGGAAGAAGTGCAAGTTGCACCGTACAACCGCCAATTTCACTCAAAAACGGTTTGGCAGCGCATCAAAGCGATTGCAGCCGGTCCGATTATGAACTTTATTTTGGCTTATGTGATTCTCGTCCTGCTTGGCTTGATGCAGGGCGTGCCGTCAGATGAGCCGGTGCTTGGAAAGCTGATCGATAACGGACGTGCTGTTGATGCCGGACTTAAGGAAGGCGACCACATTCAGACGATCAACGGAGAAAAAATGTCCTCTTGGACCGATATTGTCAATACCGTCCGAAAAAATCCCGAAAAGGAACTGAAGATCGTCCTGATGCGCGACAATGTCAAACTGACGAAATATGTCACTCCTGAAGCGGTTAAATCAGGAGATAAGACCGTCGGAAGATTCGGCGCATACAACCCCGTGCAAAAAGGAATTATCACATCGATTTCCTATGGCGCAACCGAAACTGTGACCGTAGCACAGAACATTGTCACAAGTCTGGGCAAACTGGTGACGGGCCAATTTTCAATCGATATGCTGGCGGGTCCTGTCGGGATTTATGATATGACAGATCAAGTGGCGAAAACAGGCCTTGTCAATCTGTTGAAGCTGGCTGCCTTTTTAAGCATTAACCTCGGGATCGTCAACCTTCTGCCGATTCCGGCGTTGGACGGGGGAAGACTCTTGTTTCTGTTTATTGAAGCGATCCGCGGAAAGCCGATCAACCGGGAAAAAGAAGCATTCGTCGTGTTCGTCGGCGTGGCGTTTCTGATGCTGTTGATGCTTGTCGTCACATGGAACGATATCCAGCGTTTATTCTTATAAGACCATTGATGTAAAGTAACCAACTGAAATAAATGAGGTGCGAACGAAATGAGACAGAGCAGGACTCTAATTCCGACGCTCCGGGAAGTGCCGGCTGATGCTGAAGCGAAAAGTCATCAGCTGCTTCTCAGAGCGGGTTTTATCAGACAAAACACAAGCGGGGTTTACAGCTATATGCCCCTTGCCAATAAAGTCATTCAAAAGATTCAGGCCATCGTCCGCGAAGAGATGGAAAAAATTAATGCCGTTGAAATGCTGATGCCGGCTTTGCAGCAGGCGGAAACATGGCAGGAATCTGGAAGATGGTATACATACGGACCTGAGCTGATGAGGCTGAAGGACCGCCACGGCCGTGAATTTGCGCTTGGCGCCACACATGAAGAGGTCATCACAAGCATCGTACGCGACGAAGTCAAATCGTACAAGCGGCTTCCGTTGACTCTCTATCAGATCCAATCTAAATTCCGCGATGAAAAGCGTCCGCGTTTCGGTTTGCTGAGAGGCCGCGAATTCATCATGAAAGATGCGTATTCCTTCCATTCATCAGCGGAAAGCCTTGATGAAACTTACAATGACATGTATCAGGCTTACACGAATGTATTTACGCGCTGCGACTTGAATTTCAGGCCTGTTATTGCCGATTCCGGCGCGATGGGCGGTAAAGATACCCATGAATTCATGGCGCTTTCAGATGTCGGCGAAGATACGATTGCCTATTCCGATCAGTCATCATATGCGGCCAATATCGAAATGGCGGAAGTTGCGGAAGTTGCTGAAGCAAAACACGAAGAAATGAAAGAACTGCAGGAAGTTCATACACCAGGCGTGAAAACGATAGAAGAGCTTGCCGCATTTCTCAACGTATCCCCGGCAGACTGCATCAAATCAATGCTTCTGAAAGCAGACGGCCGTTTCGTGCTCATCCTGACAAGAGGGGATCATGAAGTAAATGATGTTAAAGTGAAAAATCTGCTGAACGCGGAAACGGTCGAATTTGCAAGCGCTGAAGAAGTGGCAGAACTCATCGGCACAGAACCGGGATTTGTCGGACCGGTCGGCCTTCATCCGGAAATTGAGGTGTACGCCGATTTTGCCGTGAAAGTGATGGCAAATGCCGCAGCGGGGGCAAATAAAGCCGACTACCACTATCAAAATGTCAATATCAGCCGCGATGCGGGCGAGGTCACATTCGCAGACCTCCGCTTTATCCAGGAGGGAGATCCGTCCCCGGACGGCAAAGGAACGATCCATTTTGCAAAAGGAATCGAGGTCGGACAGGTATTCAAGCTTGGCACCCGCTATTCAGAAGCCATGAATGCCACATATCTTGACGAAAACGGCCGCGCCCAACCGATGCTGATGGGCTGCTATGGAATCGGTATTTCACGGACCCTTTCCGCCATCGTCGAACAGCATCATGACGATAAAGGCCTGATTTGGCCGCTGAATGTGAGCCCGTATGATCTTCACATCCTCGCTCTTAATATGAAAAATGACGCGCAGGCTCAGTTAGCCGAAAAGCTGTATGAAGACTTCAAAGCGAAAGGCTATGACGTTTTATTTGACGATCGGGCCGAACGGGCCGGCGTCAAATTTGCGGACTCCGATTTAATCGGACTTCCTGTGCGAATCACAGTCGGCAAACGGGCCGACGAAGGCGTGGTTGAAGTGAAAATCCGCAAAACAGGGGAATCCTTTGAAGTGGCTGTTGACGAGCTTTCAGACTTTATCGAAAAACAAATGAAGAGCTTATCTTCTCAAGCATAAACATGTTACACTAGGGTAAAGGAAGGTACCTCGGAAATCTCTCTCGAGGTACCTTCAATTATGATTTTCTTTTAGGGAGGAATCTGTCTTGGAAGACCAGCTTTCTGTCAACAGAAGACAGTTTCAAATTCTTCTGCAGCAGCTGAACGTTACGGAAGATTCGATGGTCCGCCATCTTGAAGGCGGTCAGATCATCAAGCTTACCGTTCATAAACATAAAAAAACCTGGCATTTTCACTTTAAATTTAAGGCCGTGCTGCCTTATCAGATCTTCGAACGGTTTCATCACCAGCTGACACGCACTTTTTCCCATATCGCTCAAGTGACCTGCTCAATCGAAGTCGAAGACAAGTCGGTGGACGAACAGCTGATCCAGGACTACTGGACGCGGTGCATTCAAGAATTGGACGGTATTTCCCCGCCGATTTTAACGCTTCTCAATGAGCAAAAGCCAAAACTTGCAGGAAATAAACTGCTGCTGAAAACGAAAACAGATACAGAAGCTTCCGCACTGAAGAAAAAATACAGCTCGCTTATTCAGTCAAGCTACCGGACCTTCGGATTTCCTGAGCTTCAGCTTGAGACTGAAATTTTCGTCTCAGATCAAGAGATTCAGAAGTTCAGAGAACAAAAGCTTGCTGAAGACCAGGAAAGAGCCCTTCAGGCTTTAATTGAAATGGAGAAGCAGGATAAAGAAAGCGCTGATGATGAAGCGCCATCAGGACCTCTGCAAATCGGCTATCCAATCAAAGACACGGAAGAAATCCGAACGCTTGACAGCATCATGGATGAAGAGCGGAGAATTACGGTACAGGGGTATGTATTCGATGCTGAAACAAGGGAGCTGAAAAGCGGCAGAACGCTTTGCATCTTCAAAATCACCGATTATACAAACAGCATCCTCGTCAAAATGTTCGCCCGTGAAAAAGAAGATGCGCTCTTGATGAAATCCTTGAAAAAAGGCATGTGGGTCAAGGCAAGAGGAAGCATTCAAAACGACACGTTCGTCCGTGATCTCGTCATGATCGCCAATGATGTCAATGAAATCAAAGCGAAAACGCGCGAGGATACCGCGCCTGAAGATGAAAAACGGGTCGAACTTCACCTGCACTCGCCGATGAGCCAGATGGATGCCGTATCAGGCATTGGCAAGCTTGTCGAACAAGCGAAAAAATGGAACCATCCAGCCATCGCCATTACGGATCATGCTGTCGTACAGTCGTTTCCTGATGCATACGCGGCAAGCAAAAAGCATGGCGTGAAAATGATCTACGGACTGGAAGCCAACCTTGTCGACGACGGCGTGCCGATTGCTTACAATCCCACACACCGGCTGCTCGAAGAGGAAACCTATGTCGTATTTGACGTCGAAACGACGGGGCTCTCGGCTGTCTACGATACGATCATCGAATTGGCCGCTGTAAAAGTAAAAGGCGGGGAAATCATCGAGCGTTTTGAACGGTTTGCAAATCCGCACCGTCCTTTATCAGCTACGATCATTGAGCTGACGGGGATCACGGATGATATGCTCAAAGACGCACCTGATGTTGAAGAAGTCATCAGAGATTTTAAGGAATGGATCGGAGACCACACGCTTGTCGCCCACAATGCGAGCTTTGACATGGGGTTCATCAATGTCGCCTATAAGAAGCTGCTGAAATCGGAAAAAGCGCAAAACCCTGTCATCGATACCCTTGAACTCGGACGTTTTCTTTATCCCGAGTTCAAAAACCACAGGCTGAATACGCTCTGTAAAAAGTTCGATATCGAGCTCACCCAGCACCACAGGGCGATCTATGATACCGAAGCGACGGGCTATCTCCTCGTGAAAATGCTCAAAGATGCGGCTGAAAAAAATATCTTGTACCATGACCAGCTGAATGAAAATATGGGGCAGTCCAATGCATATCAGCGTTCCAGACCTTATCACGCGACCCTTTTGGCGGTTAATGAGACAGGCTTGAAAAATCTGTTCAAACTCGTTTCATTAGCGCATATCAATTATTTCTACAGGGTGCCGAGAATTCCAAGGTCACAGCTCGAAAAGCATAGAGAAGGCCTTTTGATCGGTTCGGCGTGCGACAAGGGGGAAGTATTTGAAGGCATGATGCAAAAATCGCCGGAAGAAGTCGAAGACATCGCATCGTTCTACGACTATCTGGAAGTGATGCCGCCGGAAGTCTACCGCCACCTTATCGAGCTTGAACTGGTCAGGGATGAAAAAGCGCTCAAGGAAATCATCACAAACATTACAAAGCTTGGTGACAAGCTGAACATTCCCGTTGTGGCAACGGGAAATGTCCATTACTTAAATCCTGAGGACAAAATCTACAGAAAGATTTTGATTTCTTCCCAGGGCGGAGCAAATCCGCTCAACAGGCATGAGCTGCCGAATGTCCATTTTCGGTCGACAGATGAAATGCTTGAAGCCTTTTCATTTTTGGGCAAGGAAAAAGCGAAAGAAATCGTGGTCACCAACACCCAGAAGATCAATGAAAAAATCGAAGAAATCAAACCGATCAAAGATGATCTCTATACACCGAAAATCGAAGGGGCAGAGGACGAAATCCGCCGAATGAGCTATGAGAAAGCGAAAAGCATTTACGGTGAAGACCTTCCCGAAATCGTGGAAAAACGGATCGAAAAAGAGCTGAAAAGCATTATCGGCCACGGATTTGCCGTAATCTATCTCATCTCCCATAAGCTCGTAAAACGTTCTCTGGATGACGGATATCTCGTCGGCTCAAGGGGGTCTGTCGGTTCTTCACTTGTTGCGACTTTGACGGAGATTACCGAGGTCAATCCTCTGCCGCCGCACTATGTCTGTCCTGATTGCCGCCATTCGGAATTTTTCGATGACGGATCTGTCGGCTCAGGATTTGATTTGCCTGATAAAGACTGTCCGAAATGCGGAGCAGCTTATAAAAAAGACGGCCACGATATTCCGTTCGAAACGTTCCTCGGCTTTAAAGGGGACAAAGTTCCGGATATCGATTTGAACTTCTCCGGAGAGTACCAGCCGCATGCGCACAACTACACGAAAGTGCTGTTCGGGGAAGACAATGTGTACCGTGCGGGAACGATCGGCACGGTTGCCGAAAAAACGGCTTACGGATATGTTAAAGGCTATGCCAATGACAACAATCTTCATATGCGCGGTGCGGAAATCGACCGCCTCGTACAGGGCTGCACCGGTGTCAAGCGGACGACCGGCCAGCACCCCGGCGGAATTATCGTTGTTCCCGATTATATGGACATTTATGATTTTTCACCGATTCAGTTTCCGGCGGATGCCACGGGCTCGGAATGGAAAACGACCCACTTTGACTTCCATTCCATCCACGACAACTTGCTGAAGCTTGATATACTCGGACACGATGACCCGACGGTGATCCGTATGCTCCAGGATTTAAGCGGTATTGATCCGAAGACGATTCCGACTGATGATCCGGAAGTCATGAAAATATTTCAAGGAACCGAGTCTTTAGGCGTCACTGAAGAGCAGATCGGCTGTAAAACAGGTACGCTCGGCATTCCTGAATTCGGGACCCGTTTTGTCAGACAGATGCTTGAGGATACAAAGCCGACGACTTTTTCCGAGCTCGTTCAGATTTCCGGACTTTCACACGGAACCGACGTTTGGCTCGGCAACGCGCAGGAGCTCATTCATAATAACATTTGTGAATTGAGCGAAGTGATCGGCTGCCGTGATGATATTATGGTGTATTTAATTTATCAGGGGCTTGAACCTTCCCTTGCCTTTAAGATTATGGAGTTTGTCCGAAAAGGAAAAGGCCTGACGCCTGAGTGGGAAGAAGAAATGAAGAATAATAATGTTCCCGACTGGTATATTGATTCGTGCAAGAAAATCAAATACATGTTCCCGAAAGCCCACGCCGCGGCATATGTTTTGATGGCTGTCAGGATCGCTTATTTTAAAGTGCATCATCCTTTGCTTTATTACGCTGCCTACTTTACAGTGCGCGCCGATGATTTTGATATTGATACGATGATCAAAGGCTCGACCGCGATCAGAGCCGTCATGGATGACATCAACAGCAAAGGGCTTGACGCTTCTCCGAAAGAGAAAAGTTTGCTCACCGTGCTCGAGCTGGCGCTCGAAATGTGCGAAAGAGGATTTTCTTTCCAAAAGGTCGATTTATACAGATCAAATGCATCAGAATTCATGATTGACGGCAACAGCCTGATTCCTCCTTTCAACTCCATACCGGGACTTGGCACAAACGCGGCTTTAAATATTGTCAAGGCGAGAGAAGAAGGCGAATTTCTTTCAAAAGAAGATTTGCAAAAAAGAGGAAAAGTTTCAAAAACAATTATGGAATACCTGGAGCGGCACGGCTGCTTGGAGTCGCTTCCGGATCAGAATCAGCTTTCTTTATTCTAAAGACTGCCGACTGTTTGTCGGCAGTTTTTTTATCGGCTTTTTTCGTGAAAGTCATCGTTCCGAAGATAAACTGACACTTTCACAGGGGAAGAATCTCACAATCTTCATAAAGGGCTGTCAGATCCATTGACATAAAATAGATGTAAATGTTAATATTTTCAAAATGATGTTGCGTTTAAAAATTGACAACATATGAAACTGTTTAGTTTGTTTCTCTATTAAACAAACTAAGTTTCGGCCGCAAAAATTGCCGGCATTGATTTCGTTCTTGAACAGCCGTTTCGGCTCATTCCTCTGTAAAGCTGTCAAATGCTTGTTGATGGCAAAGGTACATTCAGACATCTCTCCATCATCGAAAGGACACCGTAGGTTTTGACTGAAAGGAGGTGAGGAGGATGTAAAGCATGATCGATGTTGTATGGATAAAACAAAATAAGGAGGAAGGAGTCAGTTGAAACGGACAGCTTTTCTAAGAATGAAAGCGCTTTTCTTATTTGCCGTGCTTATGTTCGGCATGGGAGTGGCGCCGGTTGCAGAGAAGGCTGACGCGGCAGAACATCCGCAAAATTATGCAGAACTCTTGCAAAAAACCATTTTGTTTTATGAAGCCCAGCGCTCAGGAACACTGCCTGAAAACAGCAGGCTGAATTGGAGAGGCGACTCCGGGCTAGATGACGGAAAAGACGTCGGCCATGATTTAACAGGCGGATGGTATGATGCCGGAGACCATGTAAAATTCGGGCTGCCGATGGCGTATTCTGCGGCCGTTTTGGCATGGTCGGTTTATGAATACCGCGATGCTTATGAAGAGGCCGGGCAGCTTGAGGCGATCTTAGACAATCTGAAATGGGCGACCGATTATTTTATTAAAGCGCATACGGCGCCTAACGAATTTTGGGGGCAGGTTGGCAATGGAGCCGCTGACCACGCCTGGTGGGGGCCGGCTGAAGTGATGCCGATGAAGCGTCCCGCCTATAAGATTGATGCGGGCTGTCCCGGCTCGGATTTGGCCGGAGGCACGGCAGCGGCCCTTGCAGCGGCTTCGGTTGTCTTTCAGCCGACAGATTCTTCATACGCCAACACCCTTTTGACCCATGCGAAGCAACTGTATGCTTTTGCTGACCAATACCGCGGGAAATATTCTGACTGTATTACAGATGCCCGCCAATATTACAATTCGTGGAGCGGCTATAAGGATGAGCTGACATGGGGGGCTGTATGGCTGTACTTGGCAACCGATGAACAACAATATCTGGACAAAGCGCTGGCTTCAGCCGGCGACTGGGGGGAACCCGCAAGCTGGCCTTACCGCTGGACGCTTTCATGGGATGACGTCACATACGGCGCACAGCTGCTGCTGGCCCGTCTGACAAACGACTCCCGTTTCACCGCATCTGTCGAACGCAATCTTGATTACTGGTCAACCGGCTACAACCACAACGGAACCACGGAAAGAATTACGTATACACCGGGCGGGCTGGCATGGCTTGAGCAGTGGGGCTCACTGCGCTACGCCTCAAATGCGGCTTTTCTCGCTTTTGTGTATTCCGACTGGGTAAAAGACGCATCCAAAGCGAAAAAGTACCGCGATTTTGCCGTACAGCAAATGAATTATATACTCGGGGACAATCCCGGAAAACGCAGCTTTGTTGTCGGCTACGGTTCAAATTCTCCCAAGCATCCGCACCATCGGACTGCACATGGTTCATGGGCCGATAGCATGAATGTGCCTGAATTCCATCGCCACATTCTTTACGGAGCATTGGTCGGCGGGCCGGGAAATGACGATTCATACCGGGATGAAACGGCGGATTATGTATCAAACGAAGTAGCGATTGACTACAACGCAGCCTTTACAGGAAATGCTGCGAAAATGTATCAGCTCTATGGCGCCGGGCAATCGCCCCTGCCTGACTTTCCTGAACAAGAAACGCCTGCTGACGAATTTTTTGCCGAAGCGTCCGTTAACAGCTCAGGAAGCAACTATACTGAAATCCGGGCCCAGCTCAACAACCGGTCAGGATGGCCGGCAAGAAAGACCGACAATCTGTCTTTCCGCTATTACGTTGACCTTTCCGAAGCGGTGAATGCCGGGTATTCCGCCAAAGACATCAAGGTCACAGTCGGATATCACGAGGGGGCAACGGTCTCTCAGCTGAAGCCTTACCGGATAGACAAACACATGTACTATACGGAAGTCAGCTTCAATGGTGTACCGATTTATCCGGGCGGACAGTCGGCCCACAAGAAAGAAGTGCAATTCCGCCTTTCGGCGCCATCTGGAACGGCCTTTTGGAATCCTGAAAACGACTACTCCTATCAGGGATTATCGCATACACTTGCCAAAACCAGGTATATGCCTGTATATGATGAGGGCCGGCTTGTATTCGGAGATGAGCCGAACGATAGGTTATAATCAGGCTTCCAACATTGAGACGGAGGCCAACAGCTTCAATAGGAGGACAATATCATGGACAACAAAACCCGCTTTATGCAATTGTATGAGCAAATAAAAAGTGCGAAAAACGGTTATTTTTCGCCGGAAGGCATCCCTTACCACTCTGTTGAAACGCTCATATGCGAAGCCCCTGACTATGGCCATATGACGACATCTGAAGCATACAGCTACTGGCTGTGGCTTGAAGCGATGTATGGCCGTTACACACAGGACTGGTCTAAATTTGAAGCCGCTTGGGACAGCATGGAGACATATATCATCCCTGTCAATGAAGGAGACGGAAAAGAAGAACAGCCGACAATGGGCTACTATAACCCTTCAAGCCCTGCCACATACGCCGCTGAATACCCCTTCCCAGATCTCTATCCGTCAGCGCTTACCGGACAATATCCAGCAGGAAACGATCCGCTTGACGCTGAGCTGAAAGCCATATATGGAAGCAATGAAACGTATTTAATGCACTGGCTGCTGGACGTTGACAACTGGTACGGATTCGGAAACCTGCTGAATCCTTCCCATACCGCCGCTTATGTAAACACTTATCAGCGCGGGGAGCAAGAATCCGTTTGGGAAACGGTTCCGCATCCGTCACAGGATAATCAGACCTTCGGAAAAGCAAATGAAGGATTTATGAGCCTGTTCACAAAGGAAAATCAGGCGCCGGCTCCGCAATGGCGCTATACGAACGCGACCGATGCAGACGCTCGGGCCGTTCAGGCGATGTATTGGGCGAAGCAATGGGGCTACAGCAACAGTACGTATATTAACAAAGCCAAGAAGATGGGGGATTTTCTCCGTTATGGCATGTACGATAAATATTTCCAAAAGATAGGAAGCGCTTCGGACGGATCACCATCAAGAGGATCGGGAAAGGACGCATGCCATTATTTAATGGCGTGGTACACCGCGTGGGGAGGCGGTCTCGGGCAGTATGCAAACTGGGCTTGGCGAATTGGCGCAAGCCATGTCCACCAAGGCTATCAAAATCCAGTCGCCTCATATGCGCTGTCCACCTCTGAAGGGGGCCTGATTCCAAATTCGCCTTCAGCACGCGCCGATTGGGAAACAGCGCTGAAAAGGCAGCTTGAGCTGTACACATGGCTGCTTTCTTCAGAAGGAGCTGTCGCAGGCGGGGCCACAAACAGCTGGAATGGGAACTACAGCCCGTATCCCGCAAATGTCAGCACGTTTTACGGCATGGCATACACAGAAGCGCCCGTTTATCATGATCCGCCTTCTAACAATTGGTTTGGGATGCAAGTCTGGCCGATGGAAAGGGTGGCGGAACTGTATAATATTTTCGCTGCAAAAGGCGACACATCCTCTGAGAATTTTAAAATGGCAAAGACCGTAATTGAAAAATGGGTCGCATACTCATTGGATTATGTTTTCGTTAACGAGCGTCCGCTCTCAGATGATGAAGGCTATTATCTAAATGAAGCGGGAGAAAGGGTTTACGGGGGCAAAAATCCGAATATTGCCACGGAGCCTGATCAGGGAGAATTTTGGATTCCGGCAAATCTTGAATGGAGCGGCCAGCCCGATCCGTGGAAAGGATTTGATTCTTTCACAGGCAATCCGGGGCTGCATGTCACGACCAAGAATCCTTCCCAGGATGTCGGCGTTCTCGGCAGCTATATCAAAACACTTGTTTTCTTTGCGGCCGGGACTAAAGCTGAAACCGGAAGCTTCACCGCTCTCGGAAATCGAGCCAAAAACCTGGCCAAAGAGCTGCTTGACGCAGCTTGGAATAAAAATGACGGTATTGGTATTGCAGCAGAAGAAGAGCATGCCGATTATCATCGTTATTTTACAAAGGAAATCTATTTTCCGAATGGCTGGAGCGGAAGATTTGGCCAAGGAAACACCATTCCGGGGCCAAATGGTGTACCGTCTGATCCTGCAAAAGGAGGAAACGGCGTCTATATCAGCCATACCGACCTCAGGCCGAAGATTAAAAACGATCCAAAATGGCCTTATTTGGAAAACAAATACCAAACATCATGGAACCCGGACACGGGCAAATGGGAGAACGGGCTGCCGACTTTCATCTATCACCGTTTTTGGTCCCAGGTCGACATGGCGACGGCATATGCTGAATATGACCGCTTAATCGGCAATGCGTAAAACAGAATGATGTTCGGCTATAGCTGAAACCGCTTTAATATGCGCGATCTAAGCTTTCTCAAAAGCTACGAACGGCGGCCGGGCGATTCAGCCGGAATCCGGCCGTCGTTTTGAAAATGATAAAAAAGGAGAAAAATAGATTGAGAGAAAAGGGCTTCACATGGTTTATCACATCGGTCATTCTCTTGTTTTTGTTGATTGGAACGGCTCTTTCAGGAGCGATCCTGCAAGCTTCAGGAACCGGCTGGGGAACCAAGGCGAAAGCGCAGAGCGTCGCACCTCAAAAGCTTTTGGAACATATGAGTCCGGGCTGGAATCTTGGCAACACGCTTGACGCCGTTCCTACAGAAGGCTCATGGAACAACCCGCCTGTCCGGGAGCACACATTCGATGATATCCGCGCTGCCGGGTTTAAAAGTGTCAGAATTCCGGTGACATGGGATTCACACATCGGCAGTGCCCCTGAATATACGATTGCCCCCGAGTGGATGAATCGTGTGGAGGAAGTAACGGACTGGGCTTTGGAAAGAGATTTTTATGTTGTATTAAATATTCATCACGATTCATGGCTGTGGATCAACCGCATGGGAAACAGCCAGCAGGAGACATTGGAAAAACTGGGGAAAGTGTGGAGGCAGATCGCTGACCGCTTCAAACATAAAAGCGAGCGTCTCCTGTTTGAAATCGTCAACGAACCGACGGGAATGAGCGCTTATCAATTGAACCTGCTCAACCGTGAGATGCTCAAGGTCATTCGATCCACAGGCGGGGAAAATGACCGGCGGCTCGTGATCATCGGCGGGCTGGAAGACAACAAGGATGAACTGCTCAATACGTTTGAACCGCCTGAGGATGACCGGATCGTGCTGACCTTTCACTACTATTCGCCATGGGACTATGTCTCCAACTGGTGGGGCCGGACGACTTGGGGCACTGCCAAAGATATCGAAGACATGGAGCGGGATATGAAACCGGTTTATGAAAGATTCGTCAGCAAAGGGTACCCGGTCATCATCGGTGAATACGGGACACTGGGCGCAAATGAGAAGCATTCCAAGCGCTTGTACCATGATACGCTTGTCAGGCTTTCCCACAAGTATCAAATGGTCACAATGTGGTGGGATAACGGCAATGACCAATTTGACCGGATGGCAAGAAAATGGCGGGATCCGGTCGTGAAGGACATCGTCATTCAGGCGGGACGCGGCGTCTCAAACGCCATCATCAAACCGGCGGACCTTTTCATCAGGAAAGGGCAGACCATCACCGATCAGACTGCGGACATCGAGCTGAACGGAAACAAGCTGACAGGAATCTACCGCCAATCGGAGCCATTGCAAAAAGGAACCGACTATACAGTTGACAATTCCGGGAAAACAGTGACGATTAAAGCGTCATATTTGGCAAAACTCATCGGCGGATCACCGTCATTCGGGACGAAGGCAGAGCTTGCCTTTGCATTTGATAAAGGCGCCAGACAGGTGATGGATGTGATTCTTTATGATACACCTGAGCTGGAGAAACATGAGTTTACGATCAGCAAGTCGGCAATCAAAGGAGATCTGGAAATCCCCGCCTCTTTAAACGGCACTCAGCTGGCCACTGTAAAAGGCGTCATCGACTCGACCGGCAGACCTGTTCTTGAAGAGGTCTGGTCATGGACGCCCTATATGAATTATGACGAAGATTTTTATGAAAAGGACGGAAATCTCTATCTTAGAGAGCGCGTTTTGAACTATTTGAAAAGCGATTCCACCTTTACATTTGAAATGTGGCCGAAGGGTGTCGAAACGGTGGTGAAAGTGAAAGTCACACCTTGAGAAGAATTGGATTGACGATTACCCGCCGCCCATCACATTCTATGAAAGCGAGAGGAAACGATGAAAGTGAAAACATGCTTGTTGCACATGTTTTTGATGCTTTTGACGGCAGGATCGGTCATGCTGTTCGGGGATTTGCGGGCGGCATCTGCTTCATCTTCATTTGTGGAGACATCTGGAACAAGATTTACGTTAGACGGAAAAGATTTTTATTTTGCAGGCACCAATAACTATTATTTTCACTATAAGTCTAAAAAAATGGTCGATGACGTGTTTGCCGATATGATCGCGATGAATCTGAAAGTCATCCGCATTTGGGGGTTCCTCGACGGGGAGCCGAACGAACACTCCGTCATGCAGCCAAAACCGGGGATATATGATGAATCAGGATTTTCAAAGCTTGATTATGCCATTTATAAAGCCGGCCAGACAGGGGTTAAACTGGTCATTCCCTTTGTGAACAACTGGGATGATTTCGGCGGGATGAATCAATATGCCAGATGGTTTAAGGCAGACGGCCATGACGCCTTTTACACCCATCCAGGCATAAAGAAAGCCTATAAAGATTATGTATATTATATGCTGAACCGGGTTAACACATATACAGGCGTAAAGTATAAAGACGATCCCGCTATTATGGCATGGGAGCTGGCAAATGAACCGAGGGCTCCGTCGGATAAAAGCGGCAACACGCTTATTGAGTGGGCCGATGAGATGAGCGCCTATATCAAATCGATCGATCAAAACCATCTTGTTGCAGTCGGAGATGAAGGATTTTATCGGATAGAAGGTCATCCGGAGTGGCCATACGGCGGCGGTGAAGGCGTTGATTGGAAAAGGCTCACCGCTCTTTCAGCGATTGATTACGGCACATATCATCTATATCCGGACCATTGGGGGGAAACCGCCGAATGGGGGAATCAGTGGATCATTGATCATATTCGCGACGGAAACGAAATCGGCAAGCCCGTCGTTTTGGAAGAATTCGGCTACCAGGACAAGACAAAAAGGGATGGCGTCTACAAAACATGGCTTGATATCATTGAAAAACATGACGGGGCAGGCAGCCAATTTTGGATTTTAACCGGCATTCAGGATGACGATACCCTTTATCCGGACTATGACGGGTTTCGGATCGTTTATCCGGGCTCAGCCGCTTCCATCATTTCCGAACATGCCGGACGGATGAATGAGAAATCGCCGGATTCCCGCTGAATGTGAAGAAAGCTCAGGCTGATCGCTTTTCTGATGATTTGCAATAAAAAAATGGTTATGGTATAGTTTTATTGGAAATGCTAACGATAGCCGAGGCGAAGAGTGGGGAAACCCGCTCTTTTGTATTGAACAGGCAATTTTGTCTCGACATGTTCATCGTCTTTTCTAAGCCCCTGCTTCCTGAAAGCGGGGTTTTTACGAGAGAGCTGATGAATTGGAGCCTGCACAAGGAGGAAAAGTATGAGTAACAAAGTGATCGATACTGTCAGCGAAATGGTCCAGCCCATATTAGACAATCTTCAGCTTGAACTCGTTGACATCGAATTTGTCAAGGAAGGTCAAAACTGGTTCCTTCGCGTGTTTATTGATTCTGATGACGGCGTTGACATCGAAGAATGTGCCAAGGTTAGCGAAGCTCTTAGTGAAAAGCTTGACGAGGCAGATCCCATCAAGCAGAACTACTTTCTTGAAGTATCATCTCCCGGAGCTGAACGCCCTTTAAAGAAAGAAGCCGATTTCAGGAAAGCGCTCGGAAAAAACGTATATATTAAGACGTACGAACCGATTGAAGACAACAAAGAATTTGAAGGCACGCTTTCTGCGTTTGACGGTGAAACCGTGGAAGTGACAGTCACGATCAAGACACGGCAAAAAAGAATCAATATTCCATATGAAAAAATAGCAAAAGCTAGGCTAGCTGTTTCGTTCAATTAATTTTTGACTGTTTAAGGGGGAAACCATAAACATGAGTAGTGAGTTGTTAGATGCCCTGACTGTTCTTGAGAAAGAAAAGGGAATCAGTAAGGATATTATTATCGAAGCCATTGAGGCTGCGCTTATTTCCGCGTATAAGCGGAATTTTAACCAGGCGCAAAATGTCAGGGTTGATTTAAACCGCGACACCGGCACCATCCGCGTTTTCGCGCGCAAGGACGTCGTGGATGAAGTTTATGATCCGCGCCTTGAAATCTCGGTTGAAGACGCAAGAAACATCAATCCGAACTATATTGTCGGAGATGTCGTGGAAATTGAAGTTACCCCGAAAGATTTCGGCCGCATCGCTGCCCAGACGGCGAAGCAGGTGGTCACTCAGCGTGTCCGTGAAGCGGAGCGGGGCGTCATCTATTCAGAATTTATTGACCGCGAAGAAGATATCATGACCGGTATCGTTCAGCGGATTGACAATAAATTTATCTATGTCTCTCTCGGCAAAATCGAGGCGCTTCTGCCGGTCTCGGAACAAATGCCGAATGAGGTCTACAAGCCTCACGACCGGATCAAAGTTTTTATCACAAAGGTTGAAAAAACGACGAAGGGCCCGCAGATTTATGTATCAAGAACTCATCCAGGTCTATTAAAGCGGCTCTTTGAAATTGAAGTCCCGGAAATTTACGATGGAACTGTCGAGCTTAAGTCTGTCGCGAGAGAAGCGGGAGACCGCTCGAAAATCTCCGTCCGGACGGATGATCCCGATATCGATCCGGTCGGCGCCTGCGTCGGCCCTAAAGGACAGCGCGTCCAAGCGATCGTCAATGAATTGAAAGGCGAGAAAATCGATATCGTAC
The DNA here is from genome assembly GCF_001592005.1 of Bacillus sonorensis NBRC 101234 = KCTC 13918. Taxonomy (GTDB): domain Bacteria; phylum Bacillota; class Bacilli; order Bacillales; family Bacillaceae; genus Bacillus; species Bacillus sonorensis. The sequence goes on from NZ_BCVZ01000012.1 coordinate 38,697, forward strand.
ACTGGTCAAACGATCCCGTCGAATTTGTCGCCAATGCGCTAAGCCCTTCCAAAGTGCTTGATGTCATCGTCAATGAGGAAGACAAGGCGACAACTGTGATCGTCCCTGATTACCAGCTTTCACTTGCGATCGGCAAAAGAGGCCAAAACGCCCGTCTGGCCGCAAAGCTGACAAGCTGGAAAATCGATATTAAGAGTGAAACAGATGCAAGGGAACTTGGAATTTATCCAAGAGAGCTTGAAGAAGAGTCTGAAGAGCTCTTTTTAGAGACTGAAACTCCAGAATCGGATGAATAAGAGGTGACCTTTGGTGAACAGCCGAAAGAAGATCCCGCTTAGAAAATGCGTCGTAACAGGGGAAATGAAGCCTAAAAAGGAGCTCATCCGCGTTGTCCGTTCCAAGGAAGGGGAAGTTTCCATAGACCCGACCGGCAAGAAGAACGGCCGGGGAGCTTATCTTACTCTTGACAAAGAAGTAATCTTAACCGCAAAAAAGAAAAACAGCTTAGCAAATCAGCTTCAAGTACAAATTGATGATCAGATTTTTGATGAACTGCTGGAACTGGCGGAAAAGGAGACCAGATAGATGTCGGAAACAGAATGGTTTTCCTTGCTGGGCCTGGCGAATCGAGCTCGAAAGGTCGTGTCCGGAGAAGACCTGGTTGTGAAGGAAATCAGGCATTCACGCGCAAAGCTGGTTTTGCTTGCAGAAGACGCATCGGCCAACACGGAGAAAAAAGTAACCGACAAATGCAGATACTATGATGTGCCATGTAAGAAAGTCGCAGATCGTACGCTTCTGGGCCGTGCAATCGGCAAGCCTTCCCGTGTGGTCGTCGCCGTCACTGATCAAGGTTTTGCGAAAACGTTGCTCCGCAAGCTCGATTAATTTTTTTGGGGGTGAACGAATGGCTAAAATGAGAGTTTATGAATATGCAAAAGCCATAAATGTTTCAAGTAAGGATGTCATAGCGTCATTGAAAGATATGAATATTGAAGTCAATAACCATATGGCGATGATTGAAGAAAATGCAATCAAACAGCTTGATAAAAAATTCAAAAAAGGCGGGCAGCCTGCCGCAAACAAGCAGGCCGAAACCAGAAAAAACGCCGATTCAAGCGGCCAGAAACCTCAGCAAGAAGCCGCAAAACAGCATGCCGGAACTAAACCAAACAAAAATCGAGACGGAAAGAAGAATAACGTGCAAAATACTCAATTTAACAACAAAAACAAGAAGAAAAACAACAACAACAAAAAAAATAAACGCAATAAACATCATCAAGCTCCACAGGAGAAGCAGTCCAAACCGAAAAAAGAACTGCCTGAAAAAATTGAATTTACGAATTCCATGACGGTCGGCGCACTTGCGGAAGAGCTTGGCAAGGAACCGTCAGAAATCATTAAAAAATTGATGCTGCTCGGAATCATGGCGACGATCAACCAGGATCTTGACAAAGACACGGTTGAACTGATCGCATCGGAATACGGCGTAGAAGTCGAAGAAGTGATCGTCCATGAAGAAACCGAGTTTGAAAAGTATGAAGAGCCGGATCAGGAAGAAGCTCTTGAAATCCGCCCTCCTGTCGTGACGATCATGGGCCACGTCGACCACGGAAAAACAACGCTTCTTGACAGCATCCGCAAAACGAAGGTTGTGGAAGGGGAAGCAGGAGGCATTACACAGCATATCGGCGCTTATCAAATTGAAGAAAACGGCAAAAAGATCACGTTCCTTGATACGCCTGGACACGCCGCATTTACGACAATGCGCGCCCGCGGAGCGGAAGTCACGGATATTACGATTCTCGTTGTCGCTGCTGATGACGGCGTGATGCCTCAGACAGTTGAAGCGATCAACCACGCAAAAGCCGCAGAAGTGCCGATTATCGTCGCTGTTAATAAAATCGATAAGCCGACGGCAAACCCTGACCGGGTCATGCAAGAACTGACTGAACACGGCCTTGTTCCGGAAGCATGGGGCGGCGAAACGATTTTCGTACCTCTTTCCGCCCTTACAGGCGAAGGAATCGATGAACTGATTGAAATGATTCTGCTTGTCAGCGAAGTAGAGGAGCTTAAAGCGAATCCAAACCGCAGGGCGAAAGGAACGGTCATCGAAGCCGAGCTTGATAAAGGAAAAGGATCTGTTGCTACATTGCTTGTGCAAAACGGAACCCTCAATGTCGGAGATCCGATTGTTGTAGGAAACACGTTCGGCCGCGTCCGTGCGATGGTCAATGATGTCGGCAGACGCGTGAAATCGGCCGGACCGTCGACTCCTGTAGAGATTACAGGTCTAAACGAAGTGCCGAACGCCGGGGATCAGTTCCTTGTGTTCAAAGACGAAAAAACGGCCCGTTCAGTCGGTGAAGCACGCGCTACAAAACAGCTTGAAGAACAGCGCAGCGATAAAGCGAAGCTCAGTCTTGACGACTTATTTGAACAGATCAAACAAGGCGATGTCAAAGAAATTAATCTCGTCGTCAAAGCCGATGTGCAAGGCTCTGTTGAGGCGTTGGCGGCTGCCCTGCAAAAAATCGAAGTTGAAGGCGTCAGGGTGAAAATCATTCATACGGGAGTCGGCGCGATTACAGAATCCGATATCATCTTGGCTTCTGCATCAAACGCGATTGTCATCGGGTTTAATGTACGGCCTGACGGAAATGCTAAAAGTACCGCCGAAGCCGAAAACGTGGATATCCGCCTTCACCGCATCATCTACAAAGTCATCGACGAAATTGAAGCCGCGATGAAAGGTATGCTTGATCCGGAATATGAAGAAAAAGTCATTGGTATGGTTGAAGTCCGCCAAACATTCAAAGTCTCCAAAATCGGTACGATTGCCGGAGGGTATGTGACGGAAGGAACCATTACTCGTGACAGCGGAATCCGCTTAATCCGCGACGGTGTCGTCATTTTTGAAGGCGAAGTGGATGTTCTCAAACGCTTTAAAGATGATGTGAAAGAAGTTTCACAAGGCTATGAATGTGGTATCACCATTAAGAAATACAATGACATCCGCGAAGGCGATATGATCGAAGCGTATGTCATGCAAGAAATTGAAAGAAAGTGATCGGTTTTGTTGAATGTGAGTGCATCATTTATGATGCATCATCACTCAAGGAAAAACGGGCGGTGCTGAAGCGGGTGATGACAAGAATCCGCGGCAGGTTTAATGTGTCTATATCGGAAATCGACTACCAGGATACTTGGCAGCGCACAAGCTTTGGAATCGCCGCCGTTTCTTCTTCCCGGGTTCAAACGGAAAAAGAGCTGCAGCGGGTTCTCGCCTTTATCGACTCTTTTCCGGAAATTGAACGGACGATCACGAGAACAGAGTGGTTTTAACGTAGAGGTGATATGGTCATGAGTATGAGAGCCACCCGTGTGGGTGAACAGATGAAAAAGGAACTTGGCGACATTATCGGAAGAAAGCTGAAAGACCCGAGAATCGGGTTTTTAACAGTAACAGATGTCAGTGTTTCAGGTGATCTGCAAATTGCCAAAGTGTATATTTCCGTTCTTGGCGATGAAAAGAAAAGGGAAGAGACACTGAAAGGCCTGGCGAAGGCGAAGGGCTTTATCCGGTCTGAACTGGGGAACCGGATCAGGCTTCGCAAAACACCTGAAATCCAGTTTGAATTCGATGAATCCATCGATTATGGAAACCGTATCGAGACCTTGATTCACGAGCTGAATTCAAACAAAGAAGAATAAAAAGCTAATCCAGGATAGGCGGGCAACTGCCTGTCCTTTTTAGCTGATAGAAGAAAGGGGCGAAAACGTGCATGTATAACGGAGTCCTGCTTTTACATAAACCGGCCGGGATGACCTCCCATGACTGCGTGATGAAGATCCGCAAACTGTTAAAAACAAAAAAAGTCGGCCATACAGGGACGCTCGATCCCGAAGTGTCAGGCGTTCTCCCAATCTGTATCGGCAGGGCGACCAAAATTGTTGAATACTTGACTGAAAAATCAAAAACATATGACGCCGAGGTCACACTCGGATTTTCAACGGAGACAGAGGATCAGACGGGAGAAATAACGGAAACAAAGGCAGTCAGCAATCCGCCTGATGAACAAACCGTGAGGAGCGTCCTCAAAAGTCTTGAAGGGACAATCGAACAAGTTCCGCCAATGTATTCAGCGGTCAAAGTGGGCGGCAAAAAACTGTATGAATACGCGAGGGCGGGAATCGAAGTCGAGAGGCCGAAGCGGTCCATCACCATTCATCACATCGAACTGACCACCGGAATCAGCCGTGAAGAGGGTACGGCCCGGTTCAGGTTTACCGTGACATGTTCAAAAGGCACTTATGTCAGAACTTTAGCGGTAACGATCGGCGAAAAGCTCGGCTACCCGGCCCATATGTCCCATTTGATCAGAACGGCTTCAGGCCATTTTTCGCTTGATGAATGCCTGACTTTCACACATATAGAGGACCATGTTGCAAGCGGTACATTGTCTGAACAGCTCGTCCCGATCGAACGTGCGCTTGATCATTTGCCGAAATGGATAATTAGTGATACATTAGCTAAGAAAGTGGAAAATGGCGCAGTGCTTGAAACACCAGGCAGCTTATCGCATCTGACAAGCGAAGACCGCCTGGCGGTTTTTACAGAAGATGGCCGGTGTCTAGCCGTCTATTTTCCGCATCCGACAAAGCCCGGATTGTTAAAACCGGCAAAAGTACTCGTGCAAAAAAGCGAACAATAAGAAAAGGTGACCGTTCTTGAAGACGATACATATTTCTCATCCACACGAATTGAAGCGTGAGGACTTTCCAACATCAGTTATGGCATTGGGTTATTTTGACGGTGTTCACCTGGGGCATCAGCAAGTGATTCTTGCGGCCAAAAACACCGCGGACAGAGAAGGGGTCAAAACATCTGTGATGACGTTTCATCCCCACCCTTCAGCCGTGTTGAAAAAAGGCTGCGAGCCTAAAGATTTAATTACGCCATTACGCGAAAAAATAAAGATCATTGAAGGGTTGGGCGCCGATTTTTTATACATTGTGGAATTCAGTCCCGAATTTGCTTCCCTTTCGCCTGAGACCTTTATCGAACAATATATCATTGGATTCAATGTATGCCACGTTGTGGCCGGCTTTGATTTCACCTTCGGGAAATTTGGCAAAGGCACGATGGAGAACTTCCATGAGTATGCCAAAGGCCGGGTAAAGAGCACAGCCGTCGCCAAATATTCCAACCAGGACCAAAAGGTGAGCTCAACCCGGATCCGTAGTGTGATCGGGGCAGGAGACGTCGAATATGCAGCCGAACTGCTCGGGAGGCCGTACTATGTGAAGGGTATTGTGATCCACGGTGATAAAAGGGGCCGCACGATCGGGTTTCCGACTGCCAATATCGGACTTTCCGACACGTACATCGTGCCGCCTACAGGTGTATATGCCGTCAAAGCGGAAATAGACGGGGCGTCATTCAACGGAGTCTGCAATGTCGGGTACAAGCCGACGTTTTACGAAAAGCGCCCTGGCCAGCCTTCAATTGAAGTGAACTTATTTGATTTTAACCGGGAGATATACGGGAGCGATATCAAAATCGAATGGTATAAGCGGCTGAGAAGCGAGAAAAAATTCGGCAGCGTAGGCGAGCTGGTGGCACAAATCACGAAAGACAAGGAAGAAGCGACCCGTTATTTTAAAGAAGGAAAGCTGACCGAAATTTAATATGTATAAAATATGCAAATAACCGTCAACAATGATGGTGGAAGCAGCCGGTCCGGCAAAGTTGATAAAAAATGGTTGCATCAGGCCCGTATTTCTAGTATCATATTGTCTGTAGCTTTAAAACCGATCACTTGGCAAATCGATTCACCGGCGTTTGCTAGGTAACCGGGGCTAATAACATTTGGAGGTGAAACAGGATGGCAATCACTCAAGAGCGCAAAAACCAGCTCATCAATGAGTTCAAAACCCACGAATCTGACACGGGATCACCGGAAGTTCAGATCGCTATCCTAACTGATCAAATCAACAATCTGAACGAGCATTTGCGCGTTCATAAGAAAGACCATCACTCACGTCGCGGTCTTCTTAAAATGGTAGGTAAACGTCGTAATCTTCTTACGTATCTTCGTAACAAAGACGTAACTCGTTACCGTGAGTTGATCAACAAGCTAGGATTACGTCGATAATCGTAAAAAGCGGGAGGATTCCCGCTTTTTTATCGTATTAAAACGAATATCCGTCAACTCCAAAACACGTTGTTCATATAAATGATCTTAATTAACTTATTGAATCTCTACATAGCACTTTGCCATTGATATGTTTAATTCATTTCGTTCATAATAGGAGTAACCTAAAAACTATCCGAAGAGAGGAGTTCATATAAGAATGGGACAAGAGAAACACGTCTTTTCCATAGATTGGGCCGGCCGAAAATTAACGGTCGAAACCGGCCAGCTTGCAAAACAAGCAAACGGAGCTGTCATGATCCGTTATGGAGATACTGCGGTGCTCAGCACAGCCACGGCTTCGAAGGAGCCTAAAACCGTAGATTTCTTCCCTTTAACCGTGAACTATGAAGAAAGGCTTTACGCTGTCGGGAAAATTCCGGGCGGTTTTATTAAAAGAGAGGGCAGACCGAGCGAAAAAGCAATCCTTGCCAGCCGTTTAATCGACCGGCCGATCCGTCCGCTGTTCGCCGACGGCTTCCGCAATGAAGTCCAAGTCGTCAGCATCGTGATGAGCGTTGATCAGGACTGTTCGTCAGAAATGGCGGCCATGTTTGGTTCATCCCTTGCGCTTTCCGTTTCGGACATTCCGTTTGAAGGACCGATCGCCGGTGTTACTGTGGGCCGGGTTGACAACGAATTTATCATCAATCCGACGCTTGAGCAGCTTGAGAAAAGCGATATCCATTTAGTCGTGGCCGGAACGAAGGACGCGATCAACATGGTGGAAGCGGGAGCAGACGAAGTGCCGGAAGAGACTATGCTTGAAGCGATCATGTTCGGTCATGAAGAAATCAAGCGTTTGATCGCATTCCAGGAAGAAATTGTCGCGGTTGTCGGAAAAGAAAAATCAGAAGTCACCCTTTATGAGATCGATGCCGATCTGAAAGAAAAAGTTAGAGGCATGGCGGAAAGCGGCTTGTTAAAAGCCATCCAGGTTCATGAAAAACATGCGCGCGAAGACGCGATCAACGAAGTGAAAAATGAAGTTTTAGCAAAATTTGAAGAAGAAGAGCATGATGAAGAAACACTGAAACAGGTCAAAGACATTTTGTCACAGCTTGTGAAAAACGAAGTGCGCCGCCTGATCACGGAAGAAAAGGTGCGTCCAGACGGCCGGGGCGTCGATGAAATCCGCCCGCTTTCTTCCGAAGTCGGACTGCTCCCGAGAACACACGGTTCCGGACTGTTCACACGCGGACAGACACAGGCGCTCAGCATCTGTACACTTGGTGCGCTTGGAGACGTTCAAATCCTTGACGGCCTCGGTGTTGAAGAATCAAAACGCTTTATGCACCACTATAACTTCCCGCAATTCAGCGTCGGGGAAACCGGGCCGATGCGCGGACCTGGACGCCGCGAAATCGGGCACGGGGCGCTGGGCGAACGTGCGCTTGAACCGGTCATTCCGTCTGAAAAAGACTTCCCGTACACGATTCGGCTTGTATCAGAGGTGCTCGAATCAAACGGTTCGACTTCCCAGGCCAGCATTTGCGCAAGCACGCTTGCGATGATGGACGCCGGGGTGCCGATCAAAGCGCCGGTTGCCGGAATCGCGATGGGGCTTGTCAAATCGGGTGACAACTATACGGTCCTGACAGACATTCAAGGGATGGAAGATGCCCTCGGTGACATGGACTTTAAAGTGGCGGGAACGGCTAAAGGCGTAACCGCTCTGCAAATGGATATTAAAATATCCGGTTTATCAAGAGAAATTTTGGATGAGGCGCTTCAGCAGGCGCAAAAAGGCAGAATGGAAATTCTGAAAAGCATGCTGAGCACTTTGGCAGAATCAAGAAAAGAGCTGTCTCCATATGCTCCGAAAATCTTGACGATGACGATTAACCCGGATAAAATCCGCGATGTCATCGGACCGAGCGGCAAACAAATCAATAAAATCATTGAAGACACAGGCGTTAAAATCGATATTGAACAAGATGGCACGATCTTTATTTCTTCAACGGATGAAAGCATGAACCAAAAAGCGAAGAAAATTATTGAAGACCTTGTCAGAGAAGTTGAAGTCGGACAGCTTTACTTAGGTAAAGTCAAACGGATTGAAAAATTCGGCGCGTTCGTGGAGCTGTTCAGCGGAAAAGACGGCTTGGTTCATATTTCAGAGCTTGCGCTTGAGCGTGTCGGCAAGGTTGAAGATGTTGTGAAAATAGGCGACGAGCTGCTTGTCAAAGTAACGGAAATCGATAAGCAGGGACGGGTCAACTTATCAAGAAAAGCGGTACTGCGCGAACAGAAGGAAAAAGAAGAGCAGAAGTCCTAATTCGCTGTTTATCTTGCTTCTGTCAAGCTTAAAAAGAAGTGAAAGGAAGCCTGGGGGACCCGGCTTCTTTGTTTTAAGCGGAATTGCTGCAGACGGGAGTCAAGTTCTATCTTGTCCTTTTCCTACATAATTTGTGGGGAAGGGAGGAAATCCAATTGAAAAGAAAAATCGTTTCGTTTGCCGTCTTTTTCTTTTTATTGTTTGTATCATATCAGGTCATGAACGACCCGCACCCGCCAAATTACATAGATGCGATGAATAAAGACGCGGTCACAGTTGCCGCTCAAAAAAACGACCTTTACCAGCAGCTGCTTCAAAAAGCGTCTCAATATGAAGTGAAAGCGCAAAACGCAAAAATCGATAAGATTTGGAAAGCAATGCCCGGGTATAACGGCTTGAAGGTCAATATTGAAAAATCATACCAAAATATGAAACGGTCAGGCTCATTTGATGAAAAGCTTCTCGTTTATGACCAGGTCAAACCGGAAATCCACTTGGAATCACTAAAGCCGGAGCCGATTTACCGGGGGCATCCCGATAAACCGATGGTATCGTTTCTCGTCAATGTCGCCTGGGGTGATGAGTATTTGACACAGATGCTTCCCGTTCTGAAAAAGAATGATGTGAAAGCCACGTTTTTTCTGGAAGGCAAGTGGGTGAAAAATCATCCTGATTTGGCAAAAGCTATTTTAAATGACGGGCATGAGATCGGAAACCATTCATACAATCATCCCGATATGAGCAAACTGACGAGTGAGCGCATTTCAGAACAGCTGCGGATGACGAACCAGCAAATCAAAGAAACGCTTGCCGTAAAGCCGAAATGGTTTGCTCCGCCGAGTGGAAGCTTTCGCAAAGAAGTCGTGGAGCAGGCCCGCAGGATGGGAATGGGAACGGTGATGTGGACAGTTGATACGATCGATTGGCAGAAACCGCAGCCGGCCGTCTTACAGCATCGGGTTTTAAGCAAAGTACATAACGGCGCCATGATATTGATGCACCCGACAGAGCCAACCGCAAAAAGCCTTGATGTTTTGATTGAAAAACTGAAGGAAAAAGGCTATCAGATCGGAACTGTCTCACAGCTGCTGAATGAGAAAAGGCTTGTGGTAAAATAGATATGTGGCCCGTTCTTTGAATAGGAGGAACAGATTTGATTAAACGGTATACTTGTCAAAATGGGGTAAGAATTGTACTCGAAAATAATCCCACTGTCCGGTCTGTAGCGATCGGAGTTTGGATCGGAACCGGATCAAGACATGAAACGCCGGAGATTAACGGCATTTCGCATTTTTTGGAGCACATGTTTTTTAAAGGAACAAAAACGCGTACGGCCAGAGACATCGCCGAGTCATTTGACAGAATAGGCGGACAGGTCAACGCGTTTACCTCAAAGGAGTATACGTGCTATTATGCCAAAGTTCTGGATGAGCATGCGAGCTATGCATTGGAAGTGCTCTCAGACATGTTCTTTCATTCATCTTTTGAAGAAGAAGAATTGAAAAAAGAAAAAAACGTCGTCTATGAAGAAATTAAAATGTATGAGGATACACCGGACGACATCGTCCACGACCTTCTCAGCAAAGCATCGTATGGAAGCCATTCCCTCGCCTATCCGATTCTCGGCACGGAGGAAACGCTTGCCACATTTGACGGAGATGCTTTGCGTCAGTATATGGACGAATACTACACACCGGACCGCGTCGTGATTTCGATTGCCGGAAATGTACCTGAAAGCTTTATTAAAGAAGCCGAAAAGCATTTCGGTTCATATGAAGCAAAAGGAAAAAGAACGGGAATGTCAAAACCGGAATTCCATCATGAAAAAATGGCGCGGAAAAAAGAAACCGAGCAGGCTCATCTCTGCCTCGGCTTCAACGGGCTGGAAGCCGGCCATTCCGACATTTACGATCTGATCGTGCTCAACAATATCCTCGGAGGAAGCATGAGCAGCCGCCTGTTTCAGGATGTCCGCGAAGATAAAGGACTTGCATATTCCGTATTCAGCTATCACAGTTCATATGAAGACAGCGGAATGATGACCATTTATGCCGGAACAGGCGCAAGCCAGCTTCAGCTGCTGTCAGATACCATTCATGAAACGCTCCGCGTGCTGAAAACGGAAGGCATCACGCCGAAAGAGCTTGAAAACAGCAAAGAGCAAATGAAAGGCAGCCTGATGCTCAGCCTCGAAAGTACAAACAGCAAAATGAGCCGAAACGGCAAAAATGAACTTTTGCTTGGAAGGCACAGAACGCTGGATGAGATTATTGAAAAGCTGAATGCCGTCAGCCTGGACAGGGTCAACGGCCTGGCAAGACGTATTTTTACCGATGATTATTCAACGGCACTGATCAGTCCGACTGGTGAGCTTCCGAAATAACGTAATGAAAAACATGCTTGTTTGAGGCAGGCATGTTTTTTGTTTTGCAAACATACATCATTACAAAAGGGGGGTTTTGCATGAGGCTCAGTGAACTATCCGGAAAAGAAATCGTGGATGTCAAGCGGGCTGAGCGCCTTGGCGTTTTGGGACAGACCGATCTCGAAATCAATGAACAGGATGGACAGATTACCGCTCTTATCATCCCGTCGGTTAAATGGTTCGGCCTTAGAAAACAGGGGCAAGACATCAGGGTGCCATGGAAACGGATTCAAAAAATTGGATCTGATATGATCATTCTCGATGTTCCGGAAGAAATCGGGAATAGCGATGATTAAACCGGCGGATGCCGGTATTTTTTTACATACCGCACAGCCCATCCCGGCCCATGGAGCCGGGTTTTTTCATGCTTTGGCCAACACCGATACGCGAAATATTTCAATTCACCGCCATTTCCTTTTTGTCATATGATGAAATTAGCTTACGAAATAGATCCTTGTCAAAAAAGAAGGTGAATATTAAAGCCATGTTAACCGGATTGACGATTGCAATCATCGGCGGTGATGCGAGGCAGCTTGAAATTATCCGCAAGCTGACAGAACAGGAAGCAAACGTGTTTTTGGTCGGTTTTGATCAGCTTGACCACGGTTTTACAGGCGCCACAAAACTAAAATTAAGCGAACTCGACTTCGGAGCGGTAGACAGCATCGTTCTGCCTGTATCAGGAACATCGGCGGAAGGGGCGGTTGCGACCGTATTCTCAAATGAAGAAGTCGTTTTAAAACAAAAGCATTTGGAAAAAACAAAACCTCAATGCACCATCTATACAGGCATTTCTAACGATTATTTAGAAGGAATGGCTAAGGGGGCCGGCCGCAGGCTCGTCAAGCTTTTTGAAAGAGACGATATTGCGATTTACAACTCCATACCTACTGTCGAAGGGGCCATTATGATGGCCATCCAGCATACCGATTATACGATTCACGGCTCAAATGTCATGGTTCTCGGGCTCGGGCGGACCGGGATGAGCATCAGCCGGGCTTTTTCAGCTCTCGGCGCACGCGTCAAAGTCGGTGCGAGAGACTCCGCACACCTTGCCAGAATCATGGAGATGGGTCTCACACCTTTCCACATAAATGAACTTGGGGAACATGTTGAGGATACCGATATTTGCATCAATACGATTCCAAGTCTCATTCTCGACCACAACGTCCTTTCACGAATGACCCCCAGAACATTGATTCTCGATTTGGCGACCCGCCCTGGCGGCACAGATTTCGGCTTCGCCGAAAAACAGGGCATAAAAGCGCTCCTTGCTCCGGGCCTGCCCGGCATAGTCGCGCCTAAAACGGCAGGTCAGATCATCGCCAATGTTTTGTGTAAGCTTTTAACACCATCTACAACCGACTGAAAGGGGCTGTCAACATGTCGATCAAGGGAAAAAGAATCGGATTTGGTCTTACGGGCTCACATTGTACGTATGATGCCGTATTTCCGCAAATTGAAAACCTCGTCAATCAGGGAGCCGAGGTCAGACCGATCGTTACCTCTACCGTAAAATCGACCGATACACGCTTTGGAGAAGGAAAAGAGTGGGTAAGGAAAATCGAAGAGCTGACAGGTTTTGACGTCATCGACTCCATTCCGAAAGCAGAGCCCCTCGGACCGAAAACACCGCTCGACTGCATGGTGATTGCGCCGCTGACGGGCAATTCGATGAGCAAGCTCGCAAACGCGATGACAGATACTCCGGTTTTAATGGCGGCCAAGGCGACGGTGCGCAATTCCCGTCCCGTCGTTCTCGGCATATCAACGAATGATGCGCTCGGTCTGAACGGCGTTAATCTGATGAGGCTGATGACGACGAAAAATATGTTCTTTATTCCGTTCGGTCAGGATGATCCGTATCAAAAGCCGAATTCGCTCGTTGCCAAAATGGATCTTTTGCTGCCGACAGTGGAAGAAGCGCTTTCCTATAAACAGCTTCAGCCCGTTCTGATCAGCAATGATCGGTAATTTTGGAGAAAATGAAGATGTAACAAAAAATATCAATCACCAGGCTCACTTCTATGTTAAAATATAATGTAAAATGCATAGTCAACCAATCGTCATTAACGATAGGGTGGAAGGAGTTTTACAATTGGGAAGAGGATTACATGTAGCAGTAGTTGGTGCGACTGGCGCTGTAGGACAGCAAATGCTAAAAACACTAGAAGACAGAAATTTTGAACTGGATAAACTGACTTTATTATCCTCAAAACGCTCAGCAGGTACGAAGCTTACATTCAAAGGCGAAGAGTATACTGTAGAAGAAGCGGTTCCGGAAAGCTTCGAAGGGGTAAACATCGCGTTGTTCAGCGCGGGGGGAAGCGTATCTCAGGCACTGGCCCATGAGGCTGTCAAACGCGGGGCGATTGTCATTGACAATACGAGCGCGTTCCGGATGGATGAAAACACGCCTCTCGTCGTGCCTGAAGTCAATGAGGAAGATTTGCATCAGCATAACGGCATTATTGCAAACCCGAACTGTTCAACGATCCAAATGGTCGTTGCGCTTGAGCCTATCCGCAAGGCTTTCGGTTTAAATAAAGTCATCGTCTCAACCTATCAGGCTGTATCAGGAGCCGGCAATGAAGCGATAAAAGAGCTCTACGGCCAGACGGAAGCCATTTTAAAAGGCGATTCGTTCGAGCCTCAGATCATGCCTGTAAAAAGCGATGAAAAACACTATCAAATCGCATTCAACGCGATTCCTCAAATCGATAAGTTTCAGGAAAACGGCTTTACGTTTGAGGAAATGAAAATGATCAATGAAACGAAAAAAATCATGCACATGCCTGAACTTCAAGTATCAGCGACTTGCGTCAGACTGCCGGTTGCGACAGGGCATTCAGAATCCGTCTACATCGAAACTGACCGTGATGACGTAACAGCAGAAGATATTAAAAACCTGTTAAAAGAAGCGCCGGGCGTCGTTCTTCAGGACGATCCGTCCGAACAGGTATATCCAATGCCTGCCGATGCAGTAGGGAAAAGAGACGTGTTTGTCGGACGCGTGCGCAAAGATCTCGACCGTCCGAACGGATTCCACCTGTGGATTGTTTCCGATAACCTGCTGAAGGGTGCGGCTTGGAACTCCGTACAAATCGCAGAAAGCTTAAAAGCTTTAAATTTAGTTTAAATATGCTAAGATTTCTTACGAAAGATGCGAGAAGAGAGTGAGGACCACACCGGCCTGCTCTCTTCTATTGCGTCCGAAATAAACTTGGAGTGAAATAAAGTGAAAATCATCGTTCAAAAATTTGGAGGAACGTCTGTTAAAGATGACCGCGGCAGAAAGCTTGCCTTACAGCATATTCAAGATGCGGTCAATGAAGGGTATAAAGTGGTTGTTGTCGTATCAGCCATGGGTCGGAAAGGCGATCCGTATGCGACTGACTCACTGCTTGATCTCCTGTACGGAGGACAGGACACCATTACAGAACGGGAGCAGGATCTGCTGCTTTCATGCGGTGAAACGATTTCTTCCGTCGTGTTCTCAAGCATGCTGGTGGAAAACGGAATTAAAGCCGCCGCTTTGACAGGTTCACAGGCTGGATTTTTAACAGATAACCAGCACACAAACGCCAGAATACTAGAAATGAAACCGGAGCGCCTTGTCAGCATGCTGGCCGACCATGATGCAGTGGTCGTCGCAGGCTTTCAGGGGGCGACTGCAAAAGGGGACATCACGACGATCGGTCGCGGAGGCAGCGATACATCGGCCGCCGCGCTTGGAGCGGCGCTGGACGCGGATTTTATTGATATATTTACTGATGTTGAAGGCGTCATGACCGCAGATCCCAGAATCGTAGAAAAAGCAAAGCCGCTTCCGGTGATTACCTACACGGAAATTTGCAACTTGGCTTACCAGGGGGCAAAAGTCATCCATCCGAGAGCGGTGGAAATCGCGATGCAGGCGAAGGTGCCGATCCGGGTCCGCTCGACATATTCAAAGGAAAAGGGGACGCTCGTGACAAGCCATCACACGTCAAAGGCCGGAAGCGACGTATTTGAACGGCTGATCACAGGCATTGCCCATGTAAAAGATGTGACACAGTTTAAGGTACCGGCGAAAGAAGGGCAATATAATGTGCAGACCGAAGTGTTTAAAGCGATGGCGAATGCCGGCATCAGCGTGGACTTCTTCAATATTACACCAAGTGAAATTGTCTATACGGTAGCCGGAAGCACAACAGACCGAGCTCTCGGCATCCTGAAAGAATTGGGCTATGAGCCTGCCGTTACGAGAAATTGCGCGAAGGTTTCAGCGGTAGGAGCCGGTATTATGGGAGTGCCCGGCGTCACCTCAAAAATCGTGACCGCTCTATCTGAAAAAGGCATTCCAATCCTGCAGTCGGCTGACAGCCATACGACGATTTGGGTGCTCGTCCACGAAGAAAATATGGCGACTGCCGTAAATGCCCTGCACGAAGTGTTTGAACTATCAAAATAAATGTGATTGAATCATGATGAGGTGAAAAAAATGAATTTCGGAAATATTGCAACCGCAATGGTTACCCCCTTTGACAAAAATGAAAACATCGATTTTCAAAAATTGTCAAAGCTGATTGATTATTTGCTGAAAAACGGAACGGATTCCCTTGTCGTCGCAGGAACAACCGGTGAATCGCCGACACTGTCCGAAGAGGAAAAAATCGCGCTCATCCAATATTCCGTCAAGGAAGCAGCCGGCCGTGTGCCTGTTATCGCCGGTACGGGAAGCAACAATACAAAGGCATCGATCAAGCTGACGAAAAAGGCGGAAGAAGCCGGGGCAGACGCCGTCATGCTCGTGACGCCGTATTACAATAAACCTTCACAGGAAGGAATGTACCGCCACTTTAGAGCGATTGCCGAAGAAACATCTTTGCCTGTCATGCTTTATAATGTGCCGGGACGCACGGCTGCATCGCTTGCACCGGAAACGGCGATCCGCCTTGCGGAAATTCCAAATATCGTTGCCATCAAGGAAGCGAGCGGTGATCTTGAAGCGATTACGAAAATCATCGCTGAAACGCCTGAAGACTTTGCTGTATACTCAGGCGACGACAGTCTGACGCTTCCGGTTTTATCCGTGGGAGGCAGGGGGATTGTCTCCGTTGCATCACATGTCATCGGACCGGAAATGCAGCAGATGATCAAACATTACATGAATGGGGAGACACAGCAGGCGGCCTTGATCCATCAGAAGCTGCTTCCGCTGATGAAGGGTCTTTTCGCTGCTCCAAACCCGTCGCCTCTAAAGACGGCTCTTCAGCTGAAAGGTCTTGACGTCGGCTCTGTCCGGCTCCCTTTGATTCCGCTGAATGAAGATGAGCGTCTCCGTTTAAGCAGCCTGATGAACGGTCTGTAAAAACATATACGGATGAAAACGGTCATTCTCCTTTTTTGGGTATGGCCGTTTCTTATATACATAATGGTTCTTGTTTTCTAAAATTAGATTCAGGTATAATAGGGACAAGTGATGATGGACGGGTACTTAGATTAGGAGGATTACAATTTGAAAAAAAATACAGAAAATATTAGAATCATCGCCTTGGGAGGCGTCGGGGAGATCGGAAAAAACCTTTATGTCATTGAAATCGACTCTGACATATTCGTGGTTGATGCCGGACTCATGCATCCAGAAAATGAAATGCTGGGGATCGATGTGGTCATACCGGACATTTCATATTTGATTGAACGATCTGACCGAGTAAAGGCGATTTTCCTCACACACGGACACGAAGAAAACATCGGAGGCGTTTTTTACTGCCTGAACAAGCTATCTGTGCCTGTTTACGGAACAAAACTGACACTTGCCCTTTTAAAAGAAACGCTGAAGCAGTACGGCTCAAATAAAAAAGCCGATTTACGGGAAATCCACTCCAAATCCGTGATTACATTTGATTCAACGAAAGTGTCATTTTTCAAGACAAACCACAGCATCCCGGATTCCGTCGGGGTCAGCTTTAAAACGTCCCTCGGATCAATCGTGTGCACCGGCGATTTTAAATTTGACCAAACGCCGGTTTTAAATCAGACCAGCGATATTGGCGAAATTGCCAAAATCGGCAACAGCGGCGTTCTATGCCTGCTTTCAGACAGCGCCAACGCTGAAAAGCCGGGCTATACGCCTTCAGAAGCGGTCGTCGGAGGCGACATTTCCGATGTGATGTACAATGCGGAAAACCGTGTGATCGTTGCCGTTTTCGCCTCAAACTTTAACAGGATTCAGCAGGTGATTGATGCGGCCCGCCAAAACGGCAGGAAATTGGCCGTATCAGGAAAAAATATATCTTCCATCCTTCAGCTGGCCATTAAGCTTGGCTATGTGACCGCTGATGAGGACATGTTCATCCCTGTCCAGGATGTCAAAAAGCATCCAAAAAGGGAAGTCGCTATTTTGACGGGAGACAACCATGGTGAACCCCTGGCCGCTTTGACAAGAATTGCAAAGCAAGGGCATAAACAGCTTGACATTGAAGAAGGCGACACTGTCCTGATTGCCTCCTCCCCAATACCGGGGCAGGAATTGGTATATTCAAAGGCCGTTGATCTTTTGACAAGAGCAGGCGCCCATGTCGTATTTGCGCAAAAACGCGTCCACGTTTCAGGGCATGGCTGCCAGGAAGAATTGAAGCTGATGCTGAATCTGCTGAAGCCGAAATATTTAATCCCTGTAAACGGCGAATTCAGAATGCAAAAAGCCCATTCAAAGCTTGCCGAAGAAATCGGAATGAAACGAAGCGACATCTTTCTGGTTGAAAAAGGCGATGTCGTTGAGTTCCGCGGTCAAAATGTCAAAATCGGCGATAAGGTTCAGTCGGGCAACATTCTGATCGACGGCCTAGGTGTCGGCGACATCGGCAACATCGTGCTCAGAGATCGGCGCCTCCTTTCCCAGGACGGAATTTTAATCGTTGTTATTACCCTTGATAAAAAGAAAAAACATCTTGTATCAGGACCCGAAATTATCACGAGAGGTTTTGTTTACGTCAGGGAATCCGAAGAGCTGATCGTAGAGGCGACCGAACTGGTCAGAAATATCGTCACAGAAAGCACAGAAAATGCCGTTGTCGAGTGGTCTGCCTTAAAGCAAACCATGCGGGACGCGTTAAACCAATTCTTATACGAAAAAACGAAACGAAAACCAATGATCATCCCAATCATCATGGAAGTATAAAACCAAGAGCCTGCCTCTTGGTTTTTTTTCGCCCTTTTTACACTGAATGAAAAAAACGCCATAGTCCATAATACAAAAGAAACTCGAGAAAGAGGTGACCCAGATGGACGAAAATCGGATGCAAAACGGAGAAGGACAAGGAGAACAGCCGGCCAAACAGGACGCTAAGGACAACCTCCTCAATAAAATACAGCAGCTTGGCGAAACAAATCTTCCGCAAATGGGACAGGATTCAAACATCCACTGCCTGACCATCATCGGACAAATTGAAGGGCATGTTCAGCTCCCGCCACAAAACAAAACGACAAAATATGAGCATGTGATTCCGCAGATTGTCGCAATCGAACAAAATCCTAAAATCGAAGGGCTGCTGATCATTTTGAATACGGTCGGGGGCGATGTGGAGGCAGGCCTGGCGATAGCCGAGATGCTGGCATCGCTGTCAAAACCGACCGTCTCCATCGTGCTTGGAGGCGGACATTCAATCGGCGTTCCGATCGCGGTCTCCTGCGATCACAGCTATATCGCCGAAACCGCTACGATGACGATCCATCCGGTCAGGTTGACGGGGCTGGTGATCGGTGTGCCGCAGACATTTGAGTATCTTGATAAAATGCAGGAAAGGGTCATTAAGTTTGTGACCAGCCATTCCAACATTTCAGAAGAGAAATTTAAAGAGCTCATGTTTTCAAAAGGCAATCTGACCCGTGACATCGGGACGAATGTCGTCGGAAACGATGCGGTCAAGTATGGATTGATCGATGAAACGGGCGGTGTCGGACAAGCCATCCAAAAGCTCAATCAATTGATCGAACAAGAACGCGGCGGGAAAGAAAGGATGATTCAATGATTCTTTATACGACGATGCCGCAGGAAATCGTTTTCGCCGGCCAGGCGGAGCAGACCAACCTGAGGCAGATAGACGTAAACGGCGTGCCCCTCCTCGTCGAAATGAACGGGGATGAAGCAAGAGTGGTTCAGGTTCTCAGTACAAATCCGATGGATTTTTTAAAGCAGGAGACGTCTCCGGGCCAAAAGCTGAAGCTGACATTTTATAAATAGCTGAAGTGTCATCAGGATAAATATGCTATAATAGGGGAATACAGAGGAAACATCGCAGCCGAAAACGGGCTGCTTTCTCTTTGTTTTTATATTTTTTTGATGTAGTAAGGTGATGGAACATGGCAAAAAGAAAAAGGAAATCGAAAAAGAAACAAAAACAGGTCAAAAGGATTAATCTAAAATATGAATTGTACGGTTTAATTTGTATCGCCATTTCGATTATTACGGTGTTACAGCTTGGCGTTGCAGGCCAAACGTTCATTTACATGTTCCGTTTTTTCGCAGGCGAGTGGTTTATCCTATGTGTTCTTTCTCTCTTTTTAACAGGCGTATCATTGTTTTGGAAGAAAAAAACGCCGGGTTTTTTGACGAGAAGAAAAGCGGGGCTCTATTGCATCGTCGCAAGCATGCTGCTTCTGTCCCATGTACAGCTCTTTCAGCACTTGGCAGACAGGGGAATGATCCAGTCGCCGAGTGTGATCCAAAATACGTGGGAACTGTTTTTAATGGACATGAAAGGTGAAACGGGCACCCCTGACCTGGGCGGCGGCATGATCGGAGCGGTGCTGTTTGCGGGATCTTATTTTCTGTTCGCAGCCGCCGGCTCTAAAATCATCGCCATTTTTCTCATACTGATCGGCCTCCTTCTGATCACTGACCGCTCCCTTCAGGAGACGCTGATCAAATGGACGGCTCCGGTCGCCTCGTTTATGAAAAATCAATGGCTGGCGTTTCTCGATGATCTCAAGGATTTGAAGCATCATTCAGCAAAAAAGAAAACCGGAAAAAAACAGAAAACACAACGAAAACCGAAAGCTGTGGAAGAGCCCGCACCGGAAGCTGAGGCTGATCAAGATCCGGTGATTCAGACAGAGCCGATCATTTCAAGCTTTTCCGACCGGGATGAAAAGCCGGGGGTTCAGGCTTTTGAAGCCTCTGAGCAGCCGGAAGCGCCGCCTGAGCCTGAAGGTGAAGGGGACATGCCGGCCGCACCGGAGATCGCATTTACAGAGCTCGAAAACAAAGATTATCAGCTGCCATCGCTCAATTTGCTGGATGATCCGAAGCATACCGGCCAGCAGGCTGATAAAAAAAATATTTATGATAATGCGCGAAAGCTTGAAAGAACATTCCAAAGCTTCGGTGTGAAGGCAAAAGTCACACAGGTTCATCTCGGCCCGGCCGTCACGAAGTATGAGGTCTACCCTGATGTCGGCGTCAAGGTGAGCAAGATCGTCAATTTAAGCGATGACCTGGCGCTCGCACTGGCGGCCAAGGATATCCGCATCGAAGCCCCTATCCCGGGCAAATCAGCGATCGGAATCGAAGTGCCGAACGCGGAAGTCGCGATGGTCTCCTTAAAAGAAGTGCTCGAATCGAAGCTGAATGACCGTCCGGACGCAAAGCTCATGATCGGGCTCGGCCGGAATATTTCCGGTGAGGCGGTTTTGGCTGAATTGAACAAAATGCCCCACCTTCTTGTCGCGGGTGCGACGGGAAGCGGGAAAAGCGTCTGTGTCAACGGCATTATCACAAGCATTTTAATGAGAGCAAAGCCGCATGAAGTCAAAATGATGATGATCGACCCGAAAATGGTCGAGCTTAATGTGTATAACGGCATCCCGCATTTGCTCGCGCCTGTAGTGACAGATCCAAAAAAAGCGTCGCAGGCTTTGAAAAAGGTTGTCAACGAGATGGAGCGGCGCTATGAATTGTTTTCTCATACAGGAACGCGAAATATTGAAGGCTATAACGACTGCATTAAAAGGATGAATGCATCTGAAGAAGCGAAGCAGCCTGAGCTTCCGTACATCATTGTCATAGTGGACGAGCTTGCAGACTTGATGATGGTCGCCTCTTCAGATGTTGAAGACTCGATTACAAGGCTGTCGCAAATGGCCCGTGCGGCTGGAATCCACTTGATCATAGCGACACAGCGCCCTTCCGTCGATGTCATCACAGGGGTGATTAAAGCCAATATCCCGTCAAGAATCGCATTCAGCGTGTCTTCACAAACCGATTCAAGAACGATTCTTGATATGGGGGGCGCTGAAAAGCTTCTCGGAAGAGGGGACATGCTGTTTCTGCCTGTCGGCGCCAACAAGCCGGTCCGCGTTCAAGGAGCTTTCTTATCAGACGAAGAGGTCGAAAAAGTCGTGGATCATGTCATCACCCAGCAAAAAGCCCAGTACCAGGAAGAGATGATTCCGGAAGAAACGTCTGAAACGCTCAGCGAAGTGACCGATGATCTTTACGATGAAGCGGTCGCACTCGTCGTCGGCATGCAGACGGCATCCGTTTCCATGCTGCAAAGACGGTTCCGGATCGGCTACACGAGAGCGGCCCGTCTCATCGATGCCATGGAAGAACGCGGAGTCGTCGGTCCTTATGAAGGATCAAAGCCCCGTGAAGTCCTCATGTCAAAAGAGCAATATGAAGAACTCTCTTCCTAAAAGAAGAGAGTTCAGTTTAATATAAATTTATTATGTAAACTAACTGAGTTCAAAACGTCTATTTATTTATTTGACAAAACATGATATAGTTATCCTCAATTAAAGATAATTTTAATTTGATCTGTCAGACGGAGGGAGAACATGTCGATAAAAGCTGACAATCAACGTTTATGTCTAAAAGTGATTGATCGGATAAAAGATGATATCGAAAAAGGCGTTTACCGAGAGAATGAACAGCTCCCGTCTGAATTTGAGCTGTCAAAGTTGATGGGCGTCTCGAGGGGTGCTTTGCGCGAAGCGCTCAGAGTGCTGGAGGATGAAAACGTGATCATCAGAAGGCACGGCGTCGGCACATTTGTAAACGCCAAACCTTTATTCCTATCAGGCATCGAGCAGCTGAACAGCGTAACGAAAATGATTGAACAGGCAAGCATGACCCCGGGAACCATTTTTATGTCTTCACAGATAACGGACCCGACGGAAGAGGATCTGCTCCGTTTTCAAAATGCTGATGAAAACGGGATATTTCTCCTTGAGCGGGTAAGAACAGCGAACGGAGCACCTGTCGTCTACTGTCTCGATAAAATACCGATGACGATTCTGCCGAAAGGCTTTTCACATGAGCAGGAATCGATGTTTGAATGGCTTGAGCACAAGTCTGGCGCGGTCATAAGCTACGCAGTCGCCGATATTGTGCCGATCGGCTACCATGATAAGATCTCACAAATTCTTGAGTGTGATCCGGAAACAGCTCTGCTTTTGCTGAAACAGATTCACTATGACCAACACGACAGGCCTGTATTGTATTCGCTGAATTATTTCAGGGCTGATAAATTCAGGTTTCACGTCGTAAGAAAACGTTTTTGACAGGGCGGGCGCTCGAGCTGCGAGCGGCTGTTTTTTAAACGTGTCCGCCCGCCGTACATAAACACACCCTCTTTAAGCCACAATAACAGGTAGAAATACTAATGAATTGGGTGAAAAAAGTTGAGCAGAAAAAAAGGCGTTAAAAGCATTATCGCGCTGTCTTCCGTCCCGCTCGTCATGACGCTTGGCAACTCGATGCTGATTCCTGTTTTGCCTGTCATTGAAAAAAAATTGAACATCTCTTCCTTCCAGGTTTCTTTAATCATCACGGTCTACTCGGTCGTGGCGATCATCTGCATCCCGATAACGGGTTATTTGTCCGACCGGTTTGGGAGAAAAAAGGTCATGCTTCCGTGCCTCGTCATTGCGGCTGCCGGAGGCGCAGTCGCCGGCTTTGCCTCTTCCTTTTTCAAAGAGCCGTACGCGCTGATTTTGGCGGGGCGTGTGCTTCAAGGCATCGGTTCGGCAGGAGCCGCTCCGATCGTGATGCCGTTTATCGGAGATTTGTTCCACAATGATGAAGAAGTCAGCGCAGGTCTCGGAGATATTGAAACCGCAAATACCGCCGGAAAAGTGTTAAGCCCGATTTTAGGGGCTTTTTTAGCATCTTGGGTTTGGTTTATGCCGTTCTGGTTTATTCCGGTCGTTTGTCTTGCCAGCTTTTTTCTTGTGCTATGTTTTGTGCCAAGGCCAAAGGAGAATAGCACAGATACAAAATCTTTAAAAGAGTTTTCGAAAAACGTCAAACATATTTTTAAACGGGAAGGACGCTGGCTTGTGTCGATTTTCATTATCGGCGGCATTATTATGTTTCTGCTGTTCGGGGTGCTCTTTTATCTTTCAGAAAACCTTGAGAAAGAGTATCAGATTGACGGGATTGTCAAAGGAGCGCTGCTCAGCATTCCGCTGCTTTTTTTATCGGTCAGCTCTTATTTGGCGGGAAAGCTGATCGGAAACAATAAAATCAGAATGAAAATCTGTGTGGTCATCGGGATGGTCCTGCTTGTCCTGTCTTTTGGCGGATTGTGGTGGAATCACAGCTTTTATCCGTTGTTCCTGTTTATGAGCATCGGCGGCATCGGCATCGGGATGGCTCTTCCTTCGCTTGATGCGCTGATTACGGAAGGCATCTCAAAAGATGAGCGCGGAACGATTTCGTCATTTTACAACAGCATGCGGTTTATCGGCGTCGCTCTCGGACCGCCCGTTTTTGCCTATATGATGACAAATGCGGAACGTCTGATTTTCATTGTCTCCCTTTTGTGCAGCCTGGCCGCTTTAGCTCTTGTCTTATTTTATATTGACCCAAAAGAAAATGAAAATGAAGCGGTAAAGACGGTGTGACATGCACCGTTTTTTCATTTACCCGGAGGGGCAAGGGTTTTAGTTTCCTTAAATCCCCTCCAGTTGATATAATTACAACCAAACAGCCAAGAGCATATGCTGAATTCTGGTCATAATACATAATATAAACAAGGACGAAGGAGGTTCTTTATGACATACCTTAATGAAATAAAGGGAAAACACCGGGGACTGACAACTCATATTGTGAAAACGGAAAAGTTTAAAACCGTTTCGATCATTTTTAAAATGCTTGCCCCTTTAACAAAAGAAGATGTGACAAAACGGGCTCTCTTTCCTCATGTGCTCCTGCGGGGAACGAGCAGACACCCCAAAACAGCCGAGCTCAGAACGTACCTTGACGAGCTTTACGGCACTTCGGTGTCAGCGGATCTTTCCAAAAAAGGGGAGCAGCATGTCATCACATTCCGGCTGGATATCGCCAATGAAAAATATTTAAAGGATCAGACACCCCTTCTGGAAAAAGGCTTGGAGCTTCTTTCGGACATCATGTTTTCTCCTGCGCTGAAAGACGGCGCTTTTGATTCATTGTACGTTTCTCAGGAAAAACGGACGTTGAAGCAGAGGATCCAGGCTGTATACAACGATAAAATGCGCTACTCCAATCTGAGGCTCATTCAGGAAATGTGCAAAGATGAGCCGTATTCCCTGCATGTAAACGGGGAGCTTGAGGATGTGGAAGCCATCACTCCTGAAAGCCTGTATGAAGCTTACACAAAAGCGATCAACGAAGATCAGCTCGATTTATACATCGTTGGGGATGTGGATGCCGGCCAGGTTGACCAATACATTTCATCTTATTTCAACGCGGCTGAAAGAGAGGCGAAGCCTGCAGCCGATATTCAGCGCGGCCTTGCCCCCGAGCCACGGGAAGTCATTGAAGATGCCGATGTCAAGCAGGGAAAGCTGAACATGGGCTTTCGGACCAATACGTATTTTACAGATGAAGATTACCCGGCTTTACAGCTGTTTAACGGTCTGTTCGGCGGCTTTTCCCATTCCAAGCTGTTTATCAATGTCCGGGAAAAAGCAAGCCTCGCCTATTATGCGGCTTCAAGAATCGAAAGCTTTAAAGGGCTTTTAATGGTCATGTCCGGTATTGAAGTCGGCAATTATCAAAAAGCTGTCGATATTATTCGCGAACAGTTTCAAGAAATGAAAAAAGGCAATTTTACGGAAGAGGCAATCAGCCAGACGAAAGCGGTCATCAAAAATCAAATTCTTGAAACGCTTGACACGCCTTACGGCTTAGTCGAATTCATTTATCAGCAGGCCGCCGCCCGAACCGAGTATTCTTTGGAAGAATGGCTCGACCGCATTGACAGCGTCACAAAGGACGATATTATCGAAGTCGGAAAGAAAATCGAATTGGATACAACGTACTTTCTGAAAGGGACGGAGGGAGCATCTTGACGAAAACGATCGAATTTGACCAGCTTAAGGAAACGCTATACTATGAAAAAATGCCCGGCGGGCTTGATGTCTATGTTCTTCCGAAAGAAGGCTTTAACAAGACATATGCAGTATTTACGACAAAGTACGGCTCGATTGACAACCAGTTCGTTCCGCTCGGAAAACAAGATATGGTCCGCGTGCCTGACGGGATCGCACACTTCTTGGAGCATAAGCTGTTTGAAAAAGCCGACGGAGATGTATTTCAGCAGTTCAGCAAGCAGGGGGCGTCAGCCAATGCTTTTACCTCCTTTACAAGAACGGCGTATCTTTTTTCAAGCACATCAAACGTAGAAGAAAATTTAGAAACGCTCGTCAACTTTGTGCAGGATCCTTATTTTACGGAAAAAACGGTTGAAAAAGAAAAAGGCATTATCGGCCAGGAAATCAATATGTACGACGATAATCCGGATTGGCGCCTTTTCTTCGGTTTGATCGAAAATATGTATAAAGAACACCCTGTGCGGATCGACATCGCCGGGACGATTGAAAGTATCTCACACATTACAAAGGATCTTTTGTATGAATGTTATGAGACGTTCTATCATCCGAGCAATATGCTGCTGTTTGTCGTCGGTCCGGTAGATCCTGAAGCGATCATCCGCCAGGTCCGGGAAAATCAGCAGAACAAGCCGTATACAGACCAGCCGGAAATCGTCCGCAAAGAAGTCAGCGAGCCTGCGGCCGTCCATCAAAAAGAGCAGGAAATCAAAATGAATGTCCAAAGCTCGAAATGCTTAGTCGGTCTGAAAAGCATCAATCCGACCAACACGGGCGGCGCCCTTTTAAAGCATGAGCTCACCATGAACCTGATTCTCGAGTGTCTGTTCGGCAAAAGCTCGGCCGATTATGAACGGATTTATGAAAAAGGCTACATTGATGAGACATTCAGCTATGACTACACCGAAGAGCACGGCTTTGGCTTCGTTTCTGTCGGCGGGGATACGCCTGAACCTGATAAGCTGGCCGACGAGCTGAAGCAAGTGCTGTTTAAGGCGAAAGAGACGATCACGGCCGAAAAATTGGAGCTGGCAAGAAAGAAAAAAATCGGCAATTTCTTAAAATCGATGAACTCGCCTGAGTACATTGCCAATCAATTTACACGATACGCCTTTTTGGAGACGAGTCTATTTGATATCGTCACCGTCCTTGAATCGATTACCCTCGAGGATGTTCAGCAGATCATCGAAGAAGAAATAGAAGAAGACCGAATCACCGTCTGCAAAGTCGTTCCAAAATCGTGAAACACCGGGAAGTTCAGCGTGAGCAAAATGCACGCTGGACCTTTCTTTTTTTGAGGAGGGGTATACAATGGCAAAACAGGCTCTTGTGACAGGAGCTAGCGGGGGAATCGGCCAAAGCATATGCGAAAAGCTCGCGCAAAGCGGCTTTGATTTGTTCCTCCACTACAACACAAATGAACAAGCAGCCATTGCTTTAAGCAAAAGGCTGTCAGATACATACGGTGTTCAAACGGACATCATCCAAAGCGATCTGTCCGCTCCGGACGGCGCCGCGGCGGTTTCCGATTATATCGGCGGGCGGGCGCTTGACGCCATTATTTTAAACAGCGGGCAAAGCTTCCGCGGGCTTGTGACAGACATGTCGAATGGGGAGGTTCAAGACATGGTTCAGCTGCACGTATCCAGCCCGTTTCTGTTGACGAGGAACCTTTTGCCGGCCATGGTCAGCAGAAAAGCCGGCGCGATTGTCGCGATCAGTTCCATTTGGGGGGAGGCCGGGGCTTCCTGCGAGGTGCTGTACAGTATGACGAAGGGCGCGCAAAATTCGTTTGTCAAAGCTCTCGCTAAAGAGCTTGCACCGAGCGGCATCAGAGTTAACGCTGTTTCCCCAGGTGCCGTCAAAACAAATATGATGGCCGGATTTTCAAAAGAAGAAGAGGAGATGATAGCGGAGGACATCCCGATGGGCAGACTCGCAAAGCCGGGAGAGGTCGCAGACGCCGTCCAGTTTTTGCTTTCAGAAAAAGCATCTTATATTACCGGCCAGATTTTATCGGTAAACGGAGGCTGGCATTGTTAAAAACATGTATAGTTTATGATCCCGCCGAGAATAATAAGCCTGTAACTTTAAGAGAATGGAGGGCCTGATATGTCCGTACTGGATAATTGGGATCAGTGGAAAAACTTCTTGGGCGACCGCCTGAACTATGCCCAGGAAAAAGGAATGTCAAACGAAACCATTTCAGATCTTGCTTATGAGATCGGAGATTATTTAGCTGGTGAGGTAGATTCAAAAAACCATCAGGAAAGAGTGCTTGCAGATCTTTGGAGCGTAGCTTCGGAAGAGGAGCAGCGCGCCATTGCGAACGTGATGGTCAAGCTTGTTGAAAACAACAGCTCACATTAAGGAGAGAGTGTGTTCACTCTCTCTTTTTTATAGGTTTGAATGTCGGGTTTCTTTGCGGACTGGTCGCTTTTTTCTGTTTGCCGAAGAGGTTTGAAGGGTAAAAAGGGGGCAGAAGGGCCGATTTCAGCGCCCGTTTTTTCCCGATTTTGGGAAACGGACGTTTTTCTTATTTAATCACACATTCTGCTTTCTAATTAAGGCAAAATGCTTTATGATAAAGGAAGGTAAATTTTTGCCACGATGATGGGTAGGGAGGTTATCATTTGGCAAAGCTCGAATGGTATTTAGAATATGAAATCCAAGTCAACCGTCCCGGACTTCTGGGAGATATATCCTCTTTGCTAGGGATGCTATCGATCAATATTGTCACAATTAACGGCGTTGATACTTCGAGAAGGGGCCTTTTGCTAAAATGCCGTCATATAGATCAGATCAAACGCCTTGAATCCATTTTAAACACGATGGAAACGATTAAAGTTACAAAGCTGAGGGAGCCTAAATTGAGGGATCGCCTCGCTGTAAGGCACGGCCGCTACATCCAGCGGGATGCCGATGATAAAAAAACGTTCCGCTTTGAACGCGCCGAGCTCGGGCTGCTTGTCGATTTTATGGCTGAACTGTTTAAAAAAGACGGCCATAAGCTGATCGGAATTCGGGGGATGCCCCGTGTCGGCAAGACGGAATCGATCGTCGCTTCGAGCGTCTGTGCCAGCAAAAGATGGCTTTTTGTGTCTTCGACGCTTCTGAAGCAAACGATCAGGAGCCAGCTGGTTGCAGATGAATACAACACGGAAAACGTCTTTATTTTGGACGGGATTGTCTCGACGAGAAGGGGATCTGAGCGCCATTTGCAGCTCGTCAGTGAAATTATGCGCCTGCCCGCGACAAAAGTTGTCGAACACCCGGATATTTTTGTTCAAAATACGGAATATACGATGGATGATTTCGATTACATTATCGAATTGCGTAACAGCCCTGATGAGGTGATTACATATGAACATGCCGAAGAACCGCAGATGTTTGACCATACGGGTTTTTCAGGCTTTGATTTTTAAAATGGAAGGTGTTTGTTGTGACTGAACTAGGAAATCGGCTGAAAGAAGCCAGAGAGGAAAAAGGGATGTCGTTAGACGATCTTCAGGCTGCCACGAAAATCCAAAAAAGATATTTGACTGCGCTTGAAGAAGGGAACTATGACATTATTCCGGGAAAGTTTTATGTAAGAGCTTTTATTAAACAGTACGCGGAAGCTGTCGGGTTAAACTCGGAAAATCTGTTCGAAGAATTCAAAAAGGATATCCCTGACTCCTACAATGATGAGGTTTCTGATAAGCTTTCTTCGATCAAGCCGCAGAGGGAGCTTCCCAAGTCTGCCTCCAAAGCGCTTGAGCTTTTGCCTACATTGCTTGTCTCAGCCGGCGTTATTGTCGTGATTGCGATCATTTACGTCATCGTTCAGGCTGTGATCGGAGGAGGAAATCAAAATTCCGCCGACCAGACGAAAACAGAGGAGACGCAAAGCAAGTACGACGTCTCCAAGGATTCACCGCTGACGAAGGAAAATCAAAAAAGCGGGGATAACGAAAAAGCCGCGGACAAAGACAAAAAAGAAAACGGTGATGATGAGCAGGCCGATGAGAAAAAAGAGTTGAACATCAAGACCGTAAGCAGCCAGGGCAGCTCGACCACCTATGAAGTATCGGGAGCTGATAAGCTTGAGCTTGAGGTGAAAACGACTGGAGACTCCTGGGTAAGGGTGCAGGATGCGAAAGGAAACTCTCTTAAAGAAGGAACGATGAAAAAAGGGGAGACCTTTCAAAAAAATATAACCGACCAGGATCAGATTGATTTGCGGATCGGATATGCACCGGGTGTGGAAATTAAAATCAACGGCAAGGTTCTTTCCTATGAACTTGATCCGAAGAATGTGATGACACAAAATATAACGATTCAAAATAAAAAGGAGGAAAAGTCATCTTAATGCCCGGATGACTTTTTCTTTCGTCCATCAGCAATAATACGATACATATGGAGGCAACTTTATGTTTAACTTACCGAATAAAATTACGCTTTCGAGAATCGCCTTAATTCCTATTTTCATGATCATCATGCTTGTTCCGTTTCAGTGGGGATCGCTTTCTTTCGGAAACGAATCGATTCCGGTCGCACATCTGATCGGCGCCCTTCTGTTTATTTTCGCATCTGTTACCGATTGGGTCGACGGTTATTATGCGAGAAAGCTGAATCTTGTGACGAACTTCGGGAAATTTCTTGATCCGCTTGCAGACAAATTGCTCGTATCCACGGCTTTGATCATTTTGGTTCATTACCATCTGGCGCCGGCATGGATGGCGATCGTCATTATCAGCCGGGAATTCGCTGTGACAGGACTCCGCCTTGTTCTTGCAGGGACAGGGGAAGTCGTGGCGGCGAATATGCTTGGAAAAGTGAAAACATGGGCACAGATCATCGCCATTTCAGCGCTTCTCCTGCACAATCTGCCATTTGAGCTCGTCTCGTTCCCGTTTGGCTCTCTGGCATTATGGGTGGCCGTCTTTTTCACCGTCGTATCCGGATGGGATTATTTCGCTAAGAACTGGGACGCTTTAAAAACATCGAACTAAACATTAGGGAAGTGGAAAACATGAAACTGGAAAGAAAAGCTGAAATCATTGCCGTCGGTTCAGAGCTTTTGCTTGGGCAAATTGCCAATACGAACGCGCAGTTTATCAGCAAGCAGCTCGCGGAAATCGGCATCAATGTTTTTTATCATACAGCGGTTGGAGACAATCCCGAACGCTTGAAGCAAGTGATTAAAACCGCGCAGGAAAGGTCTGATTTCATCATCTTTTCCGGCGGGCTCGGGCCGACGAAAGACGATTTGACAAAAGAAACGATCGCCGAGGTCGTCGGACGTCCGCTTCAGCTTGATGAAGAAGCCTTTCAATCGATTGAGGATTATTTCAAAAAAACGAACCGCACGATGTCACCGAACAATCGGAAGCAGGCACTGATCCTCGAAGGGTCTGATGTATTGCCAAACCGGTTCGGCATGGCCCCGGGGATGCTTTTGGAGCATGAATCCCGCTTTTACATGCTTCTTCCCGGACCTCCGAAAGAGCTGAACCCAATGTTTGAAAACGAAGCGAAGCCGCTCATTCTTGAAAAACTGGGCTCAAAGGAAAAAATCGTCTCAAGGGTGCTTCGGTTCTTCGGAATCGGAGAATCCCAGCTTGAAACGGATTTGGAAGACCTTATTGACGCTCAGACTAACCCGACGATCGCGCCTTTGGCGGCCGATGGGGAAGTGACCCTCAGGCTGACGGCCAAACACGCGGATCCGGCTGAGACGGAACGCCTTCTTAAAGAAACGGAAGACCGGATTTTAGAGCGTGTTGGGGAGTTCTTTTACGGATATGACGATACTTCGCTTGTTGAAGAGCTTGCGAAAGCCTGCGTCCGCAAAGGGATGACGCTGTCTGCCGCGGAAAGCTTTACAGGCGGGCTGTTTTCGAGCTGGCTGACGGAGCTCAGCGGAGCCTCCGAATATTTCAGAGGAGGAGCCGTCTGCTACACAAACGAATTGAAAGTTTCAGCGGCAGGAGTTTCCGAAGAAACGCTGAACCGCTTCGGAGCCGTCAGCGCGGAATGCGCGAAGGAGCTCGCAGCAGGCATCAGAAACAAAACCGGAAGCGACATCGGCATCAGCTTTACCGGAGTAGCCGGTCCGAATACGCAGGAAGGCCATCCCGCAGGAAAGGTATTTATCGGGGTCTCTGTGAACGGCAAAGCAGAAGAGGTGCATGAATTCATGTTTGCCGGCTCCAGATCCGCGGTCAGGAAGCGTTCCGCCAAATACGGCTGCCATCTGCTGCTG
This sequence comes from Bacillus sonorensis NBRC 101234 = KCTC 13918, assembly GCF_001592005.1. Classification (GTDB taxonomy): domain Bacteria; phylum Bacillota; class Bacilli; order Bacillales; family Bacillaceae; genus Bacillus; species Bacillus sonorensis. Next base: position 70,208 of record NZ_BCVZ01000012.1, read on the forward strand.
AATGTGCTGGGAAAATAAGCGATAATATCTTTTTCGGAGAATCTTCCTTTTAAAAAAGACCGCTTTATCCTATGAGATCATATTTTTATCGTTTAAAACCCGTCAAAAAAATCGAATATGCGTTCGCTTTTTTCTTGGCAAATCAGTGCAAACAAGGTATAGTAGATATAGCGGAAGTGATAAAGGAGGAAAAAATAGAATGAGTGATCGTCAGGCAGCCTTAGACATGGCGCTTAAACAAATAGAAAAACAGTTTGGTAAAGGTTCGATTATGAAACTGGGCGAACAGACTGAAACAAGAATTTCAACTGTACCGAGCGGTTCTTTAGCGCTCGATGCAGCCCTCGGTGTGGGCGGATATCCGCGCGGAAGGATTATTGAAGTATACGGTCCTGAAAGCTCTGGTAAAACGACGGTGGCTCTTCATGCGATTGCCGAAGTTCAACAGCAGGGCGGACAGGCTGCGTTCATAGACGCCGAACACGCGCTGGACCCCGTTTACGCGCAAAAATTAGGTGTCAACATTGACGAGCTGCTGCTGTCCCAGCCTGATACGGGAGAACAGGCGCTTGAAATTGCGGAAGCGCTTGTCAGAAGCGGAGCCGTTGATATCGTTGTCATCGACTCGGTTGCTGCGCTCGTGCCGAAAGCGGAAATCGAAGGAGACATGGGAGATTCTCATGTCGGCCTGCAGGCCAGACTGATGTCCCAGGCGCTGCGGAAGCTTTCCGGAGCCATCAATAAATCGAAAACCATCGCGATCTTTATTAACCAGATCCGCGAAAAAGTCGGTGTAATGTTTGGTAATCCGGAGACGACTCCGGGCGGAAGAGCCTTGAAGTTCTATTCTTCTGTGCGCCTTGAAGTGCGCCGAGCCGAACAGCTTAAACAAGGCAATGATGTCATGGGGAACAAGACGAAAATTAAAGTCGTGAAAAACAAAGTGGCCCCTCCTTTCCGGACAGCCGAAGTGGACATTATGTACGGCGAAGGAATCTCAAAAGAAGGGGAGATCATCGACCTTGGAACAGAGCTTGACATCGTGCAAAAAAGCGGTGCATGGTACTCCTACCAGGATGAACGTCTTGGACAGGGCCGCGAAAATGCGAAGCAGTTCCTGAAAGAAAACAAAGACGTGCTTCTGATGATCCAGGAGCAGATCAGGGAGCATTATGGATTGGATGATGCCGGCAGTCAGGCTCCTAAAGGTGATGACGAAGAAATCCAGGAAGAACTCGAATTTTAATATTAAGGCCGCCGATGGATCGGCGGCCTTTTCTTCAGCTTTTTGCTGAGGCACCGATTCCCCCGCCACTTAAAAAAACGCTCCGACAGCTGCCCGCGCCGAAGCTCCTCTTCCATTTTCAGCGGTTTGAAGCGCCATAAGCGGCGAATATCTTTTGAAACGTTAAGACCGTAAGCTTGACAAGTATTTCCCACACAATTACAATGAAATTGTATCACTTGTTTTTCTTAACATGATTGATAAACATTTAAACTTGACAAGGGCTGTGAAGCTTCTTCATTCCCTGTGAAGGTTCTGTATGTTGAGAAGAAAGTACAATGTACATGCCGACACTTACTTTTAGCAAGAAACAAGTTCATAGCAAGAGGAGGTGAAAGTATGAGTCCTTTAACAATTCTCATCTCCATTTTGCTGAGCCTATTCTGTTTAGTTGTTGGCTACTATGTTCGTAAAATCATTGCCGAAGCAAAAATTTCAGGTGCGCGGAATGCAGCCGAACAAATTCTTGGAGACGCAAAGCGGGATGCTGAAGCGTTGAAAAAAGAAGCCCTTCTTGAAGCAAAGGACGAGATTCATACGCTTCGGATAGAAGCTGAACAAGAAGTTCGTGAAAGACGAAATGAGCTTCAAAAACAAGAAAACCGTTTACTTCAAAAGGAAGAAAACCTTGATCGAAAAGATGAATCGTTAGATAAACGGGAAGCGATGTTGGAGAAGAAAGATCATTCTCTGAATGAACGACAACAACATATTGAAGAGATGGAAAGCAAAGTGGATGACATGATTCGTATGCAGCAGTCGGAATTGGAGCGTATTTCAAGTCTGACTCGTGATGAAGCGAAGCAAATCATTCTGGAACGGGTTGAAAATGAGCTTTCCCATGACATCGCGATCATGATGAAAGAAACTGAAAATCGTGCGAAAGAAGAGGCTGATAAAAAAGCGAAAAATATTCTTTCATTGGCTTTACAGCGCTGTGCGGCTGATCATGTGGCTGAGACAACGGTTTCAGTTGTCAACCTTCCAAATGATGAGATGAAAGGCCGTATTATCGGACGTGAAGGAAGGAACATCCGTACACTGGAAACATTGACGGGAATCGATCTTATCATTGACGATACGCCGGAAGCCGTTATCCTTTCAGGATTTGATCCGATCAGGCGCGAAACAGCTAGGATCGCTCTTGATAAACTCGTTCAGGATGGCCGCATTCATCCTGCCAGAATCGAAGAAATGGTTGAGAAATCCCGCCGTGAAGTCGATGATTATATTCGCGAAATGGGTGAACAGACGACATTTGAGGTCGGAGTCCACGGTCTTCATCCCGATTTAATCAAAATTCTCGGCCGTTTGAAGTTCAGAACAAGCTATGGACAGAATGTGTTAAAGCATTCTATGGAAGTGGCATTTCTGACAGGCCTAATGGCTGCAGAGCTTGGAGAAGACGTAACGCTCGCCAAAAGAGCAGGGCTTCTTCATGACATCGGGAAAGCGATTGACCATGAGGTGGAAGGAAGCCATGTCGAAATCGGTGTGGAACTGGCCACCAAGTATAAAGAGCACCCTGTCGTCATCAACAGTATCGCATCACACCACGGAGATCAGGAGCCGACTTCCATCATCGCCGTTCTCGTGGCCGCAGCCGATGCGCTGTCAGCCGCAAGACCTGGCGCAAGAAGCGAAACGCTCGAAAATTACATTCGCAGGCTTGAAAAGCTGGAGGAAATCTCTGAATCGTATGAGGGTGTTGAAAAGTCGTTTGCGATACAGGCCGGACGGGAAGTGCGGATCATGGTAAAACCAGACTCCATTAACGATCTTGAAGCCCATCGTTTGGCGCGGGAAATTCGAAAACGAATTGAGGACGAGCTTGACTACCCTGGACATATTAAAGTAACGGTGATCAGGGAAACGAGAGCCGTTGAATACGCAAAATAAAGTGGTGCGAACGCATCACTTTATTTTTTTGTTTTCTTGTGTAACACTATTAACAACACCTATTTTATAAAAAGAAAGGGTCAAAACATGAGAATTTTATTTGTTGGAGATGTCGTCGGTTCGCCCGGCAGAGAGATGATCAACAACTATTTGCCAAAACTGAAACTGAAATATAAACCCCATGCCGTCATCGTAAACGGTGAAAACGCGGCGCACGGGAAGGGCATTACCGAAAAAATATATCATCAGATCATTCAGGCGGGCGCAGATGTCATTACAATGGGAAATCATACATGGGATAAAAGGGAAATCTTTGATTTTATTGATGATGCTCCACAGATCATAAGGCCCGCCAATTTTCCTAAAGGAACGCCTGGCAGAGGCATCGCATACATAAAAACAAGCGGCGCTAAGGAGCTTGCCGTGATCAATTTGCAGGGCCGGACATTTTTGCCTCCAATCGACTGTCCATTTGAAAAAGCGGATGAACTGATTAAAGAGGCTTCTAAACGAACGCCGTTTATTTTTATCGATATGCATGCCGAAGCGACGAGCGAAAAGCAGGCGATCGGCTGGTATACGGACGGACGGGTTTCAGCCGTAGTCGGAACGCATACACATGTACAGACCGCCGACAACCGCATCCTCCCAAAAGGAACGGCTTACATCACCGACGTCGGGATGACTGGCCCGTATGACGGCATTCTCGGTATGGAACGGGAGACGATTATCAAACGGTTTAAAACAAGCCTGCCGGTCAGGTTTGAAGTCGCGGAAGGCCGCACGACGCTGAGCGCCGTCGTGATCGATATAGACGAACAAAGCAAAAAAGCCGTTAAAATTGACCGTGTACTGATCAATGACGACCACATGTTTTTTGAATAGCTGAACCTGAAAATCACTTTAGAAAAATATTAAAAAGAAAGCAGGAATATCCCGGTCCTATAGTGAATATAGTAAAAATGGAAGGTACCCTGCTATTTTTGAAAAGCAATTAAAAGGGGATGGCTTTTGAAATAGCAATATCTAATAATGATTGTTCTAATGAACACTCACTTATCCATTGTAAATTTAAGGGGGAGCAGGAATGGAAATATTAAAGGTTTCAGCAAAATCAAATCCAAACTCGGTTGCAGGTGCGTTGGCGGGAGTTTTGCGAGAACGAGGGGCTGCAGAAATTCAAGCGATCGGAGCCGGAGCATTGAATCAGGCTGTAAAAGCGGTCGCGATTGCCAGGGGATTTGTGGCGCCAAGCGGCGTCGATCTGATTTGTATTCCGGCGTTTACGGACATTCAAATTGATGGCGAAGAACGGACGGCGATCAAGCTCATTGTAGAACCTCGCTGATAGAAAAAGAATGTACCTATTTCATATGCTTCAACCTGCTTACATATGTAAGCGGGTTGTTTTTGATTTTGGCAGGAAATTTGCCATGGGAGGGGATCTGCTTGAATATTTTTGATGCCCATTCAGACTTGCTTTGGAAGCTTTGGAAACATCCGAAGCTTGATGAATACAGCGATCCTTCGCTGCAAACCCCGGTCAGTGCGCTTTTAAGCGGAAAGACAAAGATCCAGTGCCTTGCGATTTTTCTCCCCGATTCTGTTCCTGCAAATGTGCGCCTCGAAATGGCGCTCGTCCAAATTCAGCTGTTCCATGAAAAAATCGCAAAATATGAACGAATCAAACTGGTCAAAAGCAAAGCAGATATTGATTCTCTTGCTATCGATGAAACCGGAATCATCTTAACGATGGAAGGCTGTGAACCGATATCCAAAAACCTGAGGCTGTTTGATATCTTTTTTCAGCTCGGCGTCAGAAGCTTCGGCCTGACATGGAACTGGGCGAACGCTTTCGCCGACGGCGCCTTGGAAGAGCGAAATGCCGGCCTTACGCAATGGGGAAAAAAATTGATCAGCATCGCCAACCGGAACAGGGCATGGATAGATGTGTCCCACCTCTCAGAAAAAAGCTTCTGGGATGCCATTTCACTTGCGGCATATCCGATCGCTTCCCATTCGAATGCACACAGTCTTTGCCCCCATCCAAGGAATTTAAGAGATGATCAGATCAAAGCGCTGATTGACAAAAACGGTGTGATCGGCATTACATTCTTTCCTGAATTTGTAAAAGGCAAGGGTACGCCCTCAATAAAAGATATTCTGTCTCACATTGATCATGTCTGCTCGCTGGGCGGTGAACGGCATATCGGATTCGGGTCCGATTTTGACGGGATTGACAAGATGATTCCGGGTCTGGAAGCCCATAAGGATTACGCTAATTTGATCGACGCTTTGGAGTGCCATTATTCGTCAAAACAAGTCAGACGGTTTCTCTACGAAAATTTCATTACACACATTCCTTTTTAAAAAATAGTTCAATTTTTTTCAGAGGGTGTTCAGATGTCCTCCTCACATGTACAGACTTATTTACCAATATGGAAAATCGTGCTACAATCCTTTTGTAAAGCGATTTTTCGAAGGGGGTCTGTTCATCATGAGCGGAAAAATGAAAGCGCTTATCAAGAAGCCGGGGGAGCCGGGAGCCGTTTGCGATCTTGTTCCGATTCCGGAAATCGGCAAACATGAAGTGCTGATTAAAGTCAAAGCCGCATCGATTTGCGGAACTGATGTTCATATCTATCATTGGGATGAATGGGCGAAACAAAGAGTAAAACCGCCCTATGTATTCGGCCACGAATTTTCGGGTGAAGTCGCAGCAGTCGGGGAACATGTCACATCTGTGAAAGAGGGTGACACCGTATCCGCGGAAACGCACATCGTCTGCGGAAGGTGCGTTCCTTGTCTGACGGGGAAAAAGCATGTGTGCAGCAATACGATGATCCTCGGAGTGGATACAGAAGGATGTTTCGCCGAATATGTGAAGGTTCCCGCAGAAAACATCTGGAAAAATCCGCCGGGGATGCCTGATGATCTCGCTTCTATTCAAGAGCCGCTCGGAAATGCCGTACACACCGTGCTGTCAGGAATCACGGCAGGAGCGAAAACCGCCATTGTCGGCTGTGGACCGATTGGCTTAATGGCCGTTGCCGTTGCTAAAGCAGCCGGTGCTTCACAGGTGATTGCCATCGATAAAAACGAGTACAGGCTTGACCTTGCTGTACAGATGGGGGCAACGGAGACAATTTCAATTGAAAAAGATGATCCGCTCAAAAATGTAAGCGCTTTAACAGGCGGATGGGGTGCAGACCTTGTTTGCGAGATGTCAGGCCATCCCACGGCGATCCGCCAAAGCCTAAAAATGGCGGCCAATGGAGGAAGGGTCCATATATTAAGCCTGCCTGAGCATCCGGTATGCATTGACATGACCAATGACATTGTCTTTAAAGGTCTTACGGTTCAAGGCATCACCGGAAGGAAAATGTTTGAAACATGGAGGCAGGTCTCCGAACTGCTTCATACCGAAACCATTCAGATCAGGCCTGTCATCACTCATCATTTTTCTCTTGAAGAGTTTGAAAAAGGTTTTGATCTTATGAGGGAAGGGCAGTGCGGCAAAGTCGTATTGATACCATAGAGAGGAGAGGTTGATATGAAAGAATTCGCGTTTTTACAAAAAGAGCTCGAAACGATGAAGGAAAACGGAACTTTTCAAGAGCTGCCGAAGATCGAATCGGCTCAAGGCCCGACTGTCAGAATGAAGGGGAGAGACATCATTCAGCTGTCCTCCAACAATTATCTTGGACTTACTTCACATCCGCGTCTTAAAAAAGCGGCAGCTGAAGCAGCCGCACAATTTGGGGCGGGAACCGGTTCAGTCCGGACCATTGCCGGCACGTTTGCGATGCATGATGAACTCGAAAAAAAACTGGCCGCCTTTAAAAAAACAGAAGCGGCGCTCGTTTTTCAGTCCGGTTTCACGGCCAATCAAGGCATCCTCTCCAGCATCCTGACAAAAGACGATATCGTCATATCAGATGAGCTCAACCATGCCTCTATCATCGACGGGATCAGACTGACCAAAGCGGGGCGGAAAGTATATCAACACGCGAATATGGAAGACTTGGAAAAGATATTGAAAAAATCAATGAATTACAGAACCCGCCTCATCGTCACAGACGGAGTGTTTTCCATGGACGGAGACATCGCCCCGCTTCCGGAGATTGTCAGACTCGCAGAACAATACGATGCATTTGTCATGGTCGACGACGCTCATGCATCAGGCGTACTCGGGGAAAACGGCCGCGGGACGGTTCATCATTTCGGCCTTGACGGAAAGGTGCACATCCAGGTCGGCACCCTCAGCAAAGCGATCGGCGTCTTGGGGGGATATGCCGCCGGTTCAAACGTGTTGATCGACTATTTAAAACATAAAGGCCGCCCGTTTCTGTTCAGCACCTCGCATCCGCCGGCAGTCACCGCGGCATGCATTGAAGCGGTCAATGTGCTGATGGAAGAGTCTTCACTCATCAAACGGCTTTGGGATAACACGGCATATTTCAAAAAAGGACTCGAAAAAATCGGTCTGCCGCTCATTCAAAGCGAGACGCCGATCACACCGGTCTTAATCGGCGATGAAGCGGAAACATGCCGATTCTCAGCCGTGCTTTTTGAGCTTGGCGTATTTGCCCAGGCGATCGTATTTCCGACCGTTCCGAAAGGCAAGGCGCGAATCAGAACGATCATGACGGCGGAGCATACAAAAGAAGAGCTTGACAGAGCGCTTGACATCATCGAAACCGGCGCCCGAAAAACGGGTTTGCTTTAAGCTCTGCTAAAAAAACAAAGCAAATTACCATTGATAATCATTTTCAGTTAGTGTACAATGATGGGTTCTGGGTTGTGCTGACAGCCGAGAACCTTTATACTGTAGTGTGGAACTTTGTTTGAAAGGAGAAAAAAACATGAATGAGAAACAGCGAACCGAAAGCGGACAGGTCAATCCATCGGACAAAAAATCCGAGAAGGATTACAGCAAATATTTTGAAGCTGTTTATGTTCCGCCTTCCTTAAAAGATGCAAAAAAACGCGGCAAAGAAGAAGTTAAATACCATAAGGATTTTAAAATATCAGAGCAGTACAAAGGCATGGGGGAAGGGCGCAAGTTTTACATCCGCACATACGGCTGCCAGATGAATGAACACGATACAGAAGTGATGGCGGGTATTTTCATGGCGCTCGGATATGAACCGACCGACTCGACAGAAGACGCCAACGTCATTTTGCTGAACACGTGTGCGATCCGAGAAAACGCGGAAAATAAAGTGTTTGGTGAAATCGGCCATTTAAAGGCATTGAAAATGAATAATCCCGATGTGATCCTCGGTGTTTGCGGCTGTATGTCACAGGAAGAATCAGTCGTCAACCGGATTTTAAAGAAACATCCGTTCGTTGATCTGATTTTCGGTACACACAATATCCACCGCCTCCCAGAGCTTTTGTCAGAAGCGTATCTGTCGAAAGAAATGGTGGTTGAAGTGTGGTCAAAAGAAGGTGACGTCATCGAAAACCTTCCGAAAGTCCGCCACGGCAAAATCAAGGGATGGGTCAACATCATGTACGGCTGCGACAAGTTCTGCACATACTGCATCGTACCGTACACAAGAGGAAAAGAGCGCAGCAGACGTCCCGAGGATATTATTCAGGAAGTGAGAAGGCTTGCGGCTGAAGGCTACAAGGAGATCACGCTCCTCGGCCAAAACGTCAATGCCTATGGAAAAGATTTTGAGGACATGGAATACGGACTTGGCCATCTGATGGATGAGCTCCACAAAATCGATATTCCGAGAATCCGTTTTACAACCAGCCACCCGCGCGACTTTGACGACCATCTGATCGAAGTGCTTGCAAAAGGCGGGAACCTCTTGGACCACATCCATCTGCCTGTCCAGTCCGGAAGCTCGGAAGTCTTGAAGCTGATGGCGCGTAAATACGACCGGGAACGCTATCTTGAGCTTGTCGGCAAAATTAAAAAAGCGATGCCGAATGCTTCTTTAACAACGGATATTATCGTCGGCTTCCCGAACGAAACGGAAGAGCAGTTTGAAGAAACACTGTCATTGTACAAGGAAGTTGAGTTTGACAGCGCCTATACGTTCATTTACTCTCCTCGTGAAGGAACGCCTGCCGCGAAGATGAGAGACAATGTTCCCATGAGGGTCAAAAAAGAGCGCCTCCAGCGCTTGAATGACCTTGTCAACGAAATTTCCGCCAAAAAAATGAAGGAATACGAGGGGCAGGTTGTCGAAGTATTAGTAGAGGGTGAAAGTAAAAACAACCCTGATATTCTTGCCGGCTATACACGTAAAAACAAGCTTGTGAACTTCAAAGGGCCTAAAGAAGCGATCGGCCAGCTTGTCAACGTGAAAATCCACCAGGCGAAAACATGGTCGCTTGACGGAGAAATGGTGGGAGAAGCAATCGAGGTGAAATAAGATGACTCTTTACACAAAAAAAGATATTGTGGCAAAAGCGCGCGAGCTCGCGAAAATGATTGCGGAAACGGAAGAAGTCGAATTCTTCAAAAAAGCTGAAGAGCAGATTAATGAAAATGCCAAAATCACGAACATCATTAATCAAATCAAAGCCCTGCAGAAGCAGGCCGTCAACTTTAAACATTATGAAAAGCATGAGGCTTTAAAGCAAACAGAGGCAAAGATCGATGCGCTTCAGGAAGAGCTTGATGGCATTCCGATCATCCAAGAGTTCAGAGACTCTCAAATGGAAGTCAACGACCTTCTCCAGCTTGTCGCCCATACAATATCAAACCAAGTGACAAATGAGATTATAACATCGACCGGGGGAAACCTTTTAACAGGAGAAACCGGTTCAAAAGTCAAAAACTCGCAACCTAGCTGCTCGCTATAATTGGCGCCTTTATGGGCGCCTTTTTTTGTGCCGAAAAGTTCGGCATCCGGTCTGTCTTTTTCTTTTATGATTTAAGTCAAGTTTACCTTGTTTGCTGCATACACTTAAACAGATTCATTAAATGGGTACTTTATTTTGATTTCTTAGAGCGCGCACATTAGACGAATGCCCAGCATAGGATAATACGAGGAAAAACAAGGAGGCATGACCGAATGTCTGAATACAGGGAAATTATTACAAAAGCGGTAGTCGCGAAAGGCAGGAAATTCACCCAGTCCACACATACCATCTCCCCTTCGCAAAAACCAACCAGTATATTAGGCGGTTGGATTATCAATCATAAGTATGATGCCGAAAAGATCGGAAAAACGGTTGAAATTGAAGGGACATATGACATCAACGTGTGGTATTCATATGCAGACAACACAAAAACAGAGGTTGTGACAGAACGCGTTTCATATGTAGATGTCATCAAGCTCAGATACCGCGACAAAAACTACTTAGATGATGAACACGAAGTTATTGCAAAGGTGCTCCAGCAGCCGAACTGCCTCGAAGTGACGATTTCTCCAAACGGAAACAAAGTGGTTGTTCAGGCCGAAAGAGAGTTTTTATCTGAAGTGGTCGGAGAAACGAAAATTGTCGTTGAAGTCAATTCCGACTGGACGGAAACCGATGAAGAAGAGGCTTGGGAAGAGGAGCTCGATCAAGAATTGGAGGATATCAATCCTGAGTTTTTGGTCGGAGATCCGGAAGAATAGAAGGAAGCTAGGGAAATATCGCCCTAGTTTCTTTTTTTTCAGCGTGAATGTTTGTGTGGTATAATCAATCTTGGAATGAATAGAAACGTTGATACATAATGGGGGATTAATATGGCAGGCTACACGCCAATGATACAGCAATATTTAAAGATCAAGGCAGAGTATCAGGATGCCTTTTTATTTTTTCGTCTCGGAGATTTTTATGAGATGTTTTTCGAGGATGCCAAAAAAGCGTCCCAGGAGCTGGAAATTACGCTGACCAGCAGAGACGGCGGATCAAGTGAGAGGATCCCGATGTGCGGGGTTCCCTATCATTCCTGCTCTTCCTATATCGAGCAGCTGATTAAGAAAGGCTATAAAGTGGCCATCTGTGAGCAGGTGGAAGACCCTAAGGCGGCAAAAGGAGTCGTCAAAAGGGAAGTCGTTCAGCTGATTACGCCGGGAACCGTGATGGACGGAAAGGGCATTCATGATAATGAAAACAACTTTATCGCTTCTGTCAGCGATTTTCAGCATACATACGGCCTTGCTTTTTCAGATTTGACGACCGGGGAGAACCTGGTGGCGGCGATTGAAAGATTTGATGATGTAGTGTCTGAAATCTATTCCGTCGGAGCGCGGGAAATCGTCGTCTCCAGCCGGATCGGAGAAGAAGAGATGACCATTTTAAAAGAGCGCTGCGGAGCGACCATCTCCTTCGAAGATGAACGGGCACAAGAGACCCCGGATATTGTAAAAGATCTGCCGTCAACAGAGCTTGTTGACACATTCATGAAGCTCTACACCTATTTGAAGCGCACCCAAAAACGAAGCCTTGACCACCTTCAAAAGGTGCAGCCTTATGAATTGGAAGAAGCGATGAAAATCGATCTTTATTCCAAACGGAATCTTGAGCTTACGGAGACGATCCGCTCCAAAAATAAAAAAGGCTCGCTTCTCTGGCTCTTGGACGAAACCAAAACGGCTATGGGCGGCCGCCTTTTGAAGCAGTGGATCGACCGTCCGCTGATCAGAAAGGGGCAGATCGAAGAGCGCCAGGAAATCGTCGAAACGCTCATGACCCATTTGTTTGAACGGGAGGATTTGCGGGAGCGCCTGAAGGAAGTGTACGACCTTGAACGGCTTGCCGGCCGCGTCGCATACGGAAACGTCAATGCCAGAGATTTGATTCAGCTGAAGGAATCGCTGAAGCAAGTCCCGGCTATCAAGCAGCTTGTCGCATCTCTCAATCATCCAAAAGCTCAGGAGCGCTCTGAAAGAATCGATCCTTGCCGCGATTTGCTTGAACTTTTGGAAGAAGCGCTCTATGAAAATCCGCCGCTATCTCTAAAAGAAGGAAACTTGATAAAAGACGGCTACAACGCGAAGCTTGATGAATACAGGGATGCAAGCAAGAACGGGAAAGACTGGATTGCGAAGCTCGAACAGCAGGAGCGGGAATATACGGGCATCCGTTCATTAAAAGTCGGTTTTAATAAAGTGTTCGGCTACTATATCGAAGTGACGAAAGCAAACATCCACCTTCTTGAAGAAGGACGGTATGAACGAAAGCAGACGCTCGCAAATGCAGAACGTTATATCACCCCGGAATTGAAAGAAAAGGAAGCTTTGATTCTTGAAGCGGAAAACAATATTTCCGAACTGGAATATGAGCTGTTTTCAGAGCTGCGGGATCAGGTGAAAGAATATATTCCGCGTCTGCAGCGGCTGGCCAAAATGATGAGCGAGCTCGACGTGCTGCAATGCTTTGCGACGATCAGCGAAAACCGCCATTACGTAAAACCCGAGTTTTCGGATGATGTCGTCGAAGTCGTAGACGGACGGCACCCTGTCGTTGAAAAAGTGATGGACAGCCAGTCTTATGTACCGAACAGCTGTCAAATGGGACAAGGCAGACAAATGCTCCTGATCACAGGACCGAACATGTCAGGTAAAAGCACATATATGAGGCAAATGGCGCTGATTTCGATTTTGGCGCAGATCGGCTGCTTCGTTCCCGCCAAAAAAGCGGTTTTGCCGATCTTTGATCAGATTTTCACGAGAATCGGTGCAGCAGATGACCTGATTTCCGGGCAAAGCACCTTTATGGTGGAAATGCTCGAAGCTAAAAACGCGATTGTCCACGCAACCAAAAACAGCCTGATCTTATTTGATGAGATCGGGCGCGGAACATCCACATATGACGGAATGGCGCTTGCCCAGGCGATCATCGAATATGTCCATAACCATATCGGCGCGAAAACGCTGTTCTCCACTCACTACCATGAGCTGACAGCGCTTGAAGATAAGCTTGCCGAGCTGAAAAACGTCCATGTCCGGGCGGAAGAGTATGAGGGGAAAGTCGTATTTCTCCACCAAATTAAAGAAGGCGCCGCTGACAAAAGCTACGGAATCCATGTCGCACAGCTTGCCGAGCTTCCCGGCGATTTAATCAGCCGGGCCAAAACGATCTTACAAGAGCTTGAAGCGGGAGCTAAAGAACCGGCCGCTTCCAAAGCACCTCAAGTCCAAGCGGAAACAGCCGAAGAACCTCAGGCGCCCGCAGCGGAGCCGGCGCAGCTGTCCTTCTTTGAAACGGACAAGCCGAAGGAAAAACAAGCAAAGCTGTCCAAAAAAGAGCAGGGTGTACTGGAAGAATTTAAAGCGATGAATCTGCTTGATATGACGCCACTACAAGTGATGAATGAACTGTATAAGCTGCAAAAAAAATTAAAATAAAGAGAGGTGACCGCACTTGGCAAAAATTGTCCAGCTTCCCGATGATTTATCAAATAAAATCGCGGCGGGAGAAGTCGTTGAAAGACCGGCATCCGTCGTAAAAGAGCTTGTGGAAAATGCAATTGACGCAAACAGCTCGGTAATTGAAATCGATGTTGAAGAAGCCGGGCTTTCTTCCATCAAGGTTCTTGATGATGGAGAAGGGATGGATCCTGACGACTGCAAAACGGCTTTTTTGCGCCATGCCACAAGCAAAATCAAGGATGAAAACGATCTGTTTCGCGTCAGAACGCTCGGATTTCGCGGAGAAGCATTGCCAAGTATCGCGTCTGTCTCACACGTCAGCATTAAGACGAGCACCGGGGAAGGCGCGGGAACCCATCTGGTACTTCAAGGAGGAAGAATCATTTCCGAGCAAAAATCGTCGAGCCGGCGGGGAACGGAAATTGCCGTTACAAATTTGTTTTTCAATACGCCGGCAAGGCTGAAATATATGAAAACGATCCATACGGAGCTCGGCAATATTACCGATGTCGTCAACAGAATCGCCCTCGCACACCCTGAGGTATCAATCAGGCTGAGGCATCAAGGGAAAACCTTGCTGCAAACAAACGGAAACGGTGATGTCCGCCATGTGCTTGCGGCGATTTACGGAACCGCGGTCGCAAGAAAAATGATTCCGCTTCAAGCCAGCTCGCTAGATTTTGAAGTGAAAGGCTATATTGCGCTCCCGGAAATCACGCGGGCTTCGCGAAATTATATGTCATCAGTCGTCAACGGCAGATATATTAAAAACTTTCCGCTCGTCAAAGCGATTCATGAAGGGTATCACACACTGCTGCCAATCGGCCGCCATCCGATCACATTCATTGAAATCAACATGGACCCGCTTCTCGTCGATGTCAACGTGCATCCGTCAAAGCTTGAGGTCAGATTAAGCAAAGAGACAGAGCTCCACGAGCTCCTCCGCGACGCCATCAAAGGCGTGTTCAAACAGCGGCAGCTCATTCCAAGCGTACAGGCGCCGAAAAAAGCGGTGCAGCCGCTGTTGAAACCAGAGCAGCAAAAACTGAACTTCGACAATGCACCGGCGCCTGCTGATGACGCGAAACCAGAGCGGAAAACAGCGCCCGCATACTCGCCGATGAAATTAAGCGCGATTGTAAAGGAAGCGCCGATCGAGGCGGAAGAAGGGGAGGAAAGCGTTCCGCAAGAAGCGCCGCCTGAACCGCCGGACATCGACGTCCGCATGCCCGATGAACAAGAAGAAGCACAGCCGCAAATCGAACCTGAGCTGCCGGAAGAGACGGAACCGCCGAAAGAACGCGTGCCGATCATGTATCCGATCGGGCAGATGCACGGAACTTACATTCTCGCCCAAAATGAAAACGGACTGTACATCATCGATCAGCACGCCGCACAAGAGCGGATTAAATATGAATACTTCCGTGAAAAAGTCGGAGAGGTCGAACCCGAAGTCCAGGATCTCCTCGTTCCGCTGACTCTGCACTACTCAAAGAACGAAGCGATCATCATCGACCAGCACCTGGAGGACCTCGCAAAAGTCGGCGTCTTTCTCGAATCATTCGGCTCGGGAAGCTATATCGTCCGCTGCCATCCGACATGGTTTCCAAAGGGCGAGGAAACGATGCTCATCGAAGAAATCATCCAGCAGGTCCTTGACGACCGGAACATCGATATCAAAAAACTGCGCGAAGAAGCCGCCATCATGATGAGCTGCAAAGGCTCAATCAAAGCCAACCACCACCTGCGCGACGACGAAATCAGGGCTCTGCTCGATGAACTCCGGCGGACGTCCGACCCCTTCACATGCCCGCACGGCCGGCCGATCATCATTCATTACTCAACGTATGAGATGGAGAAGATGTTTAAGCGGGTGATGTAATTTTTAATCGCTCATAACCGTTGATATACAAGGGATTGTGAGCGATGAATATGTTGATTGACCACATGTTGACCACGTTTATGCCTGTAGCAGGCTATATTTTCTATCCTCACTATCAGTTTTAGCAGGCCGCAAGACTAGTAATTTATTGTGCTGATTAGCTGAACTCATAAGAAGAAGCTCACCAATAAGAAATAAAAGGTGAGCTTTTTTTACTTTACTGAAGTTTCCAGTTACACGAAGTTGACATGCTAGAGTATGGAAACCGAATTGATGCCTTTAATTATTCCCCGATCTCTCAAGCTGTCTAAGATATTCATTTTAGAATTAATAGAAGCAGCTTTTATAAAAGAAAAGACTTTTTCAATGTCTTCTCCTTTCTTTTCTTTAATTTATGTGTCATAGTACCGATATAATGATTAAGTAGAATTGAAAGAGTGATGCCCATTGTTATCTTTAGGAAATATCATAACAATAGAATTTGAAAACGAAAATCAAGAAAATGTCATTGCGAAAAGCAAAGTGTCATCCATTGAAGAAAATGTTTTAAAAGTACATTATCCTGTTGATGTAGAAACGGGAAGAACTGTTATTATTCCAACAAATACAATTGCCACGATCCACTTTGTAAATGCGCAACAAATCCCTTATAAATTTACTAGTGTAATACAAGGACGAGAGATCTATCATAATATACCTGTATTAAATATGTATTTACCTGAAGAAGATCAAATGACAAAAATTCAAAGGCGGCAATTTTTTAGAGTAAATACAACGATTCCTGTCACTGTTCGTCCATATGGATCTGGCTCAATGTTTAAAACATATACAACAAATATCAGTGCTGGAGGCGCTGCATTAATCATTGAAGAGACGCAAAAACACGAACCAGAAGAGGATTTGAATTTAAGTATCTCCCTACCAAATAAGGGGGATGATGAAATTGTGATTGACGTTCATACTCAAGTCAAACGCACTTACCTTGATCGTAGAACAAACAAACAGATTATGACAGTTGAATTTATCAGCATGAATGAGCATGATAAACAAACACTTGTACACTATTGTATAAAATGCCAATTGATAGAAAGGAAAAAACTTAAATCAGAATAATTATCTATTATAGGTGTATATCTTACTGCGTACGTAGACGGTAATAAAATCGTCAAGATAGAGTATGTTAACCCTTTAAAAGTTGAGGAAGACAGTGATCTGCCCCGGATCCCCTTAATTCAAGAGGGGATTTTTTTCACCATAGGCAGTTATGACGAAGCTGTTTAGCTAACGAAAAGAGTCTTTCTTCTTGCTAACAGGTGTTATATATTTAACACTTAAATGTTCGAGGCTACGGGTACAATTTGTGGACTGAAAGATGAGTCTCAAGTGATTCACATATGTTTCAATAGATAAACGGATAGTGGAACTAAGTTTATGATTTATTTTGATTCTTGATCAAGAATTCGTTATACTGCATTTACAGATCCTTCGGGTCTGAATCGTGTAAAGAAGCTGGCTGGTGAGATTGGGAGCGAAAGTTGCCGTCAGTTGCCGTCCCGGCAGCAGGAGCGACCAATCAAATCCAGCCCAAAACCCCTCCACTTTAAGCAGGTGGCGTAATCGTCAAATACATAAAATTAACGTATTTTGCTTAACTGCAAGAGCGTTTTTTTATTGTTTTCAATACTTGAACTTATATCCCGATTGGTTAGAAAGTGAAAGGTCCTCTTATTGAAGTCTTTATATATTCGTTTAGGCCCTTCCAAAAGGCTGCGGATGGTATTGCCGGAAAGAGCCACATGGAAGGGGCTGTTTAACTAACGAAAAGGACCTTCTTCTTTCTGAGAGGGGCTATACTTGTTTGACTTTAACATCTTCGAGGGTATTAAGGTGTATTAAAATCATAAAAAGGCCCCTCTTTAATAAAGAGGGAACCTTTCTAATTCATGATTTATAAACCAACTTAATTGTTGTTGTATCTTCTGTTATATTAATCGTGTACTGATGGGAATCATTTTTAGATTCTAAGTTATATAGAATGACATCATATTTTCCCGTCTCTGTCTCCCACTTTATATTTCCTTCCTTATCAGTAGTGCCGATTTCATGCCCGATAGTCGCTCTCATATTCTCTTTATCGGATTTCAGATCTTCTACAGCTTATATTTTTTAGTGGTTTATTGTCTTTATCACTTACTTTAATAGTAACTGTAGTCATAACAGGTTTTTCCTTCGTTGTAGGAATGTCTTTGTTATTGGTGCTGCCACAGCCAGAAATGAATACAGAGAACAGAGTGATGAGCAGACAATTCGAGATGAATTTTAACATTATAGACCCTTCCAGTAGCTTATATTATCAAATACGGACTTTGTAATTCGAGTACCGCTGTTGTAAATAAAGTTGTTTTTATCCCCTTGCCAATGTTCCCATGCATTAATACCAACTGCGTTATGATTTGACTTGTATACAGGGCCTCCACTTTGACCAGGTGACATATCAATAGTATACCTAATGGAAAGAGGTTCAGTTGGCAGTATGCTCCCAGAGTCCTTCCACATAGTGCCACTAGGTTTACTTCCTGGATATCCTTGAACAGTTACTTTGGTTCCGGAAAGGCTTGCAGCTTGCCACTCATAACCTAGCCATCCAATTCTATCCCCTAATTTACTTTCTACTTTAATCGCACCATAATCAAAGTTAGGGTCTTGATGTTCTGTCCAACCTTTGACAGAGTGCGCAGTTTTTCCCCAAGCATGGCTATAAGGATTGCTCTTGCCGTTTTTTCCTGGAATAACTTTTATAGATTTTGCCCAGCCGCCTTGGCTTTTGTTATGTAAGCAATGGCCGGCTGTAACGACTGTATCAGGGCCTACAAAAAATCCTGTGCATAGAAAAGGACTATTAGGTTTTTTAGGGTATCTTATTTCAAGGTATGTGATTGCTCTATGAGGATATGTTGTGGTATTGTTGACTCTTGTTCTGTTATCTTTTCCGATAACTCCGTTGAGGGTGATTTCTTCAAGGGTGTTTAGTTTTTCGTTTTCATCGTATGATTCATCTGTTGTAGGGTTTAAGTAGCCTGTCCCTTCAAAAGCAGAAGAGGAATTTACGTCTCCCATAGTTCTCTTTAATTCTTGCATTTCTTCTTTTGTTATTTCTTTTACATCACTAGACGTAGGGAGATCCCGGTCATCAAAAGCCAATACTGTTGAAAAGTGATAAAGACAATAATCCTAGAGAAAACGAGAGTACTAGTAACCATTTTTTGAAGTTTGTACAGATTTTCACTCAGAATATACCACCTATATTTTACTCCAATATAAATATATAGGAATATGATCTGTGTCTAAACAATCATGGCAAAAAAAGTTGTCTTATATTTAGATGTTTTATTGACAGGTTATTCTCGTGAGGATATATTATAAACGGAACTCATGTTCTGTATGCGTTGATCTAGTACGCTCATAACCGTTGATATACAAGGGGTTGTGAGTGATGAATATGATGATTATTAACATGTTGACCACGTTAATGCCGCCTGTGATAGGCTGCACTTATATCCTCGCTACTTGTTATAGCAGCCAAAAGAACGGTTTATATACTTAAAATAAGCTAAAGGTTATTGTATTCTTTTTCGCCTTTTAACACCTTATCTAAGGCTTGCCAAGTCATTAATGCACAATTATGTCTAGCTTTTAATTTATGAACCCCTTGTAACGATAAACTATCTCCTAAATCGATTTTATCTGTTGACTTTCCATCGCGAATTAAATCCTCAAATGCTTTTCTAAGAATCGCAATCTCTTTTAGCGGCTTGTTTTGGATTAACTCTGTCATCATAGATGCAGAGGCCATACTTATACTGCAGCCTTCACCAAGGAAGGCTGCTTTCTTAACTTGATCAAGTTTAAGGTCTAAAAATAAAGTCATAACATCGCCGCAAGTAGGGTTTTTATAATGTACTTTTCGTATATTTGCTCCTTTTAATTCTTCAAAATTTCTCTTATGTCTATAATGTTCCATGATAACTTGTCGGTACAGGTTATCAAGCATAGGAATGAATTTCCCCTTTCAAAGTGAATAGTTTATAATAAGTATTAAGTCGCAATCTCTAATTTTCTTCTTTATTCATCCGTTGAACGCTTAATGATTACTGGTGTAAAAAAAGTGTTACTTCGCTATGCAATTTTTAAATTGCTGTTCCAACTCCTCTTTGTTTAAGTCCTTCCCAATAAAAACAAGTTCGCTTTGCCTTGTCTCGTTTTCTTTCCATTTCCGATCAGGACGTCCTGAAAACAACATATGAAGCCCTTGAAATACAATTCGATTTTCCACTCCCTTAATATAGAGGATACCTTTATAACGTAATAAGTCTTCGCCTTTTTCTCGAACTAGGTAACCCATCCAATGATCTACCTTTGCTAAGTCAAGCGGTTTCTCTTCCCGAAAAGCAATAGAAGACACCTTATCATCATGATGGTGATGATGATGATCTTCTAGAAAATGAGGATCAATTTTAAGCTTGTGATTCACGTCAAACGTATGGATCCCTAGAATATCTCTTAAATTTATATTGCAATCTCTGGCATACAGCATCTTAGCTGTAGGATTTATGTTGGCAAGTCTTCGCTCCAATGATTTCAGCTCGTCATTAGATACTAAATCTGTTTTATTTAGGATGATCACATCAGCAAAAGCGATTTGCTCTTGAGCTTCATCCCGACAATCCAGATGTCTTGTGACATGCTTGCTGTCTACTACGGTAATAATACTGTCAACTTCAAATTTTTCCGATAGCAATCGGTCCATCAAAAAAGTCTGGGCAACAGGGGCTGGATCAGCTAGCCCCGTTGTTTCAATTAAAACTCGATCAAAATAAACGTTACCTTGATCCATTGAAAACACAAGGGTCCGCAGAATACGAATTAAATCTCCCCGAACCGTGCAACAGATGCAGCCATTATTCATTTCCAAGATTTCCTCTTCAGCATTAACCACGAGCTGATTGTCTATCCCAACTTCTCCGTACTCATTGACAATGACCGCAATCTTTTGATTATGCTTTTTTGTAAGTATTCGATTTAAAAGTGTGGTTTTCCCGGCGCCTAAATATCCAGTCAGAATGGTAACAGGAATTTTGTTTCGTTTGGTTAAAGTCATGATGATTCGTCTCCTTTTACAATTTTTTCGATACTTTGTTTACTTTTTCTTTGTCTTTTGGAACCCCGGCGATGACTCCAAATGAACGTTCGAAACGTTGGCCGTCATACGAATGGCTTACTTTTTCTGTATAATCTTCATCGGCACAAAGCGAATCAATAAGGAGAGGGGCATCTTCAGGTTTTAAATCCCTATACCACGCTCCTTTTGGATAGTGGATGACAACGCACTTATCATGACATCTTCCGTTACAACGTGTGCGCGTTGTGTGAATGATATCGTCAAGCTCTCGATTTGAGATTTCTTTCCGAATCGCTTGCGTTAGTTCCTCAGCTCCGGCCCGATTGCAGCTGCTGCCGTTGCAGATAAGGATATGATGATTCGTATTACTTAAATCCCACGTCGCCATTTTATGTTTTCCCTCCAGATAAAAACGAAATAATTATGATTTAAAATGCGAAAATGGTTTGGATTGAATTTTTTAAATGATGATAAAGTACTGAGCAAACACAATCCTGATGGATTTTACGAACTTGATTTTTAAATGCCTGGCAGTAGCCCTTAATGCGCCAACTCCCGAAAAGCGATTCTAGACATCTTCAGCTTTCTTAAATATCCTCAGGTCTTCCTGTAATTTCCCCAACGATTATGCAAACGGGTAGGGGATGAATCTCTCGGCAACTTCATAGACACCTTTTGCTTTTAATTCCTTTTTCAGCTCTGCATATTTTTCAACTATTTCTTGTCGTTGTCTTTCTTTAGCCACCTTTGATTTTTTGGCCATATGATCTCTCCTTTCTTTTTTATGCCATCCACAAAACGTAATCATTACGATTTAAAGATCATTTTATCTCTTTTCAAAGCCAAACGCAAACAGAAGGAAGAGGCTAAATTGTACTAATGAGCTGTTGACACACTTCTATCCTCTAGATTACACAGTGTTTCCTG
The DNA here is from genome assembly GCF_001592005.1 of Bacillus sonorensis NBRC 101234 = KCTC 13918. Lineage (GTDB taxonomy): Bacteria > Bacillota > Bacilli > Bacillales > Bacillaceae > Bacillus > Bacillus sonorensis. Next base: position 91,711 of record NZ_BCVZ01000012.1, read on the forward strand.
CAGATTGTCATGGTCTAAATCATCGCCGATAAAAACGAGTGTATTGTTCATCTTTAATCCTGATTTTGTATGAAAAGGCATGCCATAAGCATATTGAAAAAGAAGTGTATCTGGGTTTCCCGTAAAACGGATATAGCCTTTAATACGGTAGATCGTATCCGGCATTGTCCTTAAGAAGTCTCGAAATAGCTTCTCACTAATAGGGTGTAAGAAAGTATGAACATATGTTTTCATATGGAGATGTTGGACAGCGTGTATTTTCTCATGTTCGACTCTTTCTTTTTTCTGCAGATTTTTTATGGTTCCAATATCGATGCTGGCGAATTCTGCCGGAATAATCTTTCCTCTTGGATTCATACTGAGCAACTCCTCTTTGATCCTCTTTAGGCTGTTCCTTGATATACAGTCAATCTTATTCAACACGATCATATCTGCATGTTTTACTTGTTCGGCAATAAGTTTTTGAAGAGGGATCTTCAGTTCTTTACGTTCCATCCAACAGGCAGCGTCTAAAAGAGTAATAATAGAATGAATCCTCACTTTCTCGGCTAAAAGAGGAGACAAACAACTGTCTAACACTTCAATTGGGTGGGCAATCCCCGTTGTTTCGATATAGATTGCATCTAGATCATACTGATTTAAAAGTTCTGATATCTGGACTTCGAGTTGATCAGACAGTGTGCAGCACACGCATCCATTTAGCAGTTCCTTTAACGGCGTATTTTTAGGGACTGAATCTGAATCGATAGAGACTTGACCTATTTCATTCATCACGACAGCTACTTTTTTTCGTCCTCTTTGTTCTTTTTCTAGAATTTTTTGAAGAAAAGTTGTTTTCCCGGATCCTAAGAAACCCGATAAAATATTTATTTCTACGTTTTTCATGATGACCATCCTTTCTTTTTTTATGTACCGGAAAGGGGGCAGATTTGGCGATTAGTTCCTGTCTCTGTTAAAACCGTAATAATTACTATTTATAAGCTTAATAACATTTTCCCTCTTTGGCAAGCTTGGAAAAAGCAAAACAGCTTGACATAAAAAGGAATAGGGATGTATGATCAGGATAAAATCGAAACAATTACGATTTGTATCGGAACAAACTAAGTACGGGAAAGGAAGGGGAGAGCGTTTCTTTTCAAGAAAAGGTGCCTGCGGATAATGGAGCACATGTTCATGTATCGGCAGAAACTAAAGAATCCAGTTTATACTGCCAAAAGAACGCCTATAACAATTCAGTGTTTTACTCGTGAAATGAACTGCATTGACTTTTATCATGTTCTTTATCCGGGCAGCCGGATTGTCGAGGTGCCTCATTCGGTTCTTCATAGGAAAGTCTTGAACATCGGTTTTTTACATTTAATTAACAATCATCTTTTGAGATTTTCACCTCAGGGCAGTGATCGGCACGTGAAGTCATGAAAGGGTGGCAATCGACTTCATTCCTCCTGGTTTACTTGAGCTTTGAAATTATGTTTTGGACAATCTTATCAAAATCCTGGCATGCCGCTTATGTTACCATGTGCTGATCAATAGATCGCAACAGAAGATTAACCGCCTGCCAGGACAACGATTTTCACTTTATATTTACAAGAAGGTCTGTTTGTTTACTGCTAAGTCAACGGGAAGAGAAAACAAGAGTTCCTCTTTTTTACAGGATGTTCTATGGCGGGAATGACCTTTCAGAAGAAATGAAAAACACCGCCATGTCTTGTGGACTACGGGAAAATCTTTCGTCCTGCATAAAAGTCAGACGAATAATTCCCTTCAGTAAAGCAGACAACTGAATATTGGATATCTCTTTATGCAACATCCATAGTGTATAAAGAAAACAGAATAATATTAACACTATCCAGCATCATGCCATAATTCACAAAAAATAAATCGTAATAATTTCGATTTTCAAAAAGAAAAAATGCAATTGTAAAGGATCGTTGTGATGAAACAGGAAATAGATTTTATCAAATGTAATCCAACACAAAATATGACAATTCTTATTAAATCGAATTATCCAATTGAGGACTATAAGCACATTGCTTCAAAAATTATGTCATATGACAGCGTGTATGCTGAACAAGTAGGTTTTATAGAAAAACCGATAAACAATCAAGCTGATGCTCATCTCCAGATGGCCGGAGGTGAGTTTTGCGGGAATGCGTGTATGGCATTGGCGGCCTTTCTCGCGTCTGAAAAAGGACTACAACAACATTTGAAGACTGATATCGTATTAGAAGCTTCAGGTGCGGAAGAGCTCATCAAGTGCCAAGTGAAAAGAAATTCAGATACATTTGACTGCCAAGTGAGTATGCCAATTCCTAAAAAGATTGAGCAAAGAACGATCAACTACGTTGACAGCGACATTAACATCATTATCGTGAGATATCATGAGTTCATCCATATTGTCATTGAAGTCCAAGATTTTAGCCAGAGCATAAAGGAAAAGGCACAGTCCTTGGCTAAGTTGCTTGGCGTAGCGTTGGATGCGAATTTAATAGGGATCTTATTGTATAAAACACAATCTGATGAATTAGCTCCGCTTATTTATGTACCTCATCTGGACAGCCTGGTATGGGAAAGGGGGTGTGGTTCAGGTACGGCCTCTGTAGGAGCCTATCTAGCTTGGAAAAAGAAAGGTGAGGTTGTGGCAAAAATAAGACAACCTGGCGGCACGATTCAAGTATTTGCGGATTGTAATAAAGAAAAATTAACAAATCTTAAGATTGAAGGGTCCGTCGGAATTGTGGCAGAGGGAAAGGCTTTTATCGATATTTAGTCAAATATGGGGGTAGAAGAATGCAGGCGCTAAAAACGTTTCAAGATTGTTTGGTTGAGTTCTCCGAAAAGTTCGATGATTTAGCTGGAAAATATGTTCAGACAATCAGCCATTGTGCGGAATTAGAGTTTTTAATCGATGAATATTGCACATTCATTACAAATGAGAGAAATAAAGCAGCGTGGGAACAGCTGGAGCGACAAACATCCAGCGATTTGGATGATCTAGTGGCTGATTTAAGAAAAAAATCGGCACATTGCGTGACCATCATGGAGAAGTATCGCGCACTGAAGTTACTGGATGGAAATGTGGAAATAACCGATTACTTCAAAAACATCGAATCATGTATTGAAAAAGAATTTGGCAGTTTTCAAATTCAGGCTGACTCAAAGGTATTATTAGTCGGTTCAGGCTCATTCCCGATGACACTATTATTCATTACGAAGCGAACAGGAGCGGAAGCTGTTGGGATTGATATTGATGATGAGGCCATCGAACTTGGACGAAACGTGGTAAAGAAATTAGGAAATGAATTAAATATTCAATTAGAAAACGTATCAGTCAAAGAGCTTAGTCTGATAAAAGATGTGACGCATATCATTTTTAGTTCAACAGTTGAAAGTAAATATGACATCTTGGATCAGCTATATCCCTTAACGAATGAACATGTAGTAGTGGCGATGAGATATGGCAACGGGTTAAAGTCGTTGTTCAATTATCCAATGAAAGAAGCAGATGGGCAAAAATGGAGAATGATTGAACAAGTCTTGCGGCCAGATCAAGTGTTTGACATTGCCTTATATAAAAAAGCATAAATTGCTTGTTGGGAGAAAGGGAGGGCTTTATGAGTCATTTTCAGCGAGTCTTAATATTAGGAACTGGTCCTGCATCTATTCAACTTGCCGTCAATTTTAACAACGATTTGAATTGTGATGTGGGGATAGCGGGAAGAGAGTCTGTCCGTTCAGAAAGTTTTTATGAAGCGATGAAGCAAAGCAATCATCAAATTCGCGTAAGCATCCAAAATGAAAAGCATCAATCTATAAAAGGAGAATGCGTGGTTAATTGGGTTTTTAAAGGCTATGAAACGGTTGCAGGAGAATGGGACGCCATTATTTTTTCTGTGACGGCAGATGCCTATATCGACGTTTTAAAACAAATCGATGATAAGGTGCTCAAGCATGTGAAATGCATTGTTTTGGTCTCTCCAACCTTTGGGTCCAACAGTTTAATTGCTCATTATCTAAATACAATCCGCTCAAATGCTGAAGTGATCAGTTTCTCTACATACTACGGTGATACAAGATGGATGTGCGATGAACCGTCTAATGAAGTTTTGACAACAGGCGTTAAGAAAAAAATTTTCATAGGCTCGACCAACTACCCATCCGAAAATATCGACACACTGTCTAAGCTTTTTGAAAAGTTGGGCATTGCGCTGGAGGTCATGAAATCTCCAATTGAGGCGGAAACGAGAAATATTTCTTTATATGTTCATCCTCCGCTGTTTATGAACGATTTTTCATTACAGGCCATATTTGGAGACACAGACACTAAGAAATATGTGTATAAACTTTTTCCCGAGGGGCCGATTACGCAACATTTAATTCGTGATATGCTGGCCCAATGGAAAGAAATCATGGCGATTTTAAAGAAAATCAACATCAAAAGCATCAACTTACTCAAGTTTATGACAGATGATAATTATCCGTTAAGGTTAGAAAGTTTATCACGATATGATATTGAAAATTTCAATAATTTAAAGCCGATTCATCAAGAGTACTTATTATATATACGTTATGCCTCGCTATTGATTGATCCTTTTTCAGAGCCGGATCAGGAGGGAAGGTACTTTGATTTTTCGGCTGTACCGATTCGAACGATATTTGTAAACCGAGAAGGATATTTAGATATTCCGAGAATGCCGAAGGAAGACTATTACCGTATAAAAATCTTACAAGCAATTGCAAACCATTTGAATGTCGATTGTCCAACCATCAATAAATTCATTCAAACTTATGAGCGCAAAATTGAAGCGGTGGCTCAATCCCAGCAAAACGGTAAGTTGTCTGACGCATTTGCCGTTCAAAGTTTTGATGAAGATTTGAAGATGATATGCGGCGAACTAGGACAAAGTGAAGAAACAAAGTCATTGTATTAGTACGGAAAAATGAAAACAGGTATTATTTCGATTTTCATAAAGGAGTGATGTTCATCGATATATGGTCATCAGATGTGCTTATAAATGAGACGTATTTAACAATTAAGGGAGGGCAAGACTTTGTTAAGTAAAAACGTGAAGTTAGCAGCGCTAGCTTTGTTTATCTTTTCGATTTTAGCTGCTTGTTCGCAAACTTCGGACAGCTCTAATGGTGTGAAAGGCAGCGGTTCGGCAACTGGTAAAAAAGAGTTAGTATACGCCACACCACAAGATATTAATGACATGAACCCCCATCTGTATCAAGGTTCAATGTCCGCACAAGGGATGGTATATGAATCGTTAGTTGAGAATACCGAAGACGGAATCAAGCCTTTGCTCGCTGAATCATGGGACATATCAAAGGATGGAAAAGTATATACATTTCATTTAAGAAAAGGTGTGACATTCCATGACGGAGAACCATTTAACGCAAAAGCGGTCAAGAAAAACATTGAGGCTGTCCAAAACAATAAAGAGAAGCACTCTTGGATTAAACTCTCAACTAAAATCGTTAGTGTAAATGTAATAGATGACTATACAGTTGAGATCGTGCTATCGGAAGCGTATTATCCAACCTTAGTGGAATTGTCTATGACGCGTCCGTATGTATTCATCTCTCCGAAAGATTTTAAAAATGGAGAAACAAAAGATGGTGTCAATGGCTATAATGGCACAGGCCCTTATAAGCTCATTGACCATAAAACCGATCGATATGCGACGTTTGCAGCAAATAAAAACTACTGGGGCGGCGCACCTAAAATTAAGAAAATTACAGCAAAAGTTCTTCCAGCAGGAGAAACGACATTTTTAGCTCTGCAAAAAGGTGAGGTCAATTTTGCCTTCACAGATGATCGAGGTGCAGACAGTATCAATATTGAAGCCATCAACCAGCTGGTTGATTCAGGTGATTATCAACTTGTAAGAAGTAAACAAATGAACACAAAGATGATTGCAGCCAATAGCAGTAAAAAGGATCATCCGGTAGGTGACAAGAGTGTGCGTGAAGCCATTTGGCTGTCAATTGATCGGGAAACGATTAGCAAGGACATTTTAAATAGTACAGAAACAGCGGCCGATACACTCTTTTCATCAAACGTTAATTATGCAAATGTTGATTTGAAAAAACGAGAATATGACATTGAAAAGGCAAAGGAGCTCTTAGAGAAGGCGGGCTGGACATTAGAACAGGGCTCGACGGTAAGGGAGAAAGACGGAAAAAAACTGGCGATGAAGCTTTATTATGACAATAACTCTCCGTCGCAAAAGAAACAGGCTGAATTTATTCAAAGTTCGCTGCAAGAAACAGGCATAGAGTTAGAGGTCATTGGTGAGAAATCAACATCGATTATGAATCGAAGATCAACTGGTGACTACGACTTGCTATTCAACCAAACATGGGGACTGGCATATGATCCGCAAAATACAGTCGCCGCTTTTACGTCTGAATCTTCATGGTTGCATAGTACAAAAGGCATTGCGAAAGCAGATGAACTTTATAAAAAAGTTGATGAAGTCTTAGTATCGGCTGATGAGAAAACAAGAAAATCGCTATATGCAGATATTTTAACCATCATTCATGATGAAGCGGTTTTTATTCCGGTTACCAATGGGAACGTTACTGTCATTGCTCCGAAAAATTTAAGGGGCATTTCATTTAAGCAAACTCAATTTGAGCTTCCATTTGAACAAATGGATTTTGAATAAAAGGTAAATAAAGAGGGGAAATTCCCCCTTTTTATTTATGTTCGTGGATAAACGGTTTTGGTTCATTAGATGCTTGAGTGAAAGGAGATTTTGTATGGGAGCTTATATCATTAAAAGATTCATAATCTCAATTCCGCTGCTTTTAGTCATCTCGTTTTTAACATTTGTGTTAATTAGCTTTTCTCCCTTAAAGCCGGCTGAGTTGGTTTTACAAGCACAGGATGTTCCCGTTATTACAGAAGAATTAATTGAACAAACAAATGAAGAGTTGGGATTGGATAAGCCTTTTATAGTCCGATATGTTGACTGGCTTGTGTCTTGCTTGCAGTTGGACTTTGGGGATTCATACGTAAAGGGAGAGCCCGTATGGACATTAGTCGGTCCAGCTTTTCTAAATACATTAAAGCTCACGTCAGTCTCATCCGTTGTTATGATTTTCTTCTCGATATTACTGGGGGTTCTCTGCGCGATAAAGGAGGGAAAAGTGATTGATAAATCGGTAAGATGCATTTTGTTTTTCTTTACAGCAGCCCCTGCATACTGGCTCGGAGCGATGATGATTTGGTATTTTTCTGTGGAACTGGATTTGTTACCAACTAGCGGAATGGATTCATACAAAAGCTATATTTTGCCCGTTTCTGTCATTGCTTTAAGTTATACAGGTATTTATTTTAGAACGGTTAGAAGCTCCGTGTTAAGTAATTTAAATGAAGACTATGTATTATATGCAAGGGCCTCGGGTTTATCAGAAAAGAAAATCACCATGCATATTTTAAGGAACTCCTTGCAAGTAGCCATATCAATATTTTGTATGGCATTCCCTATGATTTTAGGAGGGACGGTTGTAATTGAAAATGTTTTTGGTTGGCCGGGCCTAGGAAGTCTAAGCGTTGATGCGATCCTAAGCAGGGATTTTCCTGTTATTCAAGCGTATGTTTTGATCGTCGCAGTGGCTTTTGTGTTGTTTAATACGATCTCAGATATTATGAATGCTGTTTTGAACCCTAAAATAAGGAATGATATCTAAATGAGAATGTTAAGAAACTTAAGTAAAGATAAGGTAGGAATGGTCTCTTTAATCATTATTGCGGCGGTGATGATGTTGGGGATATTTGCTCCTGTCGTTGCGCCTCATAACCCTTTGGAAGTAAACATGAAACTTCGCTACGCCTCTCCATCTTGGGAGTATCTATTGGGTAATGATCACCTCGGGAGATGCGTGCTGTCGAGGTTAATTTATGGTATTCGCCCTAGTGTTTTATGGGTTCTTGTTGCATTAGTTATTTCTGTTTTCATTGGGGCCGTTTTAGGCTTTATCGCTGGATACTTTCGAGGGGCTGCCGATTCTGTGATCATGAGAATTTGTGATGTGATGCTGTCTTTTCCAGTATATGCGGTGACATTGGCGATTGTCGGGATTCTAGGCGCTGGTCTGGTGAATATACTGATTGCGTTTATATTAATGAAATGGGCATGGTTTGCTCGTATTATTCGGACATCTGTTATGCAATACGCGGAATCGGAGTATGTCAAATTCTCCAAAGCCGCTGGCATGCGTCATACAAGCATTATATATAGACATATCATTCCTGTTACATTTTCTGATATCGCCGTTATTTCAAGCAGTTCGATCAGTTCTATGATTATGCAAATATCAGGCCTCTCATTCCTAGGCTTGGGAATAAAAGCGCCAAATGCTGAATGGGGAATGATGTTAAATGAGGCGAGAGAAGTGATGTTTACAAGACCTGAGTTAATGTTTGCACCCGGATTAGCCATTATTATCATTGTATCTGCCTTTAATTTTTTATCTGATTCGCTTCAGGTTGCGTTAGATCCCAGGTTAACCCGATTCAGCGATAAACGGCAAAAGCATGCGGCGCTTTCTAGTATAAAGCTTCGAGAGAAAGAGGTGGCAAAGTGAATGTATTAGAGGTTAAGAATTTAAAAATATGGGACGCCAACTCAGGTCATGTCATCGTGCATAATAGTTCATTTCAGTTAAAGCAAGGAAGTTGTCTAGCTATTATAGGAGAAAGCGGCAGCGGTAAGTCTGTTACTTGCAGGTCGTTTATGAGATTGAATAGGGCCTGTCTTCGTCAAACGGGCGATATTTTATTTAAAGGAGAAAAACTCAATCATCTTTCTGAAAAAGAGATGAGAAAAAAACGGGGAAGAAACCTCTGCATGATCCTGCAAAATGGGATGAGTGCATTCGACCCTTCATGTGTGATCGGGGTTCATCTGAAGGAAACACTAGCTGAACATTTCGGCTTAAGAAAAAACGAAATTGAGCGAAAAATGATTCAGGCGATGGAAAGCGTCAAGCTGAAAAATCCAACAGAGATGATGAACAAATATCCGCATCAGCTATCTGGCGGGATGCTGCAGCGCATCATGATTGCACTGGCGTTCGCGTTAGAGCCTGACATCATAATTGCCGACGAGCCGACGACGGCTTTAGATACCATTTCACAATTTGAGGTGGTGGAACAGTTTATTCAATTGCGTAATAGAATGGGCTGCTCTATTATCTTTGTTTCTCACGATTTAGGCGTTGTGAAAAAAATTGCGGATGAAGTGTTAGTGATGAAGAATGGAGAAATCGTTGAACGAGGAAGTACACAAACCATTTTCTCAGAAGCCAAGCATGATTATACCAAGTATTTAGTATCTACCAGACTCGCGTTAAGTGATAATTTTAACAAAATAATGGGGAGATCTTAACATTGTTAAAAGTTGATCGTTTAGAGAAATCATATAAAACGGGTGGAGTCTTTTCGAGAAAAAGACAAAAAATCTTGAAAAATATTAGCTTTGAATGTGAGCGGGGGGAGTGTCTCGGCATCATTGGCGAAAGTGGGAGTGGAAAGTCAACACTAGGCCGCTTACTAATAGGCATTGAAAAACCTGATAAAGGAACTGTTCTACTTGAAAGACGGAATGTAGAGGAGCGACGAGTGCGGCAAGGAGACATAAGCGTTGTCTTTCAAGACTATAAGTCTGCCATTAATCCATTCTTTACGGTTGAAGAGGCCATTATGGAGCCAATAAAAGCTCAGAATAAAGGCAAACAGCAAGATCAACATACGGTTAATAAGCTGTTAAGACAAGTAGGATTAGATCCATCTTATAAAAGCAGATATCCTCATGAGCTATCCGGCGGGGAGGTTCAAAGAGTGTGTATCGCCAGAGCCATCTCCACAGAACCAAAATGTATTTTATTTGATGAGGCGATCAGCTCTTTAGATGTATCCGTTCAAATCCAAGTACTTGAATTATTAAAGGAGTTAAAGACGATTTACAATATGAGTTATATCTTTATCACTCATGATATTCAAGCTGCTGCTTACATTTGTGATAGAGTCATTATTTTTAAAGATGGTCAAATCGAAGAAATCATTAAAATAAACCAATTGAAGGATGTTCAATCAGAATATGCCAGAAAGTTACTGCAAAAGCTCATCAGTTTTTAATGTAAGAAATGCGCTGAATTAAGAGGAGGAAAAGGTTTTGAGTAGAGCTATGTCTTGGCCTTTATTACGCTTGTATTTGTTGGTGCTTCTGTATTTTAGCGCCAATTCGATTCTTAATGTAATTATTCCTTTACAAGGGGAAGCATTCGGAGCCGCCAACACAACCGTCGGCTTGATCATGGGGGCCTATCTGTTTACGACAATGTTCTTTCGACCATGGGCTGGTCATATGATTCAAAAGCACGGGCCGTTAAAAGTATTACGCACCATTCTGATTGTGAATGGCGTTGCTTTAATATTATACACGTTTACTGGACTGTGGGGATATTTCATCGCCCGTATGCTGCAAGGGGTGTCGACGGCCTTTTTTTCAATGGCATTGCAAATTGGCATTATTGATTCGCTGCCAGAGGAAGATCGCTCTCAAGGTATTTCCCTTTATTCTTTATTTTCTTACATACCAGGTATTATTGGGCCTATCTTAGCGTTAGGTATTTGGCACGGGGGCAAGGATTCTTTCACAGCAGTGATGATTGGAATTGCGGTTTTTACAGGTGTGGCTGGCTATAGTGCGAAAATAGAAAAAGGAAAAGAACAACCTGCAGAAACGAATGCGAATCAGGGTGCAAATATGTTTAAGTTCTTTGGCGAGCTAGTGAAAAATCCGTTTTTGTTTAAATGCAGTGTGTTCATGTTAGTGGCTTCAATTGTGTTTGGAGCCGTTACAACCTTTATTCCGCTTTATGCGAAGGAGCTGCAAGGCGGTAATGCCGGAGTGTTTCTTATGCTTCAAGCAGCTACCGTTGTATTTGCCCGTTTTACTTTACGAAAGAAAATTCCTTCAGACGGCAAATGGCATCCAATATTTATAATGGGAACGATGCTAATTTTGGCAATAGCTGCACAGTCTGTAAGCTTTTCGATCACAGGAGGAGCAATCTTCTTCTATTCTGGCGCGGTTTTAATGGGTATCGCGCAGGCAATTCTCTATCCAACGCTAACAACATATTTGAGCTTTGTTCTGCCAAAGGTGAATCGCAATATACTGTTGGGTTTATTCATTGCGATGGCTGATTTAGGCGTTTCATTAGGTGGTGTCATTATGGGGCCGGTAGCTGATTTTTCCTCGTACTCATTTATGTATATGATTTGTGCTTTACTAGGTGTAACGATGATTATTTTTGCCTATGATCGACGAAATATATTTGTTAGGTAATATAAAAGAGTCTTTTATCATTCGATCGAGGCCAATTTTGGACTGCCTAAAGACCTGTCAGAAAAGAAAAACGGCAGATTGAACGGGAAATCATCGAGGAGTTTATCACCAGCGGAATGGCTCCTAACTTTGAACAGTTTCCAAACGACTTTGCTAATTTCGTGAAGCGCAGAATTGAAGGTGAATCCTTCAGTAAATTGGCTTAACTTGAGATTTCTTCAGGGATAATTGTTGAGCTAATAGATTAATATCTCGCGAAGTTGGCGCCGCATGCGGATACATGGTGGGACTGGAAGCAAGATCAAGAAGCAGAAACGGAGCCGCTGATCAAGCAGGAAAACGAGGCGGCTAAAGAAGAATCCCCTATCGAAATAACAGTCAGGATGACCAGGAAGATGAGGAACATGGCGCAGCCTGATCAAACGTTGTTTCACATAGAGGATGGATAAGCTGTCCACCCTATGCACCTTTGAAATTAGCCAACAAAAAAACCGAAGCGATTGCTCCGGCTATGGTACACATAATGGGCACTTCTATCATAGCACAGGGAGCGATACAGGTGACAGTGCAAGACAATTAGACGCGTCAACCAAGATTTATCGATTACACATAAAATTTAACGGGAAAGTAACTGTCATCATTTTAGATGGCGTTAACGGTGAGGCTTACGAAACAGACGCACCTGAACATGGAAAGTCGATTATTGAAACGGCAAAAGGTGATTTTTTCAGGATTCATCTTGAATCATCATACAAATTTAAATAATAGCAGGGGCGGCGGAGCTGTCCCTGTCAAGGAGTGTGAATCTTGGCGTTGAAAGGGACCCTGCCTAACCTCTAAATTTTCAACGCTTGTGGAGGTGGAAAATTACTTCCTGTTTCCTTTAGGTGAGACTCATTGCTATGTATCAATTTTTGATTCAATCAATTCAAGTAGAGGAGCTTATCAATAAGAACATTTCAGGTTCTTATAGAAGAGTATCCGCCCGAACCATCAAATTGAGTATTTTCCATGTCCATTTATGTTTTTTTGTTTCTATATGATGAGATTGTTGTTTTCAATGATGCATATGATCCAATAGCTGCATAACCATAGAATCCGCCCATAAATATTCCAGCTACGAGGCTATGTCGATGACTTATGCAAACAGATATAATTAAGCCAAGTGCGAGTGCAATAGATGGAACATATTTTTTGGGAACCTTGAGAAAGATTTTAATTATCTGTGTAATGACCAAGATAATTGGTACTGCTGTAACAGCATCCCAAAAATTTGTATGAATTATTGGGAAATCCATAAATAGCACCACCTTTTTAAATAAGTATTTCCTAATTTGATGAAAAATATTTAAAACGAGCAGTAGAAAAGCCTAAGCTATAAAGGTGTGCCCGAATTCCTGCTGCCCTATCTGCGGACAGCGCATGGGGGCTGATGAGGAAATTTGTGAAGGTTAAAGAGACGGCCACGGGCCGAAAGGAAAATGAAAAAGTTTATTGCACCAATCGCAGTTTTGCTGCTTGTCGCATTGGCGGCAGGTTGTGAGTCATGGGACAGAATGGTAAAGGATACTGGAAAACAGAGTGAAGAAAAGCGACATTGAAAAAGCTTTTGATCCGGTGTTTATGATGGATATAGAGCGATAACAGGTGTCGACCCTGGAACAGGTGAGTAGTTATCCATCACTGACCGTATCCTGTCCGGCGTTTCTGTCATACCTGCGACTAAAGCAGTCAAGGTAGGAAAATACGTTTTTAAGCAAATAAAGGTGCAAAAACAGCTAAAAGGGTTTCGACTAATACTGCTAAAGGCCAGGGGGATATCTAAAGGAAGATGTTGATGAACATGGCTATTTAAGTTCAGGGGTAAATCGTGCACCAGGGAACAAAAATATTGCTTCTGATAATCGAATACAGTCTCACCACCCAATACAAAATGAAAGGGCGAAAAGATGGGCTAAAGAGGGTGGATTTGATTATAACGAAAAGAAAGCTTCTGCAATACTTCTCCCATCAAGCTCTGGCCAATCACACGCAAAAATTTCTTCTATGCAAAGAAAGCGGAGAAAAATCGAGAGATTTAATACTGACATACGTTATGAATGTAATGTGAGTTATAGGGAAATGATTGAAGCAGGTGTTGATCAAAAAGCTGCTCGAAAAGCAATGAAGGATGCATATAAATATTTCGAGGGTTTGGGAGGTTTTGTAAAGTGATTGATTTATCAATGGTTTCAGATTTGATAAAAAATAAGCCAGCAAGTGAAACTGAAATTCAAGAGTCAGAAGATATTCTACAAGCTAAATTACCAAATGTGTATAAGGATTTATTAAGAAATACAAATGGTTTTTCAATTGGTGGCGGGGTGGCTATTTATGGTACAGAAGATATTGTGGAAAGAAACGAGACATGGGAAGTAGATGAATATGCAAGAGGATATGTCTCTATTGGCGATGATGGAGGAGGAAATGTTTTCCTAATGCTTCAAAATGAAAAGGAAACAGAAGTATTAATTGTTGATTCTGGGGATATGGATCCAAGCCATGCTACTGTAATTACTTCAGATTTTATTGAATGGGTGAATAGTGGTTGCATTATAAGTGAATCAGAACAAAAAACAATAAGTGAGCCACCTGATACCTGCAATATAGTGTTAGCAAAGACCCCTAATGGAGGATTGAAAGATTTAATAAGAATAAAGAATGTATAGGGATTGAGATTTCAACAGCAAATCTACTAAAGGCTTCAAAAAATCCCCCTTATTTATTAATGGAGAGATTCCCATATGGAAAGGCAAAGAAACTAATTGAAAAATTAGGACCCATTGGTACGGTGCTTAGTATAGAGCCGATTGACCAAAAATAATTATATTAGCAAATTAAATAGAAATATTGTTAAAAGTATCAACTCCTTGATTGGCAACTGCCTTTCAAGGTTTTTTATGTTCAAATCCGAGAAAAATTCGACAAAAAATGGGATAAAACGGGTACTTTTTCTATTCCACTTTGTCATACGATAGAGACAAGAAAGACGAACGTGAATATCGAGTTCAAGACAGAGAGCCTGTGGACACTGATCTTTTTCACACGTATGTTGTGCAATTGATTGATGGCCGCTGGAGACATACCTTACCAAGCGTGCACCCGGATGTATCGAATAATGATGAAGGTCGTCAGCTTCACAGGAGGAGTGACTGGAGTCTATGCAGGATTGCGCGCGATAGCCACGGGGAACGCAAGCGGTGAAATCCCGCTTGCAAAAGAAGTCATTTTCACATCGTTCCAAATAATCTTTGCTCCTCATGGAGATTTGTGGGAGCCATTTCAAATAAAAAAACGAATAGGCATGAATAATCTTGAAGTTACAGAAAAACGCTCATAAATTTCTCCTGCTTGAAAAGGCAGTTTTTTTATATTTGACCAATACTTATAAAGTGGTAGTTTAGGATTAATATTGCATGAAAAGGGAAGTGTAAAATCCAAAAGGAATTTTGAGGTTATCATTGTCGGAGCGGGTTCAATGGGAATGGCTACGGGGTATTTTCTCGCCAAAAAAGGTGTCGATGTCCTTTTGGTTGATTCGTTTGATCCCCCGCACGTGGACACGGCTTCAAGTTCAGCAGCGTGGTGGGGGAGATTTTAAGCGAGATGAGCATGGCCGGTAAAAAGAAGCATGATATTTCGATTTTCTCTTTATCAAGGCCGGGTTTAAGAAAAGGATTATTTCTAATCAATAATCGTTTGGCCAAATTAATAATCTAGAAAGCTTTGCCTTCCGACGGGGTTTTAATATTAAAAAAGGATTTACATGAGATCGCCTATCTTATAAAAAACTCTACTAAACATGCACATTGGCTGCCAGCTTCCAAGAGAATACAGGGGAGGAAATTTGACTCCTTAATCCTGGTGAGCAGCATATAAAAGGATTCTTAATGGAGTCTTTTTTATATGTTATCATAATACTTTTTAATGTCTCGGTTTAATTCCCAAAACTTATTCCCATTTGAACTAAGTAAGCGGTCGAACCATATTTCAAAATTCGAACCTAAATCTTCAGCCTCCTCAAATGGATCTATTGGATCTAAATAGAACATGTAATCCAATCCGATATGATATCTTTTTGTATCAATCACATAACGTCCATCAAAATGATATCCAATTAATACGCACCCTTCAGGAAGATCTTGAACCTCATTATATTGGATTACATCGTTTATACTGAGGACTTCAATGCCGTCAATAATATCCATTCCATTATGCAATCTAAGAAATTCTTTATAATCATTGGGGAATTTAACCTTAAAGACGCTTTCTAAGTGTTCGATTTCTTCCTCGGTTGCTGGATCATTAAAATTGAAATAAGGATCTTCTAAAACAAAACCACCAGGCTGTAGCAGCGGATATGTTCCATGAGTGTCGATTATACTTTTTAAGCCTTTAAGTGTCACTTTAATTAATTCGCCTTCGTTAATATTCATTCTCTCCCTTCATAATATTTGTTCACTCTATTATAGCGTTTTCTATAAGAAATGGATATTTGTTTTATATTCGGATGTTCAGTAACCTTTGGAACAATTATATCTTCTTTCATTGACTTCAAAGCAATCGTAAAAAAGGTGAATCTGAAACCGAAGAACTTAACGGAAATTACCTTGGAGGTCAATAGCGCGGATTTAGACGGGAAAATCCAGCATCTCTCCGAAATGATTGATCAAAAAGTCGAATCCCAACTGGAATCAACACTTGTCAATTATAACGTTGAAATCAATCCCATGCTGATCAACCTTATAACTTGTGGTAGGTTGATCAGCATGGGATTGTAACCGAAGTTGAACCGCAGCCAGAACAACTTGAGGCCGAGCTCAGTCTACCTAAAGAAGACGTGCCAACCAAAAAAGAAAAACGGCAGATTGAACGGGCGATTATCGAGGAATTTATCACAAGCGGAATGGCCCCTAATTTTGAAAAGTTTTCGAATGACTTCCCCAATTTCGTCAAACGCAGAATTGAAGGTGAACCCTTTAGTAAATTGGCTTTTGAACTTGAGGTGTCTCCTCAGGCAAAATTGTTGAACTGATGGATCAATATCTTGCGGAGGTTGCGCCGCTTGCGAATGCATGGTGGGACTGGAAGCAAGATCAAGATGCAGAAGCGGAGCCGCTGAATAGGCAAGAAACCGAGGCGGCTGAAGATGATTCTCCAGCTGAAAATGACGGTCAGGATGACCAGGAAGATGAGGAACACGGTGCTGCCTGATCAAACGGTTTCGCATAGAGGATGGACAAGCTTGAAATTAGCCAATAAAAAAACCGAAGCAGATCGCTCCGGCTATGTTACACATAATGGGCATTTCTATCATAGCACAGGGAGTGATGCAGGTGAACAGTCCAAGACAATTAGACGGTCAATCAAGATTTATCGATTACACATAAAATTCAACGCGGGAAAGTAACTATTTCGTTTTAGACGGTGTCAACGGAACGGCTTACGAAGCCGAGGCACCCGAACATGGAAAAATGATCATTGAAACGGCGAAGGGTGATTTTGCTCGTGTTGATTACAAAATTGGATACAAAATTAAATAGCGGAGGATTTTTATAAAAAAGGGTGGTGTAAAGAATTTCTTTGGATCTCCAAGTGAATTTAAAAAACTTATTAGAATATCCGATACTTATTAGGGAGCTTTGAAATATGTTAAAATAATATAGCAAAGGATAAATCATACTCTTAGGGGGATATAAGTGAATATTAAAAGACTTAAGATACTCAACTTATATGGGAAGACATATGATATAGAATTTCATGAAAAATTAACTATTCTCTACGGATTAAACGGCAGTGGGAAAACAACAGTTTTAGATATAATATTTTATATCCTATCTGGTAATATTAAGAGACTACTTAAATATAAGTTTTCTTTATTGGATTTACAATTTGAGAGTAATAAAAGATTAATTCGTTTAACTATTGAAGATCGTGGGGAATATATACATGGAAAAATCGACGAGTTAGAGTTTGAAATAATTAAAGAACCACAGCAATTTATGTTTTCTGATGAATATAAAACTTATTCTAATGAAAATTCAATTAATAATTTTAAAGAAAAAATAGTACCTCTTTCTGAAACTGTCTATATACCTCTTAATAGGAGAGTTAGACAAAATGTGCCTAAACCTATTGGACCAGTTCCTATAAGATACAGAAAAAGAGCAATTAATGAATATAAAAATAATGAAGAGATTGATAGTGCTTACTACGCCATTCCTTCTGAAAATCAGAAAAATATTGCAGACTCTATAATGGCAGCAAATAGACATTTTGATCTACATAAACAGAGAATTGTTAGAGAGGAAAATATAATTAATACAAATTTAAGAAATAAAATGGTTGAAAACTTTTCTGCACCTATAACTACAGACTTGATGGATGCTGATGACTATGATTTTTCAAATTTAGAAGAAAAGATCAATGAAATATTTAACGGTAAGAAAAAATTCAAAACAAATATAAAAGAATTACTATTCCGATATAGCAAATCGAGGCATAGCTACGAAAAAAAAGAAAATAGCGTTGTCATAAAAGATGACAAATTATTTATTGAACATATATCAGCGTTCGTACAGTTAAGCAAATTAAATGAAATTGAAGTTATAGCGTCTAGGCAAAAAAAGAGAATTGATTTTCTCAAGAAGAATTTAGCACATGTGTTGGATTCAATTAATTATCTTTTGAAAGATACTAATAAACAGATTAGATTTAACGAAGAAGAAAATAAGTTAGTTTTCTTAAATTCTGATAATCCTAATGAGGAACTTGATTTGACACTGCTTTCTTCAGGAGAAAAACAAATAGTTATTTTTTTTGTATTTTCACTAACATCTCAATTTCGAATAAAGGATAAAGTGTTACTCATTGATGAACCTGAGTTGTCACTACACGTAGAGTGGCAATCCAAACTTCTTGATTTGTTGATGGAGAATAATAATAGCTCGCAAATTATAATTGCTACGCATTCACCTGATGTTATAGGGGATTATAAAGAGTATTGTTCTGAAGTGAGAGGGAGTATAAATTGAATCCATTCCCAACTAGAAGTGAAAAATCCTTTTTAGCTGATGTTATGCTACGTCATAGAGAATATGACATATTTTTATTTATCGAAGATGAAAAGATGCGACCTGTCTATAACAAAATAGTTGAGCGATTAGTTAATGGTAAATTGAAAATTGGAAAGGTTTATAGTTTAAGGTCAAAGAAAAATGTGTTAGAAATGTTCGGTAAATGGAAGGCGGAAAAATCTTCTCTCAATAAATGTTTTTTTATTGTAGATAAAGACTTCGACCATTTTAGACATATTGAAATACCGAACCACCCTAATTTAATAGAGTTAGAAAAGTTTACTCTTGAAAATTACATAGTAACTAAAGAAGGAGCACTATCTCTTTTAAAGTTAAAAGTATTTGATAAAGAAGATTATGAACTTGAATCATTATTAGATTGGGAAACATGGATATCATATATGTATCAGAGTTTTAAAGAACTCTTTATTGTTTATGCTATAGCTTTTAAATTTACTCTTGAACAAAATACAAGCATAAGCCCTGGAAGATATTTCGAGAATGGGACTTACAAAATAAAACAAGAGGAAATAAAAAAATATATTCAAAAAATAAAAGAGATCTGTTATAAAAAAAATATTAATTATGAAGATGAATTCTCGAAAATTGATGATTTTTATGATGTGGATGGTGTATATAACTATTCAGGATTAATAAAAGGAAAATACTTAGCCTTTGGTTTGTTTAAATATCTTCATATGAAGATTATTCGCAAAAAGTTAGATGAGGAATTAAGTTATTATACCATGGCTGATAATATTGATTTGGAACCATTAAATTTTATGAAGAAAAAGCTTCTGAAAGAATCATCCCAGGAGTTAGTTAGATCGTATATAAGTAAATAAGTCCAAGACGGAGAGCCTGCGGACACTAAACCTACGCTTTATGCGTTTGTTTGGTGTCTTTTTTATTTTTAGGAGGGGTGAATTTGTTAGCAAAACAATTGTCATTTTTGCCGCCTATAGACGAAAAGGAAGTTAGAAATACGATTATTAAGGAGCTCAAGAAATATAAGGCCTTGAAGGTTCAGCTTGAAAACAGAAAGGAGCAAGAAGCGGCCGGAATGACAGAGCTTTTCCCGCGGTTGCGAGATCCGCATTCCTTTAATGCATTAAAAGTTGCACAGATGGACAGGGCGCTTAAACAAAGCCTTGATGATGATGAATTGAAGATCATACAGATGAAATATCTTTCTTCAACAAAAATCAAAGACATTGAAATTTATATGGAGATGGGGCTGAAAAAGGACAAATATTATCAGATCAAACGACAGGCCATTTATAACCTTGCGACAGCTCTCGGGATTATCTGAGGGCTGTTGTGAACAAAAAAGCAGACTCTTATGAGTCCGCCATTTTTTTATCCAAGTGCGCCGTTTTCAGCCACTTTAAATGTTGTGGCGAATTCTGCTTTACCATTTGAGGAAAATCCAGAAACCAGAAGAAGCCCAAGAATAGCAGCAGTGATGATGATCTTTCCTTTTTTCATGATATACGCCTCCGTAAATTCAAAATTTGGTCTTTAGCTTTACATGCTTCCTCAAAATACTTTGATGAAAGATCTGTGTTTTCCTGCTTTTTGAAGAAAAAAGCAGCATTTTCGGAGAGATCGGCTACATCAGACCACAGATTCTTTTCTTTTAATAAATTCATACTGGTGTCAAAGGATGTGTGATTTGATTGATCATACAAATAGTATATGAGGTTAAGCTTGGCTTGATATACTTTTTCATGGACTTTTTCAGCAAATTCAAGGGCTTTGATACGCCATTCCCTAGCTTGGGAAGGTGACTCGATTTTGTAGAAAACTCGACTTAACATGTACATGGAACGAATTGAATAGACAGATTCCTGGTGCTCAGGAATAGAAAGTGCGTTTTGAAAACATTCCTTTGCTTTTTCCAAAAGGTTTTGTCTCTCATAAGCTAATCCTAAGTTGAAGTATCCAAGCCCTTCAGTAGCCTTATCATTCGATTTGTGCGCGATAAGGATCGCATCTTTATACAGGTCAACAGCTTCATCCCATTCCTGTAAATCAACTTTATTCATTGCAAAGAGCATTTTGCATTTGATAACTCGGTTTGTATAGTCTTCATGGGCCTTGAAACTATCCAATGCTTTTTGTGTATGGCTCATAGAAAAGAAATTCTGCCTAATCTCATAATATGCAATTGCAAGTTGATAGTGAAATTCAGCTTTTTCAATTTCATCCGGTACTTTATGTAGCCTGTTTTCAGCAATCTTATAAAAATTAATAGCGTCAACAAAGTTCTTTTTATAAAACTGATACAGTCCTGAAAAAAAGTAAAAATAGTATTGAATCATATCATCGGTATTGGATTCTAGAGCTTTGGCCTTAATGTTGTTGAGTAATTCTCCGGATTCGTTGTAATCCTCTGTCATAAGTTTATAACGCGAGTCTATCAGGCTGAAGTATATTAAAACATTTTGGTTCTCTTTCATGTTAGGCAGTGCTATTTCGATCTCCTCTCTCATCTCAGCTGCCCTAGATTTGTTGTGTTGTTTAATCACTTTGTACCAATCATTTATAGCTTGGCCAACTTTCTCAAATGCTATTGTACTCAATCCCCTATCATCCTTTCGTATAGTTGATTTAAAATATTCAAAAAATTCAGGGTGCACATTTCCTTTTTCTGCATATCTTTCATTTTACATAAAGGATCATTTTTTGACAATGATTTTCCTTTTTTGGAATTCAGAAAAAGCCTGTCGAGTGTGTTGGGTTTTAAGACCTACTCAATAAGATTCATTTTCATGGATAGACAGGATTTATTCACCAATTCATTTCCGTATAGTGGTAAACTCTTATTTGATTAAGACTTAGGAAGGGTTTGATGAATGAAGATCTATGAGTCAAAAACTTTATTAGCTGCTATGGAGAAACGCTCCAAGGAATACCAAAGCACCAGAGAGCAGTTTGTCAACCTGAAAAAGGCGTTCCAAAAGATGGCTGATTTGGGCGATGATTTTGAGGGGAAAGGCGCCGATAACATCAAAGCGTTTTACAGGGATCAGGCGGGTATAGTGGACGACTGGCTCGATCTGATTGATATGCAGGTTCAATTTCTCGACGGCGTTTCCGCGGCTGTGGAAGAGGCAGATCTTTCTGGCGACACGTTTATTGACATGGAATTTCTTGAGAACCAGCTTGCTAATGCCTATAAAAACTCAAAGGCAATGGTTTCACTGCAGAAAAAAGACATGCAAGCCATTTTGCAAAGCATCCATGATATACTGCCTCTAGATGTCTTTTCAACTAACACATTCAAACAACACCTCAATGATGCAAACGATGAGCGCAAAGACACGATCAAAGCCGTCGATGATCTGGACGCCGCTCTCAAAGAGGAATATGCCGCATCTGAAATCAACCAGCAGATGGTTACCGCTGACTATACCGCTCTAATCGGTGCAACTGGCAAAGGGAAAAGTGCTTCCCCATTTCACTATGACGCCAAAGCTTACCGGGCCAGCGAAGCCTATCAACTGAAAGATGACGTACATAAGAATGCAGAAAACTATATCCAGTTTAAAAAAGATCAGGCTGAAGCCCGTCAGATTGCCAAAGAGCAGGAAGAGCTCGCTAAAAAACAGGAAGAGCTTGCAAACCGGCCATGGTATGAAAAAGTGCTTGATGCCGGCAGCACATTTGTAGGAGAAGCCACCGGCTATTATGATTACAAGAGGGCCACCGAGGGAGTTGACCCGGTAACTGGTGAAAAGTTGACATACGGGCAGCGGGTTGCTGCGGGAGCGATGGGCGCCGCCGGCTACATTCCAGTTGTAGGCTGGCTTGGCAAAGGCGCCAAAGGGATCAAAGGCGTATACAGCATGTATAAAGCAGAAAAGGCCATCACGACAGTTGATAAGGCCCTGGCTGCTTACAAAACGCCGAAAACATTCCACGCTTTGAAAAACTCCGAAAAGGGTTTATACGGGCTTGCCTCAGCGAACGGATTCAGCGAAACGATCACCGGCAGGGATATGTTCGGGAATAAGATTTCAGATGAGCAGCGCCAAGGTAGCCTTAATCAAGCCATAGCAATGTTAACACCGTTTGGTATGAGTAAAGCTGGGAAAGTGCTTAATATAAATTCATACAGCCGTAAAGGTACCAATCTGTATAGAGGTGAAGACTTTCCTTATGAACCTAAAAGGCCAAACGGTATAGGTAAATCTCATATATCGCCTGAAACGGGAAATCTTGTTCCCGCTAACAAAACCGGTATGTATCAAGGCCGTCAGGTTACTGTTACAGAACACATTCTTGGCGGGTATAGAAAAGGAGGAAAGTCCAACAGCCCTTATACAAGCTTTACTATAAATCAAAAGGTTGCAAAGGGATATGGAGAAAATATAATAGAACTCGACATATCTGCTCTTAGGAAAGCAATCAGGTCTGGTGAAGTAAAGGATGTTGTGATTTTATCCCCTAAACAAATTGAAAGGTTAATCAAAAATGATACTCGGCAGTCTGAACATTGGAAAAACAAAGCCTTAAAATGGACTCAAAGAGATACCGAATACTTTGTAAAAGGCGAAGTTCCAAAACAGTTTATCAAAATGCATCCAAAGGAGTGATAGATATGCTTCTATATTATAAAAATGAGTGTTTAGGTGAAATAAAAGGTGCTACTGTCGAAGGTGTTTGGATGTATGGAACAATCATCCCTAATGAAAAAATGGAGAAATTCAAAGATTTCTTTAAAGCAGTAGTAAATGAAGATGACCCTTATGCAATAGAGAAATATAATGATGAATGGCTTGATGATGATAATTGGTTTATTATTGATGATGAGCAAAAAAAGGTAGGCATATCTTTACCAGGAATATACGAAGAAGATAATGAAATTAATTGGAGATGGAGATAAATTTAAAGTGGTCCTTGTACAAGGACCACTTTAAAAAAAAACGGAAAATAAGATTTCATGATCTTCTTTTTTCACCTAAAGGTTCAAGGCAAAAAGATACTTTTTTGATTGACTTTATACACGCTAGAAGTAAGCAATATGCCGGTTTCTTCCACTGCCGAAGTAAGGGCTGCGGAAAAAACCACAACTACTAGAGACGATGGGATATGAGAGAAAGCAATACTCAAAGCGATTGCTACATATAAAGCAAACCCCGCCGCTTTGTTCCCAAAAGTATGTAACATCCCCCACTGTCTGAATTTAGCTTTTGTGATCATAAAGTTGAAAAGCCTGACTAAGGCCACCACTGCAACACAAAATATAACGGTATTACTTACATAAATGTCTGAAAGAAAGAAAAAAATAATCAGGACCACAGCCTAAAATACAAAATCACCCAAACTATCCAGTTTTGCCCCCTAAGTTCGTTTCGATCTCAAATTTACGTGCTATATACCCATCGGCAACATCGGAAATACCACATAA
This sequence comes from Bacillus sonorensis NBRC 101234 = KCTC 13918, assembly GCF_001592005.1. Classification (GTDB taxonomy): domain Bacteria; phylum Bacillota; class Bacilli; order Bacillales; family Bacillaceae; genus Bacillus; species Bacillus sonorensis. The sequence continues at coordinate 115,608 of NZ_BCVZ01000012.1, forward strand.
TACATATAGTGCGCTAAACGCCTCGGGGCTCGATGTTGTCAACAGCAAAAATGACAGCACGATACGCAGGCTGGAAAGTACATTCGGTAATGCCCTCATAATTAAACGGTCCTTTTATATTGATTATACCTTCAATTTTCTTTTAGCCGGTACTTATTTAGATTATAATGGAAAAACAGAGGATAGCCTCATCTGTCTCAAAAAGATGGTCTATGCACAAAAACAAATATTGAAAGGGGAATGTTTGTATGAAGTCTAAAATGAAGATTGGCTTAAGGGGTTCTTACCATTGGACTTAGCTTTCTTTGTCATGTGTCCACCGATAAAGTGGATGTAGCTTCAAGGAACATAACAAGCGCACCCAGTCACTATTTCTTCTCTTAATCAAAAAATATAAATTTTTCATTTCTTTCTTAAAGCCGTTTTTAACGGCTTTTTTATTTAAATCAACTATTTTTTAAAACTTCAAGCAACAGAAGATAGGTTGTTTGACCTAATCTATAAGATTCATTTTCATGGATAGACAGG
>NZ_BCVZ01000013.1 GCF_001592005.1 Bacillus sonorensis NBRC 101234 = KCTC 13918
GAGTTTTCAATCACGCTGAAAGGATGACAGAAAAACCTTTTCAATTAAAGAGAAAAAAGCCGCTTTTTCCTCTTTTGGCAGTTTGTCGAACATCTTGTCAATCAATGACTGGCGGTTTTCTACCATTTGCGCAGCGATCCGCTTCCCATCCTGTGAAAGCTCAAGCCAGACGGTGCGGCGGTCGTCATTGTTTCTTGACCTGATGACAAGTCCTTCTTCTTCCAAATGATTCAGTGCATTTGTTGTTGCTGATGGAGATAGAGATACTTCCTGCAGAATGTCCTTGACCGTACATGTTTCATGTCTGTAAATGATACGCAAAATAAACCCTTTAACGCTTGTGACGTTCATGGGAAGTGTTTCTTCGTCCAATTTCTTTGAATAACGCAAATATTTTGTCAGGGCATGATCCAATAGATTCGCTTCGAGCCTATGGTGCTTCATGAAGGTTTCCTCATTTCCGACATCATGTGAAAGGGGATCAGAATCAAATTTCACTGATCGATAAAAACATAGGTCAATTTTATCATAAGTCAGAGCGCTTCAAAAAACGTTTTGATCATCCAAAATACTTACTTTTGTTATCAATTCATAAACAGAATAATTCCATATTGAAATGGTTTTACAATGGATATTTTTTGTTTTAGAATTGTTTGTACGTCACATAATCTAACCGGGTTTTGTGAGAAACAATGAAAATGTGGAGATGAATATTTTGGGTACACTTCAGCAATTAATCCATGATTATATGGAAAGCTCTGATGAATTGGAAGCATTATCAGGAGGAAACCGAACGTTTACGTTTAAGGAATATCGTGACCGGGTGAACCAATTGGCGCATTATCTGCTGGAAGAGGGTGTTCAAAAGGGAGATCATATTGCGATCTTATGTAAAAACACCCACCACTTCCCCGTTATTTTGCTGGCATCATTAACGATCGGCGCGACTGCCGTTCCGCTAAGCTGGCAGCTGACGTCCTATGAGTTGAAAGGGATTTTAAACAAATCCCAGCCTAAGGTGATGTTTTATGACCGGGAGTTTGCCGATATATTGTCGCCCCTTCGTCAACACCTCGCACTTTGCCGCCTGATTGAAGCAGGCGCCGGAATGGACACGACCGAACAGTTTGAAAGCCTCCTGAAAGACAGGCCTTCAGAGGTTGAGGCAAAGCAGGTGACAGAACACGACTTGGCTTTGATGCTGTTCACCTCCGGTACGACCGGAAATCCGAAAGGCTGCATGGTCAACCACGGCAGTCTGGCTGCTTATTTGACAGATATGAAGGTAAAAGGGAAACGGCTGAAAGGAACCCGTTTTCTCGCAAGTCATCCGCTGTATCATATGAGCTCGCTGAATCATGTATTTCAAGGCGCATTTGAAGGGGTCGCACTCTACTTCTTATGGGATCCGGAGCCGGTTGAGATTTTGCGGGAAATCGAAGCAAAACAGATTCACATGATGATGGCGTTTCCGTCTGTATACACCTATATGCTGGAGGAAATGAAGAGGCGGCCGTTTGACCTGTCATCGATCATCAGCCTTGTTTCAGGCGGGACGAAGGTTCCGGCGCGGCTGATAAAAGAGTATAAAGAACACGGCATCCAAATGGTGCAGGGCTACGGAAGCACAGAAGCCTGGACCGTCAGCGTCTGGCGGCCGGACATGGGCTGGGATAAAGTCAATTCCGCCGGTAAACCGATTCCGCACGTCAGCGTCAAAATCGTAGATCCGGACACGCGTCAAGAGCTGCCGGCGGGTGAAATCGGAGAAGTCGTCATCAAGAGCCCGTATGTGTTTGAAGGGTATTATCAAAATCCGTCGGCCACGGAAAAGGTGCTGAAGGATGGCTGGTTTAACATGGGCGACTCGGGCAAGCTTGATGAAGACGGCTTTTTATATATTACAGGCCGTTATAAAGATGTGATTGTATACGGCGGGGATAATATATACCCTGACCAGGTGGAAGAGATTATCGATCAGGTCCCTGGCGTAGTGGAGTCGGCCGTTATCGGCGTTCCCGATGAGACGTACGGGGAGGCGCCGCGGGCATATGTCGTGAAAAACGAGAGCTCCTCTCTGTCTGAACAGGATATCATCGATTTCTGCAAAGAGCGTCTAGCAGATTATAAAATCCCGGAAATCGTGTTTGCCGGCAGCCTTCCAAAAAACAGACTCGGCAAAATCGTCAAAAAGGAATTGCGGGAGCTGGCTCTGAAAGAGCAGTGATCTCATGTCACGAAAAAATAAAGCGATCGGCGTGAGAGCCGGTCGCTTTTTTGTGTAACGTTTTCAATCGGCGAACCCACTAACACAATAGGAGGTGCGGAAAACATGATAGGTAAACCGAAAACTCTGGCAATCGTTATGAGCGTGCTTTTCATCATGGCGGGCTGCGGAGGGGAAACAGAGCCGGAGCCGTCTCTTCAACAATCAAAAGAATCACCCGAACAGCGGTCATCGCCGGATGTTGAACCGTCTTTTGCCGCGGCTGAACAGCAATTCGCTCTTGATTTGTTTCATGAAATGATGAAAAAAGCCGGGGGTTCTCAAAATATGTTCATCTCTCCATACAGCGTGCAGCAGGCTTTGCTCATGACGGCCAATGGAGCTGCCGGGGACAGCCGGAAAGAGATTCTCCATGCTTTATCTATCGAGCAGATGGACATCACGTCGATAAACCAATCGTCAAGATCCTTGATCCAATCGTACAAAACGCTGCCGCACGGCGAATTTTCCGCCGCCAACTCCATATGGTCGAAGCCGGAGCTCAAGAAAGGTTTTACAGACAAGATCGCAGGCCTTGGAGACGCTTATCAGCTGAACAAAGATCCCCAACTGGCGGCAGATGAGGTAAACGCCTGGACGGCGAAAAAGACTGGAGGGCATATCGATCAAATCATCGACAGAGTACCACCTGATACTATCGCTTACATCATCAATGCCGTCTTTTTTAAAGAATACTGGAAGCAACCGTTTGACGAAAAATTGACCGCTCCTCACCCGTTTTATGCGGCGGACGGCTCCAAAAAAGACCATCCCATGATGACGCAGACAAACCGCTTTTCTTATCAGGAAACAAAGCGATTCCAAGCTGTGAAGCTGCCGTACAAAGACGACGGCCTGGCCCTGGCTGTGTTTCTTCCGAAAAAAACAGAAAACCTTCAATCATTGCTGAAGGAATGGACATATGAAAATTGGCGCGAATCGCAAGCGCGCTGGGAAATGAAACAGGTGGAATTGAAGCTTCCCCGTTTCTCTATTGATGCGGAATATGTGCTTAACGATCCCCTGAAGCAGCTCGGGCTGAAAACGGTATTTCACCAGGCGGATTTTTCAAATATGTTTGCCGGTGATCTGGCCGGATACATAAAGGAGGTCAAGCATCATACGTTTATCAAAGTGGATGAGGCAGGCACTGAAGCTGCCGCGGCTACGAAGGTCGAGATTGTTGAATCAGGCGCCGTTCCCGATGTGACAATGACCGTCGATCATCCGTTTTATTTCGCGGTGTTTGATGAAAAAACCGGAATGATTTTGTTTTTAGGCAGTGTGGCGAAGCCTGTGGAAGGATAAGCAGTGCGGAAACAGGAAAGTACATTGCGGCTGTGCTTTCTAACAACGGTTCATTTGATGGCCGGGGATTACAGCCTTTGAGTTCATCGACAGAATGAAAAGCGGCACGTATACGGCTAATCTGTCTCCATCATCGATATCCAGCCCTGGAAAAGAAACCGTTTCTCCAACGGCTGCGGTGAAACTGGCAAACGTCTCGGCCATACCTTTAGAGAGGTGTTGAACAAAGAAGAGGGAGTCTGGCATAAAACGGTTTCGGGCGGGACATTGTTTCCGGATCTCAAACCGGAACTGGCGCTCCCGGTCAAAACGACATGGAATGTCAGATGCTACTCCCTCGCTTGGGGCAGTTCAACTTGGAAATCACCGCGGTTGAAGACAGCTGCCGGTATGATCAAACATATGGGTGGTAAAATTTAGATTCGTGTTGACCGATATAAAAAATAAAAGCGCATAATCGACGAAAGGAGCTCCCATGAATATTAGAGACAAGGTAAAACTTGCGCTTTATACTGAAAAGCTGATGGATGCAGTTTCACACAAACAGCCGGCAAAAACTAATAGGTCTGAGACCCAAGCCGCCGCAAAAAAAGACACGCTGACCATCAGCAAGCAGGCTGAACAAGCGCAAAAAAACGGACCATCTTTAAAATCGCAGATGAATGGCGTACAGTTTGAAATTTATCATCTATATGTAAACAGACAGCGTTTAAACAGCCGGATCGAAAAAGCCCTCAGAGAAAACGGCATTACCCTTGCGGAAAATGAAAGCATGCAGATTCATGTCGATGGCAAAAATCACATTACAGTTGAAGGGACTTTTGACGATCAAAAAAGAGCACAAATAGAAAAGGCGCTGAATGGGGTAGAACAGCTGGGAGCGCGGCTGTTAAGCCATTCGGATTATGTCGGTGAACAGAATGGAAAGCCAATAGACAAAGTCGCTTACGAAAAATGGCATGTCAATGAGTTTTTAAAAACGATGGCCGGGCTGACGCTGGCGGATGTCAGTTTGAATGAAGCGGGTGACATCATCGGCGGAAATGAGAAACTTGAACAAGTCATTCAAGCGGCCGCCGACCCGAAAAGCGATTTGGAGAAAAGCTTTGGCAATATGCTGGTCAAATTAAAGAACGTCTTGAAAAAAGGACCTGATACAATCGCGGATAGATCCGCTTCGTTCGGCTATTCAGGCGGGACGCTGATTGACCTGAATGTCTCGAAAGGATTTTCAACAGGCCAGATAGACGAATGGCTGGATGATCTGTTTTTAAGGAATGCCATCCAAAATGTCTAACGTCATCTATAACGAGCCATTTGAATGTGAGGAATGGGTATGGCAGATTCATGATGACACGTATTTGCTGAAAAAATACCGGCAAATTGACTGTGGTGAATACGATGGGGCTACAGGTTTGTTCGAGTATTATTACGATTTTATCATTCTCACTTGCTTTGATGAAAAAGGGACCGAGCTATTTACCGCCAGAACATACCGGGATGAAGATGAGATGCACTTTCTTTCCCGTCCGAACGGCAGCTTGAAGGAAAATTATTTTGAAATGATGGAAAAAATAAAACAGAAGCTTCAAGTAGCAAGTATAAGGGATTAAACGTAAAGCAGGCCGAGGCTTGCTTTTTTTGTGCAAAAAAATTTAAAAATCCGCATTGACTCTCACGTTGCGTGATACTTTATAGTCAATATCAAAGGGAGGCGACATTCATGAAAATGAAGGTGAAAGAAGTTGCCGATTTGGTCGGCATCAGTGTGCGCACACTGCATCATTATGATGATATCGGACTTTTGACTCCATCGGAGACGACCGAATCAGGCTATCGGCTATATTCAGATGACGATCTGGAAAAGCTGCAGCAGATCTTATTTTTTAGAGAGCTCGACTTCCCTTTGAAAAAAATTAGGAACATTCTCGAGAGCCCTTCATTTGACCGCAATGAAGCGTTGCAGATGCACAGAAAAATGCTGCTGGAAAAACGCAGAAGGCTGGATCAAATGATCGAGACAATCGATAAGACGATACAATTTACGAAAGGAGAAATCGACATGACGAATGAAGAAAAATTTGCAGGCTTCGATTTCAGCCAAAACCCTTACGAGGAGGAAGCGCGTGAACGCTGGGGAGATGAGGCCATCGACAAAACGAAGGCTCATTACGCCGCCATGTCTGAAGATGAAAGAAAAGCGGTGGAACAGCAATTTAACAACATTTACAGAAAAATCGCCGCCCTGCGAAAAGGCGAGCCTGACTCAGATGAGGCACAGGCGGCCATTCAAGAATGGTATGATTTTTTAAACCAAAATTCAGGCCACCACTTTTCGCTTGAGGCTTTCAAATGCATCGGGCAAATGTATGTCGATGACGAACGCTTTACGAAAAACATCGATCAATACGGCACCGGCTTGGCGAAGTTCATGTGCGACGCCATGACGGTGTTTGCAGACCGGAATAAGAAATCATAACGGCTGGTGCTTTTTCAAAAAGCATGACCAAAAAAGTCGCTCTCCTTTGGGGCGACTTTTTTGCGCAGCGATAAGGTTTTTTTAGTTCCTGCATTCAGCCTCAATATTTTGTTTTTGGAGATGGAAAGGTCTCTCGGCATTTGAAGTGTTATGGTAAAATATTCTTTGTACACAAAGCTATATGCTCGCTTGAGGGAGTTTCTTGCTCATCCCCATTTGAAAGGGGGTGATGCATCATGACAACATATGAAACAATCTCTATAATGATGGCTTTCGGCATGCTGATTGCCGTGTTGTCTAAGAAAGAAAAATAGACACTCCCTTAAGCCTTGGCAAGTGAAAGGGATAGTGTCTGCGTTAGAGCTATCTGAGCAAGCCCCTTGACAGGCCGCTTTGTGTATGATGACTCGACTGTTGGCGCAGTCGGGTCTTTTTTATTGTATGCATTTCTTAAAGAAGAAATACTTTTACATGTGGCAGCGATACTGTATTTCTTTCTATGTCGACTGATGAAAATATGTTATTCCATACATTTATATTACTAATTTGAGCCAGCAAAAGCAACTCATCATGCATGATGAGCTCATTCAATAAAGGTACGCCACTTCCAACGTTCAAGTCCCGCAATTTTGGCGGAGCCGGCATTCAAGTTAAATTACGAGCCGATTTGCAGTCCGTCAAAAAACGAACAGAAAACGCTGATTGACACAAATCCATTTTCAGAGTAATATATTTTACAAATTATGAACGGTCAAACGATATGGAGGAAGAGCAAGTACGTGTCAGCGAGGGGTTTTAAGAGAGTCGGTGGCTGGTGTGAACCGATGACCCCCTGATGCCGAATGGGCTTCTGAATCGCTCCGCTGAACGGATTCCGTCAGTAGGCGGCGCCGGGATGTTCTCTCCGTTATCAAGAGAAACATATCGAAAGGGTGATCCCTTTCCGTATGTTTGTGAGCGAATCGTATTTGCGATTAAAAAAGGTGGTACCGCGAGACCCTCGTCCTTTTGTGGCGAGGGTTTTTTTGCATTCTTTAAGGAGGTGACGGCCATGGAGGAAGGCTGGCCGGTGCGGCCGATAGAGATGACAGTATGAATGGAGGTGGACCAGATGGTGATTGCAACAGACGACTTGGAAATTCCTTGTCCGCATTGCAAAGGCAGCGGCAAAGAAGACGGGCTTCATTGTCCAAAATGTTCGGGGAAAGGCGTCATTTTGACGGCGCAGGGAAATACATTGCTTCATTTTATCAAAAAGCATATTGATGAATAAAGGATGATTGTGGGATATGAAACGAGCTGAGAAGAGTACAGTTGAGCAGAGCGGGGATTTGCGTGGCAGCCTTCAGGCGGCTGCCGGCATATGTTTTATCGTATGTGGAACGATGTCTTTTGCGTCAAAATCCATTCTTGTGAAATGGGCTTATGAACAAGGGGCGGCTCCGGAGGCGGTTTTATTGTATCGGCAATTGATTGCGGCGCCAATGTTTTGGGGGATTTTATGATCTATCGTTCAAAGCCCAAACCGAAACATAAGGATGTCATCAAAGCCTGCACTGCGGGGCTGCTCTGCTTTTTCCTGTCACCCTTGTTTGATTTCATCGGCCTTCATTATGTCTCGGCGATTGTCGAGCGGATGCTGGTGATGAGCTATCCGATTTTCGTGCTGATCCTGTCTGCTTTGTTGAACAGAAAGAGGATGCCGATCCGACATCTTGGCGCGGTTTTCCTTGTGGGCGGCGGGCTGTTTTTGGCCGTTGGCGGCTGGGATTTACATGCGGTAAAAGCGAATATGACGGGAGCTGTGTTGATTATCCTGTCTGCCATTTTTTATGCCGTTTATTTGGTCGTATCAGGACGGCTTGTCCACGAAATCGGCAGCATCCGAATGAATGCATATGGACTGTCGGCGGCAAGCTTGGCAATCGCCGTGTATACGGCGATTCAAGCAGCCGGAGAGCAGCCGGTTAACCTTTTTTCCTACGATGCCCAGATGTACGGTTTATTTATCATCATTGCGGTGGCAACGACGGTTGTTCCTTTTATATTTATGCTTGAAGGCATCAAGCGCATTGGAGCGGAACGAGGGGCTTTGATTTCAATAGCCGGGCCGGTGATCACCATTTTCTTGGGGGTATTGTTTTTAAACGAACGTTTAAGCCTTGTTCAGTGGCTGGGATGTTTTCTTGTGCTGTTTGTCATCAGTCTATTAGAATATCGAAAGCGTAAGCGGTAAATCTACGTTTTTTTGATGACATACGTCTTGGCTGCGAAGTCATGTACGGCTTGTTTCTTTTCTGAAAAAGCGACTGTCAGGTAAAACAGCCTTGAAATGATATGCACCCATGCGGCGAAGTAGCGGATGACAGCCTGTCGAAAAGTTATCGGCTGGCCATTCTCACTAGAAACAATGCGAATTCTGAAAACGGCTTTTCCAATCGTGCCTTGAAGATTTGTCAACGGCATGAACAGCGGATAGAAAAGGTAAACGAGCACCGCTGTACATAGAACACCTGGGGAGCCCCCTCCAAATATCAGGGCAGATGAGAGATGTAAACCAACCGTAATCACACAGTCGGTCAGCAGCGCCCCTGCCCGGACCCAAAAACCTGCATATTGCAATGTGTTTAACGTCCTTTCCATGTATAGTATAAAGGGATGGGAAACAAACAACATAAACCATTTTATAGTTGTTTTTTCTGCTTTTAAATGGGGTGTTTATCCTATTTTTCAACGGATGTTCATGTTCGTTGAAAAATTTTACTATTACGCTAATTCATACCCATTTTCATTATCGATTTCCCCCCTCTTCAAAGTTTTGATAAAATAATAAAGTTGTAGTATATGATACGGAGGTTTAATCGTGGGAAAAGTAAAGAGAAACATGCCTTGCCCTTGCGGCAGCGGGCTTAAATATAAAAAGTGCTGCGGCAATCCGAAGGCGGATGTTCCGTCCGTTGTGGTGCAAGAGCTGAAACAGATTCAAAAAGATGTCATGGAATTTGCGTTTACAGAACATAAACAAACGATCGATCAATTTCTCAATCAATATTCTTTTCTATCAGATTTAGAGGAGTCTGCGCAAAAAATATGCGTCTTTAATTTAGGCGTGTGGGGCGTATTTACCCAACCGCTGGCAGACGGCGGATTGACGATTTTTGAGGATTATCTGCGCAAAAAGGGCGGCTCCATCCTCAGATCCCAAACGAAAGAAGCCGTTCAATCATGGAACAATATGGCGCCGGCCTTGCTGCAGGTCAAAGATATTGCAAATGGATCGGTTCGTTTTGAAGATGCGGTTGCAAACGAAGACATCACCATCAACATGAATGTGAAGAGAGAAGGACCGTTTATCGGTGAATATGTGCTCGGCTTTCCGATTCAAGTCGGCGGACATACGGAATTCTTTCTGCAATTTACGATCTATCCGAAGAAGATGGCGGACACCATCAAAAGCAAGGTAGCGGAAGCGCTCGAACGCTTTACAAGCGAGGGCGGAACGGCAGAAAGGCTGATGAGGGAAGATTTCCATCATCTTTTAATGAAGCTCTGCCAAAAAGATGAAGCCTCTTCTGCAAACACTTCCGTAGAGATCGAATGGGCCAATGATATGGAAAGAGAAACCGCACGCGTCCTTGAGAAAGGAATGCTTGATGCGGGACATCCGGAAACATTTGTTTCTTGGGCGCTCGGCGTTTGGAAATCGTATTGCGCCAAAAAGGCCCCGAGCATCAAAAAAACCGAAGCATTCGCCGCCGCATTGGAGTATTTCATCAACACGATATCCAAATCTGAAAAAGCGGTCTCCCAGGCGAAGCTTGCGAAAAAATACGGCGTCAGCGCTTCAACGGTATCGAACCGGTTTAAAGATATCGAAGCCGCATTAAAAGATGACCTTGACCATCATCTTGAACTGATGCCTTCATGACACCAAAAAACCTTCCGAGATGTTTCGGAAGGTTTTTTGCGTTTTCCCGTCTTGATGAAATCTCGATAAAAGCATCTTACAATATCAAACGACACCGCCGCTCCGAATCGGTGGAACATCAAAAACGGGGAGAGGAAAAGGCATGGGAAGCATCCTGTTGGAAACATGGAGGATAAAAGCAGGACATCCAACGGACATTACGGAATCGGTCTTATGTTTGCTCTGAATGTCGCAAAACTGCATCAAGGCGATCTGGCCATCAGGAATGCGGAAACGGGGGGCGGACAAGTGCACATGACGATTCCGCTAAATAAAGCGTAAGTTTGGGAAGGGCCTTCCGGATCAATTCGGAAGGTCCTTTCTTTGTCCTTGAAGTTTTTCCTTTAAACAATGATAGAGCTTGGCCGTCGCGTGTTTCAGAGGAAATGCCGACGTTTTGCAGATGATGCCGAAACTGATGGAGATCGGACTGTCGCTCAGGTCGCGGACTATTGTTCCGGAAGGGAGCGAGGAGGCAATGCTTTTTGGAACGAGGGCGATTCCGAGTCCTGCGGCTACATAGCTCTTCAATGCGGTCATGCTGCCGATTTCCATTGTGTTCATTTGGTTCCCGGGCAATTCCTGAAAGGCGATTTCGATTTTTTTCCGATAGGTACAGTTGTGAGCCGTGATGAGCAGGCGATGCTCTCTGAGATCCTTCAAGCTGACGCGCTCATATTCTGCCGCAGGGTGTCCTTCGGGCATGAGCACTGTCAGCTCTTCCGCAAAAAGCGGTTCAAAATAAAGATCTGTTCCGATTGCCGGCGTCGAGCAGATGGCGAGGTCGAGCTCCCCTTGCAAAAGCCGTTCGGCGAGCGGCGCCGAGTTTCCGATTTCGACGGATATCCGGATCTTTGGATGTTCTGCTAAAAATTCTCCCAAAATTTCGGGCAATCGGCGGCTTGCGATTGGTTCTAAGGCCCCTAAGCGAATATTTCCGGCTTCGCCGAGCAGGAGGTCCGACATATTGTTTTGCAGGTGTTCGATATCTTTGACAATATGTTTGCTTTGTTCATAAAACAGTCTTCCGGCTTCGGTCAGCCTGAATGTTTTTCCCCTTTCCAGCAGGCGGATTCCAAGGTCTGCTTCAAGTTTTTGAATTTGCATCGTGACGGTGGACTGCGCATAATTCAGCTCTTCCGCCGCACGATTGAAGCTTTTGCAAGTTACGATTTTATGAAACGTCTTTACTGCTTTCAGATCCATGTTCAAATCCCTCCGATATGAGGTTCAATAAAATTGAACAAATCGTTCAAATGATTCAATTATACTAAACCACAAAAGCAATATATACTATAAATCAAACAAAAGGAGGGATGATCACATGCCGTATGTCCGAATTGATCTTCTGAAGGGCAGAACAAAGGAAGAGTTTCGAACGATCAGCCGCTCTGTTCATCAGGCGATGACAGAGACGATCGATGTGCCGGAAGACGACTACTTCCAAGTCATTACACAGCACGATGAAGAAGAATTTTTCTTCGATCCGGGCTATATGAACATCAATCGAACGAAAGATCTGATTTATATTCAAATCACAATGAAACAAAGGCGGACCCAAGAAAAAACAGCATTGTATCGACGCATCGCAGAACGCCTGCACCGCGGGTCAGGCGTTCGAATGGAGGACGTCATGATCATTGTGACCGAGAATACGGAAGAAAACTGGTCGTTTGGAAATGGCATAGCACAGCTTGCATCAACAACTGGAGAAGGGGCGGAGTAAAATGGACATTCAACATAAAGCGGCTCTCGTAACAGGGGGAGGCACCGGAATCGGACGGGCAGTATCGCTTGAATTGGCAAAGCGCGGGGCGGCGGTTGCGGTGAACTATTCACGTTCGGAAGCGGAAGCTGAGGAAACGGTGCGCATGATTCAGCAAACCGGAGGACGGGCAATCGCCATTAAAGCCGACGTTTCCCGGGCGAACGAAGTTGAGAACATGTTTGAAACAGCGGTGCGGGAGTTCGGAACCGTCGATTTGCTTGTAAATAATGCGAGCATCACCCGGCACATTCCGCTTGACGACTTGGAGGCCGCGGACGATGAGGCCTGGGATGAGCTTTATGCCGTGAATGTCAAAGGGATGTTCTACTGTGCCAGGGCGGCTGCTCCTTTGATGAAGAAGAGCGGACGGGGTGCGATCGTGAACGTCGGCAGTATCGCCGGACTGACGGGTTCCGGGTCTTCACTTCCATATGCTGTATCTAAAGCGGCGGTGCACGGTCTGACGAAATCGTTGGCGCATGCGCTTGCTCCCGATATTACGGTTTCAAGTATCGCGCCCGGCGCGGTTGCGACGAGATGGTGGGAAGGCAAGGAAGACAAAATGAAGCAGCTCAGCCGTCATCTGCCTTTGGAGAGGATCGCAACCCCTGAAGATATCGCCAGCCTGATCTGCGCGGTTTTGGAGCAGGAGGCGGTTACAGGGCAGATCATAACGGCAGACTGCGGACAAACGTTATAAATATCCTTTTATCGTGTATTTTGTCCTATTTCTATATGATTCGATTTGCCTTATGATGGTTCATATACATATAGAAAAAGAGGGAAGGGTACATGAGACGTCTGCAATCTTTAGAGACAATCGAGAAGCTGAAAAATGGGGATCGGCATGTTTTGCGGCATGCGGAATGGCTAAGATACCTGTTTTTGACTGAGGAGCGAAATGTAAATTTGGAGCGTATTCCTTCACTGGAAAAAATGCCTTCAAATCCCGTTCTTCTTTATGTTGAAAACACTTTGCGCATATTGGAGCAAGCCGATATCCCTGAGAAGGAACAAGATATCATTGAGGAAGTCCTTATTTGGAGTGAGACAGCAAAATGCGGACAGCCTCATAAAAGGCGGGAATGGCGTGAGAAAGGGTTTCAGCTGGCGATCCATAATATCGGCTCCGCCCAAATTTACGCCAATCGCAGCCGGACGTTTATGGCCGAACGGCAGGATACCGAGGAACTCATCTATCTGCTGATTGCAACGCATGGCCTCGTCGGTCAGTATATTCGCGGGGAGTCGAGATACCGGCAATTCGCGCCCCTGATGGATTGGATAGAGGCAGCCAATGCGGTTGACATCGATATCAAGCGGGTGCTGTACCAGCTGAATAAATGTATTATAGCAGGCGTATCGGCCGGGCTTTGGGAATCGGTCGAACAGGATGTCAAGCAGGTCGTGAAACAGATTTCCGAAGGTGAGCGCCAACAAGAATGGCCGTTTGCAGAAAGACTGAAAAAGCTGCGGCGGCAAGCCATTGAAATGGGGGAAGACAGCAGACTTTATGACCGGTATCTCAAGGAACATTCAGCAGAAGAAGAGCTCGGGCGTTTCTTTGGCAAGGCAGACTTTTGGTATGTGGAGTCTGCGCTTTCCTCCTTCAGCTTTGAAGAGTTTGTCAAAATCTTTTTGCTGATCCGGCGCTCTGTCAATCCTTTATCCGTCAGACACATCAGCTTCGAACCGCTGATGAGGGATATGTACCGAGATTATCAAGGTGTGCGGCATACGAATATCTATAAGAAACGGATTATTGAAGCCTATTTAAAAGAAGTATCGATCACAGATTTGCTTCATGACGGAGCAGCTGTTAATGAACATGTATCCCTGTCCGTTCAGCCGTTTGATGCGGCTTCGGAAATCATAGGAGTCACCTTTTCGTTTTCAAAGGCCGGGCTGAAGCTGATCGAGTTTTGTCAGGAAGCGGAGAAATCGCCGTTATATGAAAGGGCGATCGTTCTGCTTTACGACTTTTTTGAGTTTCCGAAAGATTCATTTGACCGCCTTCAAAATGAACAGGCCTATTTGACAGATATGAATGGCGCGGAAGACTATAAAAAGAAGATTGCCGAATATGCCGTCGGGAAGAACATGCTTGATATCGGCGCGGGCGGGGGCGTGATGCTGGATTTGCTGACGGAGCATCATCCTGAAGCGGAAGTCATCGGGATTGATCTGTCTGTCAATGTCATTGAAGAGCTTCAAAAAAGGAAGGTGCGGGAGCATAAACCATGGAAGGTCAAGCAGGCCGATGCTTTGGACCTGCCGGAGTACATTGAGAAAGAAAGCGTCGATACGATCGTGTTTTCATCGATTCTTCATGAATTGTTTTCCTGCATTCCTTATGAAGGCAGAAAATTTAATCACAGGGTCATCGCCAAAGCCTTAACAAGTTCGTTTGACGTGCTGAGGCCTAAAGGCAGGATCATCATCAGGGACGGCATTATGACCGAGGATAAGGAGGAGGTGCGCCGGATCCGCTTTAAAGATCCAGATGGAATGGCTTTCTTGGGAAGATATGTCCGTGACTTTAAAGGACGGCAGATAGAGATTCTTGAGATCGAGAAGGATGCGGCTGTACTTTATGCCAATGATGCGATGGAATTTCTCTATACATACACATGGGGGGAAGAGGCGTATCCGCATGAAGTCCAGGAGCAGTTTGGCTATTTTACCCCTTCTGAGTTTCGGGCCTGTATTGAGAATGAACTGGGCGGCCGTGCGAATATCCTCGTTTTTGAGCATTATTTGCAAGAAGGGTATGAGGAGCATCTCTCTCCCAAAATTGAATTAACAGACGTGAATGGAGAAGAAGCTACTTTGCCTGACAGCACTTGTTTTATTGTCATTGAAAAACGATAGCAAAAAAAGCACCTAAAGAAAGGTGCTTTTTTTGCTGTTAGTTTTTAAAGAAGCTTGAGAAATAATCCTCGGTATCATAATCAGTAAGATCAAGCTGCCATTTGCCGTCTTTCGTCTTCTTCATCGTGACTTCAACGGTTTTATCATTTGAGGCGGTTTCCACTTTTTTGAGTTCTTCCGCCATGACATCGATGGTAGGGCTGATCAGTTCTTCCCGGGACATATAATTTTTCCCGCTGTCTTTCACGTATTCTTCCATTCTCTTTTGGACTCTCTTTTGCGTGTCTGAGCTGTCGATTGGTGTGATGGTTGCTTCGACTTTTGCTTCTTCGCTAGTCATCGTTTTTGTAACCGCTTTGACTTTCGCTTTATCTTGGTAGGCGTTTTGGATGGCGCTGATCAGTTTGTTCAGTTTCTTTTTATCGACATCTTCTTCATTATAGATGCCCATGGACTTGATAAGCGATTTTTGGCCGCCTTCAATATAATCGGTGACGATTTCCCGTTTGTTTTCGCCGGTCAATTTTTCGAAGTCCTCATTATCCTTGCCGAAGAGCGTAATGTCTGTATAAGCCAGCAAAGCTTTTGCCGGATCGTCAAGTTTTTTAGCAGACTCCAGCATGGCGCTGCTGCCGCCGTCTATTTCAAATTCAATCGGTTCGATTTTTTCGTCGCCATACGTTTCAGGCGCATATTCGAGCTGATACTTTTCCCCTTTTTCAACCTGGTAATACAGGTATCCGTCGACTGATTTATCAGAGTTTAGCGTTGCAGTCGTCAATCTTTCATTCTGAGCATCATAAATGTTCACATCAGTCACTTTAGAATCGCCATGATAAAGGTTGAACGATCTGCGGGTGACGGATAATGGCTCTTTTCCCGTGTTTTTTATGGACACTTTCACTTTTAAAATCAATTCACCATCAGCTAATTTTGTGGTTGAATCATCAGGGAGTGTATATTCTGTGCTGAGTATTTTGATCTCTGCGTTATCCGCTTTTTTTGCTTCGTCTTTGTCAGCGCTTGCACTTTTACTGCCTCCGCTACATGCGGCTGACAATACGGCTACAATCATCAAAAGCATCATCAAATATAACTTTTTGCTGCGCATGTCTGTCTCCTTTTTGTCTATTATTTTTTTCATTGTTGTCTAAATGAAAGGCCGGCTGCGTGTCATGAGAATGACTGAAGTCCCGGTCGTTCCATTTTGCGAAACAGTGAAAATTTGATTATAAATCTTCATTTTTCCTGAGTTTCTTTAAAAAAACAGAAACAACAGTACTCATTTTAAGGTTTAAAGGATCATTGTTGAATAGGTTATAAATACTAATTTTGGGCAATGTTTTGCAAGTTTAGGCATCACTGCAAAGATTTGTTGGTATAAATAGACTACACCAAAAGGATTACTCGAAGATGAAATTAATGGGAATTGAGGGGCGGTTTTCATGTGCTGAAATGAACAGAAATAGACTGAAAACTATGAGATCGCAGAGAGCAGAATCAAAAAAGAAGCATCATTCCTATGAATTGGAAATTGATGAATCAATAGTCCTGATTTCTGAGGGGGCGCTTATTTGAGTGAAAAGTTCAGTAAAATAAAAAAGTTTGTCATGCGAATTGAGAATAATAGAGTGTAAAACTTCGGGGTGGAATTTTATAACATGTAAAGAAAACCGTTTGCCCGGAAAATCCTTGATGAACGACGAGCACCAAGAATTCTCGGGATAGCAGGCAAGTGAAAAGCCGTAAAGGCTTTTCACTTAATCCCGATCATCATCGCGATCACGATCGCCGCGGCGGCTATGATCAACCAGCCGGCGATCAGCTTCCAGACAAACTTGAGCCAGCGGTCATAAGGAATGCCGGCAATCGCCAGCGCAGCCATCAGCACGCCTGAAGTCGGGATGATCGAATTGGTAATCCCGTCCCCATACTGAAAGGCAAACACCGCAATCTGGCGTTCAAATCCCAATAAATCCGCCAGCGGAGCCATCAAAGGCATTGTTGTGGCCGCCTGCCCGCTTCCTGAAGGAATAAACGTATTGATGATCACTTGGACGGCGTACATGCCGAGGGCGCCGATTTCGTTTTGGAAGGGAGCCGATTGCCGAAGCCAGACTGTTGATGATCGTATCAATGATCTGACCATCTTCCAATACGACGACAATCGCGCGGGCAAATCCGACGATGAGCGCTCCGTACACGACCTGTTTCATGCCGTCGACAAAGGATTCGAATGTCTCATTGATGGTGAGTCCTCCGGCAAGGCCCGCAGCAAACCCGATGATGAGAAAGCCCGCCGACAGTTCACTTAAAAACCAGCCCCATCTAAATACACCGAAAATATTAATTGAAAAGCCTAAAACAACAATCAGAAGAACGAGGCCGTGCCGCCAATGGAAGGGCACAATCTGCTGCCCGGCGGCAATTTCTTCGTTCATACCTGCCGGAGTTCCGTGCAAAAGCCCTTTTTCCGGATGGGCTTTAACGTTTTTCGCGTACCTCATCACATAAAAAATCGCAAAACCGAGTATTAAAAAGTATACAAAAAGTCTGTAGCCGAACGCGCTGAAAAGGGGAACTTCTGCGATAGACTGAGCAATTCCGACGGTGAAAGGGTTCAGCATGCCGCCGGTAAAGCCGGCAGCAGCGCCGAGGGAGATCATCGCCATTCCTGTCAATGCATCATAGCCGAGTGCTCTTGCAACAGCGATGCCGACCGGAACGAAGATAATCGTCTCTTCAGACAACCCGATCGTTGCGCCGCCGAGAGAAAACACGGTCATGATCACGGGTATCAGCAGGGTGCCTCTTGTTTTCAGGCGCTGTACGAGCAGATTGACGCCGGCATTGATCATTCCGGTCTGATGGATGATGCCAAACGCCCCGCCGATCAAAAAGATGTAAAAAATAATATCGGCCGACTGGATCATTCCTTCCGGTACGGCTTTGAATAGATCGAAAATACCGACAGGACCGGCGTCTGTTTGACTGTAGCTTCCCTGAACGATTTCGGTGCGGCCGTCTTTTTCAATCCGTTTAAATTCACCTGAGGGAATCAAATAAGAGGCTAAAGCGGCAAGAATGATGATGAAAAAAATCAAAGCATACGTGTGGGGGAATCGGAATCCGGTTTTTTGAGAGGTATCATTGCTCATTGGGGTGCTCTCCTTTATAATGTATTATTATTCATAGTTATATATATTTAAACATTTTTAATAGATCAGCATCGGTTTGTCAACCCCCCGAAAGGTTTGGAACAGTAAAAAGAGAAAGGAGCACTACGATGAAAAATCAAATTGAAAAAGAAATTGAAAACGTGCGGCCGGATTTATGGCATATCAGCCAGTATATTGGCCATCATCCCGAACTGGGGCATGAAGAGTTCAAGGCTTCGAAGATCCTGTCAGAAGAGCTGAAAAAACACGGTTTTTTAGTAGAGATGGGCACGGCAGGCCTTCGGACGGCTTTTACTGCGGTGTATGACAGCGGCCATCCCGGTCCGGCCATCGGGTTTATGGCGGAATATGATGCGCTTCCCGACATCGGTCATGCCTGCGGCCACAACCTTATCGGCACGATGGCCGTCGGAGCCGCCATCGGACTCAGCAAAGTCATGACATCGTGCGGAGGCAAAGTGTATGTGTACGGAACGCCTGCCGAAGAAACAAAAGGCGGCAAAGTGACCATGGCCGAACAGGGGATCTTTGACCATCTTGACGCAGCCATGATGGTTCATCCTTACTGCCGGCACGAAAAAAGCGGAACATCTCTGGCGATGGATGCGATTCAATTTGAATTTTTCGGAAAGGCCTCACATGCCGCAGGCGCGCCGCATGAGGGGATCAACGCGCTTGATGCGGTGATTCAGACATTCAACGGCATTAATGCACTCAGACAGCATATCCTGCCTGATGCAAGGATTCACGGCATCATACCTGAAGGCGGAAAAGCGGCAAATGTCGTTCCGGATTATGCGGTCGCCCAATTCTATGTCAGAGGGGCAGAGCGCAGCTATGTCAATGAACTGCTCGAAAAAGTGAAAAACTGCGCCAAAGCGGCTGCTTTAGCGACGGGTGCCCGGCTTGAATGCTCTTTTTATGAGCTGTCATATGATGATTTGAAAACGAATGAAGCCTTATCAGATATCTTTACAAAAAACATGATCGAATTAGGGGTTGACCCGGATTCGATTCACGAAAAAGCCGATGGAGGAGGCTCGGTTGATATGGGGAATGTCAGCCAGGTTGTACCGTCCATCCACCCATATGTGCAAATTTGCGATAAGCCATATGCATGCCATACACCGGAGTTCCGGGAGGCGGCCATGAGCAGTCAAGGGTTTGAAGGATTGATGCTGGGAGCCAAATCGATGGCGTTTACCGCCTATGACCTGATGACGAATGAGGAGCTCCTGAAAAAAGTCAAAGAAGAATTCCGTCTTTTAACATAATAGCGGCGAATGAAGAAAGGGGAAAACAAGGTTTTCTCCTTTTTGGCGTCTTAGAAAAGTACAGCAGAAAATCTGACGAAAATAAAGACTTAATATTGCGAAAATTTAAACTAGTATTAAAGGCAAGCAGAAAGAGAAAATACAACTGAATCAACTGACATATGGAGCGGGGAGAGATCAAAAAGATGTTGAAGAAGCGAATGCTGTTTATTGTTTTAGGATTGCTATTGATGATCACGGGCTGCGCCGGGGCCAATGAGCCTTTAAATGAGACCAGGGCTGAAGCGAAGGTGGAAAACGCTGCGGCCAAATCTGATCAAAAACAGAAAAATCTGCCTAACATCAGAATGTTGGCAACAGGCGGAACGATTGCCGGCGCTGATAAGTCTAAAACGTCGACAACCAATTATAAAGCGGGCGCAGTCGGGGTTGACGCCCTGATAGAAGCCGTACCCGAACTCCAGGATATTGCCAATATCAGCGGTGAACAAATCGCAAATATAGGAAGTCAAAACATGACCAATCAAACATTGCTGAAATTGAGCAAGCGCGCAGGGGAACTGCTGGCTTCAGACGATGTCGACGGAATCGTCGTGACACACGGCACAGATACGTTGGAAGAAACGGCTTACTTCTTGAACCTTGTCATCAAAAGCGATAAACCGCTCGTTATTGTCGGCTCGATGAGGCCCTCAACGGCAATCGGAGCTGACGGACCGTCCAATTTATACAATGCCGTAAAAGTGGCCGGGAGCAAGGAAGCCAAGGGCAAAGGAGCGCTGGTCGTCATGAACGACCGCATCGCTTCGGCACGGTATGTAACCAAAACCAATACAACAACGCCGGATACGTTCAAATCCGAGGAGATGGGCAATCTCGGCGTGATTGCAAATGACATTTATTTCTTTAATGATATCGCGAAAAAGCACACAAAGGAAACCGATTTCGATATTGCAAAAATCGCTCGGCTGCCGCAAGTCGATATTATTTACGGCTATCAAAGCGATGGTCGGTATTTGTTTGATGCAGCGGTGAAAGCCGGTGCAAAAGGCATCATTTATGCCGGCAGCGGAAACGGTTCCATTTCAGACGAGGCAAAGAAAGGCGCCGCCGCTGCCATGAAAAAAGGCCTGGCAGTCGTTCGTTCAACCCGCACCAAAAACGGTGTTGTCACGCCAAATCCAGAGCTCGAAAAAGCGAAGCTGCTGGCCTCCAATTCGCTTAATCCGGAAAAGGCGCGAATATTGCTGATGCTTGCGCTGACCAAAACAAACGACCCCCAAAAAATCCAGACATACTTTAACGAATATTGATCAGACAGCAAAAAAAGCTGCCGGCTATCCGGCAGCTTTTTTATACATCCATCGACAGGCGGATCATATCAATGCAGGCGATTCCGTTTTCATAAATGGGTTCTGAATAATGCCGCTTAAAGAAATCTCGGTCCACCCCTGTAATTCTAAATCCGCATTTTTGATAGAGTGCCAGCTGAGAAATACTTGAATTGCCCGTGCCGATCTCGACCGTTTTGAAGCCTTGCGCTTTCGCGGTCCGGATGGCATGCCTGATTAATGTTTTTCCGATTCCATTGCCTTGCAGGTCTTCTTTCACTGCAAGATTGACCAGCTCAGCCGTCTCAGGCCTTGTCGGCAGCAGCACGTAAACACCGATGATCCGGCCGGCGGCTTCGGCTATATAACATTGGCCTCTTTTGATGTAGGCTTTCACCATTTTTTCCGAAGGGTCCGCCAACAGCAGCAAATCCATCGGCAGCGCGCTTTCTGAAGGAAGCTTTTTAATTTCCATTCCGCTTTCTCCTTTTCTTTTTAATGGTATCCAGATGCAGTTCAATCCATTGAAATCCTGCGGTTGCTCATGCACAATAGTAAACAGCGAACCGAAAAGAGGGGGAACTGGTATGAACATATCTGAATATATGGCGCATGACGCCGTCGCTCTATCTAAGCTTATCAAAAAAAAGGAAGTATCGGCGCTCGAATTGACTGATGCCGCCTTTTCGCGATTGGAAGAAGTAAACCCGGAGCTTAATGCTGTGATTCGGACGAGAAAAGAGAAAGTCCTTCAGGAAATTGGGGGAATTGACATCGAACGGCAGCCGTTTGCCGGTGTGCCGTTTGTTCTCAAGGATATTTCCCAGGCTGTAAAAGGAGAGCCGCTGACAGCGGGTGCAAAGCTTTTGCAAACCTATATTCCGAAGCAGGATTCAAATTGGGTCGCCAGAATGAGGGAAGCCGGCTTCTTGTTTATCGGCCATACGAATACGCCTGAATACGGACTGAAAAACATTTCTGAGCCTGAATTGTACGGTCCGACAAAAAATCCCTGGAACAAAGCATATTCGGCCGGAGGTTCAAGCGGTGGATCGGCAGCCGCGGTCGCTGCGGGAATCGTGCCTGTGGCAGGTGCGAGCGACGGGGGAGGCTCCATCAGGATTCCGGCTTCTTTTACAGGGCTTTTCGGATTGAAACCGACGAGGGGCAGAACGCCGGTAGGACCCGGAACGGGACGGCAGTGGCAGGGAGCGTCGATTGATTTTGTTCTTTCGCGAACGGTCAGGGACAGTGCCGCACTGCTTGATATTCTCCAGGTTATTCAGCCTGAAGCGGCTTTTCAGACGCCTTTATTCCCGGGACGATATGTCGAAGATATGAAAGAGGGGATGAATCGCCGCCTTAAGATCGCCTTTTCTGTAGAATCCCCAGTCGGGACGCCAGTCAGTGATGAGGCGAAACACGCTGTCCATAAAACGGTTAAATGGCTTGAAGCACAGGGGAATCATATTGAGGAGCAAACCCATGACGTCGATGGGCTCCGCTTAATGGAAAATTATTATTTGATGAACTGCGGAGAAATTTCCGCTATGATCGCAGGAATGGAAAAAACGCTCGGGAGGCCGATCACGGCAGAGGATGTTGAAATTGTCACATGGGTGCTCAATGAAGCCGGGAAAAAAGTGACAGCGGCGGAGTTTACAGCAAGTCTCGCTTCTTGGGATAAAGCGGCCGCACAAATGGCGGCATTCCACAAAACGTTTGATATGTACGTTACACCTGCTGCGGCTTTTCAGGCTCCAAAGATCGGCGAGCTGACCCATACCCAAAAAGAAGCCGAAGAGCTGATGAAAGTGAGCGGAATGGAAAAAGACGAGCAGCAGGCCCTTGTATATGACATGTTTTTGAAGAGCCTCACTTATACACCGTTCACACAGCTTGCAAACTTGACAGGACAGCCGGCGATGAGCGTACCGGTCCATCTTACAAAAGACGGGCTTCCGCTCGGCGTCCAGTTTACAGCGCCAAAGGGCAAGGAGCATTGGCTGCTTCGAATGGCCTATAGCTTGGAGCAGTCTGACCTGTGGGTTGGCATGAAAGGGAATCCGATGCTTGCTTCGGAAGGCTCAATGTAACGGAAGAAAAAAGAACGGCCGTCAAACGGCCGTGCTTATTTTTTTTCGTATAACGTCTCAAGCTCATCGACCAACGTTCCGACATATGCGACGGCCTGGCGGATCGGCGCGTCTGTCGACATATCGATTCCGGCATGTTTTAAGAGGGCAAGCGGCTTCATCGTTCCGCCCGCTTTGAGGACGTCCAGCCACCTGTCCACAGCCGGCTGGCCTTCATGCTTGATCATTTGCGAGATAAGTGTTGAAGCCGTCAGCCCGGCTGAGTAGGTGTAGGGATATAACCCCATGTAATAATGGGGCTGGCGCATCCATGTCAGACTTGCTCCTTCATCAAGCTCCACCGCGTCACCCCAGAATTCGGACAGCACCTGCTTTGTTTGGTCTGACAGAACAGATGCGGTCAGAGCGGCTCCCTGTTCAGCCAAATGATAGACTCTCCGCTGGTACTCCCCCTCAAGGAGGTGGGTGACGAAATTATGATAATAGGTTCCCAGCAGTTGATTAATGACCCAGCGCTTCATGTTCGGATCGTTTGTTTGGGAGAACAGGTGCTGGGCGAGCAGCATTTCGTTCATAGTAGAAGGCGCCTCAATAAAATATAATGACGGACGGACATTCATGATTCTTTGATGTTTGTTCGCAAAGTAAAAATGACCGGCATGACCGAGCTCATGTGCAAGGGTAAAGACATCCCTCATCGTATCTGTCCAGGTCATCAGGATGTATGGATGAACACCGTACGGGCTTGAACAAAATGCGCCCGTTGATTTGCCGATATTGTCGGCCAAGTCGACCCATCTTTCGGTCAAGGCCGTTTCCATGACTTGCACATATTCAGGCCCCATCACTTTTAAAGCGTCAATGATCATGCGGGTCGCTTCGTCAAAAGTGGTTTTGGGATTAAAATCATGATCCAGCGGAGCCTGCAAATCGCAAAAACGCAGCTGCTCAAGGCCCAGCACCCGTTTTTTCAAGCTTGCATATTTTCGCATATGCGGGCGAAGCTCGGTTTTTATCACATCAAGCTGATTGTGATACATGTCGAGTGTGACATTTTGCGGCTGCAGAAGCATATGGGTGACTGATTCATATCCGCGCAACCGTGAGATGCCCACTTGCTTTTTGACCTCTGTTTCATATACGGCGGCTATTGTGTTTTGATACTGCTGCAATGTTTCGACAAAGGAATCAAAGGCTTTTCTGCGGATACTTGTGTCAGGAGAGAGCATATACTTCCCTTCATATAAAGCGAAGGAATTGGCCAGCTCATTTCCGTCCTGATCTTGAATCGGGGCAAACTGCATATCGGCGAGCTTCGCCATACCGAAAATTTTATAGGGAGCTTGATGCACTTCGCCTAGTGCGGCCAACGCTTCTTCCGTTTCGGATGAAAGCTTGTACGGTTTGCGCTCTGCCATCTCCGTCAGCATCTTTCGGAAGGGCTCAAGCCGAGCTTCGCTGTTTATGTATGATTCAATTGAAGTTTCGGGAAGATCGAGGATGTCTGATTGAATAAATGACAGGCTTGCATTCATTCTGGCCTGCAATGCGGCTATTCTTGAGGCATTCGCTTGGTTGATGGGATTTGTGACATCTTCGGTTTTTTTGAGGTGGGTATAGGTCATGGCACGGGTGAAACGCTCCATGAGCCTTTCCTGCTTAGTCAGGCACTCAACAAGAGTTCCCGCCCCTTCATGAAGTCTGCCTTTATAAACGGCGATTGCCAGAATATCCTGTTCAATCTGAAGCAGCTCGGCTTCCCATGCCTCATTTGAGGGGAACAAGTCCGTCAGGTTCCAAGTCAGTTCTTCCGGCACTTCTGAACGTTTCCATCTGTTTTCTGCCAATTTCTCCAAATGTATGTCCTCCTATTTCGGAAAATTTCGTGTTCCTAATTAATTATATAGGAGAAGGGGAGTGAATGAAATAAAGAAAAAACGACGGCTTCCGATGAAGCCGCCTTAAAAACAGACAGATCAGTTTATTGGGCGCCGCTGTTTCTGCCGCCTACACTTCTCATAATCAGGCTTACGATAAAAATCAGGATGATCGCCCCGATCAAAGCAGGGATGAGATTAAAGCCGCCGATCGTCGGACCCCACCGCCCCAAAATGACTGATCCTAGCCAAGAACCGATAAACCCGGCAATAATATTGCCGATGATTCCTCCGGGCACATCTTTTCTTATGATAAGACCCGCCAGCCAGCCTAATATGCCTCCAATGATTAAAGACCAAATAAAACCAAACATATGGATCAACTACCTCCTTTTCGATTGTAGACAATTTCTTCCTCATGGTTAGCTTCTGAAATCCTTGAAAAAATATACGAAAATATTCCGAGTACAGGAAATTGAAACCATTTGGCTGATCAGACGTATCACCTATAGGACAGACAGTAAGGTACAAGATTCCTGGAAAGAGAGGAAAAAATCGATGAAAAACCCTAAAACAGAATGGAAAGGCTTTCGCGATTTTGTTTTGCAACAAATGAACGAGTGGAAAGTGCCCGGTGCGGCGATCGCAGTGGTAGCCGAAGATGAAGTCATTATGGCAGAAGGCTTTGGGTTTAAGGACAAAGAACGGAAATGCAAAGTGAACCCTGAGACGGTATTTGCGATCGGGTCGGCGACAAAGGCATTTACGACCGCCGGGATGGCGCTTTTGGCCGATGAAGGAAAAATGGAGTGGGATCAGCCTGTCGGGGAGTATCTGCCGGAATTTAAGCTGTACGATCAGGTTGCGACCGAACGGCTGACTCCGCGGGATTTGGCATGCCACCGCTCAGGTCTGCCGAGACATGACATGATGTGGTACAATTCTCCTTTTTCAAGGGAAGAGCTGCTTCGCCGTCTTCGCTATTTGGAGCCGAATGAGGATTTTCGGGCGAAATGGCAATATCAGAATCTCATGTACATGACAGCCGGTTATCTTACTGGGAGAGTCGCCGGAACGACATGGGAAGAGTTTATTCAAGAGCGGCTGTTCAAGCCTTTACATATGAAGTCCAGCAATTTTTCGGTGGAAGACATGCAAAAGCTTTCCGACTATGCCATGCCATATCAGGAGAAAAACGGAGCTGTTGAACAAATTCCTTTTCGCAATATTGATGCCGTTGGACCTGCGGGTTCGATCAATTCCAATGTCGTGGATATGGCCAATTGGGTGAAGCTTCAGCTTGGCAGCAGCAAGTTCGCCGGGATTTTATCCGAGAGCAGCCTCAATGAGCTGCATACGCCATGCATTTCCTGTGATTCATTGTTCAAAGCGAAGGAACTGCCGGTTTGCAGCTACGGCCTCGGCTGGATGATCGAGCCTTACCGGGGGCACCACATGATTCATCACGGGGGAAATATCGATGGTTTTTCATCACTTGTATCTTTCATGCCCTACGAAAAAATCGGAGTTGTCATCTTAACCAATATGAATGGCAGTTTTCTGCCAAATGTTCTGACCTACAATATCTTTGACCGAGTGCTTGGACTCGATGAAATCGACTGGAGCGGCAGATTGAAAGGGAAAGCTGAAAAAATTATGAAAGCCGCCTTAGGAGTGGACCGGAACGCAGATGTAAGCAAAATTGAAGGAACACATCCTTCCCATGCGTTAGATGATTATTCAGGGGTATATGAACATCCGGGCTACGGTGAACTGAAAATTGAGCTCGCTGACGGCGCATTGCAGGCGACATTCAATTCGTTTGCCATGCCTTTAAAACATTACCATTACGATACTTTTGAGATGGAATTGGCGCTTACCGGGGCGACAATGCTGACATCATTCACCGCGGATTCGCAGGGGCATATCAGCCGCTTCTCCGTACCGTTTGAAATGGCGGTGGGAGCAAAGGAAATCGAATTTGTCAGAAAGCCTGATCAGCAATTATACGATCCTGAATTTCTTGCTTTGCTGACTGGGAAATATGTGTTGGAGGACGGGACTGAGGCAGACGTTTCTCTCAGAGGAAACCGGACGCTTTGGTTGTCATTGCCGGAGCAGCCTGATTATGAGCTTGTCCCATACCGTGAGATGACATTTCTCATCAAGAATCTTCAGGGATTCAGCGTGCGGTTTGAAGCCGGGGATTCCGGACAGGTGAAAGGCCTGCGGTTTATTCAGCCAAACGGTGAGTTTCCAGCTGTCCGGAAATAGCGGCAAAGACATGTTTCGATTTATTTCCCGAGAAATATACACGGGCAGCGACAATGTTAATTCGTCTCTGTCATAGCCTCTAATAATAGGTCGGCGAGGTGGACGGCTCTGACTTGGTTTGCAAGGCCGGCCCGTTCAATCCCAAGCTGCATTTGCAGCAAACAGCCCGGGTTTGCGGTGACGATCGTTGCCGCCTCGGTTGCCTTTGCAGCTTCCATTTTAGAGTCGAGAATTTTCATCGACATGTCAGATTCGACAATATTGTAAATCCCGGCAGATCCGCAGCAGCTGTCTGCATGTTTCATTTCTTTGAATTCGATGCCTTTGATGCTGCGGAGCAGCCGCCTTGGTTCGGCCGCTGTTTTCATCACATTCCGCAAATGGCATGAGTCTTGATATGTCACGATCTGCCGCGGAAGCTCTAGCGATTTTTGTTCAAAATCAAGCTCAAGAAGGACGGAGGAAAAATCTCTCAGCTTTGCTGTGAAAGATTTGGCCCGTTCCCGCCAATCCGGGTCATCTTTGAGGAGGTGGCCGTATTCTTTTAAAAATGCCCCACATCCACCCGCGTTTGTCACGATATAGTCTGCGTCTGCATTCTCAAATGCCTGAATGTTTCGTTTGGCCAATTGGACGGCCAGCTCTTTCTCTCCGCTGTGCCCGTGCAGGGCGCCGCAGCAGGCCTGCGTCTCGGGAATGATGATCTCACATCCTGACAGCTGGAGGAGCTTAATGGTGGCCATGTTTGTGTCTAAAAACAAGGTATCCATCAGGCATCCCGAGAAAAAAGCGGCCCGTTTTTTGCGCCGGCCGATCGGCGGAAGGCGGTTCGGGCGGTTTTTCAGGCGCTTCAGATCCGGCACTTTGGGCAAAACGCTTTCCATTTTTGCGAGGTGATCGGGCAGCATCCGCAGGATTCCCGATTTTCGAACCGCTCTTTGCAAACCTGAACGCTGATAGATGCCAAGCATCCCGGTCAGCGCCCGAACGCGGTTTTGATGAGGAAAAAGCCCTTTGAATACAGCGCTGCGCAGCATCCTGACCGGAACAGGGTGTTTTTTATTTTGCTGAATGATGTCTCTCGCCTCTTCCAATAGGCGCCCGTAATTGACGCCTGAGGGGCAGACGGGTTCACATGCCCTGCAGCCGAGGCAAAGCTCAAGGGAACGTTCGACATCTTCGTCTGGTTCAATCACTCCATCGACGACGGCTTTCATTAAGGCGATGCGTCCGCGGGGAGAATGGCTTTCCTGAAAGCCTGATTCTATGTAAGTCGGGCAGGATGGCAGACAGAATCCGCAGCGCATGCAATTGAGCAGTTCTTCTTCATCCATCCGCTCTTTAAACCGCTCTTGGATGGCGCTTTTTTCTTTTGCTGTCGTCATCTTGTCATCACCACCCGTTTGCGGGATTCTTTTGCGAAAACCTTGCCCGGATTCATAATGTTGTTCGGATCAAAAGCTTGCTTCACCGCTCTCATTGCCGCCACTCCGGCCTCGCCGAGCTTAAGCTCCAGGTAAGGTGCTTTCATTTCGCCGACTCCGTGTTCCCCGGTAATCGTGCCGCCCAGTTCGACTGCTTTTTTAAAAATGTCGGCAAATGCCTGTTCCACCCGTTCCATCTCTTCACTGTTCCGTACATCGGTCGTACATGTCGGGTG
The DNA here is from genome assembly GCF_001592005.1 of Bacillus sonorensis NBRC 101234 = KCTC 13918. Classification (GTDB taxonomy): domain Bacteria; phylum Bacillota; class Bacilli; order Bacillales; family Bacillaceae; genus Bacillus; species Bacillus sonorensis. The sequence continues at coordinate 28,351 of NZ_BCVZ01000013.1, forward strand.
AAGATTTCCGTCTCCCGCATGGCCGAACGTACAAATGGCGAGTTGATATTTTTCGGCGATCCTGTTGATTGCTTTTACCATGTCGGCAATGGCCGAACGCGGGACTGTCGCATCCTCCAGGATGGTGGTCGGCTTAAGGCGGGCCAATGCGGAAAGCGCGGCGCGGCGGGCGTTGCGCAGATCTTCAGCTTCGGCTTCCGTCTGCGCTGTTTGGACGGACACGGCATTCCCTTTTTTGCAAATGTCTTCAATGATGCGGATATCCCGGTTGACTGCTTCTTCTGAGCCATCCTGTTCAATCAGAAGGACGGCTTTGGCGTGAACCGGAAGGCCGATCTTTGCATAGTCTTCAATGACCTGAAGCGTGGGCTGATCCAGAAATTCAAGTGTTGTCGGAATGATTTTTCGGGCGATGATGTTTGAGACTGATTTTGCTGCGGAATCGATATCTTGATAGAGGGCAAGGACGGTTTTCTTTGTTTCAGGAGCCGGAATTAATTTAAGAGTCGCTTCGGTGATGACGCCCAAGGTCCCTTCAGAGCCGACAAACAGGCGTGTCAGATCATAGCCGGCAACGTCTTTTGCGAGCTTTCCGCCGGTGCGGATGATGTCGCCGTTAGCCAGCACAATCTCCAGTGCCATTACATAGTCGCGGGTCACACCGTATTTCAGACCGCGCAGCCCCCCTGAGTTTTCATTGAGGTTTCCGCCGATGGTCGATATTTTCATCGAACTGGGATCAGGGGGATATAACAATCCTTTCTCTTCTGCGGCGCGAATGACATCAAGAGTAATCACACCGGGCTGAACGGTCATGGTCAGATTCTCTTCATCGATTTCGAGGATCTGGTTCATATGCTTGAACAAGAGGACAATACCGCCTTCGGTGGGGCATGTGCCTGCACAAAGATTGGTTCCGGAACCCCGCGGGACAACCGGAATGCGATGGGTGTTGCAAAGCTTCAGGATGCGCGACACTTCCTTTGTGCTGCGCGGTGCGACAACGGCATCCGGCATTGATTGAAATTGCGGAGTTGCATCATAGGAATAGACAAGTCGTCCGGCATTTGAATCATCATAGTTTTCCGGACCGACAATATCAATTAATCTGGATTTTACTTGTGCGGAAATCATTTATGATCACATCCTTTACCACCCATTATACAAAATGAAACGTTTACAAAACATGATTCTTTTACACTTTTAAACAATGAAACGGCCCGTTTCCCCATGGAACGGACCGTTTGGTATCGAAGACTATTGGGCGCTGTTTTTCCAGTTTGTCAAATTATCGAATACTTCTTTTGTAATCCGGGTGCCTCTGTTGTATGAAGATCCTCCGTACACCCCATTCGTATGAACGGCCAGCGAACATGGGCCGCTGCAATTCGTTCTGGAGCTGCTCGCCTCATATACGGGAGAGCCGCTCTGCCCTCCGTATGTGTCGATCGCATATTGCAGTTTATATGTTTCTGAGACGGCGATATTTCCGGACATCTGCCATTGGGTGCCCGATGTTTTGTCGCCTGGATATCCGATGATGGTAACGCTTGACCCAACGAGAGACGAGGTGGTGTAGGAATATCCGAAATACCCGACGGTGTTGCCGATCGGCTGGCTGAGCTCTATGGCTCCGTAGTCGTAATTCGAATTTCCGCTTCGATAGCCTGACGGGATGAAATAGCGGGTTGATGTAACTGATCCGTACGGATATGTTGAACCGTTCCGTCCCGGAGAAACGGTAGCGGTTCCGGCGAATGACCCGCTCGCTGTGTCATAAATGCAGTGTCCGGCCGTTGCCACCGTTTTCGGACCGATCAGCCAGCCGGTGCAAGACCCGATGCTGCTTGAAATATGCACGATCGCTCTGTATGGATATGCGGTAGTGTTTGTCACTCTCGTCCGTTCATCAGAACCAATCACGGATTTGGGGCTGTAACGTGGTCCGGCAGGGGATTTTTTGGTTGGTTTGCTTTTTTCCTGATAAAGGGGAGCGTCTAGTTTTCCTGTACCTTCAAATGCTTTTGAATAGGCGCCGTTTTTGTTGGTTTTAATAGCAGGATCATAGCTTGCGGATGAGTCGGGCTTGTATGAAGGATCGCTAGAGACAGGAGTATGCGGCGATGATGCAGCTTGAGCGGAGTCGATGCCCATAGAATAAATAGATATTCCAATAAGACCGGCCATTAATACGCGTGTCACACTTTTTTTCATCCTATCACTTCCTTATTTTGTTGTCGGTACAGTTAGATATTAGCAAAATAATTCTGAATTTTCCATAATGTAAAGAAAGATCATCCTAAAGATCTATATGATGTCTCGGTTTTAAAAAATGGCCGCTGCGGGTAATGCAACAATATGAAACGCAAGACATAGAAGGAGGGCTTACGATGTACAATGGTTTAAAAGGGAAGACGGCAATCGTCACAGGCTCCTCGAAGGGAATAGGAAGAGCGATAGCAGACCGGTTTGGCAAAGAAAAAATGAATGTCATTATTAACTACCACAGCGATCCCGCCGGCGCGATTGAAGCCGTTGAACATATTAAAAAAAGCGGGGGAAACGCTTATGCAGTCGGAGCGGATGTCTCAGAGGAAGAGGGGGTAAAGGCGCTTCTTAACGCTGCCGTTCAACACTTCGGCACGATTGACATCATGGTGAATAATTCAGGCTTTAATGGTAAAAATGCGTTTCCCCACGAGCTTAGCCTTGATGAGTGGCAAAGAGTGATCGATGTCAATTTAACAGGTGCATTTCTCGGTTCAAGAGAAGCGATAGCATACATGCTTGACCACGATATAAAGGGAAGTGTTCTCAATATATCCAGCGTCCACCAGCAAATTCCGCGGCCGGGAAATATTCAATACTCGGCTTCTAAAGGGGGAATGAAGCAGTTGACGGAAACTCTTGCCATCAACTATGCCGATAAGGGGATCCGCGTGAATGCGATCGCTCCGGGAACGATTGCGACTGAAAGCAATGATGATCTCGAAGGGAGCCATAAAGCAGCCCAGCTGAAGAAGATTCCGATGAAGGCTTTTGGAAAACCTGAAGAAGTGGCAGCAGCGGCGGCCTGGATCGTTTCAGAGGAGGCTGCTTATGTCACCGGGACGACGCTTTTTGTTGACGGCGGTATGACGCTGTATCCATCCCAGCTGGAGTAAGGGCCGCTTTCTCTCCCGTCAGGCTTTTATTTCCCAATGGAAAATGAGAGAATAATCCAAACGAAACGGCTTGATGGGAGAGATTTTGATATGGAACAAGAGTTAAAGAAAATCATTAGCAATTTGACGGAACGGGAAGCGAAAAGCATTTTGCTGAACATGCTGCTGACGGTTAACATGCATCGGAGTGACGACGGTTCAAAAGACGGGTTTTATGAACAAATGATCGATATATTTGATGAATTCCAGAAAATGCGGGAACAGCTGCACAAAAAGCGGTCGAATCAGGTCGTTCACATTGTTTTCGGCCTATCCGCCGCCGGCAGCTTGAAGATGGTGCTAAAAGCTGCGGGGAGGGATGGCCAAGAAGGCGTGATTGCATTCCCCGGCATATTTTCAATCGGACCGCTTTTTCAACTGGAGACGGAAAAGGGCCGGTTAAAGCGTTATGAATGGATGAAAGAGCATATCAACGATTATTTTGCCGAACTGGAGGACCAATACAATCGTTTTGAAGCGGAAATACACCAATTGGACAGCATTCCGGAACATGCCTCCATCGTCATCTGGACGGCCAACAATGCACATGAACAAACGGGTCTCAGGTTCGTCCACAAATTACTGCAAAACAGGCCAAACGCTATGTTCCACATCAATACATCAAAGGTTTCACCGGTTTATCTGCACACAGGAGAAATCGTTCCTGAAAAGCTAGAAACCGTGTATGAAAAAGGAGACTCCCCATTTCCGCTGACTTCTGAAGAAAAACGTTGTCTCGCCATGGAATGGGAGGAGCTTTCAAAGCGAAAACATGTGCTGAGAATATGGAAAAACGAAAAGATAAAGAGCGTAGAAGAAAGCTTTTTTGATCCGCTTATTATTGATAAAACGAGGGAGCTTCAAAAAAACCGTTCACAAAAGGATTTCATCGTTTGTCCGCGGGTCGTTGGCGAGGTTCTCGGCCATTTGAATGAATACATTGGCGATGAGTTCATTGAATACCGCATCCGAGAGCTGATTTATAAAGGCGTTTTTGAAATAAAAGGCGTTCCCAAGGCGATGAGATTTTACAGCATCAGACTGGCGTAATCCAGAATACTGTTCACCAATCAAATCCAAATTATCTCAATTTTATGAAACTATTAAAAGACTATTCCGTATAAACTAAAAAAAAGAAAGGGAGAAATGGATTTGAACAGTGAACAGTTAAAGCAAAAAGCTCATCGCATCGGTTCGATTCCCAGCCATTATAGACTCATGATCGAAGAGTGCAGGAATGAACAACAAGGCCGGGCGCTTTATGTTTGGGCTGATGCCGAACATCAAGAAAGAGACATTGCGGTGGAATTGGATCATGATGGACGATTAATCAGCCTGACAAAAGAAAACTTTCCCTTTGAAAAACAAACGCTTCCGGAAGAAGTGCTGCAGCAAAAGGCTTTTCAATTTGTCGAATACCATTACCCTGATGCGGTCAAAGAGTTTGTTTTTCAGGGGAAGAAGGTCAAGGAACACGCTGTTCAGTATACATATGCCCAGACCGTTCTCGATCTTCCGCTTCCGCAAACGGGATTTTCCGTGACGATCGGAAAAAGCGGAGAAGTAATTGAATTTCGCTATGACGGCGGAACAAGCTCGTATGCCCTTCCAACACAAATGGTTGATAAGGAATCTGTGATCTCGCGTTACCTTGACAGCATCGAACTCAACCTTGTCATTGAACATATTCATCATGGCATGTATGAAGGGGGAGATGATCAGCCTCACCTCGTTTATGAAGCGGTTTTGCCGAAGTACAGCTATCCCGCTGATCTGTCAGAGGAATGTGATCTCGCAAAAGCCGAGGTGTACGAAGATGACGAAGAAACCATCCCGCTTCCTTTATTGACGGAGCCAGAGCGCAATGAAACTATGGATATCAACGACATGATCGGCTTCGATCCTTCTTTATTCAGGAAAATCCGCGAAACAGATTTCGGGACTTCCATTGGGACGGTTTGGCGGAAAGGAGAAGAACCTGAACCGGCCGGGAACGATTTAGCCGGTTATATTGCAAAGCGCAGCCAAAACACGCTCAAAGTCATCACGGTTAAAAAGACGGGTAAGCTTCGGGGTGTGGCATCCTTTATAAAAGAAACAGGGCCTGCAGTCTGGCCGGAGGAAGCGTGCCTCAAACGGGCCATACAGTTTCTTTTCCGTTTATACCCACGGGCGGATCGATTTTTCCGGATGTACCCTTTGGACAACACTGAGGAAAAGCAAATCGCTTTTTTTCAGTTCAACCTTGCATATGAAGGGGTGCCGTTAAGGCTTGGTATTGCAAATATCAGCATCAACCGGACAAACGGCCGGGTTGTCGGCTTCCAGGCTCCCGATATTGACCCGGAATCGCTGGAAACATTGAACCCGTCGCCTGACATATCCGCCGAGCAAGCGAATGCCATATTTGCTTCCGCCTTTGATTTGAAGCTGCAATGGCAAAAGGACTGCAAACGGGATGAAAATGACGCGTACAGGCTTGTCTACCGTCCGGTCTGTCCCGCTTTTATCGATGCGCATAAAGGGACGGTTTTCAGGAGAAGAACATGATAAAGTCATCTTTCTGCCATGGCGGCGGCTTTCAGCGGTTTTTTCGATCAGCTGCCGTTTTCCGGATGTAAACCTGTCCCATCATCGCTAAAATCACAACGTGAACCGATACAGATATCATGATCTCAAAACAGCGCACTTGCTGGGACTGACGTTTCATCGCCTGATGAGGCCTGCCGGCGTCCCTGATCAGGCATGCGGCAAGGCAGTCAATTTTAATCCCGCTATAATGTACGAATGATCCGGTGTCACGTCTTCACACAAAAAGCCCGCGTGAAGCGCAGGCTTTTCATCTTTACTCTTCCCCGGTCGCAACAGGGTTCTCCGTGTAGCTGATCCAGTCGCTCCAGCTTCCGGCATACAGCTTGACACGCTGAAATCCCGCTTCTTTTAAACCCAGCACATTTGGACAGGCGGATACACCTGACCCGCAGTAGACGATGATTTCGCTGTCCCGATCTAATAGGGCGTAGTGCTCTTTCAGTTCTTCTGGATTCTTCCATTTGCCGTCTTCACGAAAATTGCCTTTCCAAAAATAATTTTTGGCGCCTGGAATGTGCCCGGCCTTATGATCAAGAGGTTCGGTTTCCCCCGCGTATCTTGCCCTTTCGCGCGCATCAATCAAGACGGAACCTGTGCGGCCGATTCGGTCTTTTACTTGTTTTGCGTCAAGGAGTTCTTCCTTTTGAAGCTTTGGAACAAATTCACGCGGAACAGGCCGCGGAATGTCGGATGTGAGGTCATACCCTTTTTTGACCCAGTTCGTCAAGCCGCCGTCCAGCACATACACACTGTCATGGCCGAGATAGCGGAGCTGCCACCAAAAGCGTGCGGCAAACATGCCGCCGTGAGCATCATATACGACAACCGTCGTGCGGTGATCGATGCCGACCGCGCCAAGCTTTTTTGACATGTGTTCAGGCGCAGGCAGGGGATGCCTTCCTCCGTGTTTTCCTGCATCTCCCGATAAATCCTGCTCCAAATCAATATAAACGGCTCCCGGAAGATGCCCTTTTAAATAGGCTTCACGGCCTTCTTCAGGTTTTGTTAAGTGAAATCTGACATCGACGATGACCGTCCGGTCCGGATCTTCCGTCAATCGCTGTGAAACCCATTCCGGGCTCACGATTGCTGACATTTGCACCACCCCGGTTTCATTTTTTTACAATTCTGATTAATAGAAGAATATCCCGATTCCACGCAGAATGTCAAAGATAACCTGTGAAAGGCGATTTTAATGGTCATCACCAACATGAAAAAGAATATGATAAAGATGATAGCAAAATGGGGGTGGCAACATGTCGGTAGTTCAGGCTTCATCCAAGGACATTGCTCTTTTGGCAAGGCTGTTGAGAGCGGAAGCCGAAGGTGAAGGTGTAAGAGGAATGCTGCTTGTCGGAAATGTCGGAATCAACCGCATCAGAGCAAATTGTTCGGATTTTGTTGGACTGCGCACCATTCCGCAGATGATTCATCAGCCGCATGCCTTTGAAGCTGTAATACACGGATATTTTTATCAGAGGGCAAGGGAAAAAGAAAAGCGCTTGGCCCGCAGGTCTGTGAACGGGGAGCGGTATTGGCCGGCCAAATTTAGTTTATGGTATTTCAGGCCGGCGGGGGCATGTCCGGCGCAGTGGTATAACCAGCCGCATGTCGGGCGCTACAAGTCGCATTGTTTTTACGAACCGAGAGCAGAAGAATGTCAAAATGTGTATAATACGTTTTAATTAAAACATCCCTTTCCAGACAAGGCGGGCGCCATCTGAAAAGGGATGTTTGCTTATGATAAAAACAAGTCCGCGAGTCTTTCAAAGGACCGCTTTTTATCTTCAAAACGGTAAACATTCGTCAAGACCATGATTTCTTCTGTTTTGTAGCGCTCAGACAGCTCAAGCAGCTTTTGTTTGACCGTTTGCGGCGAGCCGATGACCATGCGGGCGCGGTTTTTGCGCAGTTTGGCTTTATCGGCATCCGTATAAACGGCTGATTTGGCCTCTTCAATACTGGGAACGCGGCTGTCCAGTCCTTTCTCCACCCGAAGCAGCCAAAGATCCTGGCTTAAACTGAGCTCTTCCGCTTTTTCATCGGTTTCGGCGCAGACGACAAAAACGGCGGCCAGAGAATGGGGCCTGTCAAAGAAAGGGGAGGGCTGAAAACGTTCGTGATAGGTTCTGAAGGCATTTTCCCCTCTTTCAGGGTTGATAAAATGACCGAATACATATCCGGATCCGGTGCCTGCCGCCAGTTCGGCGCTGTTTTCCCCAAGCCCCAACAGCCATGGACCAGGTGAAGAAGGCGTAATGGGAGCGGCCTTGATTCCGGCATAGTCATGATCCGCCGGGATGGCGTCGGTCAGGTAGTACATTACATCCTGAAGCTGTCTCGGGAAATCCCGCAAGCTCCTATTTACCCCGTCTGTCAGCGCCAGACGGGTTTTTGCGGTGCCGCCGGGCGATCTGCCCAAACCGAGGTCGATCCGGCCGGGATAAAGCGACTCCAGCTGCCGGAACGTTTCAGCCACTTTAAATGGGCTGTACTGCGGCAGCAGGACGCCGCCGGAACCGACGCGGATGTTCGCGGTTTTTGCCGCAATATGGGCGATTAAAATTTCCGGAGCGGTGCTTGCAAGCCCCCTTGTGCTATGATGCTCGGCAAACCAGTATCTTTTGTATCCCCATGCATCAGCCAATCGGGCCAGTTCGGCTGACTGCTTTAGCGCCGTATGCGGGTCTGATCCTTTTGAGACCGGAACCTGGTCTAAAATGCTGAGATTAAGCATCGTCTTCGGACTTCCTTTCCCGTAAAATGAGTGTCCCTTCGTAAAAGCAAGCATAGGAAATATTCACAGTATGGTCAACTGAACAGACCGGTAACGGAAAGCCGTTCATTTAACAGGATCAGTCAAAACATGACAGGTTTGAAATAAAAACGAAATATAAATGTAATATAACTTGGCACCAAATGTCGAAATTAGATGGTATAATAACGTCTGTACATAAGTTGGAAGATTTTTATCATAGGTCATAAGTATGGAAGATTGGTTTTTTAACATTTTAATATTTTAACGAATTTACATAATAAAAAACAAAAATACATAAAGGAAAGAGGAGTAGAAAGTGAAAAGAAAAGTTTACGCTTTTGGTTTGGCATCGGTTATCGGAACTGCTGGTCTATTCACCCCTTTATTGAACAACACTGCATCGGCGGAAAGTGCATCACAGCAAAAGCAGGAAGTGGAGAAAAAACGCTCTGAAGTGAATTCAAGCATCGACAGCAAAAGACAGGAAATCGCAAAGCTGCAAAAGGAACAGCAAAAGCTTGAAGACAAGATGAAAGAGCTTGATAAACAAGCGCTTGAAACAAGCAACAAAATTGAAGACAAGCAAGCTGAAAACAAAAAAATGAAAAAAGAAGTGGAAGCTCTGAAGAAAGAAATCAAGGAAACAGAAAAGAGAATTGAAGAGCGTTCAAAAGTTATTAAAAAACGTGTGCGCAGCCTGCAGGAAAACGGCGGATCACAAAACTACATCAACGTCCTTCTCGGCGCGCAAAGCTTTGGTGATTTCATCACCCGGGCAACCGCTGTTTCAACGATCGTCGATGCAGACAAAGACCTTCTTGAAGAGCAGGAAAAAGATAAAAACAAGCTTGAAAAAGCAATGGCTGATTTAAATACGAAGCTGGACGAAATCCAAAAAACATTAGCCGATCTGAAAACCCTTAAAAAGGATCTTGACAAGCAGCTGAAAGAGCAGGACAGCATTGCTAAACAGCTGCAGGATAAACAGAACAAAGCGGAATCAGAACTGAACGACTTGAAAAAAGAATCAGGCTCACTTACAAAAGAGGAAGCTGCTCTTGCGCAAAAAATTGCCGATGAAAAAGCAGAGGCCGCCGCAGCTGAAAAAGCAAAAGAAGAGTCATCTACAGCTAAAAAATCAGAACCTTCATCTGATAATTCAAGCTCAGCAGACAAATCAAGCGGATCTTCTCAAAAAGCTTCATCAAGCAGCAACTCTGGAAGCAGCTCATCCCGGGACTATTCTTCCGGATCTGCTGTAAGCAACAACGGCAGCGCGATTGAAACAGCGATCAGCACAGGATCAAGCATCGTCGGCAGATCTCCGTACAAATGGGGAGGCGGACGCTCTCAATCTGACATCAACAACCGCCTTTTTGACTGCTCATCATTCGTTCGCTGGGCATATGCATCAGCAGGCGTAGAGTTGGGATTCGGTGCGACGACAAGCACGCTTGTCGGCAAAGGCCGCGCTGTCAGCCCATCTGAAATGAAACGCGGAGACCTTGTCTTCTTTGACACATACAAAACAAACGGCCATGTGGGAATCTATCTAGGAAACGGACAATTCCTAAATGACAACAGCTCACGCGGAGTATCCGTCGATTCTATGAGCAACCCTTATTGGAAAGCGCATTTCAGCGGAGTCGTTAGACGGGTCGTTGAATAATAGACAAACAATAACCGCCGTCCTGAAAAGGAACGGCGGTTTTTTATATTACAGCGGCAAATCGCGTTGTTTGAAGGCCGCTATCCCGGCGGCAAAGGCGGCCAAACCGATGGCTGCAAGCATGAGCGCCGTTTGCAAAACGTCGGCATTTCCTCCCACGATTTCGCCCGGTCTGAACAAAGAAAAAATGGAGAAATTTCTCAGCCGCTCCGTCTTGTCGCTGAGTTTTCCGATCAAGTCGAGGCTGAAAAATAAAAATGCAATCATTCCAGATAGGCCGAGCGCTTTTTTTTCATCGTTTGAAGCGGCTGAAATCAAAAACGAGATCCCGCTGATCGCAAAGAAGAGCAAAAAGCCAAGCAGATTTAATAAAAGAAACCTTGATACATCAAAATCGTATTCATCCCCGATCATCCATATATATCCGGCAAGCCCGGCGATTGTTGTCACAGCCATAATTATGAACAACCCTGTTGTTAAAACGGCGGCTTGGGTGAAGGCGACTTTAACCCTTGTTGTCGGCGTTGACAATATATAAGCCATTGCACCCTGGTCAACCAGCTTTGCCAGGAGCTTTGTCGATAGCATAACAGAAAAGATGGATAAAATAATGATAAAGATTAAGCCGTAATATTCCCCTGACATAAAATCCTCAAGGCTGCCCAGCCCGTTTTCAAAACCAAAGGCGTTTAAAAATCCTTCAGGCATTGATTTGATCATGCTTTCAAAATCTCCTGTATTCTTTGCGATGCTTGGGTAAATGCCCAGTATCAAAAGGATGTAAAAAGCCGAGCCCGCAGCATAGCTCATGATACCTTTCAAATTTGTTTTCATCATTTGTTTGTACAGGGAATGATTCATTGTACTGTCCCCTCTCTGTCATAGTAGTTCATAAACACTTCTTCAAGGCTTTGCGTTGATACATCGATATGGCGGATCCGATATTTTGCGCACTCTTTTATCAATTGATCATGATTCCCTAAAACGGCGACCCTGACTCGGTTGTCCTGCCGTGATTCGATTTCCAGGCCGGAATTGATAAAAGCCGCGCTGTCCGCCTCGTTTTCAAACGTTACTTCGAATACTTTTCGCTGCATGGTCTGGAGCTCGTGAATATCTTTTAAAGCGATGATTCTGCCGTCTTTAATAATCGCCGCCCTGTCGCAGGTTCTCTCAATTTCCGGAAAGCTGTGGGAAGACATTAAAAATGTTGTTCCTTTCGCTTTTTCTTCGAGCACAATGTCAATAAACACTTTTTGCATGAGCGGATCAAGCCCTGATGTCGGTTCATCAAGAATGACCACTTCAGGGTTGTGCATCAATGCGGCGACAATCCCGACCTTTTGTTTCATCCCTTTTGACATCTTTCTGATGGGGGTATGAACGTCAAATTGCAGCCGGTCGATCAGTTGATTGCGCTTAGCGGTATCTTTGGCCCCCTGCATGTCAGCCATAAAATCTAGAAACGATTTCCCTGTCATTCCTTCGATAAAGGCGATTTCTCCGGGAAGGTAGCCGATATGCCGCTGAATCTCACCCTGGTTTTTTAATGAATCCATTCCGTTGATCGTGATGTCGCCTTGATCAGGCCTCATAAATCCCATGATATGGCGTATCGTTGTGGACTTTCCGGCCCCGTTTGGACCGAGAAATCCGAAAACCTCTCCTTTTTGAATGGAAAATGATACATCAAATATGCCTTTTCCGTTCGGAAATGTTTTGGTCAAGCCTTGAACTGTCAGCATGGTGACAACCTCCAAATGAAAAATATGAAAGATTTTTGATTATAAATTACATAATAAATTTTACGTTCATAAGAACTTTTCTGTCAATGGAAATTATGAAATTTTTTTATGTTATAATTTCATTATGAGAGTTCCAGAGGTAAGGATGGTTGGATGAACGGATTTGAAAAAAGGGCTTCATTAATTAAAGAAAAGATTAAGAAAGCGACATTGGAGATGTTGAAGACGTGGGAACCGAGGAGAATCCGGATCACGGATATAGCCAAAAAAGCCAATGTTTCGCAAGTGACGATCTATAATTATTTTGGCAGCAAAGAGGCGCTGCTCGAGGACGTCTTCAAGGATTATATAGACCAAGCCGTCAATGAATTCGCGGACTATATGAAAAAAGATATATCCGTAAAGGAAAAGATCGAACACATCATTTTGCAAAAGAAAGAGGCCAATAAAGAAAAGTTTACGCTCGCGATGATCAGAGAGCTGATGATCGAAGACAATGAAATGATGGACTATATTCAGAAGCAGTATGACGAAAAAATCATTCCCCTCATGCTTCAAATGATTGAGGACGGTCACCGGTCGGGTGAGATCTCCCCAAACATTACTGCGCAAAGTTTTATCGTGTACATGAACATGATCATTCAGCATTCAAAAGAGCTGGGCGAGGCGTTTGAGAAAAACAGCCGTTTTACGGAAGAAATGCTTCACATTTTTTTCTATGGTCTTTGCGGAAAGCCGTAGCAGGCGGAAACCGATCGATTGGGTGTCCTCTGTCATTTCTGTGAACACCTGAAACAATTTCCCTGCTTTTCCGTATATAAGGCAGAGATAAAAAAATGAAAGGATTTACTTAATGATGAAGCGTTCGTTTTTCTTTTTGATGTTCATTGCCCTTTTTCTTGTTTCGGGTTTTTCCGAAGCGGAAAAATCCTTTTCAATTGATAAAGTTGATATTCAAGCAACGGTGAAAGAAAATGGCGATTTGGATGTCGAGGAGGTGTATACATACGATTTCAAGGGTTCTTTTAACGGAACGACAAGATCGTTCAGCGGGAAGACCGCCGGCAGCATCAAAGATTTTAAAGCGTATCTTTCCGAAAAGCGGGGCGGTGGGCGGCCGTTAAAAACCAAATGGAAAGATGGCGCGTATCTGGTGTATACGGCATCAAAAGACGAAACGAAAAAAGTGCGGTACCGTTATATCGTTGAGGATGCAGCTCAAAAGTTTGAAGATACAGCCGTTTTGTTTCATTCTTTTTATGAAAAGACAAATGAAGACTTCCATCACATGACGATTCAGGTGCACCTTCCGAATTCGGTCAAGCCTCACGATATCCACGCGTTTTTGCATGAAAAAGGACACGGGAAGATCGCAAACATCCAAGGCCGGACCGTGACTTACAAAAGCGGGCTTTATCCGGCTGGGACAAGCTCCGAGCTGAGAATTTACTTCCCGCAAAACGCTCTTTCCAAGGCGGTCCGCCATCCGTCTATTCAGCCTGTAGATGAGCTGCTTGCGAAGGAAAAAAGCGAGGCTGTGCGCTATACCAAATATCATGAGCGAATGGAAAACACGGACAGGCTGCTATGGATATCTGCGGGACTCGTCGGTTTGGCACTGGCTATCACCCTGATTGTTTCGCTGGCAGGAAAGAGAAGGAGAAAGCTGGTGCCGATTGAAAAGCTTGAAACTTTTGATCCGGTTCTTGTTGCCTTCCTTTATAAAAAGGGGGTATTCAGGGACCGCGATCTGCTGGCCGGTTTGCTGTCGCTTTATCAGCGGGGGCTCATCACCATGAAAAAAGTGAAGGCGGAGGACAGGTTTCTCCACGATAAAAAAGCGCCGAACGAGACTTATCAATTCGATTTTTCAGGACATAAGCTTGATCTGCCGAAACCGGATCGGCTGCTAATCGAAAAGCTGTTTGAACAAACCGGGAATGATACCTATTCATTCAGGCTTGATTCGCTTAGCGGGCCGACAGAAGAGGAAGTCAGACAACAGAAAGATCTTGAAAAATACGAACGGAAACGAATCATTCTTCAGAATGTTGTTCAACAATGGACGGAAAGCGTAAAACAGGATCCGGTGTACAAAGAATTTTTCCAAGAGAACCGCTGGCTCAAAATGATTTCGCTTTCCCTCCTTTTTGTCCATACGGGGCTCCTGCTCAATATCCTTTATACGGATATAGCGCCCCAAGCCGGCTTTATGACTGCGTGCATCATATTCGGATTTGCCTTATCGGCCGGTATTGTTCTTGCCAAATTTAAACTGTATTCGATTTTGTTCTTCATCGGGCTGTTTACCGTATCTCTGTTCACCGACAATAAGTACACCATGATGTACTTCGGAGGGAGCATCACGCTCTCGATCATGCTGATAGCCTTTATTCCGTCTTTAAAGGAAAGCATAAGCGCTTCCATATATCGAAGATCGATTCTTTTTTGGAGACATCGGCTGAAAAAGGGTGAACATCCTGGAGGAAGCAGCCGTTTTGAATATGAAAAAAACATGATTTACGCGATTGTACTTGAAGTTGAAGATCAATTTGGAGCATCGGTCGACATATCGGCCAACAGGCTGGACCCCCACGCTTCCCCTGTACTTGGCCTGGCTGCAGCCGGGTATCTTTATTATCCGTTTTCCAGCTGGCAGCACACAGCCTCTCAGGCAAACGGAGGGACGCATGATGCAGGCAGTTCGGGTTCGGACGGAGGCAGCGGGGCAGGGGCTTTTTGATAAAACAATTGAAAAAATGTGGCTGAGGCTGTCGGAAGCGGCAGCCTCAGCTTATTTGCGGATGGAGACGCTTTACTGTAGCCGGTTCAACCAGGGCCGACATGGTTTTTCTTGTACACAGCCCCTGAATTCATGTATCTTAAATGTAAGATACATTTTTAGCCCCCAAAACGAAAAACATTTTTTATGCTTAGTCGCAAAAGATTATAAAAAAATATTCATTTATATGAAACTTTCATTTGGAGTCGCCCGTATATATAGTTAAGCAAGTTAAATATTGATTCATTAGTCATATATTTAGCCATTGTTGATATAATGAATCACGCCGGCGTGATATTCGGAATGTAAAACTCTTAATCTCACGCGATATCCAATAAGGTTATGATGTATAGGAGAGTGAACAGTTTGGCTATTTCTTTAGAGAAGGGTCAGCGTATTGATTTAACAAAAGGAAATCCGGGGCTTTCTAAAATGATGGTCGGCCTTGGCTGGGACCCTGTTTCATCAGGAGGCGGCGGATTTTTTGGAAAGCTTTTCGGAGGGGGCGCCCCGAATATTGATTGTGATGCCTCTGTTCTGATGCTTGAAAATGGAAGAGTCACAGAAAACAAGAATGTCATTTATTTTGGGAATTTAAGAAGCAGATGCGGCAGTATCGAGCATACGGGCGATAATCTGACAGGGGAAGGAAGCGGTGATGATGAACAAATTATCATCGACCTTCAAAAGATTCCGGCTCATATCAACAAGCTGATATTTGTCGTGAATATTTATGACTGTGTCAAGCGCAGCCAGCACTTCGGAATGATCGAAAATGCATTTATCCGCGTTGTCGATATGGCGAACCGCCGGGAAATGGTCAGATACAATCTCAAAGAAGACTATTCAGGCCGGACAAGCCTGATCGCCGGCGAAATTTCCCGCGATGGCGGCGAATGGAAGTTTACGGCCGTCGGAGAAGGCACAAACGATACGAGCATTACGGAAGTCGTCAAGCGCTACAGCTAAACCGACAACACATAAAAGGAGAGGGTATACATGGCAATCTCATTAGCAAAAGGACAGAAGATCGATTTAACCAAAACGAATCCGGGCCTGTCAAAAGTCATCGTGGGACTCGGCTGGGACGTCAATAAATATGACGGCGGAGCGGATTTTGACCTTGATGCCAGCGTGTTTTTGCTTGATGCCGCTGGAAAATGCACCTCTGAAAAAGACTTCATTTTTTATAACCAGACACAAGGCGGCAACGGTTCTGTCATACATACGGGCGACAACCGGACGGGTTTGGGCGAAGGCGACGACGAGCAGGTGAAAGTCGACTTGAACGCCGTGCCGTCGAATATTGACAGAATTTCTTTTGTGATTACGATTCATGAGGCGGAAGCCCGCAGCCAAAACTTCGGCCAGGTGTCAAATGCCTATGTCCGCGTGATCAATGAAGAGACAAACGAAGAATTAATCCGCTATGATCTTGCGGAGGACTTCTCAATTGAAACGGCTTTGATCACCGGGGAGCTTTACCGTCACGGCGGAGAGTGGAAATTCTCTGCGATCGGCTCCGGATACCAGGGCGGACTGGCCCGGATCGCCACTGATTTTGGTTTGCAAGTCGGTTAATGAACCATCGGACGGCGGGGTGCTTGCTTTCGCCCGTCTGTCCGAGACCTGACATTTCGTAAGGGAGGATTCCATCATATGGCTATTCAATTATCCAAAGGACAGCGAATTGACTTAACGAAGACGAATCCGGGCTTAACGAGAGCGCTGATCGGTTTAGGATGGGATACAAACAAATATACGGGCGGAGCGGATTTTGATTTGGATGCATCTGCTTTTCTCGTCGATGCGAACGATAAATGCGTGAATGACCATGATTTTGTTTTCTACAACAATTTGGAGCATCCGAGCGGCGCCGTCGTTCATACGGGCGACAACCGCACAGGAGAAGGGGAAGGCGATGATGAGCAAATCATTGTCGATTTTACAAAAATCCCTGACCATGTTGAGAAAATCGGCATTACCGTTACGATTCATGATGCAGAAAGCCGCAGCCAGAATTTCGGACAAGTATCTAACGCTTTTGTCCGGCTTGTCGATGATTCGACAAATGAGGAACTGCTTCGTTTTGATTTAGGCGAAGACTTTTCGATCGAGACGGCCGTTGTCGTCTGTGAGCTTTACCGGCACGGAGGGGACTGGAAATTCAATGCCATCGGCAGCGGATTTTCAGGCGGATTGGCCTCGCTTTGCCGCAATTACGGCCTGCAGGTCTAGTTTTCCGGCTGAATCACGATTCGTGGTTCAGTCTTGCTTTTCAATTATTAGGAGGTAACCAATAGTGGATTTATTCAATCATATTATTTCAATTTACGCCTCGTTCTTCGACTGGAACATGTGGGTCGAGGTATTAACAGATCCCGTTTCCTGGGGGCTGATCGGATCTCTGGTCGTACTGGAAGGGCTTTTGTCGGCGGACAATGCGCTCGTTCTCGCCGTCATGGTCAAGCACCTTCCGGAAAAGCAGCGCAAAAAAGCGCTGACTTACGGTTTGGTCGGAGCTTATTTCTTTAGATTCCTGTTTATCGGGCTCGGCATGATTTTAATTAAATTCTGGTGGATCAAGCTCCTTGGCGCCGCTTATCTCGCATGGCTCGTGATTAAGCACTTCTTTATCGGAGAAGGCGATGATGATGCAAACAGCATCAAAAAAGACAGCTGGATGGTTCGCGTTTTCGGGATGTTCTGGGCGACTGTCATCACCGTTGAGTTAATGGACCTTGCGTTCTCAGTAGACAGCATTCTTGCCGCGTTTGCGATATCTGAAAAAGTATGGGTGCTGTTAATCGGCGGAATGCTAGGCATCCTCATGATGCGGACCGTAGCGAAATTCTTCTTGACCCTGATTGATAAAGTGCCTGAGCTTGAAACAACGGCATTTATTTTAATCGGCATCATCGCTTTGAAAATGGCTGCAAGCGTATGGCACATTGAAATGCCGCACAGCGTATTTTTTATCATTTTGGTTATTGCTTTTGCAGCAACGTTCGTCATTCACTATATGAACAAACAAAAAGCTGTCAAAGAACAAACGGCCGCTTCAAAGGAAGAGTAAAAAGAAAATCGAAGGGGTGGAGAGATATCTGCTCCACTCCTTTTTCCTTTACAATCACGGCGGTTTTAGAGTTGTCCTTTAGCAGAAGAAGGTGATCGATTTGCAGTACTTTGATTTTTTATCGGCTGATCAAAAAGAAGACGTCTTTTTTAAACAGCCCGGCGAGGTGACGAAGGATTCCCCGAAACATTTACTCGAATATGCGCTGGGGGCCACCCTTTATGTACCGGGAAACAGGAGCGACATTGCGGACTTGATCATTAAGCGAAAATACCCTGATCTTTGTTCCGTCGTTTTCTGTCTTGAAGACTCGATTGGCGACTGCGAGGTTCTTCAAGCTGAAAACAATCTTGTCAGTCAAGCCGATATCATTTATCAGGCTCAGAAATTGCAGAATGTCAGCCGTGATGCGCTGCCTTTAATGTTCATCCGTGTGCGTGAGCCTGAGCAAATGCTTGAATTGGGGAATAAGCTCGGCAGGGCGCTCCACTTGTTTACGGGCTTTGTGTTTCCTAAGTTTTCAACATTCAATGCTGAACGCTACCTCGATACTTTAGTGAAATTGTCAAAAGAATCAGGCATCAATCTTTATGGAATGCCGATTTTTGAGACGCCGGATTTAATGGCTATGGAAACGAGGACAAAGGCGCTGCAGGAATTAAAATCAACGCTCGTCTTTTATCAAGATGTGATCCTGAATATCCGGATCGGCGCCACAGATGTGTGCGGCCTTTACGGATTAAGGCGAAAACCGCAGACGCCGATTTACGACATTATGGTCATCGCCGATTTTATCAAAGATATCATTAATTATTTTGGCCTGCAGTTTGTCATATCAGGCCCCGTCTGGGAGTACTTTGAAGACTCCCATGCCGCCACTTTGCCGCAGCGGACTCCGTATTGGGGTGCGAATGCCGGTGAAAGTCTGCCGCTGCCGTTCGGTCCGTATACAGAGGGGCTGATTCATGAAACGCTTCTTGATCTCGCCAACGGCATCCACGGCAAGACCGTGATTCATCCGACACATATAAGGGCGGTGCAAAGCCTGCACGTCATTACAATGGAAGACTACTTGGATGCTGTAAGCATCATCGAAAGCGCGGACGGCACCCGAGGTATTGTGAAAAGCTCTTTTTCCAATAAAATGAACGAAATTAAACCGCATTTAAGCTGGGCGAAAAAAATACTGCTAAAGTCAGAAATATATGGGGTGTATCATGAAAACCGCAGCTACATTGACATACTTACAGCAGAACAACAGGTCCCCAATATTGGATCGTATGGAGGTTGATTTGACGGTTGCGGATAATCCGCTTTCCATTCCGCCTCCGGCTTTATTTGAGATGGCGGCCAGAGTCAATAAAAAGAGGGGCTTTTTGTTTGTCAGCAAGGTTCTCGGCAAGCACATTCCCGTAAGCCCTTTAAAGCCGCTGCTCGCTTCTGGTCTTTTGGCAATCGAATATGCTGAAAAGACATCCGGTTTGAGGATAGATGGAAAGGACGAGGTGACGGCGGGATTTTTGGCGGAGGATCATGAAAGCATCAAAAAAGCTTATGATCTTCTCAACAAACAGCGGTTTCAGCTTCCGGATCCTCCGATTGTCATCGGCTTCGCAGAAACGGCAACCGCTCTTGGCCATGGCGTATTCGACTGTCTAGAGGGCGCTTCTTTTATCCATACAACAAGAGAAATCTTAAAGGACAAGCATCCCGTTCTTCTGTTTGAAGAAGAACATTCCCATGCCGTCGATCAGCGCTGCTATACGGATGAACCATTGTTCTCCGCTGCGGATAGACCCGTCATTCTCGTGGATGATGAAATCACAACAGGCAAAACGGCGCTGAACATCATCAGGGATATTCAGCGCAAGCACCCGCGCCGGGAATATGCGGTGCTTTCTCTATTAGACTGGCGGTCTGAGGAGCACAAAGAACAATTCAGGAAAGCCGAGTCTGAACTGGGCGCGACTATTTCGACGATCGCTCTGTTATCCGGATCTGTCGCCTGCGAAGGGCAACCGCTTGATCAATCATTATACGATGACCAGCCTCATCACCGCGAAATGAATGTTTCCGTCCGACGGATCGACATCAGCGACTGCTTCACAGCGCTTCCCTATCGCTCTGAACAGACAGGGGCGGCGCCGTTTGTGAAAGAGACAGGCCGCTTCGGCCTTTCTCACGAAGACAAATGCGGGGTCGAGACCGCTTGTCAGAAAGCCGCAGGACGCCTCAATGCCTTGCGGAAAGGCAAGCGCGTTTTGTGCCTTGGAACAGGGGAATTCATGTATCTTCCGCTGAAGATCGCGTCTCTTATGGGGGAGCATGTTGCTTATCATTCAACAACGCGAAGCCCGATCCATCCATCCGATGACGAAGGATATGCGGTTAGGAACCGATTTTGCTTTCCGAATCCGGAAAACGAGTCAGTGCAGCATTTTATCTATAACCTGCCGAAGCGGGGCTATGATGAGGTGTTTTTGTTCGTCGAAACATTTGTTGCGGAAGAATCCTTGCGGCCGATTCTTGCGATTTTCAGTGATAGAGAGATAGAGAATGTCAACATTGTGGCTTTTTCTAAAGGAAGTGTCGGAAATGGCTGATGCACCTGCGAAAATGGGCAGCTATCCCGCTTCTGATGTCACGTTTCTTTTGAAAGACTTGTCAGGCATTTCGATTGAGAAAAGCACAGATGAAAGAGAAAGCCTGATTCAAAGCGGTACACATTATTCAGAAATGCTGCCTGTTGAATATAAACCGACTGAAGAGTACATGAACCTGTTTTACGCTTCGCTGGAGGAAAGCAAGCGAAAAGTAGCGGAGGCTGTCGGGACTGTTGCTGAACAAATCGTTCAAAAACGGGGATTACATACAGTGCTTTGCAGCTTGGCGCGCGCCGGTACGCCAATCGGCGTCCTGATTAAACGGTACATTGAGTTTAAATATGAGGCGGCTCTTCCCCACTACAGCATCTCGATTATCCGGGACAGAGGCATTGATGAAAACGCCCTGCATTATATTCTGCGTCATCACCCGGGGGACTCGCTTGCATTTATCGACGGCTGGACGGGGAAAGGCGCGATTACCAAGGAATTGACGCGGTCTCTCGATGGTTTTTATCAAGCATTTGGAACAAGGCTTTCTTCCGAACTGGCGGTTCTCGCCGATCCGGGATATTGCTCTTCTTTATTTGGAACGAGGGAGGACTTTCTCATTCCAAGCGCCTGCTTGAATTCCACCGTGTCCGGCTTGGTCAGCAGAACCGTTTTGAACGGGAAATGGATTGGAAAAGAAGATTTCCACGGAGCGAAATTTTACGAAAATTTATTGGCGGAAGATGTATCAAACCTCTTTGTCGATACAATCGCCGCTGAATTTCCCGCCGTTGAAACCAAAGCCGCGGAAACGGCCGCCTTGCTTCTCGAACAAAGGGAGGAACCGGATTGGCGCGGCCTTACATCAGTCCGAAATATTCAGCATGATTTCGGCATTGATAACGCGAATTTCATCAAACCCGGAGTGGGTGAGACGACGAGGGTTTTGCTGCGCAGAGTGCCCTGGAAAATTTTAATTCAGCCGGGCTCCCGGACAAGGCTTACACATATCTTGCTTCTTGCGGAAGACAGGGGTGTTCCTGTTGAGGAATACACCGATATGTCCTACAGCTGCTGCGGGTTGATACGTCCGGTCGGGAGGGGCAAATGAAAGCTTTTGCGAGTGATTTGGACAGAACATTGATTTATTCAAAAAAAATGATTGAGCTATATGGGGCGGACCGTGAGGACTATGAGCTGACCGAAACCCTTGACGGCAAAGAGATTTCCTATATATCGCGAAAGACGGCCCGGCATCTCCGCAAAATCCATCAAGACATGTACTTTATTCCAGTGACAACCAGGACGACGGAGCAATATCAAAGAATCGCGTTTTTTCAAAAGGAGGTCATTCCTGAATACGCGGTGACAACCAATGGCGGCTGCATTTTGCAAAATGGCAGTCCGATCAGGGAATGGTCAAGCTTTATCGAAAGCCGGCTTCAGTCTTGCATGCCGATGAAAGACATGCTGGGGGAGCTCGCAAAGCTCCCATTATCGGAAGCGGCGGAAAGAATCCGGACGGCTCACCATTATTTCGTTTATTTGATTTTAGGGGAGGAAGGCCTCAGGGGAATCAACGCCGCTTGCGTAAAAGCGTGGGCCGCTGATAAAGGATGGCAGGCGTCCCTGCAAGGGAGGAAGCTCTATTTTATCCCGGAGCCGCTGAATAAATGGAGAGCTGTTGATTATTTGAAACGCGAGTTGAACATTGATGAAGTGTAT
Source organism: Bacillus sonorensis NBRC 101234 = KCTC 13918 (assembly GCF_001592005.1). Taxonomy (GTDB): domain Bacteria; phylum Bacillota; class Bacilli; order Bacillales; family Bacillaceae; genus Bacillus; species Bacillus sonorensis. The sequence continues at coordinate 50,495 of NZ_BCVZ01000013.1, forward strand.
ACCGCGGGTGATTCGCTGTTGGACTTTGAGTTGATCGCTCAAGCCGACTACGGTGTTTCGCCCGCTCACGGAGAGGTGCTTCACCACTATCCAGATCTCAATGCGACAATGCATCCGGGCATGAAAGCGGCGGATGAAATCACAGAGCATATTGTGAAGCTTGGCGCCGCCCGGCCGACAAAACCAAACAATATTTTAGGATGATCAGTCATGATTAAAATAATCGATCTCAGCAGCCGCGAGATTCTCAGTTCCCAGCAAGCCTGTGAGGAATGGGGGATTGATTCGTCAACGCTGCGCAAAAGAGTCCATGATTTTCCGGTAGGCACAATCAGAAAGTTTGGGACTACCTATGCGGTGACAAGAGCGGGCATGTGCGCCGTATTCGGCAGCAGCAACGAAAATCAAGCGGAAAGAAGGGGGGCGACTGAGCGCTATGAATCAGCAGGTCAACATTCAAACCGCACAGATCAAAGATGATGAATGGAAACAGGTGATCCATCAGCCGTTGTCAGAAAGAACCCCTTATGAAACAGGCGGATCATTGACGATCACTCGTGTTGCGGGCCGGATACTGGGAACGCCGCATGATGAAACAGACTACTACATTTATTTGCATGAACTGTACGAATCTGGAGATGTTCACATTTTAAGCGAGACGCTTGATAAAACAATTGATCAGGAAAGATTTCAGGCCGTTCAGCACATCCATATGATCAACCAGAAGGAAAAGGGGCTGTCGGTCAACCGATTTGCCGCCTTCCTCGACGGAGAGCAGCTCATTGTTAAGCATTCCCATCCCGGGATGCACCGGCATTTGCGACAGGCTTTTATCGAAGTGCTGAAAACTTTTCAATCTTTCCATGAACAAGGCTTTAACCATCCTGACTTCCGCAGGGTACTATTGGACCTTGTGAAATGGATGGGCAATCATCTTGAGCCTTGGCTGAAAACGGCCGATATTGAAAAAGCAATGCCGCGGGTCATTTGGTACGGGGATGCTACAAAAAGCCAGATCTATTTTTTATATTACCTGATGCTCATCGGGTGCGATGTGCTGATTTTTCATCCGGAAGGAAAGGATCAATTTCAAGTGATCGACCCGGATCAAACATGTTCTTTTGTGTACACTTATCCGGGAACCTCGGCGCTGGTACCGTTCCCGACGGAAAAACCGCAGCGGAAGTCAACGGTGGCATACCGCTCAACGAAAGAATTGGACAGCGTGCTGCACAATGAAGATTCCCTGATGTTTAAGCCTTGGCAATTCAGGGAGCACACACCGGTCTCCGTTACGCTGAAGACCACGTATGATGAGCTGTTTTTAATTGCGAAGGAACGCGCCTTTATCCGCCCGAATTTCAAGGCGGGCACACATACGGTCGAGATTCCAAATGTATTTGCGATGATTATGGGCAAATCAGCCAATGAAAAAGAGTACTGGGATCGTTTGCAGACGTTAACGGAGTACAAGGAATCCCACACGATCAGGCGCTTCCCGTTTACAGAGGAAGTGAACGCAAATTATCAATTTCACTACAGCGATGCCCTTGATCAGACGGGGCAAATCAATCCCGGCCGACTGATGGAGAGCCATATATGGCGTTATAAACATTTGCCTGAGGGTGTTCAGCGCGGAATCGCGGAAGCTGTCTCACGAATGTGCAAAAGTGCGAAGCTCTTGCCGCAAAACGGTGAAAGCGAAACGGATGTCCAGCTTTACCTGTTTACCCAGGCGGTCAATCTGCCGGCTGTGCTGTTGAACGTCATTCAAACGTTTGACTATGCGCAAACCGTGCCGAAGCTGATCCTGTATCATACCGAACAGACCGGAGCGCTGTCTCGCTCAGACGCCGCGGCGCTGCTCTTATTAAATGAAATCGGCGTCGATATCATCGTTTATAATCCGCCGGGACACAAGTGCATTGATCATTATATTGATGATCAGCAGTTTGATACCCACTGGCTTGATGAAATGTCTTTCAATCAGGAGTTCAAAGAGCCGTCAATTGTACGGAAATTCATAAATAAAATTTTTTGAAGGGGGCCATCTAAATGGCAAATAAAACGGAAACAAGCCTCGTCAATATAAACAAAGAGGAAGAAATCTCGATTGAAAAAGCGGAGGACATCCGCGCCAAGCTGCGCCAGGAGCCTGAGGTGCAAAGCCTCGCCCAGCAGATTGACGCCAAAAACCAGGTGGCGCTGCTGGAATTCGGGAAGGAGCCTGCTCTGGAAATCTCGAAGTTCTCCGACCGCATTCTCTCGATGATGAGAACAAACAGTGTGACAGATTCAGGGGCCATGCTGACGCAGCTCGGCAAAATCATGGACCGCTTTGACAAAAACGATTTTGAAGAACCGAAAGGCCTGCTGTCAAAAATCTTTAAGCGCGGAAACAGCATGATCGAAAAAATATTTAAAAAGTATCAGACGCTTGGCGGAGAAATCGAAAAGATCAATGTCGAGATTTCCAAATATAAAGATGAAATGACCAAATCGACAATCACGCTTGATGAGATGTATGAGAACAACCTCAACTACTATATGGAACTCGAAAAATACGTTGTAGCCGGCCAAATGAAAATAGAGGAATTGAAGCAGCTTGTACCTGAATATGAAGCGAAAGCTGCAAGCGGCAACCAGATGGCGCAGATGGAGCTTGATACGCTGAGAAACGGCATTCAAGCGCTGGAAGAGCGGGTGTATGATCTCGACATGGCGCGGATGGTCGCGATCCAAACCGCACCGCAAATCCGCCTGCTCCAGCGCGGAAATACAAAGCTGATCGGAAAAATCAACTCCGCGTTCATCATTACGATACCGATTTTCAAAAACGGCATCATCCAGGCTGTTACGGCCAAGCGCCAAAAGCTTGTCGCTGATTCTATGAGCGAACTCGACCGCCGTACAAATGAAATGCTCAAGCGCAACGCGGAAAACATTTCAAATCAATCCGTCGAGATTGCGAGAATGTCAGGCAGACCGAGCATCGATATTGAAACCATTGAACAATCATGGAATACGATTGTAAAAGGCATGCAGGAGACAAAGCAGATCGAGGAAGAAAACAAACGCCTTCGCGAAGAAGGATCAAAGCGTATTCTGGAGCTGCAGAACAATATGAAAAGAACCGCGCTGAACGGATAATAAGGAGCCGCCCGTTTCAAGGGGGGCTTTTTGTACTCATAAATAGTTTCATAAAATGCTAGTTGGATGCAATACGATAATATATGCATGTTTTTTACTTCATCAAATGAAAATGGACAGAAATTGGTGAGAAAAGTCCCGGTTTCCAAGCGTTTTTACCACTGGTCTCGTCTAATCGGATTTTATCGTTTAAAGAGTATTTATAAGTATATGGGAGGATTTTGGAGTATATATAGCGATTGTTAACTATGAAAATAACATTTCAGTATAGTTTGTGCAATTTAAGCTGAATATGCTGTTTGAATGAAACACCAAAAACATGTTACGGTTAAAAAGATGCTTAAAATGGAGGGATAGAATGAGTATAGAAGATAAAGATATAAAAATAAAAGTTAAAAAAGTATCTAAAATCTTTGGGAAACAATCTAAAAAAGCCGCACAAATGCTGGCAAACGGTAAAACAAAAAAAGAAATATTAAAAGCAACTGGTGCGACAGTCGGGGTCAACCAGGCTGACTTTGATGTGTATAACGGTGAGATATTTGTCATCATGGGTCTATCAGGAAGCGGAAAATCCACTTTGGTGCGGATGCTGAATCGGTTAATTGAACCGACCGCCGGCGAAATTTATATTGATGGTGACATGATAACAAATATGTCAAAAGACCAGCTTCGCGAAGTTCGGCGTAAAAAAATCAGTATGGTCTTTCAAAAGTTTGCTTTATTTCCCCACCGTACGATACTGCAGAATACCGAATATGGACTGGAATTGCAGGGTGTAGATAAAGAAACAAGGAAACAAAAAGCGCTTGAATCCCTTCGCCTGGTCGGCCTTGAGGGGTATGAAGACCAGCTTCCCGATCAATTGAGCGGAGGAATGCAACAGCGCGTAGGCCTTGCCAGGGCGCTTACAAATGATCCTGACATTCTGCTTATGGACGAAGCGTTCAGCGCGCTTGATCCGCTGATCAGAAAAGATATGCAGGATGAACTGTTGGAGCTTCACGACTCTGTCGGAAAGACGATTATTTTCATCACCCACGATCTTGATGAAGCGCTCAGAATCGGCGACAGAATCGCACTGATGAAAGATGGAAACATTGTGCAGATCGGCACGCCTGAAGAAATCTTAATGAATCCGTCCAACGAGTATGTTGAACGTTTCGTAGAAGATGTCGATTTATCGAAAGTATTAACGGCGGGACATATTATGAAACGCGCTGAAACGGTCCGCATTGACAAAGGTCCGAGGGTTGCGCTCACATTGATGAAAAACCTGGGAATCTCATCCATCTATGCTGTGGATAAACATAAGCGCCTATTAGGCGTCATTTCCGCGGAATCTGCCAAAAAAGCGGCGGAATCAGGAAACGATTTAGAAGCCGTTCTTCAAAAAGAAATGACGACCGTCCATGAAGATACGGTATTGACTGAGATTTTCGAACCGGTTTCTGACGCCAACATTCCAATTGCCGTGGTAGACGATAAAAACAGAATGAAGGGCATTGTCGTGAGAGGTGCTTTGATCGGCGCTCTTTCCGGAGACAACCAATATATTAATCTGCCGGATGAACAAAGCGCATCTGAGGAAGATGCCATCGTTGAGGAGGTGAACTAAATGAGCGCACTGCCTAGAATTCCATTAGCGGATATGATTGACCGGTTTGTTGATTGGCTGACTTTGACGTTTGGCGGAGTGTTTGACGGGATCGCCAGCGGTCTTGAAAATGTCGTTGACGGCATTGTCTTCGGATTGGGAGCCGTTCCTTCCATCCTGCTCATCTTGATATTCAGTGCCTTAGCTTGGTTCATCAGTACGCGGGGAATCGCACTTTTCACATTAATCGGTTTTCTTATTATCGATTATCTTGGCTACTGGGACCCTATGCTCCAAACATTGGCGCTTGTCGTCACATCTGTCGTCATCTCGGTGATTGTCGGTGTGCCGGTCGGCATTTGGGCATCACAGCAAAATACGGTCCGCAGAATCGTGACGCCGATTTTAGACTTAATGCAGACAATGCCGGCGTTCGTTTACTTGCTGCCCGCGATCTTTTTCTTTAACATCGGTGTCGTACCGGGCGTTGTCGCTTCTGTTATTTTTGCCATGCCGCCGACGATCCGCATGACGGTTCTCGGGATCCAGCAAGTGCCGGCAGACTTGATCGAAGCAACCGAAGCATTCGGTTCAACAACGGCGCAGCGCTTATTTAAAGTACAATTGCCGCTTGCCGCGAAAACCATTTTAGCGGGTATCAACCAAAGCATCATGCTTGCGCTGTCAATGGTTGTCATTGCGGCCATGGTCGGAGCTCCCGGCCTTGGAGAAAAAGTATACAGCGCGGTTACTCAGCTGAAAACAGGTGTCGGCGTTGAAGCCGGTATCGCCATTGTCATCGTGGCGATTACCTTGGACCGGATCACGCAAAATATTAGACTGAAGAAGACCAGAGGTGATGCTTGATGTGGAAAAAAATCATCGGCATCAGCACTGCGGCCGCTTTATTCTTCTCGCTTGCGGCCTGCGGTTCAAAAACGGATGAGAATGCTTCCGCAGGAGACCAGGTCAATCATAAAATTGTCGGGATTGACCCGGGCTCCGGAATCATGGCGCTTACCGGACAGGCGATGAAAGATTACAAGCTGGACGATTGGACGCTTATATCAGCGTCCGGCGCCGCGATGACCGCCACCCTCAAGAAAAAATACGACAGAAAAAAACCGATTATTATTACGGGCTGGACGCCGCACTGGATGTTTTCGAGATATGATCTGAAATATCTGGACGATCCTAAAAAATCGTACGGTACTGCGGAGCAGATCCATACGATTACACGTAAAGGCTTTGGAAAAGAGCAGCCTAATGCGAATAAGCTTCTCAGCCAGTTCAAATGGACGGAAGACGATATGGCGGAAGTGATGATTCAGGTAGAAAACGGAACAGATCCGAAAAAAGCGGCGGCCAGCTATGTGAAAAAGCACCGCGATCAGATTGCCGAGTGGACAAAAGGCGTTAAAAAAGTGAAGGGAGACAAAATCAACCTCGCTTATGTCGCATGGGACAGTGAAATTGCCAGCACAAACGTTGTCGGAAAAGTATTCGAAGATTTGGGCTACAATGTGAAATTGACTCAAGTCGAAGCAGGACCAATGTGGACGGCCATTGCCACCGGCAGCGCGGATGCCTCTCTGTCAGCTTGGCTGCCAAACACCCACAAAGCATACGCGGCTAAGTACAAAGGGAAATATGACGATGTCGGCATCAGCATGACAGGCGTGAAGATGGGGCTTGTCGTACCGAAGTACATGAAAAACGTTAATTCCATTGAAGATCTGAAGAAATAAACAAAACCTCTCAGCTCCGGCTGAGAGGTTTTTTTCGTGAAGTTTAGCTGACGCTGACTTCCATGTCACTGCCGATTTTTTCAAACGTCTTCAACACTACTTCGGTTAAAATGTCGGCTCCGGTAAACATGGCATCCCTGTCAAAGGTCATCTTCGGGTGATGGAGGCCGGGTATGAGGCCGCAGCCGAGCCCGAGCATTGTCGCCTTGAGATGAGGACGTTTCACAGAATAATAATGAAAATCTTCTCCTCCCGTTGTGACGAGCGGCTTATCGAGGTTCTCTGCGCCGATTACGTTACTGATCGCCTCCGCCATAATGGCGATCGCCGCTTCGTTTTTAACGGCCGCCGGGAGGCTGTCTTCTTTATGTAGTTCGATGGTTGCCCCGAATGATTCGGCCACGGCCTGGCAGGCAAGTTCTGTTTCTCTTTCCAGTGCTTCCATCGCTTCATTTGTCTGAGCCCTTAAATCCAGACTGAAACTGGCTTTGCCCGGAATAATATTGGCGCTTTCTCCGCCTGCCTGAAGCTTTGTCATCTTGACAGTATGCGGCGTCATCGGATCGATGTGAATGTGGGCGAGCTTGTGGACGAGCGTCGCCGCGATTTCGATGCTGTTTTTTCCGAGATGCGGACGCGCACCGTGGGCTTCTTCCCCGATGATGGTCCCTTCAATATGCCGGCTTGCGCCGTGCAATATCGCAGGGGCGCATCTCCCGTTCGATGTTTCCTGGACAGGGCGCACATGAACGCCGTAAAGATAATCGACATCGTCCAAAATGCCTTTTTCAATCATTTTTAAAGCGCCTCCGCCTTTTTCTTCCGCCGGCTGAAAAATGAAGCGGATCGTTCCCTTAGGCAGCTCCCGTTGCTCTTTCAAGGCCATTAAAGTTCCAAGCGCCATCGTCATGTGGGAATCGTGCCCGCATGAATGATTGGCCTGAAATGTTCCGTCGACTTCCTGCCAGAGGGCGTCGATATCAGCACGGACAGCTACTACCGGTGAGCCTTCGCCAATTTCGCCGATGACACCGGTACAGTCTGCAAATGTCTTTGTACGGCAGCCGTTTTCTTCTAATTGTTCCTTGAGAAATGCCGTTGTCTGATGCTCCTTCCAGCTGACTTCCGGGTGTTTGTGCAGGTGTTCGAAAATGTTGATCATCTTTTGTTTGATATGGTCTGTTAATGATGCCATCGTCAAACCTCCTAATCGTTTTATTTATGACATTTCATAAAATCAGTTGAAACCGGAGAATGAGGTTGTCTATAATATAGCACATGTATTTATTTTTCTGAATAATTTGATATTTTAGAAAATAGTTGCTGCATTATTTGAAGGAGGAGATTGAAAACATGACCGTACCTGCCGTAAAATCATCGCCCTCGCCTAATAAGAAACAGTTTCGCTTGAAAATGCCGGATGCGTATGTGCTGTTGTTTATGGTTGCCGTTGTCTGTGCCCTCGCCACATATGTCATTCCTGCAGGGGAGTTTGACAGAGTGACAAAAGGTGAAGTCGCAACAGCCGTACCCGGAAGCTATCATAAGGTAGATCAGTCCCCTGTGGGGGTTGTCAGTTTTTTTACAGCAATTCAGGAAGGAATGGTCGGGTCTTCATCCATTATTTTTTTAATTTTATTTACAGGCGGCGCGCTTGCGATTTTGGAAAAAACAGGAGCCGTCGGCGGTTTGATCCATCATGTTATCAGCCGTTTCCGCTCGAAGCAGCTGTTGTTCATCTGCATTGTCGGCGGCCTTTTCTCGATTCTTGGGACGACAGGAGTCGTGGTCAACTCTGTTATCGGCTTTATCCCGCTCGGTCTTATTGTCGCGAGGTCATTGAAATGGGATGCGGCCGCCGGGGCCGCCGTCATTTATATCGGCTGCTACGCGGGATTCAATGCTACCATATTGTCGCCGTCGCCGCTTGGACTTTCACAAAAGATTGCCGATCTCCCGCTGTTTTCTGGTCTGGGTCTAAGGATCGCGATCTACCTCTGCTTTGTCATTTCCAGCTTAATCTATATTTATTTCTATACGAGGAAATTAAAAAAGTCGCCTGAGTCCAGTATTCTTGGTGCGAATTGGTTTCCGGGAAAAGGGCTTGGCGGTGACGCGGATGAGGGGCAGGCCTCATTTACCGGGCGTCATAAGCTGATTTTGGCAGTGGCGGGACTGTCGCTGCTCGGCTTTTTATACGGCGCTTTGAAGCTCGGCTGGACGGATAATCAAATGGCCGGCATGTTTATCTTTATTTCGATTGCTGCAGGGATCATCGGAGGCATGAAAGCCAACGATATTGCCAAAACGTTTATCAACGGCTGTCAAAGTCTTGTATACGGCGCATTAATCGTCGGCATGGCACGGACGATTTCAGTCATTCTTGAACAGGGGAAGCTCCTTGATACCGTTGTGAACGGACTGGCCGGTCTTTTGGATGGATTCAGTCCGGCGGCTGGAGCGATCGGCATGTACATTGCGAGCGGTCTCCTGCATTTTCTGATTTCCTCCGGTTCAGGAGAGGCGGTTGTCTTTATTCCGATTCTTGCCCCGCTTGCCGATCTGATGAACATCACAAGACAGGTGGCTGTCGAAGCCGTCATGCTCGGCGAGGGCGTCGTCAACTGTATAAATCCGACATCGGGTGTCTTGATGGCGGTTCTGGCCGCAAGCGGCATTCCGTATGTGAAATGGCTCCGGTTCATGATCCCCCTTGCATTTATCTGGTTCGTGATCGGACTATTCTTCATTTGTATCGGAGTGATGACGGGCTGGGGTCCGTATTAATCAAAACAGCCGTTATGTCCGGCGGTCGGCATAACGGCTGTTTGCATTAAATTCTAATGGATTTCCCGGCGGCTTTCCATTGCTTTTTCCATCCGGCTTGGACGAACAAAAGGAGGCCCAATGCTATAAAAGCGATCGCGGAAAACGTGAGAAACCCGCTCGAATAAGTGCCTGTGACTTGTTTTAGCGTTCCGAGAATATTCGGCAAAAAGAAACCTCCGATTCCGCCTGCGGCCCCGACGATACCGGTCACCATCCCGATTTCTTGCTGGAAGCGCTGGGGCACAAGCTGAAATATGGCGCCGTTCCCCATGCCGAGACACCCCATACCGATAAACAACGCGGCCGTAACAACCGCAAGCGACGGCAGCGTGCTCACCGTGAACATACAAAGGGCAACTCCGATAAATAAAAATTGCAGCAGGCGCACACCGCCGATTTTATCGGCGATCAATCCGCCGACAGGTCGAAGGCAGCTTCCCGAGGCCACGACAAGGGTGACGAATTCCCCGGCCCTGACCGGAGAAATGGCATACTGTGAGGCAAAAAAATAACTTAAAAAGTTTGAAAGGCCGACAAAGCCCCCGAAAGTCACACTGTAAAGAAGGCAAAAATACCAGGTGTCCTTTTCTTTGAAAACAGCGAAGTATTCTTTTACAGGCTTGGGAGAAGGCTGGTTCGGCGGTTCTTTGGCCATCAAAAAATAGCTGATCAAAACGAGTGTCAAAGGAATGAGGGCAAGACCCATTACGCCATTCCAGCCCACATGCTCCGCGATGCGGGGGCCGAACAGCGTGGCAAGCAGGGTGCCGCTGTTACCCGCTCCTGCGATGCCCATGGCAAGCCCTTGAAGATGAGGAGGATACCAGCGGCTCGCCATGGGGAGGGAGGCGGAAAAGCTCGCTCCCGCCACGCCCAATAAAATACCGATGATATACAGCTCTGCGACCGTCGCTCCGAACAGCCATCCCCACAAAAGGGGAATCATGGTCACAAGCATTCCGCCGACGGCCGTTTTTTTCGGACCGAAGCGGTCGGCAAAAATACCCAACATGATGCGGAAAAACGATCCCGCCAAAGTAGGGATGGCCACAATCAATCCCACCTGGGAAGGCGATAAGTCAAAATCCGCCGTGATATAAACGCCGAGCGCTCCTAATAGGACCCAAATCATAAAGCTGACATCAAAATATAAAAAAGATGACAACAGGGAAGGAGCATGTCCGCTCTTCCTCAAATCCGCCAATTTCACTTGCAACACTCCCTATACGTATATTCTTAAATTTATGATGACAAAATGAAAGAAGGCTGACAGTATTTTTGTTAGCTTTACTTACAAACTAAAAGTTTGAATTTTTAAATTACTATTGCGCTGGAAGCCTTAAGCAGCTGCTGATATAAACGATTCCGCAGCAGGTAGCCGGTGGGAGAGAGAAAGGGAATGAAAAAACAGCCACAACCGGCCCGGCGCCAGTGCAGAGCCGTTGAGAGAGAGAACAGCCTTCAGATATTGCCTTGGTTTATCCTTCCTTCAACCCGCTGGATATTCATGGATGAATATTTATAATATTTAGGTGTTTTATCTAAAAATAGGGCATATATCTACCAGAATTTGTACAAAATTAGAGAAGAAATGATTAGAGACACAAAATATTCACAATTAAAAATGCATAAGACTTGAAAAGGTATGTGAAATATTGCACAATCTAAATGTGAAGAATTTCACAAACAACTTAGAATTAAAACTAACGGCAAAGGATGATGAATAATGGCAAACCAAAAAGTCAATCGTACAGTTTTAATTGGTGCCGGTTTTGTAGGAAGCAGCTATGCATTTACGTTAATTAACCAAGGAATCACAGACGAACTAGTGATCATTGATTTAAATAAAGACAAAGCAATGGGCGATGTAATGGATTTGAACCATGGTAAAGCATTTGCGCCTCATCCCGTGAAAACGTGGTACGGCACATATGATGATTGCAAAGATGCCGATGTTGTCTGCATCAGCGCCGGGGCCAACCAAAAGCCTGGTGAAACCCGCCTTGATTTGGTTGAAAAAAACCTCAAGATTTTTAAAGGAATCGTCGGCGAAGTCATGGCAAGCGGATTTGATGGTATTTTCCTAATCGCCACAAATCCGGTCGACATTCTGACCTATGCTACATGGAAGTTCAGCGGGCTTCCGAAAGAGCGGGTCATCGGCAGCGGTACGACACTTGATACTGCCCGGTTCCGCTACATGCTGAGCGAGTACTTCGGCGCAGCTGCCCATAATGTTCACGGCTATATCATCGGTGAGCACGGGGATACCGAGCTTCCTGTCTGGAGCCATGCGAATATCGCCGGAGTTCCGGTGAGCGAGCTTTTGAAAAAGAATGAGAACTACAAACAGGAAGAACTTGATGAACTGTTTGACGATGTGAAAAATGCCGCTTACCACATCATTGAGAAAAAAGGAGCGACATACTATGGCGTAGCCATGAGCCTGGCCCGGATTACGAGAGCCATTTTCCGCAATGAAGAAGCGATTTTAACAGTGAGCACTTATCTTGGCGGGGAATTTGGAGAAGATGATGTATGTATCGGCGTTCCGGCGGTTGTCGGCCGTAATGGGGTCACGAAAGTGATCGAGCTTAACCTGAATGAAAAAGAAAAAGAGCAGTTCAAGCATAGCGTAGGCGTGTTGAAAGGGATTTTAAAACCACATTTTGCGAATTAATCCAACAAAAAAGAGAGATGATGAACATGTGGCAGCAGGTTTACGATCCGTTTGGGAATGAGTATATCAGCGCTTTTGTTGCAATCCTGCCGATTTTATTCTTTCTTCTTGCGCTGACCGTATTTAAAATGAAAGGGATTTTAGCAGCGTTTTTAACGCTTGCGGTCAGCTTTCTTGTTTCAGTGTTCTGTTTTCACATGCCGGTGGCAAAAGCTGTTTCCGCGGTGTTCCTCGGAATAGCAAACGGGCTGTGGCCAATTGGATACATTGTGCTGATGGCCGTCTGGCTTTATAAGATTTCTGTCAAGACAGGAAAATTCAAAGTGATCAGAGCGAGCATCGCCGGAATTTCATCCGACCAGCGGCTTCAGCTGCTCTTGATCGGCTTCAGCTTCAACGCCTTTTTGGAAGGAGCGGCCGGCTTCGGAGTTCCGATTGCGATCAGTGCGGTACTGCTTGTCGAGCTCGGGTTTAAACCGTTAAAAGCGGCATCCCTCTGTTTGATCGCGAATGCGGCTTCCGGTGCGTTCGGCGCGATCGGGATACCGGTCATTACGGGGGCGCAGATGGGGGATATGACTCCTCTTGAACTGTCCCGTACATTGGCCTTAACACTTCCGGCCATCGCCTTTTTCGTTCCTTTCCTGCTCGTTTTCATTTTGGACGGGTTCAAGGGCATAAAAGAAACGCTGCCCGCCCTTCTGGTTGTAAGCGGAAGCTATACGGCAGTGCAGACGTTTACGATGCTTGTGCTCGGTCCTGAGCTCGCCAACATTTTGGCGGCGCTTATCAGCATGGGAGCACTCGCGCTGTTCTTAAGAAAATGGCAGCCGCGGCGTATTTATAGAGAAGTTGGGAACGAACAGGAGCCGGCTCTCAAGTACGGTGCGCTAGAGGTAGTGAAAGCATGGTCTCCGTTTTACATCTTGACCGGCGTCATTGCCCTGTGGAGCCTCCCCGCTTTTAAAGGGCTTTTCCAGGACGGCGGCCTGCTGAAGCAAACAACGCTTTTGATCAAAATGCCGTTTCTGCATCAGGAAGTGTTAAAAACACCGCCGATTTCCCCGCAAGCAGCACCGCTTGACGCCGTGCTGAAGCTGGATTTGATTTCGGCGACGGGCACTGCCATTCTGCTCGCGGTGGTCATCACCATTTTGCTGAGCCGAAACATTGATATCCGGGGCGGCCTAAGCTGCCTGAAGGACACAAGCCGTGAATTATGGCTGCCGATTCTTACGATTTGTTTTGTAATGGGCTTTGCCAATCTGGCAAACTACGCGGGGTTAAGCTCTTCCATCGGCTTGGCGCTTGCCAAAGCGGGCGGAGTGTTCCCATTCCTCAGTCCTGTGCTGGGCTGGATCGGCGTATTCATCACCGGATCAGTTGTCAGCAATAACGCTTTATTCGGTCATTTGCAGGCGGTCACCGGAGCACAGATCGGTACGAGTTCGGCGCTGCTCATTGCCGCCAATACGGCGGGCGGAGTCATGGCCAAGCTCATTTCCCCGCAGTCGATTGCAATTGCCGCGGCGGCGGTTCAGCAGACAGGCCGGGAATCAAAGCTGTTCAGTCAAACGGTAAAATACAGCCTCGTTCTGCTCCTGATCATCTGTATTTGGACGCTTGTGCTGTCAAATCTCGGATGATATAGCGTAAAAAAAGCCTTTTCCGATTAAGGAAAAGGCTTTTTGATTTGAAGATGTTCTAACCATCCCTTTTTTTGAATACATTGTACAAGTTATCGCGAAGGGGGAAGCGCGGTATGTTGAACATTTTTCTCAGCTATGTGTTTTTAGGCTTGTCATTGGCTGCACCGGTCGGCCCGGTCAATGCGGCACAGATTGACAGGGGAATGAAAGGCGGTTTTTTCCATGCCTGGCTGTTTGGTTTAGGGGCGGTAACAGCTGATGTTGTGTACATGGTGCTGATTTATTTCGGTGTTGCTCAATTTCTGACTATGCCATTTTTAAAAACGTTTTTATGGCTGTTCGGTTTTTTTGTTCTGACCTATACGGGAATCGAAAGCTTGGTCAAAGCCAAGGAAGTCTCGCTGATGAGAGGCCAAAAGGAGAAGGAATCGTACCGCAAATCCTTCTTTTCCGGGCTGGTGATTTCACTATCCAACCCGCTCAGCATCATGTTTTGGCTCGGCATATACGGAAGCATCCTTGCGAAGACGATTGAGTCATATGCTTCATATCAGCTGCTGCTATGCAGCTCGGGCATTTTAATCGGGCTGTTTTTGTGGGATTTGGCCATGTCTTTTCTAGCAGGGACATTCAGAACGTTTTTGAGCCCGAGAATGATCCAGGTGACGACATGGATCGCCGGCATCACGTTAATCATCTTCGGCTGCTATTTCGGCTATCAAGGGATTCAGGAATTGATCCGGCCAGCCCGCTGATCTTACGACCGCGAGCTGGTCCATTTCTTTTTCATCAGCAGTGTCACAGCGGCGATAATAGCGAGAAACAGAAGACTGACGAAAAAGCCCGGCCTGCTGTTTTTCTCAAATAATGTGCCTGACACGGCGAAGACAATCAGGATCAGCGCCGCTGCAATTTGAACGTTCCCTTTCAGCTTCGGCTTTGTCAGTTTTTTGCTAGAAAACAGGATAAACATCCAATTGTAAAGCAGCATCAAGCTGGCGGCCGTTGTCATATGTTCATACAGCTGTTTAGGAAGAAGCAAAGACAGGATGATCGAAGCAGCGAGCACGAGCACGGTCAGCCCCAGCGCCGGCCATGATACTTTGGCGTTTTCTTTTTTAGAAAAGCACGCCGGTGCATCACCGTTTTTCGCCATTGTCCCCATCAGCGTCGTCACCGCAAATAATGAAGCGGTCAGCGTCGAAAAGCCGGCGATGATAAAAATGCCGTTGAAAATGTGCATGATCAAGTCGAGCTTGAACGGTTTTAATGATGTAATAAACGGGCTATCCTGTTCGGTAAAGGCGCCGACCGGAATAAGCAGCAGCGCGAGCCCGATGGAGATGACATAAACCGATGCAAGCGTGATCAGCATCAAACTGCCTGACTTTCCCGCCTCTTTCGGGTCTTTCAAATCAACCGCCATCAACCCCAGAACTTCAATGCCGCCATAGGCGTAAAACGTGTAAATCAAGCCTGTCCACAATCCCATGAAACCGAAAGGAAACAGCTCATGAAGGCGGTCCGGCACCTGGGCATCCGGTGTTTCACCGGGGAGAACGCCGCATAAGGCCAGAATGGCAATGATGACAAACATCAAAATCGCGGCCGTTTTGAGAACGGCAAGCATGTTTTCCGTTTTTTCAAAGCTGCCCCGTCCTGTGAAAATGATGATCAATCCGAGAATGGCGTAAATCGAAGCAAACACCCAAAGCGGGATCTGCTGAAACCAATGGCGCGTGAAAAGTGAAATCGCCGTTAATTGGCTTCCGATAATGAGCATTTCAGATGACCAGTAAACCCAGCCGTTGCTAAAGCCCGCCCAGTCGCCGAACGCTTCTCTGGCATAAGAGCAAAAAGACCCTTCAACAGGATGGTCGGCCGTCAATTTTGCCAGCTGCTGAAAAACGAGAAACGTTCCGAGTGCAGCAAGAAGAAAGGCGGCTAATACGGAAAAACCGCTTTTCCTAATAGCGATGCTTGATCCCAGAAAAAAACCTGTTCCTATTGTGCAGCCGACACCGATCAATGACAGCTGCCACCATTTTAACTTTCCTTTTGCCGTTTGCTGTTTCATGAATTCAACTCCTCTAACCTACTCGTTATTGTGCCAGCAGGAACCGCTTTTATTCCGGCGGCGCTGAAACTGTCATTGTGCGCTCCTTGTTATTCACTTCAGAACGAAAACTGTGCTATAGTTAAAGGAGATCTCATAGTTAAACGGCTCATTCAGACAAAAGATAACAATAAACATAATTCTCTTATATCAGGAGGAATGACGGATGACTTTGCAGGAAAAAATTATCCAGGAGCTGAACGTAAAGCCTTCTATTGATCCGAAACAGGAAATTGAGAAGAGGGTCGGATTTTTAAAGAGCTACATGAAAAAAACAGGCGCGAAAGGCTTTGTTTTGGGAATCAGCGGAGGACAGGATTCTTCGCTTGCAGGCAGACTGGCCCAACTTGCAGTGGAGGAACTGAGGGAAGAAGGAGTGCAGGCGGAATTCATCGCGGTCCGGCTTCCGCACGGCGTTCAGCAGGATGAAGACGACGCTCAGCTGGCTCTTCAATTTATTAAGCCTGACAAATCGCTGGCTTTTGATATTTCGTCAACGGTTAGCTCTTTTGTCTCCCAATTTCAATCTGTTACAGGGGAGTCGCTTGCCGATTTTCATAAAGGAAATGTGAAAGCAAGGGTGCGGATGATTGCCCAGTATGCAATCGGCGGACAAAACGGATTATTGGTCATCGGCACAGATCATGCGGCAGAAGCTGTTACCGGGTTTTTCACCAAGTATGGCGACGGGGGAGCAGATCTTTTGCCGCTAACAGGGCTGACGAAACGGCAAGGCCGCAGCTTGCTTGAGGAGCTGGGCGCCCCGGAGCGGCTCTATACGAAAGCGCCGACGGCGGATTTGCTGGATGAAAAACCTCAGCAGGCTGATGAAACAGAGCTGGGTCTGACTTATAACGATATTGATGATTTTCTGGAAGGAAAAACGGTTTCCCGCGAAGTGGCCGATGCGATCGGGAAGAGGTACCTTGCGTCAGAACATAAGCGCCAAGTGCCGGCTTCCATGTTTGACGACTGGTGGAAATAAATTCGAAAGAGGCTGTGAAAACACAGCCTCTTTTGTTTATATCGGTTATATCATTGCACATTGATTTGTCATATACTAAATATAATTTGTGATTCCTTTAACCAAGGAGATGAAATCTAGAGATGAATGATAGAAGAGCCATTCGTGCGAGCGAAAAAAATATCGTGCTGATCGGGTTTATGGGAGTCGGAAAAACGACAATCGGACAGCTTGTGGCCAAGACATTATCCAGGGACTTTATCGATATCGACCAGGAAATCGAAAAGGACTTTGGGATGACGATTCCCGAGATGTTTGAACAAAAAGGGGAAGCGTTTTTTCGGAAAACGGAAAAAGAATATATTATGAATATATGTGAAAACACAACATGCAAAATCGTCTCTCTTGGAGGGGGCTCTTTTCAGCAGGAGGACATCAGAAAGAAATGCCTGGAAAGCTGCATTGTGATTTTCTTGGATGTATCATGGGAGAATTGGAAGCAGCGCTTGGATCTCTTGATTGAAAACCGCCCGGTTCTGCATAATCGTACAATCGATGAAATGGAACAGCTGTTCAATGAGAGGAGGAGCATATACGCTCTTCATCATTCAAGAGTTGAGACGGACAACCGGGAGCCGGAGGAAGTGGCTGAAGACATTGTGGACATGCTCAAGGTTGACTGGGAGCTGCATCAGCCTTAAACAAACGTTTGATGAAGCCCGGATTTCTCATATAAAATAAGGAGCTGCGACCTTTTGATTGAGTAAGGAGCGATCGGTGTGAATGGCCATGATCCAAGAAAGATATAGGAAATCAACATGTCCAGTTTGTCAGCCAGACGATTACCAAACCGAATATCATCGTCGGCGACTGCACATATTATGATGCAAAACATGGCGAATCTTTTGAGGAGCAAGTATTATATCACTATAAGGGATTGGACGACCGTTTGATCATCGGAAGATTTTGTTCGATTGCCCCAGGCGTCCGGTTTATGATGAATGGAGCCAACCACCGAATGGACGGCTCCACATATCCTTTTAATATTTTCGGCCATGGCTGAGAAAGGCACACGCCGGCTCTGAATGAGCTGCCGTTAAAAGGAGATACGGTAGTCGGACATGATGTACGGATCGGTATGGATGCCGTTATAGTGTCCGGCGTTACAATCGGTGATGGAGCGGTTATAGCGGCGAATTCAGTAGGATGTGCCTCCTTAAAATCGTCGGGGGAAACCCCGCCAGGCAAATAAAAAAACGTTTTTCCGATGAGAATATCGAAGCCTCGCCGGCCATCAAGTGGCGGAATTGGGATATCGGGAAAATCAATAGACATTTGGATGACATTGTGAAAGGCGACCTGAATCTGAGCCGCCGGCGACCATACGAAAAGAGGCGGTGATCTTTTCTGAAGCAACGTATTAATGAAGAATTGGCGAACATCGAAAATATGAATCACGTAAAAATCCTTTTTGCGGTGGAGTCCGGAAGCAGGGCCTGGGGTTTTCCTTCGCAGGACAGCGATTACGATGTCAGGTTTATTTATGTTCATCAAAAAGACTGGTACCTCTCCATTGATGCAAAGCGGGATGTCATCGAGCGCCCGATTCATGAATCTCTTGACATCAGCGGCTGGGAGCTGACAAAAGCGCTGAGGCTGTTCCGAAAATCAAATCCTCCGCTTCTTGAATGGCTTTCATCGGAAATGGTTTATTATGAAGCTTTTTCATTGGCGGAAAAGATGAGAAAGCTTCGCCAGCGGGTTTTTTCTCCGCCGGCCTGCATGCACCATTATTTAAATATGGCTTCAGGAAATGTTCGCCGTGAACTTCAACGGGAACAGGTGAAAATAAAGAAGTATTTTTATGTGCTCCGTCCGCTGCTGGCTTGCAAGTGGATTGAAACCCGCCAGACGGTTCCACCGATCGAAATTCGAGTGCTGATGGATGAGCTTCTTGAAGACGGACGCCTGAAAACGGAAATTCTTAAGCTGCTTGAACGGAAAAAGCAGGGGCAGGAGTTTCAGCTTGAGCCCCAGCACCCTGTGCTGCTGGAATTTATCAAAAACGAGATGAAGCGGCTCCAGCCGGCGGCAAAAGCAAGCAAACCGAATACAGAAGATCTGACTCCCCTTCTTGACAGGCTGTTTCGAGAAACGCTTGACGAAGTGTGGGCATAAAATATATTCCCTTTAAGTATTTTCTTAAGGGGTTTTTTCTTTGTTGTCAGCGGGAATGGTTTAATATACAAGAAAACGTTTTCATTAGAAGGAGATGATGGCTATATTCACAGCTGCTGTCCGATCTGCGCCTTTTTCTTTTGAAAAACTTCTTTTTAATCCTATTGTCGTATAGCTTTAATGTTTTTAGGAAGAAAGTTTCTGTTTGGATGCGGGCGGTTGTCAAACATTGTGGAAAAAACACAAAAATCGTCAGCTTTTTTGTTTTTTCGAAATATTGTGAATCAGCCCTCAGCTCTTATAAAATTAAGAATATAAAGAAATATTTCATGAGATGGCGGGGTGTGATAATGGAAGTGATAACAAGGGACTTTTTTTTATTCTTATCTAAAAGCAGCATCCTGAATCGCCTGGCGAGAAATTGGGGGAGTTCTGTCGCAACTGGAAAAATTATCGGAGGAAAGGATTTTGAATCTTCGATTCCGATTATCAGAAAGTTGAATGAGCAAGGGCTGACTGTTACTGTTGATCATTTAGGCGAGTTTGTGGACAGCAGGGAAGTGGCAAGGGAACGCACACAAGAATGCATTCGGGCCATTCAGCTGATCGCCCAGGAAAAGCTTGAGTCACATGTTTCCTTAAAAATGACTTCATTGGGTCTTGATATTGACCTTGATCTAGTCAGAGAAAACATGACCGGCATTCTGGATACCGCTGAACAGCATCAGGTGATGGTGACGATCGATATGGAGGATGAGGTGCGCTGCCAGAAAACGCTTGATCTGTTTAAGGAATTCAGACAGCGCTACGAATATGTCAGTACGGTTTTACAGGCTTATTTGTACCGGACAGAACAGGATTTGGAAGAGTTAAACCCGTACAAACCGTTCTTCCGTCTTGTGAAAGGAGCATATAAGGAGTCGCCCCAGGTGGCGTTTCCGGATAAGAAGGATGTTGATGAGAATTATAAAAAGCTCATTAAAAAGCAGCTGCTTAGCGGCCATTATACAGCCATCGCAACTCATGACGACAAGATGATTGATTTCACCAAAGAAATTGCGAGGGAGCACCAAATCGGAAAGGACCGCTTCGAGTTTCAAATGCTGTACGGCATGCGCAATAAAACCCAGCTTGAATTAGTCAAAGAGGGTTATAACATGCGCGTATACCTTCCGTACGGGGATGACTGGTACGGATACTTTATGAGACGGCTTGCCGAACGGCCTGCCAATATCGCATTTGCATTTAAAGGAATGACCAAAAAGTAAAACGATAAAAAGGGGAGATTTAGAATGACAACACCTTACAAACACGAACCATTTACAGATTTCGGGAGAGAAGAAAACCGGGCTGCATTTCAAAAAGCACTGGATACGGTAAATGAATGGATGGGTCAATCATACCCTCTTGTTATCGATGGGGAAAGAATCGAAACTGAAGACAAGATCGTTTCGATCAATCCGGCAAACAAAGATGAAGTCGTCGGGACGGTGTCAAAAGCGACGCAGGATCATGCCGAGAAGGCCATTCAGGCGGCGGCGAAGGCGTTTGAAACATGGAGATACACTGATCCGGCGGAAAGAGCGGCAGTTTTATTCCGTGCGGCAGCAAAAGTTCGCCGCAAAAAGCATGAATTTTCGGCGCTCTTGGTCAAAGAAGCGGGCAAACCGTGGAATGAGGCTGATGCGGATACAGCTGAAGCGATCGATTTCATGGAATATTACGCACGGCAAATGCTTGAGCTTGCTAAAGGCAAACCTGTCAACAGCCGTGAAGGGGAACGGAATCAATACGTCTATACACCGACTGGCGTAACGGTCGTCATCCCGCCTTGGAACTTCCTTTTTGCGATTATGGCAGGTACAACAGTGGCACCGATCGTTACGGGAAATACGGTTGTGCTGAAGCCGGCGAGCGCGGCGCCTGTCATCGCCGCGCGGTTCGTCGAAGTGCTTGAAGAAGCGGGGCTTCCAAAAGGGGTCGTGAACTATGTTCCGGGCAGCGGCGCTGAAGTCGGGGATTACCTTGTTGATCATCCGAAAACAAGTCTGATCACATTTACCGGTTCAAGAGAAGTCGGAATCCGCATTTTTGAACGGGCAGCCAAGGTTCAGCCGGGGCAGACCCACCTGAAACAGGTGATTGCGGAAATGGGCGGAAAAGACACGGTTGTCGTTGATGAAGACTGTGACATTGAATTGGCGGCTCAATCGATTTTCACATCTGCCTTTGGTTTTGCCGGCCAAAAATGTTCAGCAGGTTCCCGTGCGGTCGTTCACGAAAAAGTCTATGACCAAGTATTGAAGCGCGTCATCGAAATCACCGAGTCGAAAAAGGTCGGCGCTCCTGACAGTGCAGATGTCTACATGGGACCTGTCATCGATCAGGCGTCATTTGACAAAATCATGGATTACATTGAAATCGGAAAACAAGAAGGCCGCTTGGTCAGCGGAGGTAAGGGCGATGATGCAAAAGGGTATTTCATCGATCCGACCATCTTTGCCGATCTGGACCCGAAAGCCAGATTGATGCAGGAGGAAATCTTTGGACCAGTCGTTGCTTTTTCAAAGGTGAAGAACTTTGACGAAGCTTTGGAAGTTGCCAATAACACGGAATACGGGTTGACCGGCGCGGTCATTACAAATAACCGCGATCATATCAACCGGGCAAAACAGGAATTCCACGTAGGAAATCTGTATTTTAACCGGAATTGTACAGGTGCGATCGTCGGCTACCATCCGTTTGGCGGATTTAAAATGTCAGGAACGGATTCAAAAGCGGGCGGCCCGGATTATTTGGCTCTCCACATGCAGGCGAAAACAATCAGTGAAATGTTTTAAATGACAATCAAGTAGGGGAGAGAAGGCAGTCTTTTAAGGCTGCCTTCAATAAAGAGAAAAGAGTCGAAAAATTTAGACAAAACGGCACCTTGGGGGGATTCTTATCCAAAACGTACAATTGATCATTTCGATTGCAATTTATATGGTTGGCATGCTTTTGATCGGGTATTACGCGTATAAACGAACATCAAATCTTTCAGATTACATGCTTGGCGGACGCGCGCTAGGCCCTGCGGTCACAGCGCTCAGCGCGGGTGCATCCGATATGAGCGGCTGGCTGATGATGGGTCTGCCGGGGGCAATGTTTGCCACGGGTTTAAGCGGGGCGTGGATCGTCATCGGGCTTGTGCTCGGGGCTTGGGCAAACTGGATTTATGTGGCGCCGCGCTTAAGAAGCTATACGGAAATCGCCGGCAATTCAATTACGATACCGTCATTTTTAGAAAACCGGTTTGGCGATAACACGAAAATTCTCCGGATTTTTTCGAGTATTGTCATCATCACGTTTTTTACCTTTTATGTATCATCCGGAATGGTGTCCGGGGGGGTTTTATTTAACAGTATATTGCATTTGGACTACCATACAGGCTTATGGATCATATCGGCCGTTGTCGTATGCTACACGCTTTTCGGCGGATTTTTGGCCGTGAGCTGGACCGATTTCGTACAAGGAATCATTATGTTTGCCGCCCTGATTCTTGTTCCGCTTGTGACGATTATTGAAACCGGCGGCCCGTCTGAAGCCTTTACGGAAATCCGCTCGATTGACCCGGATCTGCTCAACGTATTTAACGGGACGAGTGTTCTCGGCATTATTTCTCTATTCGCCTGGGGGCTCGGCTATTTTGGACAGCCTCACATTATTGTGCGCTTTATGGCGATCTCCTCTGTAAAAGAAATCAAAAAAGCGCGCCGGATCGGCATGGGATGGATGATATTCTCAAGCATCGGGGCACTCTTGACCGGATTGATCGGTCTTGCTTACTATTCCCAAAAAGGACTTCATCTGGATGACCCGGAAACGATATTTATTCAATTGGGCAATATTTTATTTCACCCGATTATCACCGGCTTTTTGATTTCAGCCATTTTAGCCGCAATTATGAGTACAATATCCTCGCAGCTGCTTGTTACTTCAAGCTCATTAACGGAAGATTTATACAAAACAATTTTCAAACGCTCCGCCTCTGATAAAGAACTGGTCTTCTTTGGCCGCCTGGCCGTTCTTGTTGTTTCGATTATCGCCCTTTGGCTCGGCTGGTCAAAAAACAATTCAATATTGGGGCTTGTCAGCTACGCATGGGCGGGATTCGGATCTTCATTCGGCCCCGTCATCATTTTAAGCTTGTATTGGAAGCGGATGACAAAATGGGGGGCTCTTGCCGGGATTGTTGTAGGGGCAGTCACTGTCGTTATATGGGCTGCAGCAGGGCTTTCCGATTTTCTTTATGAAATGATACCGGGGTTTGCCGCAAGCTTATTGTCTGTATATGCCGCAAGCATCCTGACTTCAAAACCGAATCAGAAGGTCGCCGAGCAATTTGAAAATATAAAAATGTGATGCATCTCTTAAAAACGCCTCTGTCCAATGGACAGAGGCCGTCTAAATTTTCAAAAAGTAACATCTATACAAGAATGCAAAGGAGAAGTATGATTAAGTTAAAAACGGGTAGGAGAAAGGATATGGAAGAGCTATTAGAACAAGTTGTTTCTCTTTCAGATATTAACCAGATCATTGATTTTATCAGCGATGAGCTGAAAAAACCGGTCATACTGGAAAGCGCGGATTTTTTCCTATTAGCTTACAATTCCTATTATATCAACCACTTTGATGCGGCAAACCAGCAAACCATTTTCTCCAAAAAATGTCCGCTGCCGATTTTCGAAAAATTTGTCGAAGAAGGAATCATTGATCAATTGAAAACCATTCCGACTCCTTTTCGGGTAAAACAGATTGAAGAGATCGGCCTGAACCAGCGGGTGGTGGTCAGCGCCAAACACAAAGGTGAAATCATGGGCTACATTTGGATTCAGGAGATTGAAAACAACCTGACGGATGAAGAGCTTGATTTCTTATATAGGGCTTCTTTTCATGTTGGAAAGATCATCTACAAGAAAGAACGGCTGAAGCAGGAAAAAGAGGAGCGGGTCGAAGAGCTTTACAGGCAGGCGATCAATGACCAGTTCCAAACGGAAAAAGACCTGAAAGCCGCAGCCGACAAAGCGAATGTTGTGCTGCCCTCCATATTTACCGTGATGGTGCTTCAAGTCGTCGACGGGGAGAATGAGCTGCTTGATGATCTGAAAGAAACGATCAGATCATATTTAAATCTGAAGGACAATATCAGCCACGTATTGGAGGATCATTCCAACATCGCCATTATTGTCGGCAGCGTGTCGCGGAAGCGCTCCGCCATTGCCGCGGCGTCTGAGCTGATCAACAGGCTCTTAACCCATCTGCGCTCACAAATGCTGCCTCTTATCTTCATCGGGGTCGGCAATGAATACAGCAGTCCGCTGATGCTCGGCAAAAGCTACAAAGAGGCTCTGCAAGTTACAAAAGCAGCGGAAATCACCGGAAGCCAGGAGCATATTCCCTATGAGTACCAAAAGCTCGGTCTTTTCAGGTATCTTGATCAAATCGCCGCAAAAAACGACCATCTGCAATATTCAAATCCCGATCTTATGCTGCTGAAAGAAAAAGACAAAGAAAGCCACACCGAATTTTTGAGAACGCTTGAAATTTATCTCGTCAACAATTGCAAAGTCAAACCATCCGCAGAACAGCTGTTTATCCACCAAAACACCTTAAACTACCGCATTAAGCAAATATTGGACATGACCTCGATCGACCTGAATGACTTTAACACGAGATGCCAACTGTTCATCGATTTGATGCTGATGAAAAAAGCCGGCTACAAATCGTGAAAACGCTTCTGCCCGGAAACGCGCTCCCGGGCCATTACAATTGAATAGGAAAAGCCGGTACATCTTGGACCGGCTTTTTAATATGTGCGATAAACGTAAGGATCTTTCGGTTCTTTGATTTTGGACCATTCTGTCACTTGCAGAACCGGAATCGTCGATTTAAACGGCTGGTAGAACTGCGATGTCAGGGTGCCCTTTACATGGAGCCATTGATCATTTTTGATATTGATATCATCGGGAAACTCCACAAGCATGCCATAGACGCCCGAGTCGGCGATACAATGGATGATTCCGAAACGAAGCACAAACAGCTGCCTGTCATGAATCGATTCCCCTTTAAACGCGAAGCCGCTGAATTCGATCGTTTTATCGAGGAATTCTCCGGGAGCATTATAGATGGCTTCCATCCCTTTCAAATAGTCCTCGTCCTGCAAAGCGATCCGTTTTTTTCCTTTATAGTTTTTCAGCGCTTTTTCCATGAGCTCGTCATAGCCGTCCTGCCCATAGTAGATGCTTGTATCAGGACGCAAATATTGCGTTTGGGAATAATGCTCAGGCTGTTCGATCGCTTTAAACGAAAAGCCCTTCGATTTGACGATATTGGAATCAAGCGTGGCAACCGGAAGGAACAGCCCTGTACATAAAGGGAAGATGAACACAAAGTAAATAAACATTCTTTTGAAAAAAGGCTGATCTTTCTCATGGCTGTGATCATGTCCGCACCCGCAGTCATGTCCGCATTCTGTCTCATTCGCCCCTTTCAAATAGAGATAGAATTGCACCGCGGTCAGAATCGCCAGCAGAAAAATCGCAATATAAGAGAGATAAGCATATTTCATATTAATATATTTGGTTAAATTCCCGGAAGCGTGGAGATGAAAAAAGAAAAACGTAAAAAACATCAAAATCAGTGTGCGAAACATGATCTCACCCCTTTACCAAAAGTGATCCGGCCAGAACGATGACAGCGATATAGATGATCAAGAAACAGACAAAGCGTTTTTTAAAGATTCCGAGCATCATCAGCAGGTTTTTCACATCAACCATTGCCCCGAAAACAAGGAATGCGATCAGAGAGCCCAGTGAAAATGTACTGCTGAAGGATGATGCGATAAAGGCATCAACCTCTGAACAAAGGGATAATACAAATGACAGACCCATCATGACGAGCGATGAGGATACGTCATTTTGGCCGATCGCCAAAAGGGTCGATGTTTTAATAAATGTTTGCATCGCAGCTGCCACAAAAGCGCCGATGATCAAGTATTTTCCGACTGAAAAAAATTCGTCTACCGCATGGCGGAGCGTCCCTCCAAGCTTGCTCAGAAAAGACTGCCCGGCATGGCCGTGATGGTGATGGCGGTGAGACTCCCCTTCGATCAGCTGATTTCCTTTAAATTGAAAAGAGATGATGACTCCCGCGATCAGAGAAACCGCAATGGCCAATCCTCCGCGGTACAATACAACATCCCATTTGTTCCCGAAAGCGATAAAAGTAGAAAACAAAACGATCGGATTGATGATCGGAGCCGTCAGCATAAAGGCCACAGCCGCATGGAGCGGCACGCCTTTTAGAATCAAGCGGCGGGCAATCGGCACGATGCCGCATTCACAGGCCGGAAACAATATACCGGCAAATGTACCAGACAGA
Organism: Bacillus sonorensis NBRC 101234 = KCTC 13918; assembly: GCF_001592005.1. Lineage (GTDB taxonomy): Bacteria > Bacillota > Bacilli > Bacillales > Bacillaceae > Bacillus > Bacillus sonorensis. The sequence continues at coordinate 76,825 of NZ_BCVZ01000013.1, forward strand.
ACGGCAAGAAACCGGTTTTTCGGAATGATTTTCGCCATCATTTCTTCTGTCACGAACATTTGAATCAAACCAGATATAAAAACCCCGATCAACACGAATGGGATGGCTTCTATTAATATACTGATAAAGATGGAATTGAGCTGCAGAAAAGATTGTGAAGCCACAAAAAAACCTCCGTTTCAGTCTAGCATTATATCATAAAACAGAAACGGCGGCGGGGACGGCGCAAAATCTTTGTGATGGCATGAGAAATGCGGACTGACGACAGCCGGTCCGCTTTTGGTCTTTTAAGTGGGCCGTTCAACAGACAGCGTTTCACCCAATGAGGCATAGTTATTTCCCGCAAGCCGGGCGATAGGGCGCAATGCTTCTGTGCGGATATAGCCTTTTTCAGGATCGTACACTTCATCAGCCAAATGGATGCAGACGACCCTTCCAATTAACAGATCATTGACCGTTTCTCCGCCGTCATGATCAAATGTAAGGTGGCGCTCCAGTCTGCATTCAAACCGAATCCGCGCTTCGCGGATGGCGGGAACTGAAATATGATCGCTTTGAATAGTGTGAAGACCGGTCAAATCGAGCTCGCTTTCATGTGCGGGAAGGGAAGCGGCCGTCTTATTCATATCCCCCACAAGATCTTCATCTACAATGTGAACGACGAATTCTTTCATTTCCGCTGCATTCCTGGCTGTGTCTTTCATCACGCCATTCCTTCTGCCGACAGATATAGAAAGCAGCGGAGGGTCGGAGCTGACCACATTAAAAAAGCTGAACGGCGCGGCATTGACAGCTCCGTTGACAGTCGAGACCGTTGTCACGAATGCGATCGGCCTCGGAACGACAGCCCCGGACAACAGTTTGTACGTTTCTTTGCTGGAGAGATGCTTTGGCAAGAGAGTAAACATGTCAGATCCCCTTTCTTTTTTTCTTGCTCCATTATAACGCAGCAGGCGATAGATTTATGGTAGAATATTCGCACAACTAAAAGAAAAGGAGACGAAACAATATGCAGCAGCCTTATGATTTACCGCTTGACCAATTATATTCATATAAACCCGAGCGGACGGCGCCCCGGGATTTTAAGGAGTTTTGGAAGGAATCACTCGCAGAGCTTGCAGAAGAAGAGGCGGAGCCCAAGCTTGAGCGCTTCGATTATCCGGCTGACGGGGTCAGCGTTTATTGGCTGACATACCGGAGCATAGGCGGGGCGCTTATCAAAGGCTGGTATGCGGTTCCCGACGGGAACGGCCCGCACCCTGCAATCGTGAAATATCACGGCTATAACGCGAGCTATGACGGAGACGTTCACGATATCGTCAACTGGGCGCTCCATGGCTATGCGGCATTTGGGATGCTTGTCCGCGGACAGAACGGCAGCGAAGATACAAGCGGCTCCCCGCACGGACATGTGCCGGGCTGGATGACAAAAGGAATCCTTGACCCGAAAACATATTACTACAGATGGGTTTACCTTGATGCCGTAAGAGCGCTCGAGGTTGTCAGCGGATTCGCCGAAGTCGATGAAAAGCGGATCGGTGTCATCGGCGCAAGCCAGGGAGGCGGATTGGCCATCGCGGTATCGGCATTGTCTGATATTCCGAAAGCAGCCGTTTCCGAGTACCCGTATTTAAGCAATTTTCAGAGAGCGATCGATACGGCGATAGAACAGCCATACCTTGAGATCAACTCCTTTTTCAGAAGAAACAGCAGCCCGGATATTGAGCGGAAAGCGATGAATACGCTGGCATATTTTGATATTATGAATCTCGCTGAATCGGTGAAAGCGCCTGTTCTCATGTCAATCGGTTTAGTCGACACCATTACGCCGCCATCCACCGTCTTCGCGGCATACAATCATTTAAACACTGAAAAAGATCTTAAAGTATACAGATATTTTGGCCACGAATTTATTCCGTCGTTTCAAATGGAAAAGCTGGCGTTTTTGAAAAAGCAATTAAAATGATGTATGGGACAACCATCCGGGCGAAATCTCAGCCGGATGTTTTTTTATATCTTGATTAAAGATTATATCGTATATTAAGATATAAAGGAGAGGGTGATGTTGATGCATAAAGAAGAATTCATCGAAGCAATCAATCAAGATTGGACTGACATCTATTACCATTTACACCATAAACACCATGACGGCTTGTCTCACCAGGCTGTCCGTCTGCTGCAGCATCTCGAAAAAAACCGGCATGTCACAATCGGAGATTTGGCCAATCTATTGGAGGTATCCCATAATACCGCGTCAGAACACGCGAAACGACTGATTCAAAAGAAGCTGGTGGAAAAAAAGAGGGATGGGAAGGACGAACGAAAGGTTTATGTGACATTAACCGCTGAAGGCGAGGCCGCCGTAAAACAGCATACCCGGCTTGATCCGGACAAGCTGAAGAAGGTGCTGGAACAATTGCAAGAGGATGAAGTCAAAATGGTAAAAACGGCATTTTCTATATTAAGCCGGGAGGCAAAATCATGTTTTTAATCATCAAAATCGCTGTTTCCGCCGTTCTTATTGGCATCATCACTGAAATTGCCAGAAGGTCGCCGGAAGCTGGAGGAATCATTGCAGCGCTTCCGCTGGTCAGTCTGCTCAGTTTATGCTGGCTATCCCTTCAAGGGGAGTCCCCACAGCATATCAGCCAGTTTGCGGCGGGCGTGCTGTGGGGGTTCCCGGCAACCGCGGTTCTCATTCTGATCGTAGCCGTCTGTTTAAAATCATCGTTTCCGCTGGCGGTTTCTATGATGTTCGGGATATGCGGATGGGGCGGATGTTTGCTGCTCCAAAAAGCTATCTTTGGCTGAAGGCGGAGAAATCAAAAGTTTCGGGAATGGCTCCATATGTTCCTTTAATGCGAATGTTTTTACATTCGCCTTTGGTATTTTCAAAATAAAGCCTGTAAGTCCGGGGCATTCCCGTCATCACATCTTGGGCGGTTCGATCCGGCCAGTCACCGTCATAATCTTTTATACTTAGACTCATAAATCTGCCGGAAAGGTGCATCATCTGAATTTTAATAGTCGTTTTACAGTTTTCTGCATTAAAAATCGTAAACTTATAACCTATGTTCCAATTTGAGTTAAAGTCGATGTCAGGAATAGGTTCTTCATGGGTTCCCGTAAGTGTAATATTCAGCTTGTGCGGAAACGTATAAGCTTCGGCGCTGCTCCCAAAACTTAAAAATCCACAAACCAAAACCGTGATCAGCAAAAAGCGTTTCATCAAATATCCCCTCCTTTTCCATTTTATTGTAGCATAGACAGATTTAAAAAAGATGGAAAAAATGCAAGGCGATTGTTTTGTTTCTTTAACCGAAAGTATAAAGCCCGGAATAAGAAAACATCCTTGGCGGAAATGGAATGTCCTGATCAGCACGAGCTGGCAAAATGGATGTCGCTAAAAATCTGAAGCAGCCGCTTTGTTGGCTGTTTAAACTGATGCGGTAGGTCTGTACCGATTCAGGCTTAAGCTCAACTATACATGCTCCGGCCGAGTGATGATTCATCTGAAACTCTCTAAAAGCTCCATTTTGAAAATGATATAAATATCCTTTTAATTTACATGTCTCTTCGTTTATGAACGAAAGATACATGTCTTCATGGACAATGTTTGCAACCCTGTTCCCTTCCCTGTCAGATAGATAAATAGGTCTTTCTCGTTCTTCTGTGATGGTTTTATGATGGACGGGTTCAAGCAAAAGAGGGGCTGCCTGTTGATCTGCAGCTGCTGAGTTAGATGCGATTTCAAAATAGTAGGCGGCAGCATAATCGGCATTCCAATGCCGGTTTATATCTTCTTTATCTGTTTCATCGAACATGTAGGTCTGGGAGATGATATAAACGATATGGCTTCCTGACGGGATATGCAGGCTGATATGGATGGTTTCGGATGAACGGGGAGGGACTGTCAATTGGAAGGTTTGCGCCGGTTTCGGGCGGCCCTCAATCAACACAGAGATGTGAATGCGGTCTGTCTCATCCGTTTCATTGCAGTATATGTACCGCGCCTGAAAATGGCCGGACGGGTCGGTTTTATACCGCACTTTGCTGCGGTCAATGGTATAGGGGTCCTCGGCCAAAAAATAAGTCGATCTGATCTTATTGATAAAACCGCCTCCTTTTCCTGTATTTCGATTATAGCATAAAAAAGGCCGCCGGCTTTGGGCCTGGCGGCGGCTGTTATTTTTTCAAGTAAGCCTCTGTCCGTTTTTCCAAGTAATCCTGGAACAAGGCGATCACCGAACAAATTCCCCAGTAAATCAAGGCAACCAAAATATACATCGTCATGTAGTCGAATTCCCGGCCGCCGATGATTTTAGCCTGCTGAAATAACTCAGGCACGGTAATCATGGCTGCGAGAGAAGACGCCTTCACAAGATCGAGCATAACGTTCGCCAGAGGCGGCAGGGCGATTCTGACCGATTGAGGTACGATGACATGCCGCATCGTCTGCCAATTGGAAAAACCGATCGATCTTCCGGCGTCCCACTGGCCTTTGTCAACGGAAGATAAGGCTGAACGGATGATTTCGGCTATATAGCCGGCGCTGTTAATGCTAAAGCCGATCAGGGCAGCCGTCAATGCTGTAAATTGAATCCCGATGTATGGAAAGCCGAAATAAAGGATAAATAAAATCACCAATATCGGCACGCCTCTCATAAATGAGATGTAGATCTTCGCCGGCCATCTGAGCAGAGCGAGCCGGGACATGCGGCCGAGCGCAATGAAAAAGCCGAGAACGAGGCCGAAAAACATGCCGGCAAAGGAAATCAAAAGCGTATTCCATATACCCTGCATCACATAAGGGAACGATTTAGCGGCTAATTCTGCGTTGAAAATGTATTCCCACTGAATAGATCCCACGCTTAGATCCCTCTATTGGTTCACATCGACATCAATAAAGTCGATATCCTGTTTTTTTGAAACATCGGCACCGCCAAAGAATGTTTTTGATATCTTCTTAATCGTACCGTCTTTGAGCATATCCTTGATAGTTTGGTCAAATTGTTCTTTGAGCCCGGTATTCCCTTTTTTCATAATCAGTCCCTGCTGGTGCGGATAATATTTAAAGTCCGGGTGGATCGTCAAATCCAAATCGGGCATTGCGGCAAGCGCCAGCTTTTGCAGATAATAGTCGTTTAAAATCACATCTGTTCGGCCATTCGCCACATCTTTTAAATATTGCTCATTTGTTGCATTATCGTAAATGACTTCTTCAGCTCCGTATTTACGGGCGATATCCATATAGACGGTCGTTGCGGCTCCGGCCGCCTTCTTCCCTTTTAAGTCATCCAATGTGCGGATGCCTGATAAATCTTTTTTGCGGACGATCGCTGTGCCGTATGAATATTTATAAGGCTTGGAAAACAAGAACTTTTTCTGGCGGTCCTTTGTCATGGTAATATCATTGGCGGCCGCATCAACTTGTCCGCTGTTTACTGCCGTCAGCATGCCGTCAAAGCCCATCTCTTTAAATTCGACATCCAATCCGAGCCGCTTTGCCGCCTCGCGGACGACTTCGACTTCATAGCCGGTCAGCTTGTCTTTACCGGTATCAGTGTCATGGTATGAAGTGGGGTACAGGGTCCCTGAAGTCGCCACCACGATTTTTCCTTTTTCTTTTAGTTGCTCCCAGGCCGTTTTTTGGTCACGGGTTCCGTTTTGAGCCGTGCTGCATGCAGCCGTTATAAAAACAAACGCCATCATCATCAAAAGCAATGTGAAAGGCTTATAAATGCGAACTTTATTCACTGAAAAATCCTCCTGCCATTCCTTTAGTCAAGTAAACCTTAGCACTGAAGCCGGTAATAGGCAATAAGATATTTTGTATTGGGAAAAAATAAAATCATTTGGTTTACAGGGAGGCTGAATGCATGTCGCTTTACTTTTGCAAACCGAAGGTGAATCATAAAGATATCGGGCAATATAAGCAAATAAGGAGGATGAGGAATGATGAAAAACATTTTAATCATCAACGGACATGAAGCATATCCGCATGCGAGGGGGAAGCTGAACCATACGCTTTTTACAGCGATGGCGGACAAGCTTGGCGAAAAATATGATATTAAAAAAACAGTTGTCACAGACGGGTACGACATTGCAGAGGAGCATGAAAAGTTCAAGTGGGCGGATGCCGTAATTTATCAGACGCCGATCTACTGGTTCAGTCTGCCTGCATTATTTAAAAAATACATTGATGAAATATACGAATACGGCCTCTTTTATAAAGGAACGGAAGATTACGGACGGGGCGGGCTTTTTACAGATAAAAGATATATGTTTTCAACGACATGGAACGCGCCTGAGGAAGTATTCTCAAAAGAGGGAACATTTTTTGAAGGGAAAAGCCTTGATGAAGCTTTGTTCCATCTTCATAAAATGCAGGAATTCGTCGGAATGAAGCCTTTAAAAACCTTCTCTGTCCACGACGTCATCAGCAATCCGGACATTGACCAATACCTTGAGGATCTGGATGCTCACCTAAAAGAAGTATTTTCCATTTGAATGGGTCAACGAAAAGCGGCTGCTATTGGCAGCCGCTTTTATTCATGCACAAAAACAGCTGAATTTAATTTTTTTAATAAAAAAACCTAGATTTTTAATAAAAATTTAGATATTTTTTATTTATGATAATGATTCTCATTTTAAATTAAAACGGAAAAGGAAGAGATGGATGTTGACATACAGCAAGAAATTATCCATATTGTTCGGCATTTTGGCCGTGATGTTGATCATTGCGTCCGGATGTTCCTCCGGCCAAAAGGAGAACAGCGGAGCATCACAAGGAGAAGGAAGAGAGATTAAGCATGAGCTTGGAACAGCCCATGTAAACGGAACCCCAAAAAGGGTTGTCGTTTTGGAGCTGTCCTTTCTTGACGCGGTAACAAAATTGGGTGTGAAGCCCGTTGGAATAGCGGATGACAAGAAAAAAGACATGATCGAAAAGCTTGTCGGCGGACCGATCGAATATACATCGGTCGGAACCCGCAGTGAGCCGAATTTGGAAATCATCAGTTCTCTTCAACCCGATCTAATCATTGCAGACGCTGAGCGCCACAAAAATGTGTATCGGGACCTGAAGGGGATTGCGCCTACGGTTGTTCTAAAGAGCAGAGAGGCGACGTATCAAGAAACGATTGACGGCTTCCAAACAATCGCTAAAGCCCTCAATAAAGAAAAAGAGGGAAAACAGGACTTAGCCGAACATCAGAAGCAAATGGACGGGCTGAAAAGCAAATTGCCTAAAAACGAAAAACGCACGATTCTGCTCGGTGTTGCCCGGACTGATTCTTTTAACATTCATACGTCATCCTCCTATGACGGGGAGATTATGGAGGAGCTCGGCTTTAAACATGCGGTCCAATCAAAAGAAGCGTATAAAGATGTCAGCTTGGAACAACTGAGCGAAATCAATCCGGATATCTTGTTTATATCCAGCAATGAAGGGCATACGATTGTTGATGACTGGAAGAACAATCCGATTTGGAAAAACCTGAAAGCCGTCAAAAATGGTCAAGTTTACGACGCTGACCGCGATCTTTGGACAAGATTCAGGGGAATCAGTTCAAGCGAAAAGCTGTCAAAAGACTTGATCCAAAAAGTGTACGGCAAATAATCAAAATAACAAGAAGCGGGAGCCATTCCTTGCTTCTTCTTGTTTTATCAAGGGTGCAATAAGGAAGTGGGCCATTTGAATGTTTCAGCAAACAGATTTCTTATTTTTATCACTGCTTTTATTTTATTCATAGCGGGCATCGGTTTAAACTTGTCCGTCGGGGCATCACACATCAGCTTTGCTACCGCTTTAAAATCGCTGGTGGTCTGGGATCATTCGAAAGAACAGCTGATCATCACGACCCTTCGGCTTCCGAGAACGCTGCTCGCCGTTTTTGTCGGAGCGAACCTGGCTGTGGCAGGGGCTTTGATGCAGGCCATGACGAGAAATCCGCTGGCTTCTCCGCAGCTATTTGGAGTGAATGCGGGGGCATCATTGGCTGTGGTGGCTTCAATCGTTTTGTTCCCTCATCTAAACGCTTTTTCTTCTGTCGGTTTTGCCCTCATCGGTGCGGCAGCCGGAGGTTTCATTGTGTATTCTTTTTCTTCCTCAGGGGGAATGACGCCGGTAAAGCTGGCGCTGACCGGTATGGCCGTCCACCTTTTTCTATCTTCATTTACACAGGGGATCATCATCCTGAACGAATCAGCGGGTGATGTACTGTACTGGATGACCGGGGCGATTGACGGGAGCAATTGGCAAGATGTATCGGTTGTCTTGCCGTTCACAATCATCGGCATCGGACTCGCTGTCATTTTCTCCGGAGCGGTTTCCATTCTTGGATTGGGTGATGAGACGGCAAAAGGGCTTGGCCAAAATACAAAAGGAATCAAAGCGCTCGTCAGCATATTGATCCTGATCCTTGCCGGTTCTTCCGTCGCCGTTGCCGGGCCGATCGGATTTGTCGGTCTGATGGTGCCGCATATCGTCCGGAAACTGGCAGGCGAAAATTACAAATTCGTCATCCCGTTTTCCGCTTTGTTCGGGGCCCTGCTGCTTGTGTACGCCGATGTACTCGCAAGGTTTATCGCCTTTCCGTATGAATCTCCCGTCGGTATTGTGACAGCCGTTCTTGGAACTCCGTTTTTCTTATATTTGGCGAGGAAAGAGAGGAATTTAAGGTGAAAAAGAGTCTCCATATTAAACATCCTTACATGATGATCATTCTTCTTTTTCTAGTCATGCTTGCCTGCGTCATCATCAGCATGGGATATGGGGCGCTTTATATCGCACCTGGTGACGTGGTGAAAAATCTGTTCGGGATCAGCGGCGAATATCAGTTTATTATTCAAAAATACCGGCTTGCAAGGGTGGTTTTGGCGGTTCTGGCCGGAGCCGGTCTTGGCGTTTCTGGTGCGATTTTGCAGGGGGTGATCAGAAATCCGCTTGCATCCCCCGATGTTATTGGAATAACGAAGGGCGCCAGCCTGGCGGCGATGATCGTCATCCTGATTTTCCCCGCTGCGCCTCTTATCGTTTTGCCGTTGTCTGCATTTGCCGGAGCCGGTCTGGTTGCTGTATTGTTAATGATATTCGTACGTAAAAAAAATGCCAGGCCTTCAACGATCGCGTTGGTTGGAATCGCCTTGGGCGCGGTTTGCCACGCGGGCATGCAATATATGATGGTCAAGTTTCCGGGGGATGTCAATGCCGCTTTGATTTGGGTAACCGGGAGCTTGTGGGGAAGGAACTGGGATGAGATCAAGCTCCTTGCTCCATGGCTGATGATATTTTTGCCGATTCTCTTCCTTTTGGCGTCCAAGCTTGATTTAATGTCCCTTGGGGATGAGCTTGTCGACGGTTTGGGAGAGCGGTCGGCCCGTCTCAGGTTTATTTTAATATTTGCAGCTGTCGGCCTTGCCGGCAGCTGTGTGGCAGTCGTCGGTTCAATCGGATTTATCGGTTTAATAGCTCCGCATATTGCCAGAAGGCTTGTCGGAACAAAATCGAAGCATCTGCTCCCTGCTTCAGGGCTTGCGGGTTCGATCATACTGCTGGCCTCTGACAGCCTTGGAAGAGGGCTGATGCCGCCTGTAGAAATACCGGCCGGTATATTGACTGCGATTATAGGCGCTCCTTATTTTCTTTATTTACTAAAACAGGAAGCGGGAAAAAAGTGAGAGGAGGATGATGACGGTGAAACTAGCGGCGGAAAAGCTGACTCTTTCTTATGACACATCGACAATCATCAACGAGATTGATTTGGAAATACCAGAGGGCAAGATCAGCGTTCTGATCGGCTCAAACGGCTGCGGGAAATCAACGATATTGAAAGCCTTGGCAAGGATCATGACGCCTGAAAGGGGTTCTGTGTATCTGGACGGAAAAGAAATTCACAGGCAGCCGTCAAAAGAAATCGCGAAAAAAATGGCGATTTTGCCCCAATCGCCCCAGGCGCCGGAAGGGCTTACCGTGGAGGAGCTTTGCTACTTCGGAAGACATCCTCATAAAAAACTGCTTTCCAAGCATACAAAAGAAGATCATGACATGGTTGACTGGGCTTTACAAGCTACGGGAATGGAGGAGCTGCGCAATCGGACGCTTGATGCCCTTTCCGGCGGACAAAGGCAGAGAGCCTGGATTTCCATGTCTTTGGCGCAAGGCACGGATCTGCTTCTGCTTGACGAACCTACAACTTTTTTGGATATCGCGCATCAGATCGAAGTATTGGAGCTGTTAAAACAACTGAATCGGGAGCATGGCCGTACAATTGTCATGGTACTGCACGATTTGAATCAGGCGTCACAGTACGCCGATTATTTAATCAGCATATTGGACGGGAAAGTATACAGCGCCGGAGCTCCTGTTGAAGTATTTACACCAGCGCTGTTCCGAGACGTTTTTGGCCTTGAATGCTGCATTATGAAAAGCCCGGTCGACCAAAAGCCGATGTGTCTGCCGACCGGATTATGCGGCAGAGCGCTTGTAAAAACAACGCGAAATATGAACGGATGAGGTTTGAGCTTACAGGCCAAACCTCTTTTTTCGTTTTAACAGAAGAGTCGTGTTACAGTAAAAGTAAAAGCCTAAGCGGGTGATGCCATATGTTTTTAAAAAAACTGACTTTGCTGCAAGAAAACATTTCTGATGATTCAACATATCCCTTTTCAATTCCGGCTATCAGACACTTGAATGAATTAACCTTTGAACAAAATGTTGCGTTTTTTGTCGGGGAAAACGGCTCCGGGAAATCGACCCTGCTTGAAGCAATCGCTGATAAATCCGGATTCAACACGGCAGGCGGTGGAAGGAATCATACATATAAAGTGCATGCATCAGGCTCTTCCTTGGGAGACTATATCAGGCTTTCCTGGCTTCCAAAAGCAACAAACGGCTTTTTCCTGCGTGCTGAATCCTTCTATCATTTTGCGACTTATATTGAGAAAGTAAATCCGGGATTAAGGGGCTATGGTGGCCGGTCCCTCCATCAACAGTCACATGGCGAATCATTTTTATCGCTTTTCAAACACCGTTTTGACGAAAAAGGGATCTATCTTCTCGATGAGCCTGAAGCTGCATTATCTCCGGCAAGGCAGCTGACTTTTTTGAAAATCATCCATGATTTGACCCGCAGCAGGAAAGCCCAGTTCATCATTGCTTCCCACTCCCCGATTTTGCTCGGATATCCGGAAGCGCAGATTTTCAGCTTTGACGGTGAAAACATTGCTGAAGTGAGCTATGAGAATACCGATCACTATATGCTGACAAAATATTTCCTTCAGCATCGCGAAAAGCTTCTTGCCGATCTGTTTTCAGAAGATGTTTGATGTGAAACGCGTTTCATAGGATATGATAAGATGCAAACAATTCAAATAGGAGTGAAACCATATGATTCATCAGGATTTGCGATCATTTCACGAACATTTTTTGTGGGGCTCTGCCTCTGCCGCCTACCAAGTGGAAGGAGCTTGGGACGAGGATGGGAAAGGCGCCTCGGTCTGGGACGTATTCACAAAAATTCCGGGTAAAACGTTTAAGGGCAGCAACGGAGATATTGCAGTCGACCATTATCACCGTTTTAAAGAAGATGTCGCTTTGATGGCTGAAATGGGATTGAAGGCATACCGCTTTTCAGTAAGCTGGCCGCGGATTTTTCCAAAAGGCAGGGGAGAGGTGAATGAAGCCGGTTTAAGATTTTATGACAGCTTGATTGATGAATTGCTGGCGCATGACATCGAACCTGTTTTAACGCTTTATCATTGGGACCTTCCCCAAGCTTTAATGGAAGAGTACGGGGGATTTGAATCAAGGCGGATCATCGAGGATTTTGACAGATACTGCGTGGCGCTCTACAAGCGGTATGGAGACAGGGTGAAACATTGGGTATCCCTTAATGAGCAAAACTACAACTTTAACCACGGATTTATTACGGCCATGCATCCTCCGGGAGTAAAGGACAGAAAACGGTTTTATGAAGCCAATCATATCGCATTTTTAGCCAATGCCAAGGCGATAGATTCGTTTCGCCGGTATGTTCCGGACGGAAAAATCGGGCCAAGCTTTGCTTATTCGCCGGCCTATCCGCTATCCAGCCATCCGAACGACATCCTCGCTTTCGAAAACGCCGAGGAATTCACAAATCACTGGTGGCTTGATGTATACTGCCGGGGAACATATCCGGCTATTCCTTTTCAGTATTTGCAGGAAAAAGGCTGGGCACCGACGATAGCGGATGGAGATATGGATTTGTTGGCAAAAGGGAAACCTGATTTTGTGGGAGTGAATTACTATCAGACCATCACCTATGAAATGAATCCGCTGGACGGTGTTTCAGAAGGGAAAATGAACACAACCGGCCAAAAAGGAAGCAATCAGGAAACAGGAATGCCGGGTTTGTATAAAACGAAAAGGAACCCTCATTTAGAAACGTCAAACTGGGACTGGGCCATTGATCCAATCGGCCTCAGAATCGGTCTGCGCAGAATTTCAAGCCGCTACCACCTTCCTGTATTTATTACGGAAAACGGATTGGGAGAATTTGATAAAGTTGAACAAGACGGCACGATTCAGGATGATTACAGAATCGCATATTTGCGCGCCCATCTGGAACAATGCAAACAGGCTGTGAGCGACGGAGTAGATTTAATCGGCTACTGCAGCTGGTCGTTTACGGATTTATTGAGCTGGCTTAATGGATATCAAAAGAGATACGGATTTGTCTATGTGAACAGAGATGAAGAACATGTAAGAGACTTAAAGAGGATCAAAAAGAAAAGCTTTTATTGGTATCAGGACGTGATTAAGACGAACGGAGATAACCTTTAAAGCAAAGAGAAAGCAAGGCGCTGAACAGCATCAGCGCCTTCATTATTTTGGGGCGCAGCAACTCGAATCAAACACAAGATGAGGATATTACAGATGATCCGATATATAAAGTGAAGACAATCTTGTTTTCCCTTGTAAAAAATAGAATAGCTAATGTAATTTGCTGAGGATTTGAAAATTTCTTTGGGTGAAAAGAAGGTTTTTAAGATGAAAAATCTAATTTTCCCATAACAAAGAAAAATGTTATACCTCTGGGAACCCCTATACAGGAGCTTACCCAACGAATGTTATAAAATAACCTGACAAGGAGTGGATGGATGTGCTACGCAAACTTTTGAAATCGTTAAAAAACAGCAGTTACCGCAAATACAGCAGCAGCGACTATGGAAGGCGCCCGAACAAAAAGTACAGCAGCAGCGATTATAGAAAAAAAGGCTATGGTCATCATCATTACAAAAGAAAACATAAGAAATTTTACAGCAGCTGATTTCCTGTGAAAACGGTTCTAAGATGGGTATTTGACCGCCCGTTAAAAAAGGGAACAGAAATTGCCGGACGATATCACATCAAACGTGTTCTGGGGATGGGGAGCTACGGCATCACATATTTAGCCGAACGGCTTGACGGCGGAGGCCCTTGTGTCGTCAAACAGCTGCGAAAAACAAAAGGATGGACACAAGGCGGCCGGAAGTCTTTTGCCCGGGAAGCGGGGATTTTAAGCAAATTGGCCCCTCCTGCAGCGCCCCGCCTGTATGATGTATTGAAAATCGGGCGGAACCGCTTTATCGTGATGGAATATATTGACGGAAAAACGTTCGAAGATTTGATTTTTTATGAAGGCCGTATTTTTGACGAACGGCAAACTGTTTTAAGATTGCTTGAGGTTCTTCAAATCGTCTCTTCGATTCATGGCTGCGGGTTGATTCACCGCGATTTGAGAATACCCAATATTCTTGACGCGGGAGGAAGCATTCGCATTATCGATTACGGGCTTGCCTGCAGTCTGGCAGACCGTGAAAGGATAGTTTACAGGCACCCGGAAAAAAGGCTGATGCGATCCGTTTCTGTGAAAAGCGATTTTTATGCATTGGGGCATTTTACGCTGTTTCTTTTGTATTCAGGATATACACCTATAACAAAAGATGAAAAAAGCTGGGAAGAAGAGCTTTCTGTATCTCCCGGGCTAAAAGCCGTTTTACGAAAAATGCTGCAGATTGATCCTCCGTATGAAAGTGCCCAAGATATCATCGCCGACCTGAAGTCCTTCTGTTTAACCTCCGGGCAGGCAATAAAAGAAAATATGTAATCAAAAGGGATGGTCATGAATGAATTCAATTTTGATCACCGGGGCGGGACCGACAGGATTGGTGCTTGCGCTTTATCTTGCAAGGCGCGGGGTGCCGCTTCGCATCATTGACAAAAATTCAGGCCCGGGCCGGACATCCCGGGCAATGGCGGTTCATGCCCGTACACTTGAATTTTACCGGCAGCTTGACATCGCCGATGAAGCCGTTGCAAAAGGGATTAAGGTCAATGAGCTTCATATTCGCGGAGGCAGTAAAGAAAAGGGACGCGCCGAACTTGGGGATATGGGAGGAGGACTAAGCCCTTATCCTTTTGTTCTTAGCTTTGCCCAGGATGAACATGAGCAGTTTTTGCTTGAAAAGTTAAAGGAGTCCGGGATCGAGGTTGAATGGGAAACAGAGCTCAGCTCATTTATTGATGAAGGCGGATATGTAGCGGCTGAGCTAAAGAAAAACGGCAAAACGGAAACGGTCAAGGCCGCTTTTCTATGCGGGTGCGACGGCGCCCACAGCACCGTACGGCGCGGTTTGGGCCTCGATTTTCACGGAGGCACGTATGAGCACACCTTTTATGTCGCTGATGCGGAAGCATCAGGTGACGCCGCTTCAAAACATGATCTGAATATGTGCCTTGGTGAAGACGGATTTTGTATTGTGTTCCCAGTAAGGAGCACGGGTTTAAACCGATTCATCGGCATTCTCCCCCCGGCCTTGGAAGACCGCGGGAAGCCGGCGTTCGAAGATGTTGCTCCATTTATAGAAAATCTGCTCCAAAATTCACGGTGTGAACTGGTTTTCGACGTATCGCGTTCATCATCGTGTGGCCGGTAAATTCCGCAAAGGGCGGGTTTTTATTTTAGGAGACGCCGGACATATTCATAGTCCGGTGGGCGGCCAAGGGATGAATACGGGCATCGGTGATGCCGTTAATTTAGCATGGAAGCTGGCGGCGGTTCTTCATGGGCGGGCCGATGAAGCGGTTTTGGACAGCTATGAAACGGAACGGCGTGCTTTTGCCCGGCAGCTTGTCAATACGACAGACAAGGCTTTTCATGCCATCATCGGTCAAAACCTTACGGGAAGGCTCGTCAGGACCGTTCTTATTCCTCATGTCGCGCCGTTTCTCCTGGGTTTTTCAACGGTGAAAAAGGCCGCATTCAACACTGTCTCACAAATTCGCATCCATTATCGAGACAGTGCGCTGAGCGTGGGAAAGGCCGGGAAGCTTCAAGGTGGGGACCGTCTCCCTTGGGTCAGCGGTGATGGGATTGATAACTTCGCGCCGCTCATATCCGCTGATTGGCAGATTCACATCTATGGTGAGGCAACCGAGGAGATGCGTGAAACTGCGGGAAAACACAACCTTGCACTGTATGAGTTTAAATGGAACCCGGCCTGCGGGAAGGCGGGATTTCTGCGCAATGCCCTCTACCTTGTACGGCCGGATGGACACATAGGACTTGCAGACAGCAGACAGGATATTCCTAAGCTGTCCAATTATTTATCATCATTTGGAATCGGACAAAAATGAAAAGCTGCCGGGATAACGGCAGCTTTTTATTTAAATGATCCGATGCAGATGATCGGCTATTTCTACATGCTTACTGCGGAGGCTGTCACCTCCATTGCGGCAAACTGTTCCTCTGGCAGGCCTGCGACTTGCGGTTTCAATTTGCCATTTAGTCATCTTTTCAAGTCTTTTTCAAACGATTGTCTGACTTGCCTGTTCTTTATGTATGTTTGCCATTTTCCGGGCTTCGGCCTGGTCTTTTTTTAATTTGATATAGACTTCAACCCGTTTATGTATGTTTTGTTTCAGTTGATAGGCTTCACTGCCCTGATAAGCTTTGGCATTGTAGCGAATGGGAGCGGCGCTTTTTCCCCGGCCGGTTGCGCTGATTAAAGCAGAGTAGTCTGCGGCGGCTAATTGCTGTGCGATTTCTGATGCTTCGTATTCTCTCTTGAGTAAGTGGTCAAGATCATTGACCGCTTGAATGGTGTCTGTAAGCACTTTGTTTGCGGCATCTAAATAATGTTTGAATTCAGCGGCTGAAAATGTCTCTAAGGAAATTAAGTCATTGATTTCCTCTAATATGCTTTTGAGTTCCTTTTTCTGTTCAGAAACCATCGTTTTCGAATTCAGATAGGCGTGAGCCAGCTGATTTTCAAGAAACTCCATGTCCACAAACGTGTCGCCCGAAAGATTGGCATCGGCCATCATGCCTGAGACCCCGTTCAAAAACTGAATCTGCATATCGGCCAGATTGAGCCAGTCGTCGACAATACCGGCTTGATCCTTGTAAAACGCTTTAATGTTGTCCGCGCCTCTTCCCTGAAAGTCGTCGTCCAAATCGGCTATGCCCTGAAAAGCTTTTTTTAGGCTGACAAGATCTTCTCTAAACCTTTTGTACTCTTCCAGCCGCTCCTTCATCGCTGCTAATAGGGAGTTTGCTTCATAAACTTTCATTCTTCATCCCCTTCCCTCATCTTTTTAGTGAAGAGTTTACCACTTTGTAAAAGGGAGATGGTGAATAAATCCTAAAATTTAATGAAAATGAATCCTTTAGATCAGGAATTACAGGTTCGATTGTCCTGTTGTTTGGCCGGAGAGCTATCAGACTGGTTATTTTGAAGGCCAATTTTCCGAAACAGGTTTTAGGAAAGAGTATCTTTATTCGTTAAAAATGTGAAATACTGTGAACAACCATAATAGAATTGGTGTTTTATGCTATCTTAAAATCAAAAAATGATAGAGAAAAAGACTGGGAAAATGAAGGAAATAAATTTGACTACTTTGTTTCACTTTATTAATATTATAGTCACATATTTTAGAAAATAAGGGATTTTTGTCGAAATTTGTCTTGTAGAGGGAGGAGACGGGCTTTGAGTGCAGATAGATACCGCCTTGGAATCGATATTGGAGGAACTTTTACCGACCTTTCGTTGCTGAATCCGGAAGATGGGAGCCTGACCGCGGTAAAGACGCCGACAGTTCCGGATGATCCGGCACGGGGCATTATAAATGGTTTAGCTCTGTTAAAGGAGAAGGAGATTCACCCTTCGAACATTCATTATTTTGTGCATGGCATGACGATTGGCTTGAATACGCTGCTGCAACGGAAGGGGGCAAGAATCGCCCTTTTTGTGACCGAAGGTTTTCGCGACATTCTTTCTCTTCAGCGTCTGCGCCTTCCGATTCCGTATGATTTCAGATCGCGAATGCCTGAGCCGCTTATTCCCCGCAAATACGTTTTTCCGATTAAAGAGAGAATGCTTTATGATGGATCTGAAAAAATTCCGCTCCATTTGAAAGAGGTTGATGAAGCAGTCGACAAAGTTTTGGAAGAAGGCCTTGAAGGCATCGTCATATCCTTCCTGCACAGCTACCGCAGCCCTTTGCACGAACATCAAGCTGCAGAGCGAATCAGGCAGAAAGCGCCGGAATTGGAGGTAGTGACATCTTCAGAGCTTTGGGCGCAAATGAGAGAATATGAACGTACGGTCATGTCTGTCGCCAATTTATATATAAAATCAAATGTACGGCACTATTTCGACACGCTGAAAGAGAGGCTCGCCACAGCGGGAATTCCGGCGACCCCATTTATTACCCAGTCAAACGGGGGCTTAATGGATATTGAATCGGCTGCAAAGGCGCCTGTCAAAACGCTTTTTTCCGGGCCGGCCGCAGGAGTCATCGGGGCGATTCGGGCTGCCGAATCTGCCGGAATACGCAATGTGATCACGTTTGATGTCGGGGG
This sequence comes from Bacillus sonorensis NBRC 101234 = KCTC 13918, assembly GCF_001592005.1. Taxonomy (GTDB): domain Bacteria; phylum Bacillota; class Bacilli; order Bacillales; family Bacillaceae; genus Bacillus; species Bacillus sonorensis. Next base: position 94,713 of record NZ_BCVZ01000013.1, read on the forward strand.
GACAAGCGCAGATATTTCAATCGTTGAAGAAGGAAAAGCTGCGCTTACACAGTCCAACCAAATCTCCGGTTTCCCGGTGGCCATTCCGTCCGTTGCAATGTATTCGATTGGAGCGGGCGGCGGTTCCTTTGCCTGGATCGATAAAGGGGGACTTTTGAAAGTTGGACCGGAATCGGTCGGATCACACCCTGGGCCGGCCTGTTATGGAAAAGGGGAAAAGGCCGCTCTTACCGATGCGTTTCTCGTTTGCGGCTATTTAAATCCCGCCCGGTTTGCTTCCGGGAAAATGAAGCTTTACTGCGAAAAATCAGAGGAGGCGCTCCGGCCGATCGCCGCTTATTTAGGTACGGATGTGCGGGGAGCAGCGGATCAAATGATTCAGGTGGCTGTTGCCAATATGTATACGGAGTTAAGCAATGTGATGGAACAGCGGGGATTTGATCCGAGAGAATTCAGCCTGTTGGCATTCGGAGGAGCCGGACCTGTGACGGCAAATTTTCTGGCGGAGGAAATTCAGGCGAAAAACGTGCTCATTCCTCCGAGCCCCGGTACATTATCGGCTTTGGGGGCTTTGACTGCAGACTTTGTCTATGATGCTGTTTATTCAAGACAGGTGCTGCTTGAAGATATGACCATGAGCGAATTGAAAGAGGAATTTGCAAAGCTGACGAAGCAAGCCGAAAAGTGGCTTGATAAACAGCGTGTACAGTCTTTGGCGGGCACGTCCCTCCTATTCTTGCTTGACGCCCGTTATAAAGGACAGGCGTATGAGATAGAGCTTCCGGTTTCACCGGAATGGCTTGAAAGCAGCAGTCAGGCAGAAATTGCAGAATCCTTCCATTTGATCCATGAACGCCAATACGGACACAGCGACGAAAAAACGAGCATTGAACTGATGAATATGCGCGTGAGGATCATAGGAAAAACGCCAAAACCGCCACTAAAAGAAATCAGCCGCTGCACGGGCTCAAATGCGGAGCCGGCAAGCAGAAGGACGATCATGTTAAAAGGCCGAACATATCAGGCTGATGTTTATGACCGACGCGCCCTTGCAAACGGGCAGAGCATCGATGGCCCCGCCATTATTGAGCAGGATGATTCAACGACGCTGATTCTGCCAAATTGGCAGGTTACTGCTGATCAAGCGGGAAACCTTATCATTGAACGGAAGGAGAGCGGACGATAATGCGTACAGATCCTGCACGTTTGGAAATGATGAGAAGCTATTTCAACGCTATAGCCTCGGGAATGGGCCATGTCATCGAACGGACCTCTTTTACAACATTTGTAAAGGAATCTGCCGATTTTGCGACTGCTTTGGCTACACCTGATGGAGAATTTTTCGTGTATCCGAAGACAGTGGGTGTGACGATCTTTTTGGGGTTGTCGTTAAAGCGTGCAATTGAAGAAAGCGGCCCGTTTGAACCCGGGGACATCGTCATCACGAATGACCCCTATACAACCGACGGATTGGCGACTCATCTGCCTGATATTCACGTTTTTAAGCCTATTTTTATCGATGGGGAGATTATCAGCTATGCATGGGCATTCGTCCATTGCAGCGATGTGGGGGGGATGGTTCCGGCCAGCATTTCGCCTACTGCAACTGATATTCACCAGGAAGGTTTGAGAATACCCCCGGTGAAAATTTACAAGGCGGGTAAGGAAAATCGTGAAGTATTGCAAATCCTTCGGGCCAACAGCAGGGTTCCGGACTTAAATGAAGGAGACATCAACGCCATGATTGCGGCGGTCAAGACAGCCGAAAGCCGTTTGAAGGCGATGATCGGCAAATTTGGAAAAGATGCCGTCCGTCAGGGAATGGATGATTTGCTTGAACAGGCGTCAATGAGAGCCGGCAAAGTCATCGGCCGCATTCCAGATGGAACGTACAGCTTTTCAGATTATCTTGATGATGACATGATCTCGGACGTTCCGATTCGGCTTGCTGTTTCGGCAAAAGTCGCCGCTGAAAAAATCGCCCTTGATTTTTCTGACTGCGACCCGCAGGTGCAAACCGCTTTTAATCTTGTAACAAACGGAACAAAACATTCGTTTTTATACCAAGGTTTGATTAATTATATCATTAGTGAAGACCCTTATATTCCGGTTAACGGCGGACTTACGAGACCGATTGAGGTCATCGCTCCGAAAGGAACATTGGTTCATCCGGAATATCCGGCAGCGGTAGGGATCCGTCACTCCATCACGATGAGATTGTATAATGCTGTTCTTGGCGCGCTGGCAAAAGCGCTTCCTGAAGCGGTGCCCGCAGCCGGTGCCGGCCAGTCGGCCATTGTTGTTCTGTCTGTGCCTGATGAATCTTCAGGCGGCAGAAAGATGTCTGTCGTCGAACCGATGGGCGGCGGAGGAGGCGGACAGCATGATATGGACGGAGCCGACGGAATCGACCATGCGTCTGGATTTTTAAAAAACACGCCGATAGAAAGCTTGGAACAGCATATTGATATTTATGTTCACCGTTATGAGCTCGTCAAAGACACTGCCGGAGCGGGCCTGCACCGCGGCGGCCATGCGATTGGACTGGAGTTTGAGGCGGTTGCACCCGAATCGATCGTAACCGCCAGAGGAATGGAGCGCCTGCGTTTTCAGCCTTGGGGACTTGCCGGAGGAAAGGCAGGGTCTCTGGGCCGCGTCCGGCTTCACCCGGGTCAGTCCGATGAAAAAATGATGCCGAAGATTGATGTATTGAAGCTGGAACAAGGGGACATCGTCAATCTTCAATCTCCCGGGGGCGGCGGATGGGGTGATCCGTTCATCCGGAAGGCCGAACTGGTGTTGAAAGAAGTTGAAGAAGAACTGCTGAGTGAGGAGGCCGCTTTACAGCGCTACGGCGTGGCACTGAGGAAAAATGAAAGCGGCCGTCTCAGCATAGATGATGAAAAAACGAATCAAATCAGAAGAGAGAAAGCAGGAAGAGCAAGGAAGCATTGGGATTTTGGCAGGGCAAGGGAGGAATACGAACAGCGCTGGACCGAAGAGGCCAGTACAGCTCTGGCCAGAATGTTGCGAAAGCTTCCGGCGAATCAAAGATCCCATGTTAAACATCTGGTCCATGATTATGTTTTGAAAAAAGGCCGCAGCCCGGTCAGCAAAGAGGCTGTTGCAGCTGTTTTTGAGAAACTGGGAGTAAAAAATAATGCGAAAATGGAGAGATAACAATGAAAAGAAAAATATCTGCTTTGTTTATTCTGTCTCTTATCAGTATGCTGCTTCTTTCGGCATGTGGCGGCAGCGGCGGCCAGGGGAATAAAAAATCCGATACCGTTGTAATCGGCGTATATGGCGGTGATTGGGAAAAACATATCAAGCCGAGCATTGAAGGATTTGAGAAAGATACGGGGCTGAAAGTCAAAGTTGTTTCCGGGACAGACTCTGAGTGGCTCACAAAGCTTAAAGCGTCGAATGGACAAAATGCTCCATATGATCTTTTGATTTTGCAGCCGGATTCAATTCAGCGGGCACAGTCAGCAGGGCTGCTGCAGCCGATTGACCAGAAGAAAGTTCCGAATATAAAAGATTTGTATCATTCCGTTCAAAAGCGATTCACTGTTGACGGTAAGCAATATGCGGCAGGGTTCAGCATGGGGCAGCTCGGTATTGCGTACCGAAAGGATCTTGTTCCGCAAGAGCCGAAACGATGGACCGACCTTTGGAACAGCAGCTATCAGGGGCATGTCGCCGTTTCTTCCCCGACTTATTCGGCCGGCCTCCAATTTTTTGCCGGTTTAATTAATGCGCAAGGCGGCTTGGAATCGAATAAAAAAGATGTGGATAAAGCGTTCAATAGTTTAGCGGATTTGAAGAAAAATGTGACGGCATATCCTGATAACCCCGGTTCGATTCAAACGCTTCTAGAGCGCGGGGACGCGTGGGTTGTTCCTTTTTGGGACGGCCGGGCCTATTCTCTTGAGGATGCCGGTCTGGACGTAGGTTTTGCCTACCCTGAGGAAGGCGCGGTTGCAGCCCTCGCAAGCTGGGCCGTAATGAAAGGGAGCCCTAATGAAGACAATGCTTACAAGCTGTTAAACCATTTGATCAGTCCTGATGTGCAAAGGGATTTTTCAGACAGGACATTCTATGGCATGACCAATAAAAAAGTGAAATACAGCGATAAGCTCAAGGGAAAAGTTAAAGTTGGAGAAGCTTATTACAGCAATTTAAAATGGGTTGATTATGAAATTGCAACGACAAAAATAAGCGATTGGACAAATCGCTGGAATCAAGTACTTGGCGGAAAATAGGTGGCAATCATGAGCGCAATTCAGATTCAGCATGTCAGCCGGCATTTCGGGAATAACATCGCATTAGAAGACGTACAGCTTGAAGTCAGGGAAGGAGAGTTTTTCTCGCTCCTTGGCCCGAGCGGCTGCGGAAAGTCTACGCTCCTTAATATTATAGCCGGATTTCTTAAACCGACTTCAGGCTTTATATCTATAGGGGGACAGGATGTAACTGATTTGCCGCCTTATCATCGAAACTGCGGAATGGTTTTTCAAGATTATGCTTTATTTCCGCATTTGAATGTTTTTGAAAATGTAGCATACGGTTTAAAAATTCAAAAAATGCCTCGGCAAAAGCTCAAAGAGCGGGTGGTGGAAAGCCTTTCATTGGTCCACCTTGAAAAATACGCAAAACGCATGCCCCATCAGCTTAGCGGCGGCCAGCGGCAGCGGGTGGCGATCGCACGCGCTTTGGCGGTACAGCCTTCGGTATTGCTGCTTGATGAGCCGTTAAGCAATCTGGATGCAAAACTTCGAAAAGAAATGCAGTTTGAGCTGCGCCGCATTCAAAAACGCGTCGGCATAACAACGATTCTGGTGACACATGATCAAGAGGAAGCGTTAAGCTTATCAGACAGGATCGGGGTGCTTGGCAATGGCAGGCTTCAGCAGCTTGGAGCTCCTTTGGACGTATACCGCAAGCCTGCCAACCGGTTTGTCGCAGAGTTTATCGGACAGGTCAATCTCCTCGAGGCCCGGGCGGAAGAAAGGCAGGATTCAACAGGCGCATATCGTTATGAGGTTCCCGGTTTTGAAGTGCGGGAAGGTGTTCCGCTTTCTTTTGAGGTCAGCCGGAATGTTCTGAAGAAGCCTTATTCCTCTGTATTATTTATGCTGCGTCCCGAACGAATTTCGATTTGGCTTAATCATCCTCCGGAAGGTTCGGAGAATAGAAGACGCGTAACATTGACAGATGTCAGCTATATCGGAAATGCCATTAGACTAAAGGCGGCTTTTGCAAAGGGAGAGCTGATCATTCAGGTGCCTGATCCGCACTTTCCGAAGCTGCCGAAGCCGGGAGACGAGATGTATATAGCATGGGAGCCGGAAGACCTTGTTCCTCTTGAGATAAAGGAGGATGAACATGGCTGTCGATAGTCAGAAGCGGTTTTATTGGTTTTTGCTGATTCCGGCTCTGTTGTTTTTTGGGGTTTTTCTCGTACTTCCGTTCGTTCTTTTACTGATATTAAGTTTCAAGGATGTTGACGGGATGATGAATACGCTGGATTCGTACAGCTTTTCCCAATATATCGAGGTATTTGCGTCAGACGTTTACTTGAAAACGATCGGGACAACGCTGTGGACGGCATTGAAAACCACCGTCTTATGCCTCTTGATGGCGTATCCTGCCGCTTATTTGCTGGTTAAAGCACCAAACCGGAAATGGCGTGCATTATTCTACATTTTGCTCGTATCGCCTCTTTTGACCAGCGTCGTCATCAGGACGTTTTCCTGGATTGTGCTGCTTTCGCAAAACGGGCTGATCAATGAGGCGCTGATCAGTATGAGATTGATCGAAAAGCCGCTGCCGCTTTTATGGAATATGAATGCGGTCATTATAGCGTACGTCCAGGTTATGCTTCCATTTGCGGTTTTGCCGATTGCCACTTCTTTGAACGATATCAAACCGAATTTGAAGCATGCTTCCATGAGCCTTGGGGCGGGAAGGCTGCGGACGTTTTTCTCTATTACGCTGCCGCTGACAATCCCCGGAACGGCCACCGGTGCGGTCATTGTATTTTCGCTTGCCGCCGGAAGTTATATCACCCCACTTTTAGTCGGGGGACGGATGCAGCCTCTGCTGCCGTTGTCGATCTATCAGCAGGTGCTGCAAGTGTTTAATTTACCGCTTGCCGCCGCCATGTCCTTTACTTTATTGGCCGCAGTATTTTTGATTGTCGGTATTCTCGGAATCATTCTTAAACGCTGGGAGGCGAGGATGAATGGGTGGTCATAAATTCCGCCGAACATCTTCCGGTAAGTGGATTGATATGTGCGTTTGGACGACCGGTCTTTTTGTTTACCTCTTTTTGACGCTGCCCGTTTGTGTGATTGTTCTGTCGGCGTTCAGCCCGACAGCATATCCAAAGTTTCCTCCGACAGAGTTTTCGATTCGCTGGTTTGAGGGGATTTTCAACAGTCCGGAATGGATGGAATCGATTTGGATCAGCGGGGTATTGCTGGTGATCGTGACGCCGCTGACAGTCATACTCGGAACAGCGGCATCATATGCTTTGGCAAGACTGCAGTTTCCGGGGAAAAACGCTGTCCAATCTTTTATTCTCTCGCCGCTGATGATTCCCCAAATTGTGCTGGGAGTGGCGCTGCTCTATTTATTCACAATGATGGGGATCAACGGAACGATAACGGGATTGGTAATCGGACATATGCTGATCAGTCTTCCGTATGTCGTTCGCACGGTCGGCGTCAGTGTGGCAAATTTGGACCCAAAGCTTGAGCTTGCATCAATGAACCTTGGCGCAGGTCCCGTGCATACCTTTTTTAAGGTGACTCTCCCGCTGATTAAACCGGGAATGATTGCCGGGGCCGTGTTTTCCGCCGTAACGTCATTTGGAGAGATTTCCATCAGTCTATTTGTATCTTCTCCAATGGTCACACCCGTTCCGGTCAGGACGTTCAGCTATATTGAACAGACATTTGATCCGAGCGTCAATGCCATTTCTGTCATATTTATCGCGGTATCTGTGATCGCCCTCGTCATCATTGAGCGGACGATCGGGCTGTCAAAAACGATGTAGGATGTTATGTTATAAGACAAGCAGGCTTTTTTTAGCCTGCTTGTCTTTTTTTGTTAATTAAGTGTTGACAATCTCGCATGAACAGTAGTAGTATTTTTAAATACTAGTAGTGTTTTTTAGAACTACTAAGAAGGGAGCGGACATTATGGAAGAATTGAAAAAACTCGGGCTGTCAGATTTAGAAGCCCGCTGTTATATGACATTGCACGAGCAGCCTGATATGACGGGGTATGAAGTGGCCAAACGGGTTTCAACATCCAGGTCGAACGTGTATGCCGCACTGCGGGCGCTTGTTGACAAAGGAATTTGCCGGGTGACGAAGGGAGATACCGATAAGTATGCTGCTGTTCCGATCAGGCAAGTGGTCAAATATTTGCAGAGGGAGTTTGAAAAAACCTCAAGCGTTTTGGTTGATAAATTGAACACGCCGCCCGAGCCGGCGCCGTCTTTTTATCATTGGGAAGGTGAAAAGCATCTGAATACGGCGATTAAAAGGATGATTGCCAATGCGGAAAAAACGCTTGTCGTCGATATTTGGGCAGAAAATCTGCACAAGGTTGAAGATGAGCTGTTAGCCGCGGAGCAACGCGGAGTCACGGTTATTGTCATTACATTAGGAGAATGTGAAACACCGCTGCAACATGTTTTTGTTCACCGGCGCAAAGATTTAGAGAAGTCTTGGCCGCGGTATGGGGCGAAAAAGGTTTCCGTGCTGGCGGACAGCAGGAATGCGATTGTCTGCAGCCTTGACGGCCTATTAAAGCCGTCGGGCGTAGAGACGAATCATCCTTCAGTGATTGAGCTGCTGAAAAATGCATTTTTCGATGATCTCGTGATGATGCATATCGAAAAAGATTTCGGTGATAAGATTGCCGAAAAATACGGCAAGGATTATGAACAATTAATGGATTATTATGCCAAAGAAAAAGGCTGGGATATTTAGGAGGGGAAAACATGACCAAACAAAAATATGGATTGATGACGCTGCTGCTTTTTTGGGCGGGGTTTGCCGTGATGTCGAGCTTATACATCACCATACCGTTGACAACGGTATTCATGAATCAGTTTGCGGTGTCATCGGATCAGGCGGCTTGGACGGGCAGCATTTTTTCAATCTTTTTTGCACTCGGCTGTTTAATATACGGGCCTGTTTCTGATCGATTTGGCCGTAAAAACGTCATTGTCATCGGCCTTGGTTTTTTAGCCGTTTTTACGCTGATGATCAGTTTTGCAGAGAACTTGTCTGCGCTTATTCTATTTCGCGCTTTGCAAGGCGCAGCAGCCGCATCATTTTCGCCGGTTGCCCTGGCTTATGCCGGGGAAATGTTCCCTCAGGAAAAACGGGGAACGGCCATCGGGTTTATTAGCACCGGATTTTTAATGGCCGGGATTGGCGGTCAGGTCGTTTCAAGCTATATCAGCGAGGTTTGGAATTGGAATGCCATCTTTTTGCTAATGTCCGCCGTCTATGTACTGACTTTGTTTTTGAACATGTTTCTTTTGCCGAAAGGGGATGTCAAGCGGCATGACGGGCATATGTTTTCTTCTTTCAGTCGAATAGGTGACGTGCTTGGCAGCCGCTCCTTAATGTTCGGCTATGTGATCACGATTACCATCCTCTTTACATTCGTCGGTATGTATTCAGCGCTTGGGCATTATTTGACCCATTCATCGTATCATCTTTCCGGCAACCAGCTGTTAGCGGTTCGTTCAGCCGGCATTCTCGGAATGATCTGTTCGCCGATAGCGGGGCGGTTCATCGGCAAATATGGGAGTCTTCCTGTTCTGCGCTTCGGTTTAATCACGGCCGCGGCCGGGCTGCTTTTGATGAGTTTCAGCAGCGGATTGGCGCTTCTCATCGTCATGAGCATCGTATTTGTGCTTGGAATCGCCGTTGCTACGCCGTCATTGATTTCTTTGATCGGACAGCTTGGCGGGGAAGTCAGAGGGCTTGCCGTCTCCATATATACCTTTATCTTATTTATCGGAGCAAGCCTGGGACCGATTTTTACAGCCGTTCTGTTGAAAACGGCCGCAGCATCACTGCTTTTCCTTGTTTTAAGCCTGGTGCTATGCTTCAGTATTGTTCTGTCCTTTCTCATCAATATGAAATCAAAAGCCGTACAAACGGCAAGCTAAGCGGCATATTTTTGATTATATCGAAATAATTTATTTTTTGATGAAGTATGTTGAGGATTTGTGAAAAAATGTAAACAATCTTTATATTTTTTTGAAATAAAATTTTTATAAAATATATTAAAATCATAATCCCTCTAAAAAATTTATAAAATGTTAATAAACTATTAACTTTCCACTTAAAAAATTGCGGATGTAAACGATATTTTTTCGTTTTTCCGCATATTTTTTTTGAAATTTCGGAATCGCGCATATTATTCCCGTCTGGATTTCGGCATCCCGCATGAATCTTTTCACCTATTTTTCGGTGAAAAAAACAATTTTTTCATTTAAAGTGAACTATGGACAGAAAATGAATTTATTTCAGTAAAAACGATAAAGGCAAACCTGCGGAAACGCAGGGACGCAAAGCCATGGCCTAAGGCACGGATAGTGCTACGGTTGACAGGTTGCCGAATAGACAGGGAGTCCACCCGGTTTTTATTCGGGTGGACTTTTTCATTTTTTTACAGTATAACTTTTTATTGGAAATGACAAATCTGTGACAGCGCTGTTTCATTCATTGCAAAGCCGCAATTCTGTATTGCGGATAAGCGTAAGGCCATCACAAATCAAACATACGAAGGAGGAACATAAGATAATGGACAACACTACTTATTATCCGCTGACACATGCTCAAAAACGAATTTGGTATACAGAGACATTTTATCCCGGTACAAGCGTTTCAAATTTGAGCGGTTTTGGAAAGCTGAAATCGGAGTCAAGAATAGATACAGACTTAGTGGCTGAGGCGATCCGGCAATTTGTGCGCACGAATGAAACAATGCGTTTTAGACTGAAGCTTGGTGAATGGGACGAACCAAAACAGTATATAGCCGAGTATGAACCTTTCGATATCAAATATATGGATGCTGCAGAGACCGGTGATATAAACCGGGTTCTTGAATGGGGACAAGCTGAGGCGCAGCAGCCTTTGCCGCTTTATGAAAGCCCGTTGTTTACCTTTGCCGTCATTCGCATCAATCCTTTTGAAAGCTGGTTTTTCGCAAAGGTTCATCATATCATCGCTGACGGTATTTCTATGACGCTTCTGGGCAACCGCATCACAGACATCTACTTGAAACTGGCTAAAGGAGAACATGTCCCTGACGTACAGGCTTCATTTACGGAGCATATTCAGAGCGAATTGGAGTATGAACATTCCAAACGGTTCCAAAAAGATAAAGCATATTGGAATGCCCAATTTGAATCGATTCCGGAACCCGTATCTCTAAAGCAAAGCGATTCATATCAAATCCGTTTAGAGGCTGCTCGCCTTTCAAAAGAGATTTCTCCTTCCCTTTATCAAAAAATTCAAGCGTATTGTCAGGAAAACAATGTAAGTGCACTCTCCTTGTTTCTATCAATCTTGCACATTTATATGCATAGAGTAACAGGCCATAAAGATGTCGTGCTCGGCACATTTATGGGGAACAGGACAAATGCAAAGGAAAAGCACATGCTCGGAATGTTTGTTTCGACGATTCCGATGAAAGCGCACCTTGATCCGCATCAAGACTTTACTGCATTTGTGCAGGAAAGGATGAAAGATCAGCTGAAAGTCATCAGGCATCAAAAATATCCGTATAATCTCCTGATCAATGATTTGCGGGACAGGCAGCCGAATCTAAATAAGCTGTTTGCCGTCTCTCTTGAATACCAGGTCATGCAATGGCAGCAAAAAGAAACGGTTTCATTTTTAACCGAGCCGATTTTCAGCGGATGCGAGGTTAACGATATTTCCATTCATATAAAGGAAAGATGGGATACGGGGACACTTGCCATCGACTTTGATTACAGAAGCGAATTATTCAGCCGCGAGGAAATGGTCATCTTCTCCGGGCGGCTGATGACACTGCTGGAAGATGCCTTGACAACGCCCCATAAACGAATCATTGATCTTGATGTAATGTCGAATGAAGAAAAACAACAGCTGTTAAACAGGGCATCCGCCTCTTCTTTAAAAGCTGAACAGGAGATGACGCTGCACGGATTGTTCGAATCAACAGCAGCTGAGATTCCTGATAAAACAGCGCTGTTCTATGAAGGGAAAAAGCTGTCATACCGGGAGTTAAATCAGCAGGCCAATCGCCTGGCAAGGGCGCTCCGCAAAAGGGGGATCGGTCCCGACATCCCGGCTGCCGTGTTGATGGAGCGGTCAGAACGGACGCTGACGGCCATTTTGGGCATCCTCAAAGCAGGAGGAGCTTATGTTCCGATCGATCCGGCTTTTCCGGAAGAGAGAATTCGATTTATGCTGAAGGATTCAAATGCCAAAGTGGTCATTACCGACAGCGCGTTTCATATTGATACGGCTGAAACACTGCGGTTTGACGAAGCGGTCGCCGAAACGGAAGAGAGCGGAAATCTGCCTTCTTTGGCCGGAGCGGAACATCTCGCATATATCATTTATACATCCGGAACAACCGGCCGCCCAAAAGGAGTGATGATTGAGCACAGACAGGTTCACCATCTTGTGAGGGGGCTTCGGCAGGCGGTGGATACATTGAAGCACGGGGATTTGAAGCTGGCGCTTTTGGCTCCGTTTCATTTCGATGCTTCAGTGCAGCAGATTTTCACATCTCTCGTACTTGGCCAATCGCTGTATATCGTTCCAAAAAAGACCGTTTCCGACGGATATGCTTTGGCTGCCTATTATCGCCGTCACCGCATTGACATGACAGACTGTACACCGTCTCATTTACAGCTTTTGATTGCGGCTGATGATCTCCGCGGAATCAGCCTGAAGCATATCCTCGTCGGCGGAGAAGCGCTCTCGTGGGTCGTGGTGGAGAAGCTGTTTCAATTATTTGCAAAAACGGGTGCGCCGGCGCCGCTGATCACAAATGTTTACGGACCGACAGAAACCTGTGTCGATGCTTCGGCATTTACAATTCCAGGCGACGGGCCACGACGGTATGAAACAGCCTATGTCCCGATCGGCAAGCCTCTCGGCAACAACCGTTTTTACATTTTGGACGAAAACGGGGCCCTCTTGCCGGACGGTGCGGAAGGCGAATTGTACATAGCTGGCGCCGGTGTTGGCCGGGGATATTTGAATCTTCCGGAGCTGACCGGCGAAAAATTTTCAGCGAACCCGTTTGTACCAGGAGAAATGATATATCGAACAGGTGATGCTGCCAAATGGCTCCCGGATGGCACGGTTGATTTTATCGGCCGTAAAGATGACCAGGTAAAAGTCCGCGGTTATCGGGTTGAGCTCGGCGAAATCGAGACGATTCTGCAGGGAGCGACGAATATCGGAAAAGCGGCTGTGCTCGCCCGTCCTGGAGAAAACAACAGTCTTGAGCTTTGCGCCTATGTCGTGCCGAAAAAAGCCGGAACGGTGTCAGTTCCGGCATTAAGGGAGCACCTGTCAAAGCGGCTGCCTGATTATATGATGCCTTCTTACTTTGTCGAGATTGATGATATGCCGCTGTCACCGAGCGGCAAAGTGGATCGAAAAGCACTGCTTTGCCATGAAGTGCCGGCCATAGGCGGAGCCGAATATACCGCGCCGAGAAACGAGTACGAAGAAAAAATCGCGCATATTTGGCAGGATGTGCTCGGTGCCGGGCAGGTCGGAATATATGATCAGTTCTTTGAAATGGGAGGCCATTCGCTGAAAGCCATGACGATGCTGACGAAAATTCACAAAGCGTTCGGCGTCGAAGTTCCGCTGCAGGTCCTGTTTGAAAAGCCGACTGTGTCCGCGCTTAGCCAGTATGTATCTGAAGCCGGGCGGAAAGAGTTCAGCGAAATCATGCCGGCGGCAGAAAGTCCAGACTATCCGTTGTCACTGGCTCAGCAGCGGATCTATATCGTCAGCCAGCTTGAGGACGCCGGGATCGGCTACAATATGCCGGCCGCCGCAATGCTTGAGGGGGCGCTTGATCTTCCGCGGCTGGAAACCGCTTTTCACAAGCTGATCGCCAGACATGAGGCGCTGCGCACTTCCTTTGTGTCAGTCAATGGTGAACCGAGGCAAAAAGTTCATCAAAAGGTTCAGTTCAATATTGAACTGATCGAGGCCGGAAGCATGGCTGAAGATCAGATTTTGACATCCTTCGTCCGCCGCTTTGACATCGGAAAAGCTCCGCTGATGAGAGTCGGGCTCGTCCGCCTTGATGACAGCAGGCATATGCTTTTGTTTGACATGCACCATCTGATTTCTGACGGAGTGTCGATTTCGATTATTTTACATGAGCTGGCAAGCCTGTATAAAGGCGAAGACCTGCCGGCTTTGCGTTTGCACTATAAAGATTACGCTTCTTGGCAAAGAATTCAGGCTGAAGGCGGATATCAAAAAGAAGAGCGCTACTGGAAGAACGTTTTTTCCGGAGAATTGCCGGTATTGCAGCTGCTGACGGATCAGCCGAGACCAGCCGTCCAAAGTTTTGAAGGAGACAGGGTGTCAGCCGTCCTGCCAAAAGCGATGAAGGACAGACTGAACAGACTTGCGGAGAAAAACGGGGCGACCCTGTACATGGTGATGCTTGCCGCTTACAATACAATGCTTGCTAAATACACCGGACAAGAAGACATCATTGTCGGGACGCCGACGGCGGGCCGCAGCCACTCTGACCTGGAAGGCATCGTCGGGATGTTTGTCAATACGCTGGCGATCCGTTCAAAGGTGGAGCTTGAGCAGACTTTCACCGAGTTGCTTGATCATGTGCGGAAAACGGTGCTTGATGCATTTGAACATCAGAACTACCCGTTTGAATGGCTTGCCGAAAAGCTGAATGTTCCGCGTGATTTAAGCCGCCATCCGATATTTGACACGGTGTTCATTCTGCAAAATTCACTAGAAGAGATTCCGCTGATCGGCGATTTGCGCCTTTCAGTTCAAGAGACGAATGTCAAGATCGCCAAATTTGACCTGACGCTTCAGGCAAAAGAAGAGCGGGAAGAAATCATCATCGATTTGGATTACAGTACAAAGCTGTTCAGAAAAGAAACGGCTGAACAAATGCTGAAGCATTATATCCATCTGCTTGAGGAAATAACAGCCGACCCTTTTCAAAGGCTGGGGGAGTACAGCCTGTTGACAGAGGAAGAGATGAATCGGCAGATTGTTGCGTTCAATCCTGGAGAAAGCGACTATCCAAGAGAGCGGACGATTGTGCAGCAATTTGAAGAACAGGCGGAACAAGCAAAAGACCGTCCTGCCCTTCAATTTGAAGGCAATGTATTCACTTATGGGGAGCTCAACACTAAAGTGAACCAACTGGCAAGGCGACTGCGTGAATGCGGGGTTGAAACAGGTGCGACAGCCGCTATTCTCACCGCCAGATCGGCTGAAATGGTCGTCGGAATTCTTGCTGTGTTAAAAGCCGGAGCTGCATATGTACCGATCGATCCCGATCATCCAAAACAGCGGATCAAACACTTTTTCGAAGACAGCGGTGCTTCCGTGCTATTAACGCAAATGTCGATGAAGCCGCTTGCCGAAACAGCGGGATTTGCGGGCGAGGTGATCATCCTTGATGATGAACAGCTCTATCAGGGAGATGCGGACAACTTGAATGTTCCAATTTCTCCGGAAACGCTGGCGAACCTGACGTACACTTCGGGCACGACAGGCATGCCGAAAGGCAACATGGTAACCCATCGAAACATCTTGCGTACTGTGAAAAATCCGAACTATATGAAGATCATGGGAACGGATATCGTGTTTTCCATATCCAACTATGTATTTGACGCGTTCATGTTTGATCTGTTCGGTTCACTGTTAAACGGAGCCAAGCTGGTGATCGCTCCTAAGGAGACGATACTTGACATGGGGCGGCTTGCCAATGAAATTGAAAAAGAAAAAGTCTCGGTATTAATGATCACGACGGCCTTGTTCAATCTGCTTACAGATATGCGTCCCGACAGCATGAAGAACCTTCGCGGAGTGCTGTTCGGCGGTGAACGCGCATCGGTTGGCCATGTCAGAAGAGCGCTGAAAGCCGTCGGAAAAGGAAAGCTTCTTCACATGTACGGGCCGTCTGAGAGCACAGTATTCACGACCTGCCATCCGGTCAATGAGCTGCCGGACGATGCGCAGTCCGTGCCGATCGGAAAGCCTGTCAGCAATACGGAAGTCTTGATTCTTGACTCGTTTGGAAACGTCCAGCCGAGAGGTGTTGCAGGAGAACTCTGCGTCTCAGGAGACGGCCTTGTCCGCGGTTATTTTAATCGTCCTGAGCTGACGGCTGAAAAATTTGTCGCCCATCCATTTAAAAAGGATCAAAAGATGTACCGCACGGGCGATCTGGCAAGATGGCTTTCTGACGGACGGCTCGAATTTATCGGCCGGATCGATCATCAGGTGAAAATTCGCGGGCAAAGAATCGAGCTCGGCGAAATTGAGCATCATCTGCTGACACATAACATGATTCAGGAAGCCGCGGTTTTAGCAACCGACACGGCAGCGGGCGACAACATGATCTGTGCGTACATTGTTGCAGATCGAGAGCTGTCAAACCGCGAGCTTCGCGAGCATGCAGCGGAGGGGCTGCCAGGCTATATGATTCCGTCCGTGTTTATGCAATTGAATGAGCTTCCACTAACTGGAAATGGAAAGGTTGACAAAAGGGCATTGCCTGAGCCTGATGTCACGCAAATCGGCCAAACGGAATATACGGCGCCAAGAAATCAGACAGAAGCAAAGCTTGCTGAGCTCTGGCGGGAAGTCCTCAATATTCCGAAGGTCGGCGTCCATGACAATTTCTTTGAACTTGGCGGACATTCCTTGATCGGGATGACGCTCACCGCCCGGATTCAGAAAGAGCTGAATGTCGATCTTCAGCTGAAAGACTTGTTCAAATCGCCGACAATTGAAAGCCTGGCCCAGGCCGCGGCGCAGGCGGAGAGAAAATCATCCGTCTATATTGAAGCCGCCGAAGAACAAGAGACATATCCCGTATCATCAGCTCAAAAACGGCTGTATGTCCTTCAGCAGCTTGAAGGCGCCGAGAAAAGCTATAACATGCCGTCTGTACTTCACCTTGAAGGCAAGCTTGATGTGGAACGGCTGAAAGAATCCGCACGCCGGCTCATCAACCGCCATGAAGCTTTCCGGACCTCATTTGAAATGAAGGATGGCGAGCCTGTACAGCGGATTTGGAAGGACGTCGGCTTTACGGTTGATGTGATAGACGCCGGGGAACGTGAAACCGAACAGCTGATTGATGATTTCATCAGGCCGTTTGATTTAACAAAAGCGCCGCTTTTCCGGATGAATCTCATCCGGCTTGCAGAAGAGAAGCATCTTTTGCTTGTCGATATGCACCATATCATTTCAGACGGAGCATCCGTCAGCGTTTTGATCGATGAACTGACACGGCTTTATGCCGGGGAGACGCTTGCGCCGCTTCGGATTCAGTATAAAGATTACACGGTTTGGCAGCAGAAATCGCTTCAAACGGAACATGATAAAAAGCATGAAGAGTATTGGCTCAAGAAGCTGAGCGGCGAACTGCCGGTTCTCACGCTGCCGACTGACGACACCCGTCCGGCTGTTCAGACGTTTGAAGGGGACCGCCTCGCCTTTGCGATGTCGCCTGAGCTTTTGCGATCCTTGAGAAAGCTTGCCCAGGAAACGGGAACAACATTATACATGGTTCTGCTCGCGTCCTACAGCGCGTTTTTGGCCAAACTCAGCGGACAGCGCGACATTGTGGTCGGTTCTCCGGTTGCGGGAAGACCTCATGCCGATGTAAGCAAGATCATCGGGATGTTTGTCAATACATTGGCAATGAGAACGTATCCGCAAGGAGAAAAAACATTTGCCGCCTTTTTGCAGGAAGTCAAGGAAACAGTGCTTGAAGCGTTTGAGCATCAGAATTATCCGTTTGAAGAATTGATTGAACAGTTGGGTGTCCAGCGAGATATGAGCCGAAATCCATTATTTGATGCCGTTTTCTCCATGCAGAACGCCGATATGCGGGCATTGACAATGGAAGGCATCACCCTCAAACCGCATGAATTTGCCCACAAGACGGCAAAGTTTGATTTGACGCTGACCGCAGCAGAAGAGGACGACCTTATGCGATTTGAAATGGAATTTAATACAGCTCTTTTCAAGCATAAAACGATCAGACGCTGGAGCGCGTACTGG
>NZ_BCVZ01000014.1 GCF_001592005.1 Bacillus sonorensis NBRC 101234 = KCTC 13918
CGACATACGTCAGGCCGGCTGGAAGTTTATCGGAAATGGTCAGATCCTCTATCGTGCTCTCCGTAATTTTATTTCTGGTCTTGATCGTGTAGACTACCGTGTCTCCCACTTCAAATTTTTCCTTGTCCGCATCAAGGTTCTTCGCCGTTTTCTCTGACTCTAACACAGGATCCCGCGGATATACTTTGACCTCATGGTTTGGTTTATTAGGCTTGTCAACATTGTCACCGCCGACGTTTGCCGTATTGACAATATCTTTCCCTGCCTGTCCAGGCAGAACCTTCACTTCAAATGTCACATTATGCCATTCCATGTCGGTGATATCGCCGAATTGACCATCCAGTTTGCCGTCGGCGTAATAGCCCTTGTCATCATCCTTGGCATCAGTTACCGCAGTGCCGTCCACTTTCAATGTGCCCGGGACGTATTCCAATCCTTCCGGAATCGCGTCAGAGATGGTAAGGTTTTTCACCAGACTGTCTTCAGAAATATTTCGGGTCTGAATCGTGTACAGGAGCGTGTCCCCGACTTCAGGGTGGTCTGCGTCTGTATTTCCATCAGCTTTTTCCTGAATGGACGCCGTTTTCTTTGACTCCAGCTCCGGATTTCGCGGATAGACTTTGACCTCGTGATTCGGCTTATCTGGTTTGTCAATATTGTCACCTGTCACGTTTGCGGTGTTGACGATATCTTTACCGGATTGGCCGGACTTTACCTTCGCTTCGAATGTCACGGTGTGCCATTCGGTATCATTGACATTCCCAAATTGGCCTGCCGCTTTGCCGTCGGCATAATGTCCCTTATCGCCGTCTTTGGCATCGCTCACCGCAGTGCCGTCCACTTTCAGTGTGCCCGGGACATATTCCAATCCTTCTGGAATGGCATCTGAAATGACAAGATTTTTCACTTGACTGTCTTCAAGCGTGTTTCGTGTTTGAATCGTGTACAGAAGCGTATCTCCCACTTCCGGATGATCCGCATCGGTGTTCCCAGCCGCTTTTTGTTGAATGGATGCCGTTTTCTTTGATTCCAGCTTAGGCTCATTAAAGATGATCGGCGTCGTCACTTCATTTGATTCCGTTTGTTCATTTTTGTTCGTCAACAAATTATTGTAGTTAATTTGCGCCTTATTGTTGACTTTTGTAACGGCATAATCCGTCTTCGTCTTCACCTTAAATTGTACGGTGACTCCATTAGGCAATTGGGTTGTATTTGGCAAATTGCCGAGCTTGGCGTTGACCTTTTTACCGTCAAAATGGCCTTCATCATTATCGGCCGCATCCGTTAGATTTTTTGTGGTCGAACCGTTGATCAATTTTAATGATCCAGGGACATATTCCGTTCCTTCCGGGATCAGATCTGAGAAGTTCGCATTTGAGGCGATATCTCCGCCTTCGTTTTTGACTTGAACCGAATATGTCAGCTCATCGCCGGCATGCACCTCTCCCTGTGGAGAAACCGTTTTATTCGCAGTTACGCACGGCTCTGTACCAAGGAAGATATCGTCCAAAAAGTTGCCGGCTCCTATGCTTCCGCTGGCTACGCTAACAGCCTCAAAACCGAATCTTGTTGTTGTTTGCCCTGCTGGAACCGTATAAGCCCCCGTATAAGTTCCCCATTTGGTGTTTCCATCAGACATTTTTCTTTGCACCACGGTATCGTAAGGGTTAGCCGTTGCTGCACCAATGCGGAGCTGCATGGTATCAACCCCTCCGCGCCCCATGTGCGATAAGCGCCAGTAGATGGTCTGTCCAGGCGTTGTCTTGACATCTTGATACAACATGCCATTTTCATAAGCGTTTAGTTCCGCCCATCTATTTCCATCAGGAGGAGCCGGATAATTTTTCACTCCGGCGGGGTAATCCTGCCGATGATTCCATATCTCAATTACTTTCTGGCCTGTAGGTGAAGCATTATCGGTTGTCTTCCACCCTGGAACCTCGGATTCCAGGAAAAAGTAAGGTGCACCGGCAGATCCCTTGGCAGGACCTTGTTCAAAGCTGCCGTTAATCAGTGCAACCGGTGCCGGGCAAGCATCTACTGCCGCCGGGGTTACCCCGGTATTATCCTCAGCATGGATCTGCTGAGGTAAAACGGTCAGCAGATTGCTGACGACTAATAAAAAGACCGCTAATAGCATGAAACTTTTTTTGATCTGCATTTTGCAAGACCTAGGAATAAAGCCCTTTCGCATCAACATCTCACTCCAATAGTCCTTTTTTAAAACATGACATTTACCATAATCGATACGCAAGATTCCAAATATTAATAATATTTCGAAATTTATTCTTAATATGACCCCCTTTCGGTGATTAAAATATAACAAAATAGTTCTATTATTCACAATGTGACAAAATATTCATATTTTTTCGTATATTGTAGATTATTGACGAAAAAAATGGCTTTTATAGCCCTTGAACCTGCTTTTTTGCAGTCATTAGGTGAAAGGGGATTTAGATCGCAGTATCGTTCGTTGCTTACATCAGCAGTGTTTTTTATATCATTTTCAGCTTATCCAGCCGAAACGTTTTTTCTGGGATAAATGACTTATGATGGATTTTTTAATGAACAGAGGAATGTCTTATTTTATCAAGTCATCATGATGTTTTTACCTGTTACCACTACTGTTTTCAGGCTATTTATCTACTAAAAACAAAAAAACAAGCTGTTCCTCAAGGATCATCTTATAATAAAACCTGAATGTTTTGATTGTCGATTGAGCACAAATGATGGTACTTCATATTTACAAAATTGGTCTGAATCCGACATCACATTTTGTCGATTTATTTCCACAAAAGGAATTCCAAAAAAAGGTATAATTAAAATTGATACTACGATGAACAGGGGGAATTTTGTTGAAAAAATGGTTGATGGCAAGTGCAGTTGGTATAGCGATGCTTTTCGCAGCATTTTCTGCGGGGATACCGGGTCTTCCAGGAGCAGACACTCACGTCGCAAAAGCGGCTTCCCAGCTTCCTAATGGCATCGGCGGGCGCGCCTACCTGAACAGTACAGGCTCTGTTTTCACGGCAAAAATTAAGCTTCCCGATACCATACAAATCAATAACGCTACCGCTTATATTTATTCCGGGTTCCGCGCGAAAAATGGAACAGAGTCAGATATCGGTCTTCAATACAGCACCCTGTACAAAGTCTGGAAGCCGCTCATGAAGGTCGGTGCAAAAAATGAGGAAACGTATATCGAGGGAAAAGACCAATTCACGAATCATAAAGGCTTCCGTCCTGGGAGCACGGTGCAAATGACGATCTATAAAAACATGAACGGCAATACCCGCGCCACCTTCTGGGGAACGAACAATGAGGGCTACACCGGACGAATCATCATGGAAATTCAAGGAACGAACGTCGGCACTCTTTTAAAATGGAAAACGCTTGCCACCGCAGCGGTGTCGTCTGAGAGCCAGCGATCTTCCATCAAAGCCGATTTTTCTGCCTCTTTTACCAATATCACAATCGATCAAAAGGCGGTCACACCTGTCGTCGATACACAGGATTTTGCAAAGGTTGTCCCTTCCGGCAACAATGTCAAGATTTGCGTGAAGAAATAACGAAAAACGGCATAAGGCCGCCGGCAATGCCGGGCGGCCTTTTCCTGTTATTTTCCGCTTTCTATAAAAATCCCCAGTTCGGCTTCCGCAATTTTTCTGCCGTTTACAGACGCCTGTCCTTTCCCAAATAAAAATCCCCGTTTATAGCGCGTCACTTCAAAATAAAGATCAAGCTTGTCCCCAGGAAGCGCCTGTCCGCTGGATTCAGCCTTTTTGACAGAAGAAAGAAATCCGAGCTCAGTGCGATCCCCCATGGCGGTAAACGCCGCGATTTGCGCCAGTGCTTCGATGATAAGGGAAAACGGCATATCCTTTTGGGTTTCCGTTATAAACCAGTCGTTTTCCGATATCAATTTATACCCTTGCGCCGATTTTCCCGGTTCATTTTCGACAACGCGGTCTACCAATAAAAATGGGTATTGGTGCGGCAGTGCATTCATCTTCACAGTCTTCATCCTTTTTATTCTTATTATACCGCAACCCGTACGTGATCACTTCTCTTATCTTAGGTATACTAAGAAAAAAAGGAGGAATCCGAATTGAAAAGCGCAAATCCTTATCTTTTTATCGACGGCTGTCAAGAAGCGGTCGCATTTTATCAAGAAGCATTGGGCGGAGACATTCGAAATGTCCAGCTTGCTGACGGCGTCGAAATGTTCAAGGGGCACGAAGGAAAATATCTGCATGCCGAGCTTCATCTCGGAGACAGCATCATCCATTTTTCTGACGTTTTTGGACAGGTTGAAAAAGGAGACCATGTCAGCATCACATTGGAGTGTGAAAGCGAGGATGAAATCCGCCGGGTATATGATATGCTGAAAAGCGGCGGACATGCGGCTCTGGAACTGCAAAAAACGTTTTGGGGCGCTCTTCATGCCAATGTGACCGACAAATATGGGGTCAAATGGCTGCTGAATTATCAAATGCCTGAAAGCTGACCGTTCTGTATGAAACAGAACGGCTCCCCTTTTTATCCGGCAGAGCGGTCTTTGCCCCGCTCTTGAAACACCTGTTTTGCGACATTCACTCCGTTCAACACTCGGGGAAACCCGAATAGAGGCCGTTACAGTCCGAAAGTATTCAAAGCTGCTTGAGTCTCACGGCTATTCTTTCGAACGCGATACCAAGGGATGGCGCCTCTTAAGCAAGAATGATTTATCCGCTATCGAGAACCTCTACAGCATGAACAAACCGGACGGCCACCCCCTTAAAAAAGCCGCTGAACATATAGCGCATCTGTATCGACCAGAAGAATTCAATCAAAAAATATTAGAGCGTATTGAACGTTTCGAACACGGCAGCGGGAAAGGGAAGAAACGCTGATGAATTCTCTCCGCGAATAAGAAACTCAAAAAATGATTGCTGCAGCTCGCGAAAAAAAGTGGTGGCAATTCTGGAAGTAATAAAAAACCAGGGCCGGCGGGCAAACTGCAGCGCCACTTAGAAAAGATCGATGCGAAAATCGATTTTTACTCATCTTTTCAAAAAGGAAAGGACAAGCATTAAAAAAGCCGGGCATCATGTGCCCGGCAATTTTTTTATGGCTTGAGCTGATCAGGAAAAACGGTCAGGTCCACTCCCCAAAGATGCGGGAGAATATAGAATACGGCTCCGATGATTAAGATTAATGTAAAGATGTTAATAACAAAGCCTGTTTTGACCATTTCGCTGATTTTAAGTTTTCCCGAGGCGAAAATAATCGCATTCGGCGGTGTTCCCACAGGAAGCATAAACGCGCAGTTCGCCGCCATTGCGGCAGGCACCATCAGCGCAAACGGATGCACATTGAGGGCCAGCGCAAGCGATGCCAGCACCGGCAGAATCATTGTAGCCGTTGCCGTATTTGACGTAATTTCAGTCAAGAATAGCACCAATGCTGTTGATACGATGACGATGACAACGAAATGAAACCCGTCTAATACGGTCAGCCTTCCGCCGATCCATTCCGCCAATCCCGTTTCTTTAAATCCGGCCGCCAGCGCGAGGCCGCCTCCGAACAGCAGCAGAATGCCCCACGGCAAATCTTTTGACACATTCCAGTCCAAAATCCGGCCGCCTTTATTCAGCGATGGGATCAGGAAAAGCAATGAAGCGGCAAAAATCGCAATCATCGTATCATCAATACCCGGTATTTTTCCGTCCCACAGAAATGTTCTCGTTACCCACATAAACGCGGCAAAGCTGAAAATGAGGAGCACCATCGATTCTTCAAAACTGATTTTTCCAAGCTTTCTTTTTTCTGCTTGAATCAGTTCCTTCCCGCCCGGAAGCTGTTTCATCTGAATCGGATGAGCGACTTTTGTCAAGTACAGCCAGACAGCCAAAAGCAGAATGACGACGACCGGAACGGCAAAAGCCATCCATCCGCCAAAGGAGATCTCAACTCCGTACAGCGTTTTAAAGCTGGCGGCCAAAATGAGATTCGGCGGCGTACCGATCAATGTCCCGAGACCGCCGATCGTCCCCGCGTAACCGATGCCGAAAATGAGCGCCTTTGAGAATTTTTCTTTTTCTGCCGCCAAATCCTTTCGTTCGGCTTTCATTACATCTGAGACTTGATAAATGATGGCAGTTCCAATCGGCAGCATCATCATCACCGCAGCGGTGTTTGACACCCACATGGACAAAAAGCCCGTCGCAGCCATAAACCCAAGGACGATTCTTGATGTGCTGGTCCCGACAACAGAAATGATGTGAAGCGCAATGCGTTTATGAAGATTCCATCGCTCCATCGCAAGCGCAATCAAAAATCCTCCCAAAAATAAAAACACAATCGGATCGCCATAGCTTGCCGTGACAACAGATCCCTCCAGAGCTCCTGTCAGCGGAAGCAGCACGATCGGCAGCAAGGATGCCGCGGGAATCGGAACGGCTTCAGTGATCCACCAAGCAGCCACCCATAAGGTGGTGGCCAATACCATTCTCCCTTCATGGCTCAAACCTTCCGGGAAAAAGAACAGAATAACGGCGAAAAACAATGCGGGCCCGAGCAGCAGGCCGATTTTCTGCGGCGTTTTATAGCCCGGCGGCATGTCTTCTTTCATGATCTGATCGGTCGTTATATTCAATCCGGCCTCTTTTCCCGCCTTCATAGGCATGGTGAACAACAGCAGCCTTTTGGCCTCCCGGTGAGACTTCCAAAGCGCCCCCCATGCGGACGCAACGCTAGTTTTCATCAACATCCCCTTCCCCTCTGTCGTTAAAGCGCTTACAATAGTAGTCAAATAGAAAAACTGCCGACTGTCGACAGGTTATAATTTTATTATAGCTGACCGTTGGTAGCAGTCAATCTTTTTTGTCACAAAATGGTCAATTTTATGGTAGATTAAGGAGTGTTGTCATACCGATTGCTGTTCGGTTTGCCGGCCCTTTGACAGTAAAAATGAAAGAGGTGTTCATCGTGACTTTTTCAATCCAGCGTCCCGTCTCTTACCATGATCAGGTTCACCGCTATTTAAAAGATATGATTATAAAAGGAAGGTATCAGCCGGGCGAACGGATCTATGAATCTAAAATCGCCAAAGAACTGCAAGTGAGCCGCAGCCCTGTAAGGGAAGCCATTCGGACGCTTGAACAGGAAGGACTGCTTTTGATTGATGAGAAATCCAAAATTACAGTTTACGAGCCAACGCTGAAAGATTTGGAAGACATTTATCAGTGCCGGCAAGCGCTTGAATCTCTTGCCGTGTCTTTGGCAACCCAGTCTGCCAAAAAGGAAACGCTCGAGCTCATAGAAAGGACACTGCGCGAAGCAAACCGGGAATTTGAGCAAAACAGCTGCCAATCAGCTCAGGCTTTGCTCCATTTAAATACAAGGTTTCACGATTTGATTATTGAAGCCAGCCAAAACAGACGTCTGCAAAAGCAGCTGCATGATTTGCGGTCACTGACTTTTTTTTACCGAAGCAAAAATATTGAAAAACGTGAACGCTGCTTTGAGATCATCAGCCAGCATCAGGGCATTTACCGCAGCATGCGGCAAAGAGACGAAGCAAAAGCGGCAGAATTGATGAGAAGACATATTGAAGCAGATCTTTGCTATTTAAAAACGGTGCTGTTCGGCGAAAAAAGCGAATGAAGCAAGAGGGCATCATGAACACACGAAAAAAACGCTTGAAAAGGCGGGCCGCTATGATCTTTCTCATATTCATCGCCTTTATCTATTTCAATAATTCATCCTTTCTCACGAAAGAACGCGGCGGAAAACCGCTGCTCTTGGCGCATCGGGGGCTGTCGCAGACCTTTTACATGGAAGGCGTAACAAATGATACGTGCACAGCCCGGCGGATCCACAGGCCTGAACATGCTTATCTTGAGAATACACTGCCTTCAATGGAAGCTGCTTTTAAAGCCGGAGCCGATATCGTCGAGCTTGATATCAAACCGACAAAAGACGGACGTTTCGCCGTTTTTCATGATTGGACGCTCGATTGCCGGACAAACGGCACAGGGACGACAAACGACTATACAATGGCTGAACTGAAAACATTTGATATCGGCTACGGCTATACAGCCGACCAAGGAAAATCATATCCGTTCCGCGGCAAGGGCATTGGCCTGATGCCGTCGCTTGATGAAGTTCTGGCACATTTTCCGAACCGCTCCCTTCTCCTTCATATCAAAAGCAATGACCCAAACGAGGGGATTCAGCTTGCCAAAAAGCTTGCCGCACTCCCTCAGAAGCGGCTTGATCAGCTGACCGTGTACGGGGGAGACGAACCGGTTGCAGCTTTACAAAAGAAGCTGCCTGAGCTTCGGGTCATGTCAAAAGAAACCATGAAACACTGCCTCATTCCATATCTCGCCGGCGGCTGGACGGGATATATGCCGAAAGCGTGCAAGCATACTCAATTGCATATTCCTGAAAACGTTGCGCCTTGGCTGTGGGGATGGCCTGACCGTTTTTTGAACAGGATGGATCGAGCAAATACGCGGGTGATTGTTACAGGAGACAGTGACGGTGATTTTTCAAGCGGCTTTGACGCGCCTGAAGACATCCAGCGTCTGCCGGATCATTATACAGGGGGGATTTGGACAAACCGGATCGACAAGATTGCGCCCATATACGGCAAATAACCAAAAAAGCAGGGGAATCCCCTGCCATTTTATTTCGGCAACAAAACCTTTGCTGCGCTGTTTTTTAGGTCTTTTAAACAGGCTTCAAGCGAAACCGTTTCTTCCGGAGCGTGAACAAGCTTAAACCCGCGGTCTTTTGCGGCTTTTTCCGCCTCGCCGCTGAGACAGACCGCGTGAATGGAGTCTTTCGCCTTTTGCGGAGACATGCCGATGCTAACCGCCGCTTTCACAAAAAGATCGATGCATTGCTTTCCTGAAAATATGATGGCATCAATGGGGAATTCTTCGATTTCCCGTTTGATCATCGAGGTAAAACGGCTGTCGATCATGTGATCGTGAGTCACGAATGTCGCGGATTCCTGATATCGTTTGTCTTGGACCGCCCGGCGGCTGCCGATGACAAGGCATGATCCCGGATCAGGGATGTCTGTCTGCAAAAAGGCGGCGAATCCCCGCTCCTCAAGCGCTTCTTTAATAGATGGTGCACTCGCATAAAGCTGCCCCCGGATGTCTCTGATGTCGATCTTCAGGAACTTCAGACGGCTGAAAAGCTCTTGAACCGCTCTCCTTGAGGTGAACAACAGGCTGTCAAAACGGCCGATATTCCTTAATTGCCCATCATCTGACACCGTTTTTTGCGGTTTCCATTTCGGCCATTCAATGACTTCCGCGCCCTGTTCCCGGAGCTCTTCTTTCGGCAGATTTTCTTCTTCTCCGCTTTGAACGGCCAGGATGTTCAGTCCGATTAATGGCTTATCTTCAAACCAGCTGTGCTGCCTGAAGGACACGATATCGCCGATCACGATGATGGCGGGATTTTTAATATGATGTTCTGTTATTTTTTTATGAATGTCCTGCAGCGTCGCTTTTACGCTTCGCTGTCTGCCACATGTGCCCCATTGAATAACCATAACGGGAACAAGGGGGGATTTTCCGTGTTTGATCAGCTGCTCGCATATATAAGCCAGGTTTTTGATGCCCATATAAAAAACGAGGGTTTGAACGCTTCTGGCAAGCCCTTCCCAGTCCATATCCGGTCTGCCTGTTTTATCATGGGCGGTGATGACGGCAAAAGAAGAAGCAAAATCGCGGTGAGTCACCGGCAGTCCCGCGTAAAGGGGCGCCGCGATTCCCGACGTAATGCCCGGCACCATTTCATACGGAATACCGTGCTCGCTGATGGCTGCTGCTTCTTCTCCGACTCTGCCGAAAACACTGGGGTCCCCGCCTTTCAGCCTGACGACATTGAGACCTTTCAAGCCATTTTCAATCAGGTGTGCATTGATTTCATCCTGTTTCATATAATGCCGGTTTGGAAGCTTTCCGCAATAGATGAATTCGCATGATGCTTTCGCATGCTCAAGCAGCCGGGCATTGACCAGCCTGTCATACAGAATGACGTCGGCTTTCTCGATCAAAGCCTTTCCCCTGAGTGTAATAAGTCCGGAGTCTCCAGGTCCGGCCCCTACAAAAAATACTTTCCCATTCCCCATCAACCGTCATCCTTCCATCTGCCGATTCTTCCTTTAGTGAATTAAAACTGAAGAGGACCGCGCAAACGCTATCCAATGAGGCTCGCGGTCAAATTTCTCATGTGCTCTTTTGTTGGCCGCGATGCCCGGCGTCATCAGCATGACATGAAGCCCGCTGCAGCGGATGTTTTCGTGTCTGCCTGGAGCCTCAATAAACAATAAACAGGTCCTCCCCGTCAACAACCGTTTCATACGTTTGAATGCAGCCGGTGTCAGGCTCTTGAACTTTTCCGTCTTCAAGACTGATCTTCCAATCGTGCATCGGACAGAATACAAATTTTCCGCTCACCATTCCTTCGGCAAGCACGCCTCCTTTGTGGGGGCAGCGGTTTTCAACCGCGCGGACGCTGCCGTTTGAAAGCTTGAAGACCGCAATTTCCTTATTATCGATAACCACTGTCTTTCCCAGCTGATCCGGCAAATCGCTGATTTTCGCGACGAATACCTTTGTTAAATCTTTGTTCACCATGTGAATTCCTCCTCAAAATGGTTTCCGATATTAAGATGTGACAACATTTTCAAACAATTGTTTCGTTGTCTTTTCATCTTCCAGAAAATCCTTCCACGGATCTTTGTGGATAGACAGCGCTTCATTCATACGTCCGTTTAATTCTTTCCGTTTTGCTTCATCATTTAATACGGATTGAACGTGGGACAAGCCGACCCGCTCGAGCCATGCGGAAGTACGCTCTAAATAGTTGGCCGTTTCCCTGTAATATTGAAGATAAGCGCCTGTGATTTCCATGACTTCTTCAGTCGTTTTGACTTTCATCAGCAGATCCCCGGCGCGCAGATGTGTACCGCCGTTTCCGCCGACATAGATCTCCCAGCCTCCGTCAATGCCGACGATGCCGACATCCTTAATACCGGACTCCGCACAGTTTCGCGGACATGCGGATACCGCCATTTTGATTTTATGAGGTGCGTAAAGGCCTTCGAATTTTTTCTCAAGCTCGATTCCGAGAGCCATGGAATCCTGTGTACCAAAGCGGCAGAATTGTTCACCCACACAGGTTTTAACTGTTCTGAGCGTTTTTCCGTAGGCAAATCCTGAAGGCATGTCAAGGTCTTTCCACACTCTCGGAAGGTCTTCTTTTTTGACGCCGATCAGATCGATCCGCTGACCTCCTGTCATTTTTACAAGAGGAATGTCGTATTTGTCGACAACATCAGCAATCCGGCGCAAATCGCTGGAATTGGTGACACCGCCGTACATCCGCGGAACGACGGAATATGTGCCGTCTTTTTGGATGTTGGCGTGCATCCGTTCGTTGACGAAGCGGGATTCCCTTTCATCTTCATATTCTTTCGGATTGATCATGCCGAGATAGTAGTTAAGCGCAGGGCGGCATTTTGAACAGCCTTCCTCCGTTTTCCAGCCGAGCACGTTCATGACTTCTCTTGTATGGGTGAGACCTTTTTCTTTAATGGCGGCAACTACTTCGTCTCTTGAAAGATCCGTACAGCCGCAGATTGCTTCTTTTTGCGCGGATGCGTCAAATTCCGATCCGAGCGTATGCTGAAGAATCTCCGCGACAAGAGGCTTACATCCTCCACAGGAACGTGACGCACCGGTGCATGCCTTGATTTCATCCGTTGATCTACATCCCTGCTCTTTGATCGCCTGCACGATCATTCCTTTTGAGACGCCGTTACATCCGCAAACGATCTCATCGTCGCTCATTGCAGCCGTAATGCTCATGCCTTCCTCCTGATTCAAAGGCTGCAGAATTGAAACTTTGGAAGTCTCAGTGACGTCCGCCCCTTTTTGAATCATGGAAAACAGCCTGTTGCCGTCGCTGCTGTCGCCGAACAGCACGGCTCCGATTATCTGGTTGCCGCGGAGAACGACTTTTTTATAGATGCCGTCCTGATCATCAAACACCTTGATCGCTTTTTTGCCCTCGTCATCATCCTCATTAAAATCGCCCGCGGAAAAGACCTCGACTCCCGAAACCTTTAATTGGGTCGATAAAACAGAACCTTCATACGGTCCGGTTTCAGCTCCGCAAATTTTCTTCGCAAGCACCTTTGCCTGTTCGTAAAGAGGGGCGACAAGCCCATAGGCGATTCCTCTATGTTCGGCGCATTCGCCGACAGCGTAAATATGTGGGTT
Organism: Bacillus sonorensis NBRC 101234 = KCTC 13918; assembly: GCF_001592005.1. GTDB lineage: Bacteria > Bacillota > Bacilli > Bacillales > Bacillaceae > Bacillus > Bacillus sonorensis. The sequence goes on from NZ_BCVZ01000014.1 coordinate 12,294, forward strand.
TTTCGTCTGCATGTAGTCATCGACAATAATACCTCTGTTCACCGGAAGACCGCAGTCTTTTCCAAGCTGAGCGTTCGGCTTGATGCCGACGGCCATGACGACCAAATCCGCTTCCAGTGTTGAGCCGTCTTTAAATTTCAATCCTTCTACTCGTTCGTTCCCGTAAATTTCTTCCGTTTGTTTTTCAAGTAAAAACTTCATGCCCTGCTTTTCCAGTTCTTTTTGCAAAAGACGGCCTGCAGTCGCATCAAGCTGGCGCTCCATCAAGTATGGGGCGAGGTGAATCACGGTCACATCCATTCCCAGATTGAGGAGTCCGCGCGCGGCTTCAAGTCCCAACAGACCGCCGCCGATAACCGCCGCTTTTTTGTACGTTTTGGAAGCCTCAAGCATTACATCTGTATCCTTAATATCCCGGAAAGCCGTTACGCCTTCTTTATCCGCTCCAGGCAACGGCAGAATAAAAGGGAGAGAACCTGTCGCCAAAATCAGTTCATCATACGGCTGAATCCTGCCCGAATCCGTTGTCACGGTTTTGTTTTCAGGGTCGACTTTGATGACTTCTTCACCCGTATAAAGCTGAATGCCGTTTTCTTCATACCAGTTCCAATCATTTAATGTAATGTCTTTGATGTCCGTATCTCCCTGCAACACTTTGGAAAGAAGAATCCGGTTGTAGTTCGGATGGGGTTCATTTCCGAAAATCGTAATTTGAAATTGGTCGCTTGAAACTTTAAGAATTTCTTCAATGGCCCTTACCCCGGCCATTCCGTTCCCAACAAGAACGAGCTGCTTTTTTTCCACTATGATCCTCCCCTTTTTCATAACAATTCACACTATCGCTCAAAAGATGTATTTCATCTACATCTTTAAAACTATCACAAAATATATTTAATTTTGTAAACTTTTTATGACTTTTTATGACAATTTATTCACATTTTTGTCATAAAAGGGACTTATACGGACGGAACACACCTTAAAACCGGGCATTTGGCAAGTCGGATCCAAATCTTCAGCAACCAGTCTGTTCACATTTTGCGAATCGCCCCAATGCATCGGCACAAAAACAGTATCCGGCCTGATCGCTTCAGTCCATTTGCTTCTGACGACAATGCTTCCCCTTTTTGATTCGATTTTGACCAAAACACGGTCTTCAATTTTATATGTCGCGGCGGTTTTCGGATGGATTTCCATAAAAGATTCAAAGTGTCTGGCCGCGAGCGCTGCGCTCTTTCTTGTCTGCACACCTGTTAAATAGTGTGGCATCACTCTTCCCGTCGTTAAATATAAAGGATACTCTTCTGTCGGCCGGTCCTTTTTGACGGCAGGCTCATTTGGGACGACGCACATGTCCGCTTTTTTATCCGGATGGGCGAATTCCGCTTCAAACAGGCGCGCTGTACCTGGATGCCCCTGTTCTGGACAGGGCCACAAAATGCCGCCTTCCTTTTTGAGGCGCTCATATGTGATCCCGGAATAATCTGCGATTCCCCCGCGGCTCGCTTTCCTTAATTCATTGAAAATCTCCTCGGCAGACTCATATGAGAAAAAACGGCCTTTGCCGAGCGCGCCCGCAATATCACAAATGATTTTCCAATCGTGCCTGACTTCGCCCGGACACGGTTTTGACGCTTCCCTCAGCATCACCCTGCCTTCCACGTTCGTCATTGTGCCTTCATCTTCAAGATAGGATGAAGCCGGCAAAATGACGTCGGCAAGCCTTGCCGTTTCTGATATAAACAAATCGATCACTGCAAAGAACTTCAATTTTTTCAAAGCCGCTTTGACAAAATTGGCGTTCGGATTGGATACGACAGGGTTTGAGCACATCAGAAACAGCCCTGTTATCTCTCCTTCATGAACCTTTTTGATCATCTCATAAGCGGAAACGCCTTTTCGCGGCAGCTCCTCGGCCGAAATTCCCCAGACATCCGCAATATAAGCGCGGTCTTCTTCATTTTCAATCGAACGATACCCCGGCAGCTGATCAGCTTTCTGGCCGTGTTCTCTCGCTCCCTGTCCGTTCCCCTGGCCTGTGATGGCTCCGTACCCGCAGGCAAATTTTCCGATTTTGCCAACTGATATTAGAATATTCAGTAAATTACTGACAGCAGCGGTCCCATCTGTCTGCTGCTCGACGCCTCTCGCGGTAAACAGCATCCCCGTTTCTTCCCGGGCGAATTTTACAGCCGCTTTTCTGATCTGTTCTATCGGCACGCCCGTCCGGCCGGATATCTCTTCAAGGCTTAAGGTTGTGACATAGCGCTCGATTTCTTCAAAGCCGGATGTCCTCTGTTTGATGAACGACTCATCTATCAGCCCCTCTTCGATGATGATTTTCAGCATGCCGTTTGCAAGGGCCGCATCTGTTCCGGGCTTTACTTTCAGATGAAGGTCGGCGATGCGGGCAGTGGCCGTTTCACGCGGATCAATCACGATAATGTAAGCCCCGTTTTCCTTTGCCTCTTCAAAATACGGCATGATGGTCGGCTGGCATTCAGCGATATTCGATCCCGCAAGCATGATCACCCTGGCATGGGGAACCTCACTGAGCGCGTTCGTGAACCCGCGGTCCATTCCAAACGTTTGATTTGCCGCTGTCGCCGCAGCCGACATACAGAGCCTTCCATTGTAGTCAATATGCCTCGTTTTTAATGCGACACGGGCGAATTTTCCTAGCAGATAGGCCTCTTCGTTTGTGATTGAGGCGCTCCCGTAAACCCCTACTGCGTCATGTCCGTCTTCCTGCTGGATGCTCACGACTTGTTCTTTGATGAATTGAAGCGCCTCTTCCCACGATACACGGACAAATTCGCCGTTTTTTTTCAGCAGCGGATGAGTGATTCGCTCCTGGTGAAGCGCATGCTGATGGGCATTCATGCCTTTCATGCATAAGCGGCCCTTTGTCGTCGGATTCTCTTTTCCGACAGCGATATACTTCTTTCTCGTCACAACCGTTTGTTCGATCAGCTGCATTTTGCATTGCATGCTGCAAAAAGGACATTGTGTGTCATACGTCTTCTCTGATTGCACCTCTTTTTGCTTTGTTCGAAAGTATTTCAGCAGTAATTCTGTCACATCACATCAGCCCTTTTATCATTTCTTGCTCTGGCAGCCGGCTTTCTTCCTCAAGCCGCTCCATCAGCTGCCTGCGAAGTTCGTCATCAAATAAAACTTCCCTGACATGAATGAGGCCGGCGCGTTCGATCCATTGTCCGACCTGTTCGAGGTAATTCGCCGTTTCCCGATAATACTGGAGAAAACCTTTGATATATTCTCCGGCTTCTTCCAGTGTGCCGGCAACTGAAAGCAGCTCTCCGGCCCGGGCGTTTTGACCGCCCTGGCCGCCGGCGTACAGCTCCCATCCCCCGACCGCCTTCACGATTCCGATGTCCCTTACGGCTGCTAAAGCACAGTCATCCACGCATGCGGAGATCGCGATATCGATCTTTGCCGGCATTAACAGGGAGTCTGTATGTTTCTCCAGTTCGGCTGCCGCGGCTTGCACAGATTCCTGATGGCTGCACGGACATGTTTTGATCGGGGCGATCGCCTGCTTTTTCCGGGGGAAGACCGGCATATGCAGTTCTTCTTTTATATGCTGCAACTCGTCGCGCCTGATTCCCGAAAGCTGCAATCTCTGGTCATGCGTCAGGACAGCCTGCGGTATTTGGTATTTTTCCATGACATCCGCGATCCTTCTCAGCTCATCTTTATTTGTCAGCCCTCCGTACATTTGCGGAACAAGTGTGCACATGCCATCTTCCTGCTCCGTTTCCTCAAATGGGGTGGCCGCTTTTATGTCCGGCCTGATCATCCTTAAATAATAATCGATCGCCGGCACACAGACAGAGCATCCGCTTGTTTTGTTCCAGCCCAATGCAGAGATGACGTCCTGAACAGAAGAAAGCTGTCTCATCTGGATTTCCTGAACGACTTCATCTTCGGTTAATACAGTGCACGGGCACATCGTGTTTGCGCCTGCAGGCTCTTGATGGCTTCGTTCCGCAGTGTGGATCAGCAGCTCCTCGATGATCGGTCTGCACCCTCCGCAGGAGCCGGAAGCTTTTGTACAGCGCTTCACATCCTCGGCCGTTTTCAAATGATGGCGTTGCACGGCTTCGATGATCGCTCCTTTTGATACCGCATTGCATTGGCAGATCGTTTCTCCCAGCGGCATCGAAGCGACCGCGCTTTCTGCGCCCGATTGAAAAAAATCTTTTTTCACAACTGTGATATCCCTTTGTTTGACAATGCTATCCAGCAGGTTTTGCTTGTTTGCAATATCTCCGTACAACATCACGCCAACCATTTTATCTGCCTGAAACATCGCTTTTTTATAAATTCCCGCCGATTCGTCTATAAGTTGAATGGCTGTTGTCGTATCATCCTCTTTGATTTTCCCTGCTGAAAATACGTCGACTCCCGCAATTTTCAGTGTTGCCGATTGAACAGAGCCCCGGTACCGGCCGCATTCCAAGCCGCAAATGTGCTTGGCCAGCACCCGTCCCTGCTCATATAAAGGCTTGATCAGCCCGTATACGACTCCGTTATGTTCAGCGCATTCCCCGACAGCATAAACATTCGGAACGTTTGTCTGCATATGATCGTTGACGATGATGGCCCGGTTCACAGCGAGCCCGCTCCCCTTTGCCAGCTCTATATTCGGCCTGACACCGGCAGCCATCACAATCAGATCAGCCCGCATCTCCGTCCCGTCTTGGAAACGTACCCCTTCTGCGCGGGATTTCCCCAAAACGGCGTTTGTGTCTTTTTCTAAAAGAAAACGGATGCCCTGCCGTTCAAGCTCGCGCTGCAGCATGGCTGATGCGGCCGGATCAAGCTGATTTTGCATGATATGGGAAGAATGATGGATCACTGCAACCTCCATTCCAAGATTCACCAAGCCTCTCGCCGCTTCAAGCCCGAGGATTCCCCCTCCAATGACGGCCGCTTGATGAAAACGCTTTGAAGCGTCTATGAATGCCCGGCAATCTTCAATCGTACGAAAACCGTATACCCCTTCTTTGTCTGCACCCGGAACCGGAAGGATAAACGGGGAAGACCCCGTGGCGATAATCAGCTTGTCATATGCCAATTCACGGTTTTTGTCCGTTGATACCGTCTGTTTATGCGTATCAATGTTGACAGCCGTTTCCCCCGTATAAAGAGTAATCCCGTGCTCTTCATACCATTTGCGGCTGTTCAGCGTAATATCCTTCAAGTTCGTTTCGCCCTGCAGGACGGAAGATAACAAAATGCGATTGTAATTTGGATGGGGCTCACTGCCGATAATGACAATATCAAACGCATGCCCGCCATGTTTTAAAATTTCTTCTATCGTACGAACCCCCGCCATGCCGTTTCCTATGAGAATCAGCTTTTGTTTCCCCATATTCTCCCTCCCCTCTGCTGCAGTTCCGATTTTATTATTTCACATCGCTGCACTAAAGCGTTCAAACCTGTTACATTTCCTTACAAATTATTTTAAGATCAGTCCTCGTCTCGATTTAGCTCTAATCTCCCAATATACTTTTTTTGTAATTTTTCAGGTTCGTACACGAATATGAATGACCGTAGTCTTAAATGTGGAAAGGAGTATGTCTGATGTATTATTACTATTATCCTTATCCTTACGGGGTTCAACAGACGGAGCCGCAATGGGGGTGGGAAGATCAGCGGCAAGGGCGGTTCAGACAATACGTGGGAACATTTGTCAGCGCTACAGTAGAAGGGTTGATCACGACTGAAACACGCATTTTCATTCACAGGTCAACAATGCGGGGAGGGAGAGAGAACGTGACGATCGTGTTTCCCAGAAGAGAGGGCGGAACATGCACCATACGCTCTGCCACAGTCCCGGCTCGGCGCATTACGGTAATCTCCGGCAGAGACTGGGAGAATTCATGAGCGAAAGTAACATATCCTCAATTTTTCCGGATGTAACAGCACTCAGATAGGATTATTCCTTTTGCCGGCAAAAGTGTACAGCGAGATTCTTTCACGATTGAAATGGAAAATGCGATGTACACTTTTTGGTCGAATGTTTCAATTTGTTACTGTTCAACATTATTTCACATTTTTTATCATATTCGCGCTTGTTTCTTTCCCTTTCATCTAATAGGCTTATACATATAGGAATAAAGAATGGAGGGGGAGAATGTTACCGATCAAACGGAGGCAGCAAATTTTATCATGGATCAAAGAAGAGGAAACGCTTCGTATTTCAGATATTTCAAAAAGGCTTAACGTCTCGGAAATGACGGTATACCGCGATATTAAACCGCTGATTGATAACGGACAGGTCATCAAAACAGCCGGCGGAATCGCCTTGAATCGGCCGAAGCAGCAGCCTGGACAAATGTGTTCAGTTTGCGGAAAAGGACTGAATCCGAGACTTTCCGTGCAAATCGTCAAAACTGACAGTCTCATTGAACAGTTTTGCTGCGCCCACTGCGCAATGCTCCGCTATGAAAAAATCAAGAATGATACAGCACAGATCATTTGCAGGGATTTTTTAGTCGACACGACGATCAGTGCAAAAATGGCCGTTTTTCTGCTTGATGCGGAGATTCATCTGAATTGCTGCAGACCGCAGGCAATCCCATTTGCCTCGGTCACAGACGCAGAGAAATTTAAAAAGGGATTTGGCGGAAGGCTTTTTTCCTTTGAAGATGCGGCACATGAAATTCAAAAAAACATGAAAGAAAACTGCTGCAGCCTGAAAACATGAAAGATTGGATGAATGCTATGAAAAAAGCAACAATCTGGGCGGTACTGGCCGTTCTTTGTCTCGTCCTGATGCCCAAAGCAGCTTTTGCGCACGCTTATATCGTCAATTCAACACCTGCCCAAAACCAGGAATTGAAAAAAGCGCCTGTCCAAATCAAGATCGAATTTAACGAAGCGATTCAGGAAGGGTTCCACTCCATCACGGTCAGAAACTCTTCCGGGGAACGGGTTGATTCAGGCGAAGCGCAGATCGATCCGAAAAACGCAAAAATCCTGACGGCAAAGCTGGACAAAAAGCTGAAGAACGATATCTACACGGCTGAATGGAGGGTCGTATCGGCAGACGGCCATCCGGTCTCAGGGACGATTCCTTTCAGCGTCGGAAACATTCAAGGCGGATTGCCGAAAGACCAGGGAAGCGCCTCTGCCGACCTGCCGAAAGCGGATACGGTGATCGAACGCGTCTTGCTTTATACGGGCTTTTCCCTCTTTATGGGATCGATTCTTTTTCAGCTTGTTTGGTATCGTCCGAAAAACAGCTGGGCTGAAAGGATGCGCAGCCGTCTTCAGCGGATCATAAAGCTCGCCCTTGTCATGATCGGCGCGGCCATCGTCATCCAGCTCCCGCTTCAGACCAAAGCAAACGCGGGCGTCTCTTGGGCGGAAGCTTTTCAGCCCGCTCTTTTGAAAGAAACGCTGCTGCGAACAACAGGGGGAGCGCTTTGGCTGGCCAGCATCGGCTTGATTGTTTTGCTTGCTGTTTGTTCGCGAAAAACCGGACGGACGGCAAATATACTCAAAATCATCTTTTTTGCCGGACTTTTGCTGGCAAAATCACTCTCCGGCCACGCCGCATCGACGAGCTACAGCTATATGACGGCAGCCATGGATTTCATCCATTTGGCGGCGGCTTCTGTATGGACAGGTGGGCTTGCAGCGCTTGTGCTGTTTTTCGGAAGGGACTGGCTGAAGCCGGATAAAGGCCATATTTGGGAGGCGATTCGGCGCTTTTCTCCATGGGCGCTTGGTTCAGCCGGGCTGCTCGTATTTTCCGGGCTGTTAAACAGCTTTTTCATTGTCCACACAATGGATAATCTGTTTCAGACCAATTATGGAAAAGCACTGCTGATCAAATCAGCACTCGTCCTGCTGATGATTGGATTTGGTGCGCTCCACTATTTCCGCTTCAGAAAAAAACCGGAACACTCGCGCGGGAACACGATCAGAGCCGAATGGGCGATCGGACTGCTCATTCTTGTCACAACGGCCGTTTTCACCAACATTCCGAGTCCTCCGGCACCGCTTCCGCAGCCGTTTAATGAAACAAAGCAGCTTGCGGACGGAGAAACCCTTTCTTTAAGGATCAGTCCGAACATGCCCGGCTCAAACACGTTTGAAGTGGTTGTCAGGAACCGGAATGGAGACGTAATCACCGATATCCAGAAAATCGAATTGACGGTTTCGAAAACCGGGATTTTCGGCGATAACAAGGAAAGCACTTTCACCCTTTCTAAAAAAGAAAAGGGCGTTTTCCAGACGAAAAATTTACATTTGAACGAAGAAGGCATCTGGAAAATCCGGGTTCATGGATTAACAGCGTCATTTGATGAAATCAGAACGGTTTTTAATGCCAAAATCAATAAAAAGGAGTCTTGATGATGTTGAAACGAAATATGTTTTTTTTAAGCGCCGTTTTTGCAGCGCTTCTGCTTATCACCGTGCCTGTCAGCGCCCACGTAACCGTAAAGCCGGATGAATCTGCGGCTGGGTCGTGGGAAACATACACAATCAAAGTGCCTGTGGAAAAAAATATGGCAACGACAAAAGTCGTCCTCAGCATGCCGGACGGTGTTGAATTTCAGCAGTATGAACCGGTTCCCGGCTGGAAAACAAGTACGGAAACCGCCAAAAATGGAAACGTCACAAGGGTGACATGGGAAGCTGCGAACGGAGGCATCAAGCCGGGCGAATTCCAGCAGTTTACCTTCACGGCGAAAAACCCCGACAAAGAACAGAAAGCCGCATGGGATGCCTACCAATATTATAAAGACGGAAGCATTGTCGAATGGACAGGTGATGAAAACGCCGATACGCCGCACTCAATCACAAACATAGTCGATGCTTCCAAACTCGGCAGCAAAACGGTTGATGAACACGGTGCGACAAAAAAAGAGGCACCGGCTGAAGCCCAGGGCAATTCAGGCATTCAAACCGCATCTCTGATTTTGTCAATCCTTGCCGTCCTGCTTGGAGGAGCCGCCCTGCTCATGGCAGTGCGCAGAAAAAAATCATAATCATGCAGAAGAGGCCTTTGGCCTCTTTTTTGCAGCCGTCATTTCCAATCATTCAGGCATGCTTTACAATAGAGAGAGTTCTAATGTTCGAGTTTTTTGTGTGAGAGGGAGAGATCGGGGGATGAAGATATCGGTTCTTTTGGTCTTGCTGGCCGCGGTATTGTGGGGAACGACGGGGACGACGCAGGCATTTGCCCCAAAGGAGGCGGAGCCTGTTGTATTCGGTGCCGTCAGAATGGCCGTCGGCGGGGTTACTCTGCTGGTTTTCGCGGCGGTCCGCGGACAATTGAAACGGCGGGGCTGGCCTGTTAAAACGGCGGTCATCGCAGCTTTAAGCATGGCGTTTTATCAGCCCTTCTTTTTTTCAGCCGTAAGCTTGTCAGGCATTGCCGTCGGAACGGTCGTCGCGATCGGAAGCGCACCGATTATCGCCGGCTGCCTCGAATGGCTGATCTTTCAAAAAATCCCCCGGGCCAGATGGTGGATTGCGACGTTTGCAGCGATAGCGGGTGTTTCCTTATTGTTCATTCCGTCCGCCGCTTCCGCCGGAAACGTTCTCGGCATTTTGCTTGCGCTCGGAGCGGGATGCTCCTTTGCCGTTTACACGCTGACAAGCAAACGGCTTCTTCAGCATCAACGGCCCGAAGCTGTAACAGGCGTCGTGTTTTCCTTGAGCGCCGTTATGCTGGCGCCATTGCTGTTTTTATATGATCTCAGCTGGATATTTTCCGTTCAGGGTATGGCGGTAAGCCTTCATATCGGCGTCATTGCAACGGGAGCGGCTTACCTGCTCTTTACAACAGGGCTCGAAAAAGTGCCCGCTTCGACAGCCGTCACCTTGTCTTTGGCCGAACCGCTCACAGCTTCGCTCCTGGGAACGGTGCTTGTCAAAGAATCGCTGCCACTTGTGTCATGGGCCGGTATCGCGCTTTTATTGCTAGGGATTTTTTATGTATCTTACACACCTAAAAAGAAGCGGAAAATCGCCGGCTGTGAGAAAGAATCATGAAAGCCCATGTTCTTTATTAAAAAAGCCTGCCCGGCAAATGCCGGACAGGCTCTGTTTTTATTCATCCAAACCGATCGATAGATATTTTGTCTCCAAATACGGCTCAATTCCTTCTTGTCCGCCTTCGCGGCCGATTCCGCTTTCCTTCATGCCGCCGAACGGCGCCTGTACAGTGGACGGGCCTCCGTCATTCCAGCCGAGAATCCCGTATTCGAGACGCTCTGACAAATAGATGCCGCGGCGGTAATTTTCCGTAAAGAAATAAGCGGCTAAACCGTATGGAGTATCATTGGCAATCTGAATCGCCTCATCCAGCGTGTTGAAAGTAATAATCGGTGCGACGGGACCGAATGTCTCCTCATGCATAATAGTCATGGATAGATCGACATCCGTCAGCACTGTCGGGTGAACAAAATAGCATGATTTCTCGTCATCGCTCTCATATTCGGCTCCGATCAACACTTTGGCTCCTTTATCGACCGCATCATTAATTTGATCGACGATTTTTTGGAAGCCTTTTTTATTGATGATCGGTCCGACTGAAACGCCTTCTTCAAGTCCGTTGCCCACTTTGAGCTTGGCGACTTCCCGGCGGAGTTTTTCGGCAAATTCGTCCTTCACCGATTCATGCACAATCAGGCGGTTCGCACAGACGCACGTTTGTCCGGCATTTCTATATTTGGACAGCATCGCCTGCTTCACCGCGAGATCGATGTTGGCATCCTCGTCAACGATCAGCGGCGCATGGCCTCCAAGCTCCATTGATACGTGTTTCACCGTATCGGCGCTGTTTTTGATTAAATGCTTGCCGACAGGCGTTGAGCCTGTAAAGGTGATTTTGCGGATCAGCGGATGACTCGTAAAAATGCTGCCGATCTCCGCGCCATCGCCGATCACGCATTGGAGGACATCTTTCGGAATGCCCGCCTCATGTCCGAGTCGGACCAGCTCAAGAGCCGTTAACGGGGTGTCCGGAGCGGGCTTGATGATGAAAGTGCAGCCCGCTGCAAGTGCAGGCGCAGCTTTGCGGGTGATCATCGCCGCCGGGAAATTCCACGGCGTAATCGCCGCAACCGGACCGACAGCCTGCCGGGTCACGATAATCCGCTTATTGGTGACAGATGCAGGAACCGTCCTTCCGTAGATGCGCTTCGCTTCCTCCGCATACCACTCAATATAGCCCGCCGCATACATCACTTCACCTAAAGCTTCCTGATAAGGCTTTCCGTTTTCAAGCGTGATCATTTTAGCGAGCTCTTCTTTACGCTCAACCATCAAGTCAAACCACTTTTTCAACAATGATGCTCTTTCAGAAGCGGATGTTTTGGACCATTGCTGAAAAGCCTCATGCGAGCGTTCAATGGCGGCTTCGACTTCCTTTCCGGACTGTTGGGGAACGGTCTCGATTTTTTCTCCAGTTGCCGGGTTAAACACTTCTAGCATGCTGGTCATGTTGAATCTCCTCCCCTTTTTCTTTTGAATTGATGTTGTATAATACAATGCCGATCAATGTCCATCCCGCCAATATCAGCCATTCATACGGCCACGAAAGCGCAGCCGGCATGCCCGGCAGATAAAAAGCAAGGAAGATAACACTTAAGAGGATAGCAGATAAACCCGTGGTTTTCCACTGATTGATTTTATATGGTCTGTTTAAGTTAGGCTCCGTTTTTCTCAGTCTCATGAACGCAGCCGAGACGATCAGGTATCCGACAATGATGCCGGTTCCCCCGGCATTGACGATCCACACGAGGGCCGGCCGTCCCAAAAGCGGTGCGAAAAATGCCAGCGCCCCGAGAAACAAAATCGCATGTGTCGGTGTTTGATACTTCGGATGAATGTAGCTGAACCATTTCGGAACCATCCCTTTTTCAGACATCGCATACAAGATGCGGCTCGCCCCAATGATGAACGCATTCCAGCTCGTAATGATCCCCGCAACCCCTCCAAGGACCAGCACCGTTCCGAACACCTGGCTGCCAAACAGGTTGACCATCGCATCAGCAGTCGCCAAAGAGGTCGAAGCAAGCTCGCTTTCGGATAATCCCATCGTCACGCCGAAAACGATCAATAGGTAGAACAAAACCGCGCTGACGATCGAGATGATGAGCATTTTGCCGATGATTTTTTTGGGAGCATTGATTTCAGCGGCAACCTGCGGAATCACATCAAAACCGACAAACAAAAACGGGATCATGACGAGCACCGACATCATCCCGGAAAACCCGTCCTTAAAAAGCGGCTGCATATTTTCATAATCGCCGTTGACCAAAGCGCCGCCCAATAGCAAAAAGCCAGTGGCGATGATCGCAATCGTAAATACCGATTGAAAAATGGCAGCCGGCTTGACGCCGAAGTAATTGAGAGCGGTCAGAACGACCGCTCCTCCGGAACCAATCAGGGCCCAAGTGAAGTAGACATCCCAGCCGCCAAGCGTCCACATCAGACCTTTGTGTTCAACAGGCAGCACATAATCTATGACAGTCGGCAGGGCGACCGCCTCAAACGCAATGACCGACACATATCCAAACAACACACCCCAAGCCGCGATAAACGCGGGTTTCCGGCCAAACGCCCTGTAGACGAAAATCATGCCTCCACCCGTTTCGGGGATCGCAGAAGACAGCTCCGCATATGTTAATCCGATCAATATCACAAGAATTCCGCCGATGATGAAGGCGATGGCGCTTCCTAAAAAACCAGCCGTCGAAATCCAGTCTCCTGAAAGAACGACCCAGCCCCAGCCGAGCATGGCTCCGATCGCCAGAAATAATACATCCATTTGTGACATTGATTGTTTCATTTGCTGTTTACTCATGAAAATCCGCCCCCTTCTTGAAAGATGTTCACCTAGATCGTTCCAGCGCCTCTTCAATGATGCCGAGCCCTTCATGAAGCAGCTCGTCAGTGATCACGAGCGGAGTCAGAAAGCGGATGATATTGCCGTTGATTCCTGCCGTCAATAAAAGCAGTCCGTGTTCATTTGCGTACTTGGCGATGGCGGCTGCAGCCGCTTTATCCGGCTCACGCGTATCTTGATCCTTAACGATTTCGATCGCTGCCATTGCGCCGAGTCTGCGGACTTCGCCGATCTGCCGATAGTTCTCCCTCCAGGCGAGCGCCTGAGCTTCTATCGCTGTTCCGATTTCTTCAGAGCGTTTGTTGAGCCGCTCCTCCTCAATGATGTCCAGCACTGCAAGAGCGGCTGCGCATCCGAGCGGACTGCCGGCATATGTCCCGCCAAGCTCGCCTGGGGCCGCGGCGTCAAGCATTTCCGCCCTGCCGATCACCCCGCTGAGCGGCACGCCGGCTGCAAGCGATTTCGAGACCGTAACCAGATCCGGCACAACATCAAAGTGCTCGATCGCAAAGTACTTGCCTGTTCTCGCAAATCCCGTTTGAATTTCATCAGCCACAAAGACGATGCCGTGCCGCTTGCAGAAGTCTGCGACATGCTGAACGAATCGTTTGGAAGGAATGATAAAGCCCCCCTCTCCCTGAACAGGCTCCATGACAACGCAGGCAACCGTTTCCGGTGCGACGGTGGAAACAAAGAATTGATCAAACGCCTGGATGACCGTCTCGTCATAGCTTTCATCAGTCATTCCCTGCGGCTTTCTGTAATAGTATGGAAACGGAGCCTGATACACTTCAGGAGCGAATGGCCCGAAACCGAATTTGTAAGGCTTGACCTTGCTCGTCATGCTCATCGTCATATTGGTGCGTCCGTGAAATCCGCGGGTAAAGGAAACAACGGCTTGGCGTTTTGTATATTTTCGTGCGATCTTGACGGCGTTTTCCACAGCTTCTGCTCCCGAATTTAAGAAAATCGCTTTTTTCTCATGAGTACCGGGTGTAAGATGACACAGCTTTTCCGCCAATTCGAGGTAAGCCGTATACATCATGACGTTAAAGCCGGGATGTATCAGCTGATCGGCCTGCCTTTTGACCGCTTCCACGACTTTCGGATGGGAATGACCGACGTTTAATGTGCCGATCGCGCCTGCGAAATCGATAAAACGGCGGCCGTCTATATCATATAAAACAGCTCCTTCTCCCCTAGCCGCCAAGTGGCGGTTTCCATTGCTGACGCCTCTGGCCACATACTGATCCCGTTTGGCCTGCCAGTCACGCGTTGTGAATACTGTTGTGTTAAGACTCATCATCATCTCTCCCCTTTGTTTATTTCTTATAATTCTGAATATTTTTTGGTATGATGAAAAGTACCAACTTTTTATTTTTGATGGTACCAGAAGGAGGGGCTATGATTACGATTCCGATCGACCGCTCTGAGCAGGCGGATTTTATTTATCATCAGATTTATCAAAAGATCAAAGAAGAAATTTTCAGCCGAAACCTTCTGCCCGGCAACAAACTCCCATCAAAACGGGAGCTTGCCAAAGCATTGAAGGTCAGCATCAATTCCGTCAATGCGGCCTACCAGCAGCTTCTCGCCGAAGGATATCTTTATTCAGAGGAGAGGAAGGGCTTTTTCGTGGAACAAATTGAAACGTTTCATGCCGGACGGCACCCGGCTTCGCTTCAGCTTGAAGAAGAATTGCTTGAAACGGACGAAAAAAAAGACGGCTGGATTTCGTTTTCCCATATGAGCGTGGATACGGCGCATTTCCCTTTTAAAACATGGTTTCGCTGTGAACAAAAAGCGGCCGCTTCCCATACCGTTGAATTGGGGGAAATGACGCATCCCCAGGGCGTCTACAAAGTGCGCCAGACGATCGCGCGCTTCATCGCATTAACGAGGGGCGTCAAATGCCATCCCGAGCAAATCGTAATCAGCGCCGGCACACAGCCGCTCATCCACACCATCCAGGATCTCCTTCCGGAATCGGCGGTATATGCGATGGAAGAGCCGGGATACAGCCGGATTTATCAGCTATTGAAAAATGCGGGCAAACAGGTGGTCACCATTGAGCTGGATCATAAAGGGATGCGGATCGGCGATATTCACAGCCTCAATCCGGATGTTCTGTTTGTCACCCCCTCACACCAGTTTCCAACAGGGATTATCATGCCCGTTTCCCGGCGGATTCAGCTTTTAAATTGGGTATCTGACGGAGAAAACCGCTATATCGTAGAGGATGATTATGACAGTGAATTCAAATACGGAAGTGACACGATTCCGGCTCTGCAAAGCCTTGACCGTTCCGAAAAGGTCATCTACATCGGCACCTTTTCAAAGTCGCTGCTCCCGGGTTTGAGAATCAGCTATATGGTGCTGCCGCAAAAGCTTTTAAAACAATACAGAAAAAGGCATCATTCCTCCATTCAATCAAGCAGCGTTATGACGCAATTCGCGCTGCAGGAACTGATTGAATCAGGCGAGTACCAAAAGCACATCAAAAAAATGAACCAGATTTATGAAGAAAAACGGACAAGATTGATCGGCAGCCTTGAGAAAACATTCGCCGGCCGGGTGAACATCAAAGGGGAAAGCGCAGGCCTGCATTTTGTGGCTGAATTTGAAACAGACCGCCCTGAGGAAGAAGTATTGGAGCGGGCCAGAGAAAACCGTGTGGAAGTATACGGCATGAACCGGTTTATCTTACAAAAGAAAACGAAAACAAACGGCCCGGTTTCCCTTGTACTTGGATTTGCCAAAATCGGCATGGATCAAATCGATGACGGAGTCACAAAGCTTTATGAAGCGGTGTACGGCTGAACATAAAAGCACCGGCAGAGCCCATGCCTGCCGGTATCTGTTTTTTTCGTTACCATTGTTTTTTTTCAACCTGAAGGATCGTATGGATCAAACCTGGAAACTGCTGCTCCATCTCATCTTTGCAAAGCGAATAGTAATGATGCTTCCCTTCGATTCGCACCTTGAGAATGCCGGCTTCCCTCAGCACCTTAAAATGATGCGACAAGGTTGATTTTGCGACGTTTATGGTGGTGCACGAGCCGCACGTCTTTTCCGGTGTGTCAGCCAAAGCCTTGACAATTTCCAATCTGATCGGATCACTCAGCGCGTGCAAAACGGACGTTAGCTTCATTTCTTTTGTACTCATGGGTTAAATGTATCATAATCTTTATTTCAAGACAATGAGCCCCACCATGCAAAATGGTTGCAGCATGACAGCCGAGCATGATACGATTCAACTGTTCGATGATTTTCGAACAATGAGAGAAATCGTATACAACATAAATGAGAAGGCACCCTATATTTTATGATGGAGGTTTTAATCAATGATCGTATTGCAGGCTTATATGAAAGTAAAACCGGAACAGCGCGAATCCTTTTTGGAAAGCGTCCAGCCATTGCTGAAGCATTCAAGAGCCGAAGCGGGAAATGTCCAATACCAGCTATTTGAAGATACGGAAAATGCCAATACATTTGTCATGCTTGAGCAATGGAAAGATCAAGAGGCACTTGACGCCCATAACCAAACAGACCACTTCCAAACGTTTGTTAAAGCGGCAGGAAATCTCTTGACAGAGCCACTCAACGTCGTGCGCACTGAAACGCACTAAATCAGAAAGGACGGGATGAACATATGAATGAAGTGTTGAAAACATTAACAGATCACAGATCGATCCGCAGCTATACAGATGAACTGGTAAGCCCGGAACAGCTTGACGCCATCATCGAGGCGGTTCAGGCCGCACCAACATCTATCAACGGTCAGCAGGTCACCGTTATTACGGTGCAGGATCAAGCGCGGAAAAAGAAAATCGCCGAACTTGCTGGAGGTCAGGCCTGGATTGAACAGGCTCCCGTTTTCCTCTTGTTCTGTGCGGATTTCAACCGGGCCAACATCGCCCTTGAGAAAAGCGGTCAAAAACTTGCGATCACAGACGGAATCGAATCTGTGCTCGTCGGAGCGGTTGATGCCGGAATCGCCCTGGGAACCGCTACTGCCGCCGCCGAATCAATGGGGCTCGGCACCGTACCGATCGGGGCAGTCCGCGGCCGCGCCGAAGAGCTGATTGAGCTTCTCGACATTCCTGAATTCGTCTTTCCTGTTGCAGGGCTTGTCGTCGGCCACCCGGCGGACCGCTCGGCGAAAAAGCCGCGTCTGCCTGAACAAGCGGTAAGGCACAGCGAAACATATCACCATGACTTGAAACCTTTGATCGATGCATATGATGAAGAGATGTCCGACTACATGAAAAAGCGCACAAATGGAGAAGAATCAAGAAACTGGTCGCAAGGCATCTCCTCTTATTACAACCGCGTCTACTATCCTGACGTTCGGACAATGCTTGAAAAGCAAGGATTTAAACTTAAATAGACGAACTTTTAGGCTATCGGCAGTCGATAGCCTTTTTTCATGCTTTGTATTCCACATTTCGATGAGCATCGAAAGATACAGCTTCTATACTGATTTAAAAAAGGAGTGGAATACATGAAGCAATTTGCGGCATTCAAGACATTTCAAGAGCTCCATCATCAATCAGCCCCTTTTCTTCTGCCAAATGCGTGGGATGCGGCAAGCGCCCGGGTGTTTCAAAGAACAGGATATAAAGCCATTGGAACAACCAGCGCCGGAATCGCCATGTCGTTAGGCTATGCGGACGGAGAAAACCTTCCATTTGAAACATTGCTTGTAGCCCTCAAAACCATTGTTGATTCGGTCGATATACCCGTAAGCGCAGACATTGAAGCAGGCTACGGCACATCTCCGGAAGAAATCAGCGAAAACGTCAGAAAAGTCGTTTCAACAGGTGTTGTCGGCATCAATATTGAGGATGGTACTGGCAGTCCCGGCCAGCCTTTAAGAGATGCTTCACTGCAAGCTGACGCAATTGCCGCCGTCAGGCAACTGGACCTCCCCCTTTTCATCAATGCGCGCACTGATGTGTATTGGCTTGGAATCGGCGATCCCGCTTTCCGCTTTCAATCAGCCGTCAAACGGGCGAACATTTACAGAGAAGCGGGTGCAGACTGCATATTCATCCCCGGAGTTGATGATATTGAGACCATTGTCAGGCTGAGGAAAGGCATTTCCGGCCCGCTCAATGTACTGGCGGGTTCAGACACCCCTTCAGTCAAGCAGCTTTCTGACACGGGAGTTGAAAGAATCAGCTGTGGATCTGCGCCTTTCAGAGCCTGTCTGACCTTGCTGAACACAATCAGTGAAGAGATCATCACCCGCGGAACCTTTCAGCACATGACTGACGGTGTGCTCTCCTATCATGAAACTGCGGAATGGATGAGTCCGGCAAAAAAATAAATCAAAATCATTGACTGAGCAGGAGTGCTTCTGCTAATATATCGTTTATGAAAACTCATGAGTTTTTTTGTGACTCATGAGTTTTATCATTGTGAAAGAAGGAGCACGGATGAGGGATAAAAAAGCCGATATTTTAAAAGCTGCCAAAAAACTGTTCGCTGAAAAAGGCTATTTGAACGTTTCCATGCAGGCAATCGCCGAAGAATGCAAAGTGTCAAAAGCTTCGATTTATAAATTGTTTCAGTCTAAAGAAGATCTTTTACTGGCATTAATTAAATTTAAGCAGCAGGAAATGCTGAAAAGAAGCGCACTGCTGAACGCGGAATCCTCGCTCACCCCAAAAGAGAAATTCGCCAAAAAAATCGCCTTGGAGATTACGGAATTCAGGGAAAACCGCCAATTTATCAACATGATCACTAATGATGGATCTCCGCATACCGCGGTATTAAGAAAGCATCTCAAACAGACGAAATCGATGATCATCTGCTGGCACAGGGATTCCATCCTTCAAGCGTATGGAGAAGAGGTGGAGCCGTTCATATGGGACCTCGTCATTATTTTTCACGGTTTAATGAGAGAGTTTCTTTTCCTTGTCGCCGTTGAAAAGACACAGGCGGATATTGAGACGATCCCACATTTCATCATGACGGTAATCGATCTTGTCGTAGAGCAAAAAAAAGCCGGTGATCCGAATACCTCATTGAATGAAGATATTATTGCTTTCTATAGAAATGCGGCTTCATGCCGGATGCCTAAAAAAGAGGAGCTTCTCGCCGGCCATTTGCAAAAGCTGAAGGACATGATCGGCGCGCTCTCAAAAGATGAGTATGATGTCAAAGAACTTCTGTCTGCCGCCGAACTGCTGAACGGGGAATTGTCAGCCAAGGAGCCGCGCATGTTTTTGATTCAGGCCCTCCTTGATTACTTGAACCAAATCGAGATATTGCAGAATTCCATTTCACAAATCAAAACAATATGTATGAAAGAATAAGAGGGATGCACATGAGTATAGAATCAGAACAACACACATACAACAGGAAGATCATCGTAGGTTTACTTATGGCCGGAGCGTTTATTGCCATTTTGAATCAGACGCTTTTGGTCACCGCACTGCCTCATATCATGTCAGATTTGAACATCGATGCAACAAAGGGGCAATGGCTGACGACGGCATTTATGCTGACGAACGGCATTCTCATTCCGATTACCGCTTTTTTAATTGAGAAATTCTCAAGCCGCGCCCTTGTTATTACCGCAATGGGAATCTTTACGGCCGGAACGATCGTCGGCGCGTTTGCGCCCAATTTCCCGGTTCTATTGGCGGCGCGCATTATTCAGGCCGCAGGCGCAGGAATTATGATGCCGCTGATGCAAACGATCTTTTTAACGATTTTCCCGGTTGAAAGACGGGGAGCCGCGATGGGAATGGTCGGGCTGGTCATCGCCTTCGCGCCTGCCATTGGTCCGACTTTGTCAGGCTGGATCGTTGACAGCTTTACATGGAGATACTTATTCTACATTATTCTGCCGATCTCCCTCATCGACCTCGTGCTCGTCATCATGCTGATGAAAAACGTAACGACATTAAGAGAAACATCTCTTGATATCCTGTCGATCATCCTGTCAAGCTTAGGCTTCGGCGGACTTCTTTACGGGTTCAGCAGCGCAGGGTCAGATGGCTGGGGAAATCAGACTGTCCTGATTTTTTTTGCAGTCGGCGCCGTTTCTTTGCTCTTCTTTATCATGAGGCAATTGAAAATTAAAAGACCGATCCTCGAATTCCGCGTCTTTCAATCATGGACGTTTAGCATCACCACATTGCTGGGAATGATCGTATTTGCTTTAATGATCGGAACGGAAACGATTTTGCCGCTGTACACGCAGAACGTCAGAGACATTTCCGCTTTTGATTCGGGATTGATGCTGCTGCCTGGTGCTATCGCAATGGGCATTATGTCTCCGATCATCGGCAGAATTTTTGACAAGATCGGTGGAAAAGGGCTGGCTATTATCGGCTTTGCCATCTTGCTGCTGACGTCGATCCCGTTTACGGATCTTGCGGACGATACATCCATACCGTTCATTGTCATCATTTATACGGTGCGCATGATTGGAGTTTCCATGATCATGATGCCGCTGACGACGGCCGGCATCAATTCATTGCCTCAGCATCTTATCGCACACGGAACTGCGATGAACAACACAATGCGCCAAATCGGCGGATCAATCGGTACGGCTGTATTGATCTCCGTAATGAGCAGCTCAGCTAAAAACGCAAGTACAACCAATCCGTTAAATGCGGTCATTCACGGCATGAACACTGCCTTTATCGTCGCCGCTCTTATGGCGCTGGCCGGCTTCATCCTCTCCTTTACGCTGAAACGCAAGGTGCAGAAAGCAGGACAGCCGGCTCGTTAGCCTTTGACGCCAGTTCAACATTGAACTGGTGTTTTTTCTTTCCATAAAAAAAAAGACTGCCGATATGGCAGCCTCTTTTTTTATTTCAAACCGTTTTCGATTTCTTTCACCATTTCAGACACGGACTCGAGCCCGCCGCCGGATAAATACCAGTAGCCCGGGTCAAGGTATATGATGTGTCCTTTTTTATAGGCATTTGTCGATTTCACAATTTCGTTTTCGATGACTTCTTTTGCTGATCCTTTTTCGCCGATGGCGGCGCTTCTGTCAATGACGAACAGGTAATCCGGATTTTTTTCTGAGATATACTCAGATGAGACGCTTTGGCCGTGAAGTGAAGCTTTAATATTTTGATCGGCTGGTGCGACACCGAGTACGTCGTGAACCAAGCCGAATCTTGATCCTTTTCCATAGGCGCTGATATGTTTATCATTTGTCAGGACGACCAGTCCTTTTCCGCCTTTTTCTTTTGCCAATTTATTGGTTTTTTCTACTTGAGCATCAATTTTGGCGAGGGCATCTTTTACAGCGTCTTCTTTTCCGAAGATTTTTCCGATGCTTTCAGTATTTTCTTTAAAGCTTTTCATGTAGTTTTGATCATCAAGCTCAATGTTAATCGTCGGAGCGATCCTCTTGAACTCATCGTATTGTTCTGCCTGTCTGCCTTCAATGATGATCAGATCGGGAGCAAGCTCCGCGATTTTCTCAAAATCAGGTTCTTTCAGGCCGCCGACGCTTTCATATTTTTTATCCTTATATTGTTTAAGGTAAGACGGGATATTTTGCTTCGGCAGGCCGACAACGCGGTCGCCGAGCCCCAATTGATCAAGCGTGTCGAGCACTCCGAAATTGAAGACGACGATTTTCTTCGGGTTTTTTGGAACATCTGTTGAACCGCTGCTATGCTGAATCGCAACCGTTTCTTTCTTTTTCGCATCAGATTGTGCATCTTTGCTTCCGCAAGCGGCTATCACGAAAACTGCAATAATGGCCATGAAACATAATGATAGTTTTTTCAATGTAATCACCTCATCCTTTTTTATGAAAAATAGATACATATTTTTTGATCACCGATTTGCTGAATCGGGATGTCCATGTCATAGATTTCTTTCAGCACCGGTGTTTGAATGATATCCTCTGCCGGCCCTTCTTTGACGATCTGCCCGTTTTTCAGGGCGACAATCCGGTCGGAATAGACAGAGGCGAAGTTAATATCATGAATCACGATGGCAATCGTTTTGCCGTGCAGAACGACGAGTTCCTTCAGAAGCTTCATAATTTCAACCGAATGCTTCATATCAAGATTATTTAATGGTTCATCAAGCAAAATATAATCGGTGTCCTGGGCGATGACCATCGCGATAAACGCCCGCTGGCACTGGCCTCCGCTCAATTCGTCCAAATGTTTGTGTTCAATGTCTTTCAGTTTCATATAATCGATCGCCTTGTCGACGTATGTCCAATCTTCCTTCGTCAGCCTCCCCTGTGAATACGGGAACCTTCCGAAGCTGACGAGCTCTCTGACGGTCAGCCTGATATTGATCTGGTTGGACTGCTTCAAAATGCTGATTTTTTTGGCCAAATCATTGCTTTTATATGCGCTGATACCCTTTCCGTCGATCAAAACCTTTCCCGAGTCCATCGTGATCAGCCTGCTGATCATGGAAAGCAGTGTGCTTTTTCCGGCTCCGTTCGGCCCGATAAAGGATGTGATCGTCCCTTTTTGTATCGATACCGTCGCATGGTCCACAACGGCCTGGTCTCCATATTTTTTATTCACATCTATGACTTCTATCATCATTTACGCTCCTTCAGCAGCAGGTAGATAAAGTAAATCCCGCCGATAAAATCAATGATCACTACCAAGGTCGAGGTTAGGCCGAACAGCTTTTCAACGATGAACTGCCCTCCGACAAGCGCGATGATGCTGAAAAGAACAGCTCCGGGAATCAATATGCTGTGCTTGTATGTCTTGAAAAATTCACGGGCGACATTGACAACGAGCAGCCCCAAAAAGGTTATCGGTCCGACGAGCGCAGTTGATACAGAAACAAGCACCGCTACAATGATCAGCATCTTCTTCACTGTTCGGTCATAATCGATGCCAAGATTGACGGCCTGGTCTCTTCCAAGTGAAAGCACGTCAAAATAGCGGCGGAACCGCCATGCATACATCAGAACACCGGTAATGACGACGGAAGCGAGCATTAATATATCCGTATTGACATTATTGAAGCTGGCAAACATCTTATTCTGCACAACCTGAAATTCATTCGGATCGATCAGCATCTGCATAAATGAAGACAGGCTTCTGAACAGTGTGCCAAAGACGATCCCCACCAGAAGCAGCAAAAAAATATGCCGTCCGCCGCGGCGGAACATCAAAGCAAACAGCACGAATGAAAAGGAGATCATCAAACCCGTCGACAACAGGAAATTCCCGTTTTTTCCGAGTTCGTTCAACTGTGCAGCGCCAAAAAAGAAAATAACCGCGGTTTGCAGGAGAACATAAAGCGAATCAAGCCCGAGAATGCCCGGCGTTAAAATTCTGTTGTTTGTTATCGTTTGAAAGATCATCGATGAATAGCCGATCGCCGTCCCGACGAGGATGATGGCCAAAACCTTGGCCGCTCTTCGCGGCAGCGCGTATTCCCAGACAGACGGCAATCCGTAAAACAAAAACAAGCAGATACAGACGGCCGCCGCTGCGATGAGCACATACATTTTCTGTTTATGCATAGGCTTTTCTCCTTAAAAGCAAGTAAAGAAAAATGCCGCTTCCGATGATGCCGACCATCAGCCCGACCGAAATTTCATACGGATAAATGATGATCCGGCCCAATATATCACACAGCAGGACAAAGACGGCGCCGAGAACCGCCGTGTGAGGCAGGCTGTTTTTCAAATGGTCCCCGCGATAAATCGAGACAATGTTTGGAATGATCAGCCCTAGAAAAGGAAGCGTGCCGACCGTCAAAATTACGACCGATGAGATGACCGATACAATGATCAGGCCGGTGTTGATCACCCGCTTGTAATTGAGCCCCAAATTGACGGAGAAGCTCTCACCCATTCCGGCCACCGTAAACTTATTGGCAAACAGATAGGCGATAATAACGAGCGGGATGCTCACGTATAAAAGCTCATACCTCCCTTTCATGATCAGTGAAAAATCCCCCTCAAACCACGCATTGACATTTTGAATGAGGTCATACTGATAAGCCATGAACGTAGATATGGCGCTGACGACGCCGCCAAGCATCAATCCGACAAGCGGAATAAACACGGCGTCCTTAAACCTGATCCTGTCCAAAATCTTAATGAACAGAAAGCTGCCAAACAGTGAAAAAGCAAAGGCAAACAGCATTTTCACAAAAATACCCGCCGAAGAAAAAAGCAAAATCGAGATGATAATGCCGAGCCTGGCCCAGTCCATCGTTCCGGCCGTCGTCGGCGAAACGAATTTATTGCGCGTCAGCTGCTGCATGATCAGTCCGCAGATGCTGAGGCTCATGCCCGCGAGCACGATGCTGATCATGCGCGGAAACCGGCTTATGTACAGCGTTTTTACGGCATCCTCATTGAACCTGAATAGATCCAGAGGCGACAGCTGTTTGACGCCGATGAAAATGGAACTGAAAGAAAGAATGATGAGCAGAAGCAGTAAGTATCGTAATTTCATGACGCAATCGCCTCCCCCCGCGACAAAAACACATCCTGCATCAATCGTTAATGATTATCATTATCAATAGGATCCATCCATCATATTATCACTTTTTCTAACATAGTCAATATGAAAACCGAGTTCCGTCCTCCCTAAAAGCACATTTGTTTCCTATAGAAAGAAAACCCTTGATTCTTCTTCTAAAAAGCGTAATAATAAAAATTAAATTTATTGCGAAAATTTAAACTTTAGGAGATGTCAGAAATGAAAGTCGTTAAATTTGGCGGCAGTTCGCTCGCAACAGGTGCGCAGCTTGAAAAAGTGTTTCAAATTGTCGCAGCAGATCCCGAACGGAGAGCTGTCGTCGTATCAGCGCCGGGAAAACGTCACCCACAAGACATAAAAGTAACCGATCTGCTCATCGCTTGCGCCGAGCAGTATGCAGCAACGGGAGAAGCCCGCGAGCTCGTTGAAACGATTATTGGACGCTATGCCGATATCGCCCGGGAGGTTGGACTGGGCCATGATGTGATCGACCAGATCCGCGCAGATTTGCTTCGTCTGCTTCAAAGTGATCAACAAAACCCGGAACGCTTCATCGATGCGGTCAAAGCAAGCGGTGAAGACAACAATGCCAAGCTTGTCGCGGCTTATTTCCGGCATCGGGGGGCTGACGCCCACTATGTCAATCCGAAAGATGCTGGCCTATTTGTGACGAGTGAGCCCGGCAACGCCCAAGTGCTGCCCGAATCCTATGATCATCTGTTCCGGCTCAGACAGCGGCAGGGCATTATTGTATTCCCCGGATTCTTCGGCTTTAACAAAGAGGGCGAAGTGATTACCTTTTCCCGGAGCGGCTCAGATATTACGGGCTCGATTTTGGCGAATGGCCTAAAAGCAGAGCTGTATGAAAACTTCACCGACGTGGATGCCGTCTATTCGGTCAACCCTTCGATCGTGTCAAACCCGAAAGAAATCCGGGAACTGACGTACAGGGAAATGCGCGAGCTGTCCTATGCGGGCTTTTCCGTCTTTCATGATGAGGCACTAATACC
Organism: Bacillus sonorensis NBRC 101234 = KCTC 13918; assembly: GCF_001592005.1. Classification (GTDB taxonomy): domain Bacteria; phylum Bacillota; class Bacilli; order Bacillales; family Bacillaceae; genus Bacillus; species Bacillus sonorensis. The sequence continues at coordinate 37,658 of NZ_BCVZ01000014.1, forward strand.
CGCTTATCGCGCGAACATACCGGTGCAGATTAAAAATACGAACAATCCGGCCGCAGAAGGGACAAGAGTCGTTACAAAGCGCGACAACACCAACGGCCCTGTCGTCGGCATCGCCAGTGACAGCGGATTTTGCAGCATATATATCGGCAAATACTTGATGAACCGTGAAGTCGGATTTGGGCGCCGCGTTCTTCAGATTCTTGAAGATGACGGACTGACATACGAACATATCCCTTCAGGCATTGACGATATGACGATTATTTTGAGACAGGATCAGATGGATGAAGCGATTGAAAAACGGATCATCCAGCGGATCAAAGAAGAACTGGATGCTGATGAAGTCGCGGTAGAGCACAACATTGCCTTGATCATGGTTGTCGGTGAAGCGATGCGCCACAATGTCGGAACGACGGCCAGAGCGGCAAAGGCTCTGTCTGATGCACATGTAAACATTGAAATGATCAATCAGGGCTCCTCTGAAGTCAGCATGATGTTCGGCGTCAAAGAAGCTCAGGAAAAACAAGCGGTCCGCGCTTTATACCAGGAATTTTTCGCAAAAGTGCTCGTCTAAAAACCCCTTTTTTTATGGGGTTTTTTTGTTGTCAGAAAATCTCCCCTCCTCCAAAAAACTCTTTCAAATTTTATTTCAAATTAATCTGCAAAAATCCGATATATAAGATAAACAAATGGATGGGAGACATAATATGAAGCTTCTTAAAAATATAAAAATCAGAAGTAAACTATTTATCATTATCGTGATTTCTGCACTTGCCCTGGCAATTGTCGGAATTCAGGGCATTACTGACCTCAGCAGGGTTTCAAAGGGGTCGGAGAAGATTTATGAAGGCCAATTAATTCCGAACCAATTGTTTTCAAAATTAAGGGTGAACAGCCTTGAAATTGATACGAATAACTTCGAACTGATGGTAACGAAGGACAACAGCATCAATGAAAAACTGCAAAAAAACGTTCAGGAAAAAAGCGAAGAAAACATTGCCGCGATGGAACAGATTGACAAGCTGAATTTAGCGGAAAACATAAAAGAAAAATATGAAACGTTTAAAACAAAATATACAGACCTGCAAAATGCCAGCAAGAACATGCTTCAATTGGCGCTAGAAAATAAAAACAAAGAAGCATATGCCGTTTACCAAAAAGATGTGGAACCGCAAAGAACCGCCGTCAATCAGCTGTTCGAGGAGATCCAGGCATTAAATTCAGAGAACGCCAAAACCATCTATCAGCAAGATTCCAAAGATGCAGGCTCAACGATCACCCTGCTGATCATTATGATAGCCGCATCCCTGATTTTATCTATCTCCGCCGGTCTTCTGATGACAAGATTGATTGTAAGACCGATTCGGGAGATTCAAAGTTTGTTTGCCAAGACTGAGAAAGGCGATTTTACGGTTGAAGGAACCTATCAATCAAAGGATGAATTGGGACAATTGACAACATCTTTTAACAATATGGTCTCCGGCGTGCGTTCGATTATTGAAACAGTCGGCGAGACTTCCCATCAGGTTGCCGCTTCCTCTCAGCAGCTAAGTGCAAGCGCCGAGGAAAGCACGAAAGCCAGTGAATACATTTCCACGACCATTCAGGAGCTTGCATCAGGTTCTGAACAGCAGGCTGAAAGCGTCGAAAGCAGCAGAACGGTCATCAAAGGGATGACGGAGTTTGCCGGAAGGATTTCTTCAAACGCCGAACAAGCGGCTTCAACCGCCGGTGAATCGGCTCAAATGTCGATCGAAGGAACGAAAGCGATTGAAAAAGTCAGCACGCAGATGAAATCCATCAATGAAACGGTTGTTTCTTTATCAGAAGCGTTCAGACATTTGTCAGAGCGTTCTAACGAAATCGGCAATATTACAGAAGTGATTACGAGCATCGCCGAACAAACGAATCTGCTGGCGTTAAACGCGGCAATAGAAGCGGCAAGAGCAGGTGAACAAGGAAAAGGGTTTGCCGTCGTGGCGGATGAAGTCAGAAAGCTTGCCGAACAGTCGGCACATTCCGCAGAACAGATCACCAAATTGATTACCATCATTCAACATGATACAAAACAAACGATGAATACGGTCATGTCGGCGACCAGCGAAGTCAAGGAAGGTCTTGTCGTCGTCAACGAAGCCGGCGGCGCCTTCGGCAAAATCGAAGATTCGATCAAAGAAGCGGTCGCGCAAATCAATGATGTCACAGCTTTAGTCAAGAGTCTTACAGCCGGCACAAACGAAATCGAAACATCCATTTCCGATGTAAAAGCAGTGGCCGAATCAGCGGCTGAAAGCACGCAGACGGTAAGCGCGGCGACGCAGGAGCAGCTTGCTTCAATGGAGGAAATCGCATCTTCTTCGCAAATTCTCGCGCAAAACGCTGAAGAATTGCAGCAATTAATCGAGAAATTCAAAATCAAAGCGTAAATAAGAAAAGCCGCCCGTATATCGCCGGGCGGCTTTTTTTCTAATCATCATCCCTTGATGTCAACGGCAGACGAATGACAAACTTCGTTCCTTTGTTTTTCTCGCTCGAAAGCTCCACTGTTCCTTGGTGAAGGGCAACGAGCTGTCTGACGATCGACAGACCGAGCCCGTATTCTCCATAAGGCGTGTTCGTCCGCGACAGGTCCGCTTTGTAAAAACGGTCCCAAATGCTTTCAATATCCTTTTCATCGATGCCGATTCCGGTATCCTCTATTTCAATCACCGTTTCTTTGTAGTCTTCCCATCCTCTCAGCCAAACCGTTCCGTCACTAGTGAATTGAATGCTGTTTTTCGTGATGTTGACGAGAATTTGAATCAGTCTGTCATAGTCGGCATTCACCATCACTTGCTCGTCTACATCGAGAATCAGTTGATTGTTTTTTTCCTCCGCTTGAATCGCAAGCTGTTCTTTAATAATTTCAAAGACCTCGATCAGCGGATAATGCAGCTTATTCAGCGAAATCTGGTTGGAGCGGATTTTTTCATAATCGAGATTTTCATTGACAAGGCGGATGAGCCGTTTCGTTTCTTCCGTAATCAGCTTGAGGCATTTTTCCTGCTGATTTTCCGGGATGGTCTGGCTGTTCAGTCCTTCCACCAAACCGCTGATCGTCGTCAAAGGCGTCTTTAATTCATGGGAGACATCAGTGATGAACTGGCGCCTCCGCTTCTCAAGCCGATCGATTTCTTCGCTTGAACTTTTTAGTTTCTGCGCCATGACATTAAAATCTGCGCCGAGATCGCCGATTTCATCCATGTTGCGGTTTTCGATATGGATGTTATAGTCGCCCGCGGCTACCTTTTTCGTGGCGTCGCGAAGCTTTTGGATGCGGCCGACATGAAATTTTGACGTCAGCCAGCTCAATAGGAAGGCGAGCATGATGACGCCTGCCGCCGTATAGAGCATAAACTGGTTCATTTGGCTGATCATTTCCTCCGTCCCGCTGATCGGAGCGGTGAGCATGATTCCTCCCTTGAACTCATTGTTGACGAAGTTGGGGAGCGCTACGACCGATACTTCCTGGTTAAAGCGCTGAAGATCTGTTTTGATGACAATGGGCTTGCCTTCTTTCAGCTCTTTCCACTCTTCATCCTTCAGCAGCAATTTTCGCGGACGCAAGTGATCCGGTGTCATCAAGGCTTCTTTTTTTTCATTAAAAAGAAAGAAACTGATCTGCCTGCTTTTTAAAATTTCCGCAAACGGCTTCATGATCGGCTGATCTCCAGGAGGCCGCTGCTCCATTTCCCCCATGATGCGGTATCCGTAGGACGTCAGTTCGCTGACTTTGTTCTGGTACGCGAAATCTTTGACAAAGTGGGAAAACACCGCACCTGAAATGAGAAAAGCCAGAACTAAAATGCTGATGTGGCTGGCCAGCAGCTGATACAGATACTTAATCTTCATCAAACTTGTACCCTACTCCCCAAACGGTATAAAGAAAAGGCCGCGACTCGCTGCCCAGTTTTTTTCTCAGCCGTTTAATATGAACATCGACGGTCCGCTCATCTCCGTAAAATTGATATCCCCACACTTGCTCAAGAAGCTGCTCCCTTGAAAACACCTGTTTCGGACTTTGCACCATATAGTACAGCAAATCAAATTCTTTAGGCGTCAGGTTCTTGATTGGAACGCCGTTTAAGAATACCTCTCTTGTTTTTTTATTGATTATAAAGCATTCGGTTTCGAGAATGTCCCGGTCGTCGGCGCCACCCTGCTGCTCTGTGCCCTGATACCTTCTGCTGACCGCTTTGATCCGGGCCACAAGCGCGAGCGGGCTGAACGGCTTCGTCACATAATCGTCGGCGCCGAGTTCAAAGCCGAGCACCTGATCGGATTCCGTATCCTTTGCCGTCAGCATAATAATCGGAACCATGCTTTCTTCCCTGACCTTTTTGCAGATCGTGACGCCGTCCATGGACGGCAGCATCAAATCGATGATCAGCAGATCCCACTTTTCCTCCCTAAAACGGTTATATCCTTCAAGGCCGTCATGGACAAATTCGGTCTCAAAGCCTTCTTTCGCAAAAAACATTTCAGTCATTGTACATACGCTCAGATTATCTTCAATCATTAATATTTTCATCGCAACTGCGCCTCCGCTAGACAAACGTTAGATTCATTTTACACATGGCGTTATCAATTCTCAATTCTTTGGCGGATATTTAAAAGACCGGCAACAGTTTGGTCATAATTTTTTCATAAGTAGCCGCTAATATGGAGGCAGACAGTAAGGCAAAAGTCCTGCTGCTCCAATTTGACAGCAATAACAATCATATAGATATGGGGGAATCACATGTTATGAATTTTTTCAAACGCGCCTTTTGGAGCATGAAATCGAAGAAAGGAAAAACACTTTTACAATTATTTGTCTTTACGATGATTTGCGTTTTGGTTCTTACAGGACTTACGATCCAGTCAGCCGCCACGAAATCGAGCGAATTGGCGAGAGAACAGCTGGGAGGCAGCGTCACGCTTAAAGCCGACAGGGAAAACATGATGAAACAACAGCAAAAATCTGGAGAGCGGCAGCGCTTTGAATCAACTCCCGTTTCCATCAAGTCAGCTGAAAAAATCGCGAAGCTTGACTATGTCAAAAGCTATAATTTCATCTCTTCAACGTCTGCTTTAGCCGGTAACTTCGATCCGATCGAAAGCGGTGACGAGGATTCATCTTCTGATACATCGGATTCAAACAGCAGCCGGCAGTCTGTCGGACCTGGCGGCAATGAACAAGGCGGACGCCAGATGATCCAGGCGGATGTATCAATCGAAGGTGTGACAAGCACATCCCTTGTGGATGATTTTTCTGACGGCACGTCAAACATCACGAAAGGGCGCGCTTTGACGGAGGATGATGTGAATAAAAAAGTCGCCGTCATTGAAAAAACCCTTGCTGAGGAAAATGATTTGAAGGTCGGCGACACGATCAAACTCAAAGCAAGCACAAATGAAGACACAACAATCAACTTGAAAATTGTCGGCATTTACAAAACGACGTCTTCAGGAGATAACCATGCGCAAAATTTCGCTTTTCTCAATCCGTATAACAAGATTTACACACCTTATACGGCCGCTTCCGCCTTAAAAGGCGACGACTATAAAAACGCGATCGACGAAGCCGTTTACAACATGGACGATGCTTCAAACATTGACACTTTCATTGCGGCCGCAAAAAAAACAGGCATCGATTTGGACACATTCACATTGGACGCAAACGATCAATTGTACCAGCAGATGGTCGGTCCCATCGAAAACGTAGCCTCTTTCTCCAAAAATGTCGTCTATCTCGTTACAATTGCCGGCGCGGTGATACTCGGACTGATCGTGATGATGTCGATTAGGGAAAGAAAATATGAGATGGGCGTCTTGATGGCCATTGGTGAAAAACGCTGGAAGCTGATCGGGCAATTTTTGACCGAAATCTTGATGATCGCGGTCCTGGCCGTCGGCATTTCAGCATTAACCGGAAGCTTTATTGCAAATCAAATCGGAAATCAGCTCTTATCACAGCAGCTTGAGCAAACGTCAAACAGCCAGTCCGCAAGCGGTATGATAGGCGGAGGTATGCCGGACGGCGGATTCTTTGGACAAAGCTCAGCCCAAGTCGAAGCTATTGACCAGCTTAACATTCAAGTGTCATTCGGGGACTTAATGGCCCTTGGCGGCATCGGCCTTCTCATCGCCGTATTCGCGACATTGCTGCCATCGATATCCGTTTTGCGGTTCCATCCGAAAACGATTTTAACGAAACAAGAATAGAAGGAAGGGGAACATCATGACTACTATTTTAGAGTTTAAGGATGTTTGCTATTGGTATAAAAATCAGGATCAGACCCTGTTTGAAGATGCCAATATCGAATTCAAGCAAGGGAAGTTTTACACGATTGTCGGAACGTCCGGTTCCGGCAAAACCACCTTTTTGTCCCTTGCCGGGGGGCTGGATGTTCCGAAAGAAGGCGACATCCTCTATAAAGGCCGGAACATTTCCAAAATCGGGTTGACCCATTACCGCAACCAATATGTATCAATCGTGTTTCAATCATATAATCTCCTGCCTTATATGACAGCGCTGCAAAACATCACATCAGCGATGGAGATTACGGGATCTAACATCAAAAACAAAGATCAATACGCATTGGACATGCTTGAAAAAGTCGGCATCAGTGAAGAGAAGGCGCGGCAAAAAGTGCTGACGCTGAGCGGCGGGCAGCAGCAGCGGGTTTCCATCATCCGCGCATTCTGCTGCAATGCCGATCTGATTGTCGCCGACGAGCCGACGGGAAACCTGGATGAAGACACGTCAAAAGATATCGTTAAGCTGTTTCAAAACCTGGCCCATCAAGAAAACAAATGCGTGATCATGGTCACCCACGACGAACAAATCGCCAAGGTTTCAGATGTCAACATCAGACTCTCGAGAGGCGGCTTTACGATCAAGCATAGAAAACCAGCGGGATAACAGACACAAATAACGGCGGCGTCCATTCGGAACGCCGCCGCTTTTTGATATTTCTCACCCGGCAAATGCTTCAGCCGCCGCCAGCATATAATAGGAAAGCCCTGTTTGCTGATGCTCAAGGACGCTGCGATGAAAATCGTCTTCGATAAAAAAACGCGCCTGCATCTGAAAATCAGCGGCCGTTATTCCCAAAAAGCCGATATGCTGTTTAATGGAGTCCTGCACTTGTTCATGATCGTGCTTCAGCCCCGATCTGAGCGCATCTGCCATCCCATTCATAAAACGGCTCGCTTCCATGGCCTTGTCATTCATCTCTTCCGCTTCAATCGGCCTTTCCTCGAGCAAATTATAATCATATGTCTTCTGCAAATATTGGTTCTGCTCCTGCAGCGCTTCCTCCCACTCTTTCCCGCTGGAAAAACCTTTAAACATTTCTGACTGATCCATAGCTTCTCCTTTCTCGGCGTGCCTGATCGATTCATCAAGCGTTTGAATGAGCTCGTTCATTCTTTTCTGCCTCGCAAGAAAAAGCTTTTTTTGCTCGTTCAAAACCGCCAGTCGATCAGCATCGCCATCAAGCATTTGTTTAATGTCCTTTAGAGGAAATTCCAGCTCCCGGTAAAACAAAATCTCCTGAAGCCGCTCCAGTTCTTCCATTCCATACAGGCGATAGCCGGCTTCCGTCACCGTGCATGGATACAAAAGACCGATTTTGTGATAATGGTACAGCGTTTTGATCGTGACGTTTGCCATTTCCGCCGTCTGTTTTACCGAATAGAGCATATGAAATCACCTCGTTTGTCATGTTAAAGGCTGCCCTAAGGTCGGGGTCAATACTTTTCGCTTTTTTTATTTTTGCGTTTTTTCCAAAGCGCTGCAAGGCAAATCAAAGCAGGCAGAATAATCTGCATGGGCAAATGCACGTACACAGGGACGAATTCGATCCCTTCTTTTACATGTTCGGAAATGTTGCTGGCGATAGAGACCGATAAAATCAAAATGACAATGCCGATCACATGGACGACCTTTGACGGCTTTGTCATTTTGAATAAAACAGAGACCCCTTCTGTAACAGCATAAATGAAAACACTCATCTTAAAGAATCCGCCTATCACCAGGACGAGCATGAAAAATACATCAAGCCTGTCCAAAAACTCAGCCACTTGAATCGTCTGGATCGTACTGAGCAAAGGAAAGCGCGAGCGCATATTGAGATCAACGCCCAGCACGCTGATGTTAATGGCTACATTCAGCGCCAAAATGATGCCGCTGATGCCAATCGCCCACAAGCCGGTTTTTTTCACTTTTTTCGGCTCATTGAGATAGGGGAGGATTAAAGTGAAGACGATGATTTCCCCAAACGGAAAATACAAGGTTTGCGTAAACACGGCATCCATTACCGGTCCGATACCGTTTCCCAGGACAGGCCTTAATTCGTTCAGATGGATCAAGCCTGAACAGATAATCAGTATAAAGCCTGTCGCGGCCAATACCAGCATGATGCCAAACAGCAGCTCACCGGATCTCGCCAACACTTCAATCCCTTTGCGTACAGTAAAAATGCAAACTGCGATTAACAATCCATTGGCAAAAATAATCGGTGTATTCGGATAAGCCGATGTTAACAGCATTTCGCCGAAATCACGCAAAATCCTTGCCGCAACATATGCGTAATAAATAATGTAGAGAAAAGACAACCCCCAGCCGAGCGGCTTCCCCAGCACCTTCATCATCGTTTCATAAGGCGATGATTGTGGATCGACCTGATAAAAAAAATGATGCATCGAAAATAGAACAAGACCGCCGGCGGTCCCGAACAAAATCGCCAGCCAGGCGTCCTGTTCGGCAGACTGTCCAGGGAAAATCAGCAGGGAACTGCTTAGTTCAAACAGGATGATCAAAACGAACAGCTGCTTGTTGCTGATTTTTGCCTTCTCCATTTGTATATCCTCCTTTACCTTCCCGTTAAGATCGTCCTTCCCCGTGGTCCAAATTGTTTGGATTGTTTCTTAAACCGGTTCTGCGGACATAGGCATCCACTGTGATGTCCACATCGAGATCAGGGAAATATCGATTGCTCCATTGATGTTTCATTTTTCCCCATAGTCCGGGATAAGAGCGGTAAATGATATCGCCGAATTGAAGGACATCGGTTTTGTTTTGCTTGGCGACGCTGATCGAATGCTGCAGTTCCTTTTTTAATTCCTGTCCAGCCGATTTTTCAATTTTATTGAGCACTTGCGGATCATCAAGATGGATCGGTATGGTCGTTTCGCCGATATCCCCCTCCATTTCCACATGGACGGAGATGGCCGGCCGGTTATGTTTCAGTTTCGCAGAAACATTCGTTTTTTGCCTTATCACATCGTATGTGACCGATTGTTTCTGCTGGCCCCATTCAAGGGTGATGTAGCTTCTGTTCACTTTATTCCGCAGCCATAAAACGCCTCTCGCCGTCTCTCCTTCAAGCCAATTGACAAGCTTCCCTTCCTTGAAAACGGCGAGGCCGTCCGCTTCCACCGTCGCCGCCGGAGCGGTTGACTGAACATTCTCCATTTTGTCCGCCTTTTTTAAATCCCCTTTCACCCGAAAAGATGTGATGATCGGATGCCTGGACTGGGATGTTAAGCATTTGATCACATCTTGAACGCTTGTTTTCAAATGCTCCCCCAGCTGCTGTTCGGTAAATTGCAGTGTTTTGTTCACTTTGTTTGATGGAACCTTATCAACCGGCGTAAGCGTTTTGATGAAAGTTTTTGCTTTATGTCCGCGGGAGATGATGATCGTCGCAGACGAGCGGAAATCCGTATCCCGGTCAAGCACATCCAAGATTTGAATAAGCCCTTCATCCTTGGCCAGTTCTTCGTCAACGACAACAAGGTTTGTATGCGAGTAATATATTTGCCGTGAAATTTTGGCTGAAGCATGGCGGCTCATCTCTGTCAGATTGTTCCCGGCAATCGAATAGTTGGTCACGGGCGGGCGGTCTCCTCCCTGCCCCCCTTGGAGGCCCCCCGTCACGTTGATGGGGTTGACGATCTGAAAACTCAATTCATATTTGGTTTTTTCACCTTTATCGATGCCAATGGCAGAAATAAGCAACAGGTCCGTCAGTTCTTTTTTATCCCAGCATCCTTGAAGAAGGATAACGGCGGCAAGCATGATCAACACTTTAATGCTGCGGTTCATTTCCATCACCCTTTTGTTGGTCAGTCTTCATATCGCCCGGTTCTGGAGGCTGCGGTTTTTGATCATGGCCTTGGCGAAGCTTATTGTCATTGCCAAGCAGCTCCGGCCTTTTTTCATGCGTCCACCAAGGCGAACGGAAAATCGTATCGCCCCAGTTTTTCGGAATGAATGGAGCAAAAGGCGTCATATATGGAACACCGAAGGAACGCATGCTGCTTAAATGGACAAACATGATGATCAGTCCAAGGATGATGCCGTAGAATCCGGTCGTCGCCGCAGCGATGATAAAGAAAAAGCGGACGATCCGGGCGGAAATGGCCATCGCAAAGGCCGGCGTCGCAAAGCTTGAAATCGCCGTAATCGCCACGATGATAACCATCGCCGGCGAGACGATCCCGGCCTGCACCGCAGCCTGTCCGATTACGATGGCTCCAACGATCGAAACGGCCGAGCCGATCGCCTTCGGAAGGCGGATGCCCGCTTCCCGCAGTATTTCAAAGGAGACTTCCATCATTAAAGCCTCCACAACGGCCGGAAAAGGAACGATTTCACGCTGGGCGGCAATGACAATGAGCAGCTCCGTCGGAATCATTTCCTGGTGAAACGTCGTTGCTCCCACATAAACGGCGGGGGCGATTAATGAAATAAAGAATATCAACACCCGCAAAAAGCGGATAAACGTCGCAATATCAAATCGGGAATAGTAGTCTTCAACAGATTGAAAAAACTGAATAAATACGGCGGGAACGAGCAAAACAAACGGCGTCCCGTCAACAAAAATGGCAATTCTCCCCTCAAGCAGGTTTCCCGCGACCATGTCAGGCCTCTCCGTATGGTAAATGGTCGGAAAGGTCGTAAACGGGACATCTTCGATCAGCTGTTCAATATAACCCGATTCCAGTATGCTGTCGATTTCGATGCCCGCCAGCCTTTTTTTGACTTCCTTCACCGTTTTTTCATTGCAGATTCCGTTGATGTACATGAGCGCGACATCGGTTTTTGTCACGCTGCCCATCGTCATCTTTTCGACCCACAGATTTGGATTTTTGACGATTCTTCTCACTAACGAAAGATTGGTATCAAGTGATTCTATAAAACCTTCCCTTGACCCGCGAAACGCCTGCTGGTTTTCTGGTTCCTTGATGGAGCGCTTCTCGCCGCCTTTTGTGCTGGCAACTACAGCAAACTGCGCTCCGTCCGCTAAAATAACCGTATCTCCGGCCATTAAAGAATCGAAAACTGAAGCAAGCCGTTCTTTCTGATGGACACCGCCCAGCGCCACTGCATCTGCGGCAATCGAATCAAGAATGTCCCGGCTGTCTTCCTTTTTTTTCAGCTCCTTGGAATTCAAAATCGATTCAATCAGGAATTCATGAATGGCTTTTTCATCGGCGATTCCGGCGACATACACAATGGCTGTTTCGACTTGCCCACCGAGACCTGTTTTCAGCTGGCGGACCACGATATCAGAACTGTTCCCCGTTTTTTCCTTTATAATATTCAGATTTTCAGAAAGGGACTGACGGATGTTGCCTGTGACATGGTCGTTTTCCGGGCTGCTATCATCTGTCTTAAGAGATTCCTGATTTTTTTTCGCTTTCTGGTTGCCTTTAAAAAAGAATGGCATAGCTGTCAGAATCCCCCCTTTTTCTCGTTTTTTCGTATTTTTCCTTACAACTGAACATTTATACTTGTCCCGCGCATAGCGCTGTGTGAAAACAGAAAAAATAACGGGGAACGGAGAGTGGTTTTTTGTGAAAGTAATCGGAATCGGGGTTTTGCTGTTCATCTGCTTGATGGGCATGTCTGTCATGCTTGATTTTTTTCAAGGGATGTCATTGTATGAAGCGGTAATCAACAATCTGTCATTCAACATATTGGAAATAGGAGAATGGCTGATGATCCTGTTATATATATCGATTGTATTTGCGGAAGCCTTGGGGGATCTGAAGAGGAAAAAGAAAAAAAGAACATAAAAACGGCTCCCTCTATCATGGGAGCCTTGTTTTTCATACAATGACATTGCCGCTTACGACATCTGTCTGATGACTCTGGATCGTCCCTTTCGCAATCGTGTTTCCGAGGATCATGGATTGTCTTGAGGTATTCGTTTGAATGGCTGTAATGCCGTCTGCCGAACGGCTGCGGATGGTATTGTTCATAATGGCTGTGCCTGATGATTGGGTAAGGTAGAGAATGACGGCCGGTCTAGACGCCCTCATAAGAGTAATCGTATTGCCGACGATTTCATGAGTCCCATTGGTGATATAAATCGTGACGACAAGCGGGGAATCTTCAATCGTATTCCTGATCAGTTTCGTTTGCTTTTCAGTTGAACAATAAATCGGGAAATTGGTAAAACCGCTGATGCTGTTATTCTGTATGACAGCGGAGGCTTGATTTGTGACAGATATTGAATAGGATTCGGGGACAATCTGAAAAGATGCCGGGGAAATAAAGTTTCCATCGATGACTGCACTGCCTTGTGATATCCATATTCCTCTCGAGAACCGGGTGATGACGTTTTGTTTTATATGCGCGTCGTCCGCTTCGCTTCTCACCGCAAGGATCACATTGGCGATGTTGTTATTGGAAAAGGTGATATTGACTGATTGGGTCATGCTGAGGCCGATGCTCATCTTTTTTTCCGGTACGCCATTTTTAATATCATTTCCTTCGATGAAGACGTTTGTTGCTTGATAAACGGAGATGCCCGCATTTTCAAAATTGATGATTTTGTTGCCTGAGACAAAAACGTTTTCCCCGCGGATATCAATTCCTGTCGAAAAGCCGCTGATCAGGTTTCCTTTAATCACCGCTTCGCGGGTCGATCCCGAGGTGTTTGCCCCTTGGCCGGAAATGCCCGTATTCTGCCCCGAAACTTCGGGATTGTTTTCGATTATATTACCGGAAATGATCGTCCCGGTTCCATATCCGTAGGAAATGGTGCCGTCTGTTTGATTTCCTTCAATACGTACAGAGGCTCCGTTGAAATTTGTAACCGCGCTGTTTACATTGCCTTTAAAGGTATTGTTGCGAATGATAATATTGACGGGCTTTTCGTAGATGACAGCTCCTTCGCTGTACCCTTCAATATCGATTCCAAACCGCGGGGACGTTCCATTCCCGGTTCCTGCATCCACAATGCTGCAACCTTCAATCAAAACGCCGTCACAGCCTGTCATCGAGATGTTGTTTCTGCGGGAACGGCTGATTTCACAATTTCTTACCGTTACACGCTCTGAAGATTTGTAGCCTTGGCCGCCGGCGCTGATGATGATGCCGTCGCCGGTAAAATCTGCGATTCTCACATTTTCGATCAGCACGTTTGACGCTCCTTCGACACAGATGCCGAAGCCCCACTCATGCGTCGGCCTCGGTGATGCCGTATAGGTATGTTCATCCCTGTCGCCTATAATGGCGCCTCCGGTTATTTTGACGTTTGATTCACCTCCTATATAAAAAGCAGAGTACCCCCATGAGCTGTTCGGTTTGATTTTTATTACAGTTTCGGCATCCATCAGGATTGAAATGTTGCTTGGAACATTGATTCCCCCGTTTCGAAACGGGAATCCGGGATCGCCGTTCAACGTCCCGTCGATCAAATAGACTCCATTCGGTATCCATACTGTATGCAGCCCCATAGATTTTGTCCAGTCCAGACATTCATTGATTGCTTTCGTGCTATCCGTTTTGCCGTCGCCGACGGCGCCGAATTTCGTCACATCGGCAATGATCATGGTCATGTCTTCAAGTTGCCGATCTGGCATGTACATCCATCCTCCTTTTAGGAAAATCCACTCTTCTTATTAATATGGCAATCTAGTAACATTCGCTTGTACAAAATAGATAAAATTTTATCAAAAAATCTTTATATCGAACCGGATTTCCAAAATCTTTTTTTCACCGCATGTAAAGCGCTTTTACAAAAAGAGCCTAATGTCCTATTCGATCATCAAATCAATTTGCGATCTATTGACAGGATCATTATATAAGAATATGATTTTTATAATAAGCTCAGAAAAAGAAGGAGTATTGCGAATGTCTAATCATCAAAATGAAAGTATTCAAAACATTCCGCAAAAGGGGTTTTTTGGACATCCCCGCGGACTCTTCACTCTATTTTTTACTGAATTTTGGGAGCGCTTCTCATATTATGGAATGAAAGCGATCCTTATCTACTATTTGTATACTGAAATTAATAAAGGCGGCCTCGGCTTTGATGAGGCCACGGCCAACAGCATCATGGCCGTATACGGCTCCCTCGTCTACATGTCGGGAATCATCGGCGGCTGGATTGCGGACAGGCTGCTGGGAACGGCAAATACCGTATTTTACGGCGGTGTGCTCATTATGTTCGGCCACATTCTGCTCGCTTTCCCAGGCAGCGTACCCGCTTTCTTCGCCAGCATGTTTTTGATCATTATTGGGACAGGCCTTCTGAAACCAAACGTTTCAAGCGTTGTCGGCGACCTGTACAGCTCTGAAGATACACGCCGCGATTCCGGCTTCAGTATTTTCTACATGGGAATTAACTTGGGTGGATTTCTGGCGCCTCTTATTGTCGGCACAGTCGGCCAAACTTATAATTACCATCTCGGGTTCAGCCTTGCCGCCATCGGTATGTTCCTCGGACTTGTCACCTATTTGCTGACGAGAAAGAAAAATCTCGGACCTGCGGGAAAGACCGTTCCAAACCCGCTGGCACCATCTGAGCGGAAAAAAGTGTTCGGCCGCATCGGCCTCGGTGTTCTTGTTATTGCAATCATCGGCGCTTATTTGATCTCAAAAGGCATTTTGACAATCAGCGTGTTTACGATGCTTGTCAGCATTCTCGGCATTTTGATTCCTTTGCTTTATTTCATCGTGATGTTTTACAGCTCGAAAACGACAAGCGATGAAAAATCACGGCTTATCGCCTATATCCCGCTGTTTGTCGCATCGATGATGTTCTGGGCGATCCAGGAGCAGGGTTCCAATATTTTAGCGACATATGCGGACAAACGGACTCATTTAGAATTTATGGGACTGCAATTGCAATCATCATGGTTTCAATCTTTGAATCCACTGTTTATCGTCGTGCTCGCACCGGTCTTTGCGTGGCTGTGGATGCGTCTCGGAAAACGCCAGCCGTCAACACCGACGAAATTTTCACTCGGTTTGATATTGGCCGGCTTGTCATTCATCGTGATGATTTTCCCTGCCTATATCAACGGCACTGAGTCACTGGCAAATCCAATGTGGCTCGTACTCAGCTTCCTGATTGTCGTGCTTGGGGAATTGTGCCTCTCTCCAGTCGGTTTATCTGCAACGTCAAAGCTTGCTCCGGCCGCTTTCTCCGCGCAGACCATGAGCCTGTGGTTTCTATCAAACGCTTCTGCGCAGGCCATTAACGCGCAGATCGTCAAGTACTACAGCGCAGATACCGAAATCGCCTACTTCGGCGTCATCGGAGGTATATCAATCTTATTAGGATTGATTCTGTTTATGCTTTCTCCTAAAATTCAAAAATTTATGAAAGGCGTTAATTAACAAAAAAACGGCAGGCTGTCTCTAAGGCAGTCTGCTTTTCTTTTTTCATGTTCCCCCTTGACATATGCCTGTATAAGACACCCTCAGCATAAGAACTCCGAAGCGGCCTATCAAAAAATCGATCGCAGGGTTTCCTATTCCGAAGCTTTCCCCGATGAATCAGGATCTGCCTGTAAAAAGGCCGGGAATTCTGATACACAGCAGCCGCGGCAAGCGATTCAAATAGCACAGACGATCATGTGACATTAGTTCAATATGCATGATCATATTGGTTTATTTTAGAATTTTGATCAAAAATTCACACTTTCTTAAACTTGATCTTACATAAATTTGCTAACATGAATGTCATCATAAAGGAGGGGATAGAACATGAAACAAAACCTTTACAAAACGATCACAGCCTCAGCTCTTGCAGCAGCAATTTTCGTTCCTTCATGGAGCGGAGCGCCGCATGCAAGGGCAGCTGCCATAAACGATTTTACAGTGACTGCCGATATGGAGACGGAACCGGTGAAAACCGCTGATGACGCGGCAGATGATCCGGCCATCTGGGTTCATCCAAAACACCCGGAACAAAGCAAATTGATTACTACAAACAAAAAATCCGGCTTAATAGTTTACAATCTGGATGGAAAACAACTCTCTTCCTATTCATTTGGAAAATTAAACAATGTCGACCTTCGCTACGATTTTCCACTCGGAGGCAAAAAAGTCGATATTGCCGGCGCTTCCAACAGGTCAGCCGGAAAAAACACAATAGAAATATACGCTTTTAACGGAGACAAGGGCGAATTAAAAAACATCGTCAATCCGGACAAACCAATCAAAACGTCCATTAACGAAGTCTATGGATTCAGCTTATACCACAGCCAAAAAACGGGTAAGTTCTATGCGATGGTAACGGGAAAGGACGGCGAATTTGAACAATACGAGCTGTTCGATAACGGCAAAGGACAAGTTGAAGGCAAAAAAGTCCGTGCGTTTCAAATAGGCTCCCAGACG
The DNA here is from genome assembly GCF_001592005.1 of Bacillus sonorensis NBRC 101234 = KCTC 13918. Taxonomy (GTDB): domain Bacteria; phylum Bacillota; class Bacilli; order Bacillales; family Bacillaceae; genus Bacillus; species Bacillus sonorensis. The sequence goes on from NZ_BCVZ01000014.1 coordinate 54,324, forward strand.
GAAGGAGTTGTGGCAGACGATGAATATGGCGCATTGTACATCGCAGAGGAGGATGTTGCGCTTTGGGAGTTCAGCGCCGAGCCGAATGGCGGTCAAGATGGAAAGATCATCGACCGTGCAGGCGGCAAACATCTGACCGCCGATATTGAAGGACTGACCATTTATTATGGAGCAGACGGCAAAGGATATTTGCTTGCATCAAGCCAGGGCGATAACAGGTATGCCATTTACGACCGGCGGGGAAATCATGAATATCTCGGCGCATTTTCGATCGGAGGCGGCCAACAAATCGACGGGACAAGCGATACAGATGGAATCGATGTCCTCGGTTTCGGGCTGGGCGAGAAATATCCGTATGGAATCTTTGTTGCCCAGGATGGTGAAAATATCGAAAACGGCCAATTGGCAAACCAGAATTTCAAAGTCGTCTCTTGGGAGAAAATCGCAAAATCATTGCATTCTATTCCAAATCTAAACGAACAGGTCAACCCGCGCACCTTGAAAAACCGCGCAAATTAACGGTGAATTTGAAACATCCGGAGAAGCGTTCTCCGGATGTTTTTGATCTTTCATTCCGCCTGACGGCTCCGGCGGAAAATGACGGTTCCATACGGAGGCAATTTGACAGTGCCTTTCTTGCGGGTCCCTTTCAGCATATCTGTATATGTTTCATCAGGAAGGGCGACGCTCCGGTTTTCTTCTGTAAAGTTCAGAAGAAAAACATAGTCATGCTTGCCGTCTGTGCGAAGCTGGGCTGTAACACCGTCCGGAAGATCTGTGTCGAGCACCTTTGCGATCCCGGTTTCTTCAATCAGCTTGGATATGAAAGCTTTCTGAAAAGACGCTTCATTTCTCGATGCGATATAATAGGCTTTTCCTGCCCCGAACAGATTGACTGTCAAGGCCGGCCGCCCCGCGTAAAAATCTTTGTCGTAAAAGGCGAGCGCTTCGGCTCCCTCCAAATGTACCAAGTCGCAAAGCTCAGACGCTTCATAGCTTCCGCTCAATCCAAGCCGGTTATCGCTGTCCATCACAACTGTGTTCTTCTGTCCATCGTAAAGGGCATCGATTTCTTCAGACCAGATGCCGAGCGTTTTTCTCAGCCCGCCCGGGAAGCCGCCGAGAAAGGCGAGATCATGTTCATCAACAATCCCTGACCAATATGTCGCAACAAATGTACCGCCGTCTTGAACAAACCGCTCGATCCGTTTGGCCGTATCCTTTTTCAGCATGTAGAGCATCGGCGCAATCACAAGCTTATATTGTGAGAAATCACCATCCATATGAATGACATCGACCGGGACCCCTTCCTCCCAAAACGGCTGATAAAACGATTTAACGGTGCGTTCATAATGAAGGCTGATATTGCGCGGCCCCTGGGCATCTTCCAGCGCCCAGTGGTTTTCCCAGTCAAATATGACCGCTACTTCCGGTTCCACTGTCGTACCGGCGATTTCATCAAGCTTGGCGAGCTTTTCACCGAGCTTTTTGACATCTTGAAAGACGCGCGTATGCTCTGATCCTTCATGGTCGACGACAGCACCATGCAATTTCTCGCTTGATCCGCGGCTTTTCCTCCATTGGAAATACTGCACGGTATCAGATCCGTGGGCGATCGCCTGCAGTGAAGATAATTCATGCATCCCCGGACGCTTCAGCTTGCTGACATCCTGCCAGTTTGTCATGCTTGGCGTACTTTCCATCAGCATGAACGGCCGGCCGCCTTTTAAGGAGCGGTTGATGTCATGGACAAACGCAATGTCGGCGCCCAGCTCGCTTTCTTTCTGGCGATTGTTGTGCCACGCCGGGTATGAGTCCCAAGATATGACATCAAGCAGGTCTGCGAATTTCCAATAGTTCAGACCGGCGTATGTCCCCATGAAATTCGTTGTGACGGGAAGTTCCGGATGAAAAGAGCGGACATGGGCGATTTCATGGCGGCAAAAATCAACCGTCTGATCGGTGACAAAGCGCTTCCAGTCCAAATTCAGCCCGTGCACGGCGTCTTCGCCGTGGGGAGCAGGCGATTCAATCTCATCCCAATCGGTATAGGTATGGCTCCAAAATGCCGTCCACCATGCATGGTTAAGCTGATCAAGCGTTTTGTATTTCGCCAGCAGCCATTCTCTGAATTTGGCCTGGCATAAATCACAATGGCATTCTCCGCTGTATTCGTTGGAAATATGCCAGCCGATGACAGCCGGATGATGGGCATACCGCTCTGCAAGCTTTCCATTCATAATCGCCGTTTTTTGGCGATAGACAGGTGAAGTATAACAATGGTTGTGCCGCTTTCCATGAAGATTGCGAACCCTGTTTCGCTCCGTTCTCAGTACTTCCGGATACTTCTTTGACATCCATGCCGGCCTTGCGCCGCTCGGCGTAGCCAAAAACGCATATATGCCATTTTCTTCAAAAGAATCCAGCACTTGATCAAGCCAGTCAAATGTAAACCTTCCTTCTTCAGGCTCGAGGGAAACCCAGGAAAAAATACCGACAGACATCACATTGCAGCGGGACAGCTTCATTAAGCGGATATCCTCTTTTAACACATCGGGATATTTGAGCCATTGATCCGGGTTGTAGTCGGCTCCATGCAGTAATCGGGGAACTTTCCGGCTAATCGGGGGAAATGGTGTCACCATCCGCGATTCATCCTTTCTTCATCATATTCTTGGAACGCGATGACAGCGGTGTTTATTAAGTGGAACGCTTTCAAAAAACAGGTTCGTATGTTGCGGGATTGTCCGTTTGTTAGGTTATATACGATTCCGTCTGTCCGCTTTCCTGCCCTGCAGCGCCGGATTTTATGGAATATTTGTAAAATATATTCTATAATTGTTATTGTCTACAAAAACGGAATGACCCTCTACCTGCTGCCATATATATACTTGACTTAATCAACTATTTTATTATAATTGATTCAAGCAACTATTTAAGGGAGAGAGGTTCTCAATATGGCGGAAGTCGACCATTCGATCACATTAGAATTCAGAAAGTTCAATCGATTCTACACAAATGTTCTAGGTTTTCTAAATGAACATATTTACGACAGTCCGTTTTCTTTAACGGAAACACGGATCGTATTTGAGATCAAAAACACCCCCCATTGCACGGCCAAGCTTCTTCAAGACAGGCTCAACCTTGACCGCGGCTATGTGAGCAGAATCATCAAGCGGTTTGAAAGAGAAAACATCCTCTACAAGGAAAAAAGCGAGGAAGACAGCCGCAACCATTACCTGTATTTAACGGATTTCGGCCAAACGATTTATAAAAAACTGGAGACGAAAGCAAATCAGCAAATCGAATATATGCTCAAGCATGTGGACGCCAAAAGCCAGGAACAGCTTGCCCGGGCGATGCAGACGGTCGAAAGCATATTGTCAGAGCAGCTGTCGCCGCAAGAAAACACGATTTCAATTAGGGATTACTATCTATCAGACGATATAAAGCTGATGATTGAAAAACAGCGGACATTTTATGCCGAGGCGCACGGGTGGGACCAGACATTTTCAGACTATCTGCAAGAAACGTTTGACGCCGACATCGAAAAAATTTGGATCGCCGAAAGTGCGGGAAGGTTCGCGGGATGCGTCGGACTTGTCAAGCACGATGATCGGACAGTGCAGCTCAGATGGTTCCTTGTCGATTCCGCTTTTCGCAATCAGGGAGTCGGCAGCCGCCTGCTCGGGGAGCTCATCGATTATTGCCGGGAAATGCGATTTGAACGGATCTTTCTTTGGACAGTCAGCACAATGGCTGAAGCCCGCCCTCTATATGAAAAATTCGGATTCAGACTGACTGAAGTCAAAGATGAGGCGCCGTTATGGGGGCAGCGGCTCCAAGAGGAACGATGGGACAGAGAATTAGACTGATGATACGGGAGGATTTATGAAACGAAAATTACACTATGCTTGGATTATCGTTTTTGTGACGTTTTTGACGCTTTTGGCCGTTCAGGGAGTCCGCCTTTCATTCGGGGCCTTTATCCAGCCGTGGGAGGAAGAATTTTCGCTGGACAGAGGGACAATTTCACTCATTTCCACGCTAAGCTTTATTATCTACGGGGTTTCTCAGCCTGTAATCGGAAGGCTGGTCGACCGGTTTGGCCCGAGGGTCATTTTGTCGTTCAGCACGCTGCTGGTGGGCTTGAGCATCTTTTTTACATATCTTGTCACATCTCCATGGCAGCTGTTTATCCTTTACGGCATCATCGCTTCCCTTGGGGTCGGCGGAGCCTCGAATGTCGCTTCAACCGTAATTGTGACAAATTGGTTTAATGAAAAACGGGGCCTTGCCTTCGGCATTATGGAAGCGGGGTTTGGCGCGGGGCAGATGCTTCTCGTGCCGGGGTCCTTGATGCTGATTCACTGGTTCAACTGGAAGATCACTGTGATCGTGCTGGGGATTTTCTTAATCCTGATCGTATTTCCGATCGTCTTATTGTTTTTGAGAAATAGTCCTTCCGAAAAAAACTTGCAGCCGATTGGAGGGGCGAATAAGGAAAGTACGAAAAGCGAACCAGCTGATAACAACCAAATTCCGTACCGGGCCGTTTTTTTCAGCAAAAAATTTTGGTTTCTCATTTTGCCGTTTTTTATATGCGGATTTACGACAACCGGATTAATGGATACCCATCTGATTCCATTTTCACATGACCACGGTTTTTCAACCGGAGTCACCAGCGCGGCTGTCAGCCTTCTGGCGGGCTTTAACATCATCGGCATTTTAATATCAGGGGTCGTCGCTGACCGCTGGAGCAGCCGAAAAATCTTATGTTTTCTATATGCCGTGCGGGCGCTGTCCCTTGTCATTCTGCTGTCAAGCCATCAGCCCGTTCTCCTGCTCGGGTTCGCGATTTTGTTTGGCCTGGTTGACTTTGCGACCGTCGCACCGACGCAAATGCTCGCGACCCAGTATTTCAAGCAGTATTCCGTCGGGTTTATTCTCGGCTGGCTGTTTCTCAGCCACCAGATCGGTTCAGCGCTCGGGGCTTATTTGCCGGGCGTGTGGTACAGCCAAACCGGCAGCTATTCTCTGTCTTTCTATTTGTCGATCATCATTTTGGCAGGAGCAAGCATTTTGAACATCCTGCTGCCTGAGCCTAAAAAGATCAGCAGCACGCTTGAACATGATCACTCCGTCCAGCAGAGCTAATGATAGAAACCTGTTTTTGCCTGTTCAAAAACAGGTTTTTTTATGTTATTTGCCGCCACCTCTTGAATGCTTTTTAAATTGGTGAACGGTTTCCTCAAGCTGATCAGCTATATTTTATAGACTTAAAGAAATAGCCTCCTAAAAAATAAGCATTTATGTTTTTTACAGACAAAAACATCTCCTTTCTCAATCCGAAAGGAGATGTTTTCATTACGATACTTTATTTTTATTGTATATATCAAAAGCGACGGCGATGAGAAGAACAAGTCCTTTAATAGCCTGCTGCCAGTCAATTCCGAGACCGAGCAGGGACATGCCGTTGTTCATGACGCCCATGACAAGACCGCCGATAATCGCTCCGCCGATCGTGCCGATTCCGCCGTAGGCCGAGGCGCCGCCGATGAAGCAGGCCGCGATGGCGTCAAGCTCAAACAGGTTCCCCGCCTTCGGCGTCGCCGCATTTAGACGCGCGGCAAAGATAAGCCCCGAAAGCGCGGCCAAAACCCCCATGTTGACAAAGACCATAAACGTCAGCCGTTTTGTTTTGACCCCGGACAGCTCGGCCGCTTTTTCATTCCCGCCAATCGCATAGATTCTCCGCCCGGCTACGGTTTTTTTCATGACAAATGTATAGCCGGCTATCAAGACAAACAGCGTGATCAAAATAAGCGGGATCCCTTCATAGGTTGCGAGAATGTAAGTGAACAGATTGATGATGGCGATGATAAAAAATACTTTGGCAGCAAACAGCCCTTTTCCCTGTATGTCAAACTGAAATTTTTTCTGCATGTTTCTTTGCTGCAGCTGATACACGATATATATAACCGAAGCCACGATCCCGACCGCAATCGTCGTCAGATGAAAAGCGCCCCCGTTCAGCCAGTCCGGGATAAACCCGGAGGCCATCCGCTGAAAGGAAATGGGGAACGGCGCGATCGACTTGCCTTCAAGAACGATCATCGTCAGCCCTCTGAACAGAAGCATCCCCGCCAGCGTTACAATAAATGCCGGAATCTTCACATAAGCGATCCAAAAACCCTGCCAGGCGCCGATCACCGCGCCCAATAAAAGCGACAGTACGACAGCGGCAAAGATCGGCATGTCATTCTCGATGATCATCATCGCCGATACAGCGCCGACGAAAGCGGCCACCGAACCGACCGATAAATCAATATGCCCTGTGATAATGACAAGCATCATCCCGATCGCCAAAATAAGAATATAGCTGTTTTGCAGTACGAGATTGGTAATGTTCAGCGGCCTGAGCAAAATCCCGTCCGTCAGTATTTGAAAGAGCAGCATGATAAACACGAGCGCAATCACCATGCTGTATTTCCGGATGTTCTGTTTATACATGTCGCGAAACAGCTGTAAATATCCGGGCTGCCCCCGGTCTTTATCGGTTTGCACCGGTGTCTGCATACGCCTCTCCCCCTCTCTCCATCCGTATTGTCATGTATTTCATCAATAGCTCCTGATCGGCTTCTTCTTTGGCGAATTCGGCGGTGATCGCCCCTTCGCACATCGTATAGATCCTGTCGCACATGCCAAGCAGCTCAGGGAGTTCTGAAGAAATGATAATCACCGCTTTTCCTTCCTCAGCCAGCTGATTGATGATCGTATAGATTTCATATTTGGCCCCGACATCAATTCCCCGGGTCGGCTCATCGAGAATTAACACATCAGGCTCTGAAAAAATCCACTTGCTCAGCATGACCTTCTGCTGATTTCCCCCGCTCAAGTTTCCGGTTTGCTGATAGACGTCCGGCGTCTTGATGTTTAATTTCCTGCGGAACGCTTCCGCTTCATGTTTTTCTTTCCGCTCATCCATCACAAGGCGGTGTGATACCTTTTCCAATTTTGCCAGGGTGATGTTTTCTTTAATGCTGTCCATTAAAATCAATCCGTTGCCTTTGCGGTCTTCAGTGACATAAACGATGCCGTTTTTGATCGCTTCCCCGGCATTCCTGAGCGTCAATTCCCGGCCGTCTTTGTTAAGCGTGCCGGAAATGTTTTTTCCGTAGGATCTGCCGAAAATGCTCATCGCAAGCTCTGTTCTTCCCGATCCCATCAATCCGGCGATTCCGGCGATCTCGCCTTTTCTGACGGACAGATTAGCGGTTTTCACCACTTTCCGATCCTGTCGAAGAGGATGGTGCACAGTCCAGTCTTTTACTTCAAAGATGACCTTTCCGATCTCGGCGTTTCTGTCAGGGTAGCGGTTTTGCAATTCCCGGCCGACCATGCCCCTGATGATCCGGTTTTCAGTCAATTGCTCGCTTTTGACATTAAGCGTTTCAATCGTCTGTCCGTCACGGAGCACAGTAATCGAATCCGCCACTTTCGTAATTTCATTTAATTTATGCGATATCATAATCGAGGAAATCCCTTGTTTTTTCAGCTCCAATAAAAGCTGAAGCAAATTTTCGCTGTCAGACTCGTTCAAAGCGGCCGTCGGTTCATCTAAAATCAACAGCTGAACCTTTTTTGCCAGCGCTTTCGCAATTTCGACCAATTGCTGTTTTCCGACGCCGATTTGGGAAATCAGCGTGTCCGGCGATTCCTGAAGGCCGACCTTTTTCATCAATTCGAGCGTTTCCAGCTTTGTTTTCCTCCAGTTGATCACACCGCTTTTAGCCTGTTCATTTCCCAAAAAGAGATTTTCCGCAATAGAAAGTCCGGGGATCAGTGCAAGTTCTTGATGGATGATGACAATCCCCGCTTCCTCGCTTTGCTTAATATTTTTAAACTGGCAGACCTCTCCTTTGTATAAAATATCGCCCGTATACGTTCCACAAGGATAGACACCGCTCAACACCTTCATGAGCGTCGATTTGCCCGCGCCGTTTTCCCCGCACAGCGCATGGATTTCGCCCGCTTTGACGCGCAGATGCACGTTATGAAGCGCTTTGACGCCGGGAAATTCTTTTGTGATTCCTCTCATCTCTAAAATGACATCTGACATGGCATCACTTCCCTAATTCCGATTCTTTGTAATAGCCGCTGTCGACCAAAACCTTTTGATAGTTTTCTTTATCAACGACGACCGGCTCAAGCAAATAAGACGGGACGACTTTTTCCCCGTTGTCATATGTCTTTGTGTCATTAACCTCGGCTTTTTTGCCCTTTAAGACAGATGTCGTCATCTCAACGGCTTTTTTCGCCAGTTCTCTCGTATCTTTAAAGATCGTTGACGTCTGTTCGCCTTTTATGATCGAATTGACGGAAGCAAGCTCCGCATCCTGCCCGGTGATGACAGGCAGCGGCTTTTTATCCGTTCCATAGCCGGCTCCCTTTAATGAGGAAATGATTCCGATGCTGATCCCGTCATATGGTGAAAGCACCGCATCAAGCTTCGCCTTTGTATAATGGGCGCTTAGCAGATTGTCCATGCGCGATTGCGCGGTCGCGCCGTCCCATCTCAATGTCGCCCCTTGTTCAAAAGAGGTCTGGCCGCTTAAGACTTTCAGTTTTCCGGAATCGATGTAGGGCTTCAATACAGACATTGCCCCGTCAAAGAAATAATGCGCATTGTTATCATCGGGCGACCCGGCAAACAGCTCGATGTTAAACGGCCCTTTTTTGTCTTTTAAACCAAGCTTTTCTTCAATATATTTCCCCTGGAGCTGACCGACCTTATGATTGTCAAATGTCGCATAATAGTCGACATGCTTGCTGTTCATAAGCAGCCTGTCGTAAGAAATAACCTTGATATCCTGTTTATTCGCTTTTTCAAGGACATCTGTCAGCGCTTCCCCGTCAATTGAAGCAATGACGAGCACATTGACACCTTTTGTTATCATGTTTTCGATTTGCGATACCTGGTTCTCGACTACATCTTCCGCATATTGAAGATCTGTTTTATACCCGAGTTTTTCAAATTCTTTCACCATATACTTTCCGTCATACACCCAGCGTTCCGATGATTTTGTCGGCATTGAAATTCCGACGTAGCCTTTTTCTCCCCCTCCGCTCGCCTGATTGCCCGAGCAGGCGGAAACCATTAAACAAAGCAGCAGTGCAGCGATCAACAGCCAGCTTTTCTTCACGCTTGATATCCCCCTTTTCATTTCTCCCATCGTGAATCAAGCCAACTGTACCACTTCTGATCGTTTTTCGTCTTTTGAATTAATTAACTATTTTTATAAAAATCAGACTTTTTTAAAGCGCTTACATTACAATTTTCCACCTGTCCGTTCAATTGTCGACATGCGGCGGTACTGATTCGGTGATGCTCCCATCGTTTTTTTAAATACGGTGCTGAAATAGTGCTGTGTATCATAGCCCGTCTGTTCAGCGATATCATGGATCGGCAAAGCCGTTGTCTTCAAAAGATGCACCGCTTTTTGCATGCGCATTTCCGTCAGCAGCTGAATAAATGTCACTCCGAGCTCACGCTTCATCATCCGGCTCAAATAGACAGGCGACACTTGCAGGGCATCGGCCGTCTGCTTTAAGGAAAATGACCGTTCAGCAAAATGCTTTTGCATATATTCCCTGGCCCGGGCCACAACCGGTGATACGTCTAACGCCTGCGCGGCCTTTTTTCTGCAAAATTGATAGGCTTGAGGTACGGTTTGCCCCGTCTCCGCAAGATTTACGAAGCAGAAAGTAACACCAGTCTGCAGTTCGGCCCGCATCTCATCTCTAAACGCCTGCTGCTCTGCTTCTGTCAAAACGCGCCACAAGCAAATGCCGATCAGATGTTCATCACCAGAAAAAACCGCTTTTTCAGGCTCTTCTTCGAAAAACCGTTCAGCCTTTTCTTTTACACGATCCGCCGCGGGCGACTTGAGCGACAAAGTCCCAGTGCCGACAACGCCGAGCATATCGGGCATCCGCGCCGGGAGCTGAAGACATTCGAGCTGCTGGTGCACATCCTCATCCCGGACCCGGCCGTGAATCCAATTGTTAAAAAAATGCTCTTTGAGTAGGCCGAGATTGTGCTGAATATGGCGTTCTGCGAGTATTTGCTCGCGCTGCTTCTGTTTTTCACTTGCAAGCGAGCTGCTGATGTTTCTCAGCACTTTGTCGAGCTGGCCGGGCTCCACAGGCTTGAGCAAATAGTCATCGACCTGAAGGCGGATCGCTTCCTGGGCGTATGAAAACTGATCATAGCCCGTCACAATAACAAACCGGCAGCGAGGCAGCGCCTGGCGCAGTTTTTTCATCAGATTCAATCCATTCACGATCGGCATGTTCAAATCGACGATCAATAAATCGATCGAATGTTGAAGGGCAAGCTCAAACGCTTCTTCTCCATTTTCCGCTTCAGCCGACACCTCCATATAATAACGCTCCCATGAAACGGCATCCCGTATTCCCTCCCTGATCCAGGGCTCATCATCGGCGATCAGCACACGCCATTTGTCATTCAATTGCATCCACTCCTTTTTTTAAAATCGGCAGACGAATCGTGACGGCGGTTCCGGCTCCTTTTTGGCTTTCAACCGTTAAACCGTATGCCTCCCCAAATGTGAGGGCAATCCGTTCATGAACATTGATCATGCCGTAGCCTTCTGTGCTTTCCCGCTTTTTCAATTGATCGGAAATTTGTGCTAATGCATCCCCGTCCATTCCGGCTCCGTCATCTTCAACGCGTATGATCAGACAGCCGTCTGTTTCCTTTCCGGTGATCGTGATATGCCCAGGGCCCTTCTGTTCTTTAATCCCGTGATAAATCGCGTTTTCTACAATGGGCTGAAGGACGAGCTTGAGAATCAAGCGCTCTTCCCCAATGGCTGGGGCCACAATCTCATAATTGAGCTTATCGCGGTATCTCGCTTTTTGGATTTTCAAATAGTTTTCTACATGTTCGAACTCATCTGATAAAGGAATGATGTCCCTGCCTTTGCTTAAGGAGATGCGAAACAGCTTTGATAAAGCCTGTACCAGATCCGTGACCTCATGGGCTCCCTTTTTTCTCGCCATCCAGTTGATCGTATCCAGCGTGTTATAGAGAAAATGGGGGTTGATTTGTGCCTGCAGCGCTCTCAATTCCGCCTCTCTTTTTTGCCGCTCCTGTTTTTCGGTTAATGACATCAGCTCCTTGATTCTGAGCATCAAGCTGTTGAAGCTCCTTCCCAAAAGCCCGATCTCATCCTGTCTGTCCTCTTGGTAAAGCGTTGAAAAATCGCCGCCTTCCGCTTTCTGCATAAAAGAGTTCAGCTTCAAAATCGGCTTTGACATCGAATGGGATAAATAATAGGAAGCGGTCATCCCCAGAAAAGCCGCCGCCAATAAAAACAGCATCACATATAAGTGGATTTCCTTCACCTCGCTGACCGGTTCACCCGCCTTAAACACACCGACTGTCGTCCAGTTTGTAAAAGCGGACGTCTCATAGATAAGCTGATATTCCTCCCCCTTGATCCGCTTTGAAAAAGCCCCGGAGCTTTTTTTCTGAAACCACCGCTTCGGTAAAAACAGCTCTGAAGCTTCAGGCAAATAAATATTCCCGCCATTCTCATCCATGATCAGCAAATAGCCCGTTTTTCCCAACCGGATATGTTTCGTCGCTTCAGCCAGCACCCTCAGCTTCAGATCGATTAATATCACGCCTTTAACACGCTGTGTGTCCGGATCGATCACGGCTTTGACCGCTGATACGACTTCATCTTCCCTGTAGTGCACATGGTTTCTGATATTCCGGTTGACGGGTTTACCGATCATTTTGAAAATCCCTTCATTTTTTACAGCCTCTTGATACCACGGCTCCTTTGTCAAATCTGTCTGCGTCCGTTCATACATCTCATTGCTGATCATGTCCCCTTTGTCATTTACAACGAGAATGCCTGCCGCCTCAGAGTATAAAGAAGTAAGCCCCTGCAAAAATGACCGCCGTTTGTAATCCGCTTCACCGTCATCTGTCTTGTGATCAAAAAACGCTTCCATTTCTTCATTCATTGAAATCAAATATGTCAGGTTCTGCATGTGGCTGACATAGACTTCCGTCGTTTTATTCACTTCACCGATCAATTGCAGCGTATGATCGATCACCTGTTTTTCGATAATGTTTTCAACCGCCCATCCCGACAGAACACCCAGACCGATCGACGGCAGCATGCTGATCAACAGCAGAAGGCTGATCAGTTTATAGCGGATCGGCGCGTTGTTGATAGAGCGTTTAATCATTCGCATAGTAGGCTTCCACATTTTCCTTTGTGATGATCGTAATTCCTGTATCGATTGAAGACGGGAGTGGGCGCGGTTTTTTCAAATGATGGTTTGAGAAAAACAGCATATGCAGCGACCAGTAGCCCATCTGCCATGTGTCCTGGCCGAGGGTGGCGGCAATCGATCCGTCTGTAATCCCGTCAAGTGTTTTTTTATCTTTATCAAACCCGATGATGTTCACTTTTCCTTTTAATCCGGCCGTTTCCACAGCCTGTGCCACTCCGCTCGCACCATTCGCTTCAGTCGTGAAAATTCCCTTGATGCGCGGGTTTTGCTTCAATAGCGCTTCAGCTGCTTTTTTCGAAGTGAGTTCATCCCCTTTGCCGTCCAGAACAGCCGAAACCTTCATATTCGGATAGCTTTGCTCAATCGTTTTCCGAAATCCTTTCGTCCTTTCCTGATGATTGTATTGATTCGGCTGGGTGATGACGGCCGTTTCCCCTTTTCCCTCCAAAAATTTGGCCATTTCCCGGGCGGCGGCTGCGCCGGCTTCCCTGTTATTGGTGCCGATGTATGTCGAAGCATTGCTGAGGGGCGCGTCTGAGTCAAATAAAACGACCGGAATCCCCTGCTCGCGCGCCTTATCGATAACAGGGTTCAGCGCCTCGGGATCAATCGCCGAAACGGCAATCCCCGCTGGTTTTTTGGCGATGACCTGCTCCAGCACGGTCGTTTGTTCATGGGCATCATAATGAGCCGCACCGCGGTATTCGACTGATACATTGAAAAGCTGTGCAGCATCTTCAAAGCCTTTCAAACCGCTTTTCCAGTATTCAATCCCGGACTGAAATGTCACCATCACATACTTTTCCGACAGACTCCCTGCTAAAGGCCCGCTTTCCTCCCCTTCGTTTGAACCGGCTTTTTCACTGTGTGAATAATCGTAAACATATACAAAAAACAAACAAAGCATGACCGCATACAAAGCCAACAGCTTTTTCATCTTCCTCCCCCAGTTGATCAGGAACATGACAGCGGTTTCCAATCATCAATAACTACGTATTTTCCAACAAATATTCAATAGCGTTCAGTTGCGGCAATTGACAGGAAACTCGTCCCGTCCCCTTTTTTCATCACAAATAGACAATGATCCCCCTTGTGCATATGAAATACCTAAACTATTTGACATTTCGTGTGAAAAACCTTGTTCGGCCATTTTTTTCTTAACATAACCTTAAATTTCTCGAAAAAGTAAATAAATATCATAACGGAAGAACTAGGCCTATAGGTCTATCCATTAGTTGATCGAGAGCATATTGCTTTTTATTTTCAGCTTTTCCATATTCCACGCGATTTTAAGGGTTATAGTAACGGTTCATTTTTCCTATTCACCTTATTTATACCATGTAGTAACATTAAAATGGTCCTTTTCCGAACAATTACAGGTATGCCATTTGAATCAAATTCATCAGGAGGTGGCAGATCATGATCTGGGAAAAAACGAAACTATTTACAATGCAAGGCATGCTCAATGCCAAAGAAGAAGAACTGAAACAGTTAAAACATTGCAAAACTGACTTAGAACACATACAAAGGGAATTCAGCGATTCGAAAGGCAGCATGAAAAAGCCGGAACTATCATCGACAACGTGGCAGGGCAGCCTTGCCGATTCTTTTAAAAACGTCAGAAATGATATGAAATCAGACTATGATGATATTTGCGGGAAGCAATTTGATGATCTGTTCAAAAAATTAAACGAGCGCATCAACTCTTTAAAGAATGACATCCACTCGCTCGGCCAAGATATCAGCTCACTTCACAAAAAGATTGAGAAACTGGAAAAAGAAGCGAAAAAAGCTCACCACTAAAGGAGTCTGAAAACATGAGCCAAGAAATCAAAGTCAAAACAGGTGAAGTCAAACAAGCACTCTCAAAACTGAAACACTCGGCCTCCGCGATCAAGCCGGCCGTTCCGACGGACATCAAAGGCCAAAATAAGCTCGATGTCGTCGACAAAATCGAAGACATGAACAAAGACTTAAAAAAGCTGACAACGGCCTATGCTTCGGCACTCTCAAAACAAATCGTCCAAACCGAATCAGCCGTAGAGATGATGAAAGATACAGACAAAAAACTGGCATCATCGATGAAAGCAAAATAGAAGGAAGGGAATCGCATTGAAAACATTAGATGTTCAGACGTTTCAAAACGGCCTTGACAAAACGCTCTCCGAATTGAAAAATCAGAAAGACGACATTTCAAAAGTCAAACAAAGCGTCAAAGGCATCACCTCTCTCGACGATGCTTTAAAAGGCTCAGGCGGCGAAGCGATCCGTTCCTTCTACGAAGAGTGCCACACCACTTTTCTTCTTTTTTATGAATCTTTTATCTCAGACTATAAAGGAATTTTAGAAAAGACGAAAAGCGCCCTTCACTCCCTCGAACCGAACCATAACGGCTTCATCTCACAGAGCTTTCTCGAAAATGAACTCCATGACGGCGTCAGCCAGGCCGAATCATTGACAGCCAAATTGACGGCAAAAGCCAATCAGACAGCCGCCACGGTCAGCCACATTGTCGATCTGCCTGATCTCGACGATTCCGCTGTCAACGAAAACGCAAAAAAAGCCAAAAGGCAAATCAGCGAAACGCTCGAAAAGCTCCACACCTTCGACCGCGAACAAACAAACGCGTTAAAAGCGGCAAGGCAGGATCTCGATACGATGAAGCAGTATGTCGAGCAGCTGGAGAAGATGTATACGGGGCCGAAGATCGAGATTCAGGATTATCAGAGCGGGTCGATATTGGAGCCGCAAGACGATTCAACAATCAATCAAGCTTCCGGCGGCTTGCAAAGCGGTGTGCAGAACACCGGCAAAACGCCAATGGAGAAAATGCTTGGACGATTGGAAGAAAAAGCGGAAGCGTCATTAAAGAAAACCGATAAACAAGATAAGGACAAAACGAGTACAGCACACGAAATCCTTAGTTATTTTGAAACAATCGGAGAACCGTTAGATGTCGGCGATAAAGCCTTATTAGGGTATCACGCAGCAAATGCAACAGCATCAATCGCCTGGACGCGAAAGTTAAAAATTTATTATCAAGGAGGAAAACCGACTAAGTGGCAACGAATTAAAGGGGAATATAAATTCCAGGTCATGACACATCGCTCTTGGACTTCTCAAGGGGATCACAGTTCTAGAGTAGCGAGAACCATTAAAAATATCTCTAACTCCAATCCTAGCAACCCATTACTGAAAAAAGCGCAAAAATTTGTCGCTTCTTATGATAGTCCTTCCATGCTATTTAAACATGCTGTTGGTTTTCCTAAAAATCAGCACAGTTTTATAGATGGAAAAGAGTTTCGCGGAAGAATTGCATCAAGGACAGCAGCAGGGACAGCTGATATAATGGAATCTGCAGCTAAAGCTAAAGGACTTGCAAAAATAGGAGAAAGAATCCCAGTGGTCGGTAATGCTATTGCTGTTGGATCTAATTTAACAGAATTCACAGATCCTGATAATTCCGACAAAACTGCTGTGGAGAAAACCGGGCGCTTTATAACAGGTACAATGACAGATATTGGTGCTGTAACTGTTGGTGCTGAAGTTGGAGCCACAATTGGGAGTGTCGGTGGTCCTGTAGGAGTAATAGTAGGGGGAGCAATAGGTGGAGTAGTCGGCGCTGTAGCAAGTTCCCAGTATGGGGATGCACTTAAAGATGTTGGTGAGAAAGTTGCTGGATCGATTGAAAATGGAGTAAAGAGTGGTCTTAATTCTATTAAAAAATGGTTTAGCTAAGCAGGAGGGATTATGACACCCGAAATTTTTGTTGAATATTCAGAATATGCGTTATGCGCTATTTTAGGCGCTCAATTTGGTTACGGATTATTACTATTAATACTTGGAAACTTAATGATAAATAATTATGAACGTGGAACATTTGAAATACCTTCAAACTTGTTCAAAAAGATTGTTAATTTTTATACTGGTCTCTTTTTCGGTGCTAGTTACTTTGTATACAAACGACTATACAAGTATAACTGGTTCCTGAGAAAACTATATTTTTCCCTCTACCTTCTGGGGAGCGGTATTTTAAGTATCATCATTTTCTATATTTTATCTTTTATCCTTCACTTCATTTTCAAGGTTTAAGTTTATAAACAAGGATGTGAAAACAATGAAACATCTCATCACATGTACATCAGAAGAGCTTGCACTTTTAGTAGGGTTATGCGACTACCCTGGTGTTGGAAAAGGAATTCTTGAATCATCGCTAGGAAAAAAATCAAGAAAAGAATGGGACGCAATTGCAGCCGCAACCGTCAACCAGCTCATTTTAAAACAATACTGGAACGAAGAAAAAAGCGCCAAGGATGAAAATCCTTTAAGCGAAGAGATGCAGAAGTTCATCGTTTCCTACGTGAATTCAGAACAAATGATCCGCTGTTCCAATCTTGATAATAAAAACACTTTAATGCTTCACCATTTTGAAAATGAAACATGGCTTTTCCATATGATTGACCGCGACATCATCCACGAGTTTGCGTATGCCGACGAGCAGGAAATTGCCGAGCTGATGAAAGACTATTACCACTTTTCAGCTGACGAAGAGCATGTCCCTTTAAAACTGCGTCTTTCAGATAAGTGCTTTGACTGGCTGAGTAATAAAGACATGACAGAAAAGGTTCGGAAGAAAAGTTCTTTTTCACCGGAGGAAGAACATAGCTTTAATCAGTTGATAGCAGATCTTGAAGCAAACCAATGGTCGCTACACAATATCTCACATTTTTACATCCCAAGCTTAGAAGATGGGCCATTCTTGCAAAATATCGTCTTCTTCATTCCATCTGCCCGCGGCGTTTGGGTTGCTCAGTATGATGAACACAATGAAAAACCTGTACATATTTCATTAAAAACACTTGAACAATGGAACCAATTATTAAAAGGGCTTGAGTATACAGTATCATTTCAAAATACATAATGCAGCAATGCGAGAATGAATAATTTCAAAGCATCTCATCCCCGGGATGCTTTCTCTTATGCAAAAATCTCATTCAGGACTGGAGAGATAAAAATGTCCAATTTTTTTCAGAAACCGAGAAACAAAGCGATCTTTGGCATCTACCTGTTTTTCGTATGCGGTTCCCTTATCACCATTCCCCTTAACCCTGACATGGGCTGGGGGGAAAAACTGTTTATGATCTGTTTTAATATCATTTCGGCAACGATATTCGCGTTTATCATTTATATCTTGCTAAATAAATTGATGAAACATGAAGACCGCAAACATCCGTCTGATCCCGCCAGAAATGGGATCAACCAAGTGATTTGGATGAAATACAGAAAGCCGCTTATCCTGTTTTTTTATTTTGGCAGTCTTTTTGCCGTCTGCACCGCTGTCTTTCTGATGCCGATGTATACCGTTGCCGAAAAGCTCGTGATCCTTTTGATCGCAATTGTTTTGATCACAATAGCTTGCATCCTGGCCTACAAAGTGACGAATAAAATGCTGCAGAAATAATGGAAAGGACCATGGTTCGCCATGGTCCTTTCTTCATTTCCTTAATTCTTCAAGCGTCTCTTCCCACCGCTTGATAACCGCCTCTTCATCCTTTAATTCAATTTGAATCCCTGATATGATGTCAGCGTATTTCGCAATGTCTTCCCGGGTCGATTCGACGGTGCCGGAGAACCGTGCTCTCGGGTGTTTCGCACCTTTTAATTCGGGCAGTTCGGATAGGGACAGCCTGACATAATGGGCTTTGCCTTTCCAGCATGTGACAAGCATCGCCCGGCCTGTGCGGACGATATTTGCCGTTGTTGTGGTGCCTTTCCAGAGAGCCAGGCGGATATCGGTTCCGTTCAGGGCAATGATTTCGCCGGCGCTGATCATGGCCGTGTGGGGCCATCCGTCTTCTGTGACGGTTTGGAGCATCATCGCTTCGTGCCGTTTAGAAGCGAGGTTTTTGCCGTTCAGCAGCTCCAGCAGTTCGCTTGATATTTGAAGTGGCATGTCGGACACCGCCTTTAGTTTTTTCGTTTCGGAACCGCCGGTACTTGGACGGCGGTTTCAACTTCGGCCGGATCGATTTTAAATGATGGATTGTATTTTTCCGGGTTTGTGATCGTATCCGGTTCAGACGATCTCCAAGTGAAAAAGCAATGCTGGCATTGGTAGGCTTCCCATGCACCTTCTACTGGAGACTTGCTGACGGTTTCCGCTTTTTTCGAATCACAGCGTGGACATGTATGCATATTGAAACACTCTCCTATCTTATCGATTTAATAGATCCATTAATCTCTTTTCCCATTCCTTCGTATTGACTGGGGAATCAAGCGGCTGTGAATAGTGTCCTCTTGTTTCCGGTGCAACAGGTGTTGTGGCGTCCAAGATCATTTTGTGGGTAATACCCGCAGGTTCAGAACCTGGATCAAGCGCCAGAACAGATAAATCCGGGATGATGACTGCATCGTGTTTTGGATGCATTTTCGTTGATAGCGCCCACATGACCTGCGGGAGGTTAAACGGATCGACGTCTTCGTCAACGACGATCACCATTTTGCAGTAGCCGAGGCCGTGCGGGGTTGTCAGCGCGCGCATGCCGACTGCTTTGGCGAATCCGCCGTAACGGCTTTTCGTTGAGACAATGGCGATCAAACCGTGGGTATACATCGCGTTTACTGCGACAATTTCATTCGGATATGCTTCTTTTAGCTGCTGGTAAAGCGGCACGCATGTATTAATGCCGACCATATAGTCAACCTCAGTCCAAGGCATGCCTAAATAAAGATGTTCAAAAATCGGGTTGTTGCGGTGGCAGACGCGCTTGATTTTGATGATCGGCATGCTGCGTCCGCCTGAATAGTGGCCGGTAAACTCGCCGAACGGACCTTCATACTCGCGTTCGCCCGCCAGGATTTCACCTTCGAGCACCACTTCCGCTCCCCACGGGATGTCTAAATCGGACAGTTTTGATTTGACGATTTTATAAGGTTCGCCTTGCAATGCGCCTGCCATTTCGTATTCTGATTGATCGTATAATAGCGGTGTGGACGCCGCCGTTGTAATGACCGGTTCACAGCCGAGCGCGATGGTGACAGGCAGGTTTTCGCCGCGTTCTTCAGCCTGGCGCAAGTGGATCGCAATGTCATGCTGAGGGACGGGCTGAATGCCGAGGCGGTCTTTTCCTTTTACCTGCAATCTGTACATGCCGACGTTTTGCTTGCCGAAGTGATCCGGATCCTCGACGTCTCTGGAAATGACGCACGCCTTGTCTAAATAAAAACCGCCGTCGCCCTGATTGATACGGAAGAGCGGCAGTATGTCAAACAGATTGATGTCTTCTGTGATTTCGTTTTCGTGAAACGGCGCCGTCGCCTCTCTTTGCACTTTGACAGGAAACTGATCATAGCGGCGGGCAAATTCAAAGAATTGTTCTTTGACGGGCGTGTCTTTTGGAAGGCCGAGCATTAACGCGTGGTTCGGCCAGGAGCCGATGACATTCAGCGCGATTTGGGCATTGTTGTAGCCGTAAATGTTGTTGAATAAAAGAGCGGGCGACTTGTCTCCGAGGTTGTTTGCGGCGCGCGCGGCGGCTCCCAAATCGGGTTCCGGTTTCACCTCTTCCTGAACTTCAAGAAGCTGTCCTTCTTGTTTTAATGAGTTTAAAAAATCTCTAAAGTCTTGATAAGCCATTCTTTCATCCTCCTTATTTTTCCTGTTTCATTCCTTCCCAGCGCTTCGCTTCCGATAGATGGATGCCAAACTGGTCCAGCGTGCGGAATACGATATGGTCGACCATTTCGGTCAGATTTTGGGGATGGTTATAAAAAGCCGGCATGGGCGGGAGAATCATCGCACCCATTTTGGTCAGCTCAAGCATGTTTTCGAGATGAATCTGGTTGAGCGGGGTTTCCCTTGTTAGCAGAACGAGTTTTTTCCGTTCCTTTAGCATGACATCCGCCGAACGGGTCAAAAGATTGTCCGCCAAACCTGTACGGATGCCGGCCAATGTTTTCATACTGCACGGTGCCACAATCATTCCGTCTGTTTGAAAGGAACCGCTTGAAATACGGGCAGCCTGGTCTTTATGGGAATACGTAAAAGACGCGAGCGCTTCTAAATCTTTTATGGTGTATCCCGTTTCATGCCGGATGGTTGCGCCAGCCCACGGAGAGATGACAAGATGCGTCTCAACGCCGGCTGTATTCAGCCACTCCAGCATCCGCACGCCAAAGATAGCGCCGGTCGCGCCCGTGATTCCGACAATGATCTTCATATGCGTCCTCCTTTCTCTTCTGTGATGCCTCCAACTCAAATGATACGCCTCTATTTACCATATTGAAAATATCTATTATATCTATATATAATACCTTTAAGGTATATAAGGAGAGTGCTGCCGAAAATGGATATCCGTCAGTTAAAATACTTTGTCACGATTGCGGAGGAAGGAAAAATTACAGCGGCGGCAAAGCAGCTTCATATCGCCCAGCCGCCGCTTTCCAGACAGTTGAAGCAGTTGGAGGAAGAACTCGGAGTCGTGTTGTTCGACCGCAACAAGAAGAAGAATCTGACGCTGACCTATGAAGGGGAAGTCTTTTATAAAAGGGCGAAAGACATTTTGCATAAACTGAGGGATTCGATTCTCGAAGTGCAGGAATTGCGTGAGGAAGTCGCCGGAACGCTCGCCGTCGGCTCAACGATCTACTGTGCCGCGCTTTTATTGTCAAAGGTGTCGCAGATCAGAGAGAAGCATCCCAACCTGATGTTTAACATTTGGGAAGGGGAGCCCTCACGGCTCCACAAACTGCTGGAGAACCGGCAGATTGACGCCGCCATTACGACAACGCCTTTTTACAGCAAAAACATCGAATCGAAAAGTCTTCCCGACATCCCCTGCAAGCTTGTCCTTCCGGGGAATCAATCATACGGCCTCAGCGGAGATGCCGACATGAAAGAAATTTCAGAACTGCCGTTAATCCTCCTCAGGCCGTCACACGGAAAAGGAATATACGACAAGGTTATCGAAGCTTTTCAAAAATCAGGCGCAGAGCCGAAGGTCGTCTGTGAGTGCCATGACTCAACAACGCTGCTCAGCCTCGTCACCTCGGGGTTTGGAGCCACGATTCTGCCTTTATCAATGCTTCCCGAGCATTTTGCCCGTTACGTTCAGACGTTGGAGATCAAGGACAACCCGTTTATTTTGACGCCGTCGGTCGTCTGGCGGGCCAACAGCTTTTTGCAGAAGCCTGTGAAGGAGTTTTTGGCTTTGTTTTAAGGACAATTAGTTAAGGTCTGTATCGTAGATTAGCGAGTAATCATTGATACAGGCTTTTTTTGAAAATTTCTCTTCAACTAAGGCATCCGTTACTTTAAGTACAATCTGAAGAGAAGCCGCCAATATGACAGCTCCGTTCCGTTCTTTAGTTCTTGCATCTGAGGGTTGAATAAAAGTGGGCTTATATTTGATTTTTTAATCTTTTTTCCATCAGCTCTGCCATTTGTTTCGAATTTGGATTTCCTTCATTTCGTAATTGATCAATGATGTTAATATAATCCGTTTCATTTCGGTTCTGACTTAACTTATATGCAGCCTGAATTTCTCCCACCTTAATCTTAAATCCAACAATACCTTTCAGTTGACTTTCTAAGAGTTGAGGAGAAAGTTGATCCCATAAAATCGGATTTTCTCGATGTTTTTCGTATTTTTCCATCATCATTGTTAATTCTGCTATTAATTCATCTTTCTCTAAAATGCTTGCTTTACCATATACATGGACGGCTTGATAATTCCATGTTGGAACATCTTCATGCCCATACCAAGAAGAAGAAATGTAAGCGTGCGGTCCCTGAAACATAACAAGCACATCTTCACAGGTTTCAAATGTTCTCCACTGGGGATTTCCATAAGCCATATGCCCGGTGAAATAGTAATCATCACCTTTTTTATGTAATCCCAAGGGCAAATGAGTGGCAATTGGTTTCCCTTGTTCTGTCGTGACAATCGTGCCAAAAGAGTTGTCTTGTATAAAATCCCAAATTTCATCAGCATTTGTGACCTTATAATATTTTGGAATATACATCATTATCCCCTCCCCTAAAAAAAGTTATATGATTGTTTTGGTCATGATAAAGTCTGTTTGTTCTTCATCACCCATATAAAAAGAGTGGGCTCCGGTTTGAACAAACCCCATTTTCTTATAAAAAGCAATAGCATTTTCGTTTTTTTCCCATACACCCAGCCAGATTTTCTTTTTATTCAGTTCCAGCGCAATTTCCTCAGCTTTATTTAGCAGATACTTACCAAGCCCATGTTTTTGAAATTTGTTCTTGATATAAATCCTCTCGATTTCAAGTGATTCATCACCCATTTTTTCAGACTGAGCATGATCGGTGTTGACCTTTAAATATCCAGCGGCTTCATTATTAAAATAAACAAAAAAGAATTGCGAAGAAATATTGGATAATTCTTTTTCTAATTGTTGTAAGTTAAAAGCCTTTTCTAAATAGGCATTCATATTTTCAGGTGAATTCTGATGCTTAAATGTCTCATTAAATGTTTCACAACTAATTTCTTGAAGTTTGCGTAAGTCTTTAAGGGTACACTTTTTTATATTTATAGTCATTTAAATATGTCACTCCTTATAACATCAATAATTTCTCTTGTTTCCCTTTTTTACAAATTCCCAGTCTTTTTCGATATTTTTTCTTACTCTTTGAAGAAGATTGAAAATGGTTTCCGCTTCTCTTTCGGAAAATCCCGCTAATGCAACATTATTCGAATGCTCATTTTCTCTTTTTATAAAAGGAAATACCTTTTTTCCCTTTTCTGTTGGAAAGAGTTTTTTTATTTTTTTGTTATGTTCATCATCTTTCTTTTCAATAAAGCCCTTCATTTCAAGTTTTTTGATTGCACGAGCTGCGGTTGTTCGGTCTACTTTAATCATCTCAGCTAACTTTTCCTGAATGATTCCCGGGTTTTCACATATTCGGACAAGGTACAAATACTGCCCTTTTGTAAGGTCATATTCTTTAAATTCGATATTGCTTATGGAATCTAACGCCCTGGCAATCATTCCAATTTCACGAAGAATTTCTTTCATAATTTCCTCCTTGGCACATATTTTTGTTGCAAATGCAATAAAAAGGGTATACATTGAATATAACCCAACTTTGTTGCATTTGCAATAAAAATCATGATCAAGAGGTCGACTAAAATGAAATATGTTTTTTATGTATTAGGAATTTTAATATTATCTCTTGGTATTTCTTTCACGATCCAATCAGACTTTGGAACTTCACCTTTTGATGCACTTTTGGTAGGACTGTCTATAAATGTCGGGCTAACTGTGGGAAGTTGGGAAATAATAATAGCTTCCATATTGATATGTTGTAATTCATTTTTAAAAAGACAAAAACCAGAAGTTTTGGGGTTGTTAACAGCATTTATAACGGGTATTGGTATTGATATGTGGCTTTTTTTATTGCACTCTTTTGTAACACCTGAATCTTTGTACAGTAAAGTTGTTTGTTTTGGAATCGGCTTAGTTGTTATAGGATTAGGAACTGCAACATATTTACACACAAATTTTGCACCGATTCCAGTTGACCGATTAACATTAATCATACAAGAATTAACGAGGACAAATATATTTTTTTCGAGAACATGCATTTACCTCGTATTCTTGATAATGGCAATGATTTTAAATGGACCAATTGGCGTTGGAACTGTATTAACCGTTTGTTTAGGCGGGCTAATACTTAATTGCTTTATGCCATTTACCGGAAAAGTATTAGATCGCATATTAATACACTCTAGTACACCACCAAATGAGGAAAAAGAGGAAAACCATTCAATATAAAATGCAGCTTACATGTTTTTTCCTACAAGCTTTTGATCACTCGTCCATTTTTTATGTTCAGAAAGAGAAAAAGCCCTCCCGCACACCTAGCCAAGCTTGGCCGGTTGAGGGGGGCTCTTAGCGGCGGTGAGGGGAACTTGTTCGCTCACATATTGTCTTCCCCTCAACCGGCAGTAGCGCAGCCAATGCAGCTGTTTTGAATATGCAAAGCTTCGCTCTATTTTTTCTTATTTTGCAGAGGATTTTTCCGGAGTCAAGTCTTGAGAAAACCTCCTGATGATTTTTCGATCTGATATAGTTCTCAAGCGAGGGCTTGAGACGACAAACTGATCAAACAACACCGGGAAGAATTCCTTGTATTGAATATGGACACAGACATCGTCCTTTTAGAAGGTTTTTCTTTGTTATAAAATGGTGAAATGAATAAAAAGGCTGTCGATTTTCTCGACAGCCTGAGAGCGATGATGCGTTCTTTTTTGTTTACAGCAGTTTTTTCCCCAGCAATGACTCGACCAGCTCGACGGCCGCTTCACCGGTTTTATTTTTATGATCCAGTATCGGATTGACTTCGACAAATTCTGCGGAAGTAATGATATCCGCATCATAAAGCATTTCCATCGCCAAATGGCTTTCCCTGTAGCTGATGCCGCCGACGACCGGTGTACCCACTCCGGGAGCGTCGCTTGGATCAAGGCCGTCCAAATCCAGGCTTAAATGGATGCCGTCGCAATTGGCCGACAGGTATTCAATCGTCTCCTCGATCACCTTCGACATTCCCAACCGGTCGATTTCATGCATCGTATAGACCTTCATTCCGGTCTTCTTGATATATTCCCGCTCTCCTTCATCAAGAGAACGGGCGCCGATGATGACGACGTGCTCAGGTTTGATTTTCGGGGCGTACCCGTAAAGATTGACAAGCTTTTCATGGCCCAGGCCAAGGCTTACAGCAAGCGGCATGCCGTGGATGTTGCCTGAAGGCGATGTTTCCAGCGTATTTAAATCTCCATGTGCATCATACCAAATGACACCGAGCTGTTGATAATGCTTTGCCACACCGGCCAATGTCCCGATGGCAATGCTGTGGTCTCCCCCCAGCACGAGCGGAAAACGGTCCTGCTCAATGACATGGTCGACAATATCGGCCAATTTTTGATTCCCTTCCAAAACAGAGGCTAAATTTTTTAATCCTTCGTCATGTTTAGGCTGGTCGCGGTTGATCGGCACATCCCCGAGGTCATGAATGTCGTATCCCAACTCAGCGATGCGTTCCACGATATTTGCGTAGCGGATGGCGCTTGGCCCCATATCCACTCCGCGCCTTGACTGTCCCAAATCCATCGGCATACCAATTAAAGAAATGTGTTGATTCATCAGCTTTCACCTCATTGTTGATTTTGTTTTGGGTAGATCATGACGTTTTCCTGTTTTTGCTGCGCATCCATGCGTTTCTTTCTATAAAACAAATGATAGACAAAATAGCAGCCTGCCATAAATAAAATCCCGCAGTATAATGCCATCCTCTGCTCTGAATCAAAGGCTAAGCTGACCAGCACGGTGCTGTTTAAAATAAACCCGGCAAGCGGCAAAAACGGATAGAAAGGCGTTTTGAATTTCAGATCTTCCACCTTTCCGCCTTCTTGCACATACCGTCTGCGGAACAACAGCTGCGACAGCGTGATCGTGATCCAGCCGACCTGCGCGCTCAAACCGGCAAGCGACAGCAGCCAGATATATAAGGTTTCTGCGGCGACAACGCTTGAAACAAGAGACAGTCCCGCAAAGCCCAAGGTGATCCAAAGCGCGTTCATCGGGATGCCCCGATGATTGACCCTGCTTAAAGCAGAAGCGGCCATCCCTTCTTTCGCCAATGAATACAGCATCCTCGTCGATGCGTATAAACCCGAATTCGCAACCGACAGCAACGCGATCAAAATGACGAAATTCATCAAATCGGCGGCATAAGGAATCCCAATCTGTTCAAACACGATGACAAACGGACTTTCGACGACTCCTGCTTTTTCCCACGGAATCAACCCGGCAAGCACGAATACGGACAAGCCGAAAAACACGAGCGTCCGCCATACGGTTTGCTTAATGGAACGCGGCACCGTCTTTTCGGGGTTTTCGCTCTCCCCTGCCGCAATCCCGATCAGCTCGGTTCCCTGGAAAGCAAAGTTGACGGTAATCATCGTAATGAAGATGGCGCCGATCCCGTTTGGAAAGATGCCGTCACCCACCAAATTGGAGAAAAACGGTGCAGGCTGCCCTCCTTTCATGTCAATCAAGCCGAACATCGCACCTCCGCCAAGAATAATGAACAGAAGAATAACGATGATTTTAATGCCGGACAGCCAAAATTCGGATTCTCCAAAAGCTTTTGCAGACAGCGCATTCAGCATAAAAAGCAGCCCCCCGAAAACAAGGCACCATATCCAGACATCGACATGGGGAAACCACCTTTTCATCAGCTGCCCGGCGGACAAAAATTCCAAAGCGACAGTCACCGACCAGCCGAGCCAGTAGATCCATCCGACGGCAAAACCAGTCGCGGGTCCGATAAACTTTGTCGCATATGTCTGAAATGATCCTGACACCGGCATGGCCACCGCAAGCTCTCCAAGACAGAGCATCGTAAAATACATAATCATCCCGCCCGCCAAATAGGAGAGAATCGCTCCGATGGGCCCCGCCTCATTGATGGTATATCCTGTACCCAGGAAAAAACCCGTCCCGATCACCCCGCCGAGCGAGATCATAAATAAATGCCTTGACTTCATCGTCCTTTTCAATGTATATTGCTGATCTTGTTCACGATTCAAACATTCCACACCCCTTCTGATTCATTTCTCCCTGTTTTTTAGCACCCTTTGTCAGACATCAAAACTGTCCTTGCATATGACAAAATAACTATTTTTTCAATCTTCTGAACATTTTCCTTATATTTCAATTTTTGACAAACTTCGCAAAACAGCGAAAAAAACAGGCTGAACAACCCCTTTATTGTTCAGCCGTTCCCCTTACTTCGACAAAACACGGGTAATCTTTTCAATGGCCCAGTCGAGATCCTCTCTAGAGATCACCAAAGGAGGCGCAAAACGAATGACCGTCTCATGCGTCTCTTTGCACAGCAGCCCTTCTTCTTTCAATTGTTCACAATACGGACGCGCTGCTTCGGTAAGCTCCACTCCGATAAAAAGGCCTCTTCCGCGGACTTCCTTAATCTTAGGATGGTCGATTTGCGAAAGCTTTTCTTTAAAATAAGCCCCAAGCTCCAAAGAGCGTTCGGCAAGCCGCTCATCTTCCAAAACCTCAAGGGCGGCGATGGATACGGCGCATGCCAGCGGATTTCCGCCGAAGGTCGACCCGTGAGAGCCTGGATTAAACACGCCCAGTACATCACGGTTTGCTGCAATGCATGAAATCGGAAATACGCCGCCTCCAAGCGCTTTACCCAAAATGTACATATCAGGATCGACTTCCTCCCAGTCGCAGGCAAACATCTTGCCCGTACGCCCCAGTCCGGACTGTATTTCGTCGGCGATGAACAAGACATTGTTTTCCTTGCAAATCTCAGCGGCCTGTTTTAAAAAGCCTTCAGGCGGAATGACGATTCCGGCTTCCCCTTGTATCGGCTCGAGCAAGAAAGCCGCGGTGTTTGGCGTGATCGCCTTTTTCAGCGCTTCCAAATCTCCGTACGGAATCAGCTTGATGCCCGGAAGCATCGGCCCAAAGCCGCGCTTATATTCTTCTTCTGATGAAAGGGACACGGCCAGCATTGTCCGCCCGTGAAAGTTTCCTTCACATGCGATGATTTCCGCTTGATTGTCGGCTACGCCTTTGACATCGTAAGCCCAGCGCCGCGCCGCTTTGATTGCGGATTCAACCGCTTCGGCCCCGGTATTCATTGGGAGCACCATGTTTTTTCCAGTCAATGCTGCAACCTTTTCATAAAAAGGACCGAGCCGGTCATTGTGGAAAGCTCTTGACGTCAAGGTGATTTTATCGGCCTGGTCTTTCAGCGCCTGAATGATCTTCGGATGTCTGTGCCCTTGGTTGACGGCGGAATAGGCGCTCAGCATATCCATATATCGATTTCCTTCAGGGTCTTTTACCCATGCCCCTTCAGCCTCTGAAATAACGATCGGCAGAGGATGATAGTTGTTTGCACCGTATTGTGCTGTTTGCTGCATAATTTCTTCGGACTTAGATAAAACAGTCATTATGATTCCTCCTTCTTGTTATAGGACAACAGCCAGATGTCATTTTTTCTGTCTCGCTCTTCTTAATTGCAAGTTTCATGCCAAGCGACAAATTACCGGAAATTCAGGCAATTCGCGCAACTCATATGCCAATTTTTTTGCACTTTTACATCGTATATGCATGAAAATTTTGCACCCCGGAACATTCTTCGCTTAAAATAAAAGCAGATTGGGACAAAGGGGGATATTCATATGCTGATGGATCTTGAACTCCTGCAGCTTATTTTTCAGCGAATCATCAATGAAATTGATATCGGCCTGCACATCGTCGATGAAAACGGCACATCGGTCGTATACAACAATAAAATGAAGCAGATTGAAGGAATGGATGTGGAGGATGTGCTCGGCAAAAACCTTCTCGATGTGTTTACATTTGCAGAGCATGACAGTACGCTCCTCCAGGCTCTTCAATACGGCAAAACGATCAAAAACGTGAAGCAGACGTACTTTAATAACAAGGGCCAGGAAATCACAACCGTCAATCATACGTTTCCCATATTGAAAAACGGGAACATTAAAGGTGCGATCGAGATCGCAAAAGATGTCACAAAGCTGGAGCGGCTGATCAGAGATAATATGAATAAAACGGAAAATGCAAAGTATACGTTTGACAGCCTGATCGGGGACAGCCCGGCGTTCAGGGAGGTGTGCGAACACGCAAAACGGGCGACCCGCACCTCTTCATCGATTCTCATCGTCGGAGACACCGGAACCGGAAAAGAGCTGTTTGCCCAAAGTATACATAATGGAAGCCAAAGATCAACAGGGCCATTTGTCTCACAAAACTGCGCCGCTCTCCCCGAAAGCCTTGTCGAAGGCCTTCTGTTCGGAACGACGAAAGGAGCCTTTACAGGCGCTGTCGACCGTCCCGGCCTTTTTGAACAGGCAAATGGCGGTACACTGCTGCTTGATGAAATCAATTCACTGGATTTAAATTTGCAGGCCAAACTTTTGCGTGCCATCCAGGAGAAAACGATTCGGCGGATCGGCGCTTCCAAAGACACGCCGATCGACGTCAGAATCATTGCGACGATGAACGAAGATCCCGTCGATGCCATCAGCGCCCAGCGGCTTCGCAAAGATTTGTATTACAGGCTGAGCGTCGTCACCTTGTTCATTCCTCCATTAAAAGATCGAAAAGAAGATATCCTGCCTCTCGCACTCCATTTTATCGATAAATACAATGCGCTGTTTCAAATGGAGGTCAAAGGCATGGAGGATGAAGTCAGCGAATTTCTGCTTTCTTATGATTGGCCTGGGAACGTCAGGGAGCTTGAACATTTGATCGAAGGCGCGCTGAATATGATGTCATATGAAGAAACCATCGATCTTACACACCTTCCCTTTCAATACCGGACAAAATCACAGACAAAAGACCGGCTGCAAAAACACTACGGCTATGAATTTTTTGCAACGCTGCCTTCCGGTTCCGCTCCCCCTTTAAAGGAACAGATTGAGAATGCCGAGAAATATTTTATTCAAAAAACGATCAAAAAATGCGACAACAACATATCAAAGGCGGCAAAAACACTGGGGATCAGCAGGCAGAGCCTTCAATACCGCTTAAAAAAATGGGGAATCCGGCCGGATCAAGAACGGTGATCACCTTCAAACGCTTTTCATCACTAAAAACGAATTTCTTGACTCATACTAAAAAAAGTTTATGCTTTACTTTTGGAAGGCCCTTAAGTAAAATCATATCAAATAAATCCAATCAGAAAAGTGGGGAATAAAATGAAAAAAGCAATATTCGCAGCGCTCATGACACTATTGATCGCCGTAACAGCGGCTTGCGGAGCCACAGGTGATAATGCTAAGGATCAAAACACAGGGGGCGGCAAAAACCTTTGGTCTCAGGTGAAAGATAAAGGTGTACTAACAATCGGTACGGAAGGAACGTATGAACCTTTCACGTTCCATGATAAAAAAACCGACAAACTGACCGGATATGATGTAGAAGTCATGCAGGAAGTCGCAAAACGGCTCGGCTTGAAAGCTGAGTTTAAAGAAACGCAGTGGGATAGTATGTTTGCCGGCCTGAACTCAAAACGTTTTGATGTCATCGCCAACCAGGTTGGTAAAAAAGGCCGTGAAGACAAATACGAATTTTCCGATCCATATACGACTTCCCAGGCTGTCGTCGTTACAAAAAGCGGCAGCGAATTGAAAGCTGAGAACGATGTCAAAGGAAAAACAGCGGCACAGTCATTGACGAGCAACTATAACGATCTGGCGCAAAAAGCCGGCGCGAAAATCGAAGGCGTTGAGGGCATGGCCCAGGCTTTCCAGCTGATTCAGCAGGGCCGTGTTGATCTTACTTATAATGACAAGCTCGCGGTGCTCAACTATTTGAAAACATCAGGCAACAAAAATTTGAAAATCGCTTTTGAAACAGGCGATCCGCAAACAACACATTTCACATTCCGAAAAGGAAGCGGCGAGCTGGTTGATAAAGTGAATGGTGCGCTGAAAGAAATGAAAGAGGATGGTACGCTGTCTAAAATCGCGCAGAAATGGTTTGGCGAAGATGTTTCTAAATAATATGCAGGCGGCCATCGGAACAGCCATCCCGTGGGATCTTGTCCGGGAGTCGTTTTGGCCGATTTTTTTAAGGGGAATCTACTACTCGATTCCCCTTGCCATTCTCTCTTTTATATTCGGAATGATCATCGCGCTCATTACGGCGCTGGCGAGAATGTCAAAATCTCGGATTTTAAAAGCGATTTTCAGCATATATGTCTCAGCGATCCGCGGAACGCCGCTGCTCGTTCAGCTGTTTATCATCTTTTACTTGTTTCCGGCGTTTCAAGTGACGATCGATCCTTTTCCAAGCGCTGTCATCGCGTTTTCTCTTAATGTCGGCGCCTATGCGTCAGAAATTATCCGCGCTTCCATCCTGTCGGTTCCAAAAGGGCAGTGGGAAGCCGCTTATTCGATCGGGATGACCCAGAAAACGGCGCTCTCACGAGTCATTTTGCCTCAGGCTGTGCGCGTTTCGATTCCGCCATTATCAAATACATTTATCAGTTTGATTAAAGACACATCTCTCGCATCACAAATTTTGGTTGCCGAATTATTCCGGAAAGCCCAGGAAATCGGCGCTGCCAATCTTGATCAGATTTTAATTATCTATATAGAAGCCGCATTTATCTACTGGATCATCTGCTTTGTTCTTGCGCTCGTTCAGCAGCAGATCGAACGGCGCTTAGACCGGTATGTGTCCAAATAAGGAGGGATATCTCAATGCTTGCGATAAAAGGGCTGAATAAATCTTTTGGCGAAAACGAAATCTTAAAAAAGATTGATTTGAATATCGAAAAAGGGAAAGTAATCGCCATTTTAGGGCCTTCCGGTTCGGGAAAAACGACGCTGCTTCGCTGCCTGAACGCGCTTGAAATTCCAAACCGCGGAATCCTTTCATTTGACGACTTTACAATCGACTTTTCAAAAAAACATAAGCAGGCCGACCTGCTTCGACTGCGGAGAAAGTCGGGAATGGTGTTTCAAGCCTATCACCTGTTTCCACACCGCACCGCGCTTGAAAATGTGATGGAAGGGCCGGTAAAAGTGCAAAAACGCGACAAAGCGGAAGTCAAAAAAGAAGCGATTCAGCTTTTAAAAAAAGTCGGCCTCGAGGAAAAAATGGACCTCTATCCGTTTCAGCTTTCAGGCGGACAGCAGCAGCGCGTCGGCATCGCCCGCGCCCTAGCCATCAAACCTGAGCTGATGCTGTTTGATGAGCCCACATCCGCCCTTGACCCTGAGCTGGTCGGAGAGGTGCTGAAGGTGATGAAAGATCTGGCAAACGAAGGCTGGACAATGGTCGTCGTCACCCATGAGATCAAATTCGCGCAGGATGTCGCGGATGAAGTCGTGTTTATCGACGGAGGCGTGATCGTTGAACAGGGACCGCCGGAGCAAATCTTTTCGGCGCCAAAAGAAGAGCGGACAAAACAGTTTTTAAACCGGATTTTGAACCCGGTGTAAGCAAAACAGCCTGATCTTAGATCAGGCTGTTGCTGTTTTATTCGGCTAATTTAAACCGGGACGCCGCTTCTTTCAATTCTTCAGACAGCGAGGACAGCTGCTCAATGGCTGAAGCGATCTCTTGCATGCCGGCGCTTTGCTGCTCGGCTGCGGCGGCCACTTCTTCAGAGCCTGCCGCCTGCTCCTCGGTAACGGCAGATATCTGCTCCATGGCAGAAGAAATGTTCTGATAGGATTCTTTCACTTTTAACAGAGATTGCAGCAATTGATCCGTTCTCTCGGCAAATTGAGAAATCCCTTGAAAGATGCCTGAAAAATTCTCATATGTTCCATTAATTAAAATCTGGCCTTTATCGACCGCTTCACTGCCTTCATGAATGCGCTCCATGACAAGACGGCTGCTCTCCTGCGTTCCCGCTACAAGCTGTGAAACGGATAATGCGGCTTCTGCCGAGCGCTCGGACAGCTTTCTGACTTCCCCGGCGACAACCGCGAAGCCTTGTCCTTCTTCACCGACCCGCGCAGCTTCAATCGAGGCGTTCAGCGCCAGTAAATTCGTCTGTTCGGCAATTGAAGAAATCATTCCAATGACTTTTTCGATTTCCTCTGTATGGTTGTGCATGTCTTGGGCCGCTTGCTTTGACTCTTCCATAACGTTTTTGATTGTATTGGTTTGCTGCAAAGTTTCTTCCACAAGCTCCTGCCCTGTCTTGGAATCTTTGCTGACACCTTCTGCAACCTGCTTCATCTCGTTCACCTTGTCGGTCACGTGTGAGATCTGCTTATCGATTTCAGCTGCGGATGTATGACAATCCGTAACAGATGAGACGACTTCATTGATTCCCTCGCTCATGCTGTTCATCGATTCCGCCACCTGCGCCGCGCTCTCACTTGACTCGGAAGATACATTTTTCAGCTGAAGGCTCGTGTTTGACACCTCTTGCGAAGAGGCGGATATGTGCCCGATCAAACGTCTTAAATTATCGCTCATCCGCTCAAAAGAGGCCGCTAATTTGCCGACTTCATCGCTGCTTTTGACGGACACTTCGGCAGATAGGTCACCGTCGGCGATTTTTTCCGACGCCTTCATCAACTGTCTGATCGGCTTGGCAATATACGTGCCGAGGAAATAGGCCATCAGCATTCCGATCAGTATGACAAACAGCGAGATCCCCAGCGTATACCATTGCGCTTTTTCAGCTGTTTTTGGGATCACGGAAGCATCAAGGTCAATGCCCAATATACCGGTCTGCTCCCCGGAATCGTCCGTAAGCGGCAGAAAAATCGATTGATGAATCCCGTATTTGTCTTGATATACGTCGCTTACCATCGTTTTATTGTCGGCTATCGCCTTTTTCATATCGGATGAAAAAGCATACGCCGTCCCGAAATCATTCTCTGTATCAGATAAAGCGATGATTCGTTCTTTGCCGCCTTGGTTGGAAAGAATATAAATATTTTCGAGCTTGTTTTTCTTTTTCAGCTCATCAAGGGCTTTTCTCGTCTCCTGGTACAAATCGCTGTCAGCGGATGTAATGTTCAGCTTATTGCCTTCAATGCGGTTAATCTGGCTTTCTGCAAGATGGATATCTGTATAAAGCCGGTTTTCAAACTGCTGTTTTAATTGCTCTGACAAATCTTTGCTGATCACGTTGAAAATAGCTGAAAAGCATGCAATCGTAATGATCAGGACCAAAGCGACGCCGAGCATGATTTTGACTGAAATGTGCCCTGTTAACTTTTTCTTTAGCTTGTTCATCATCCATATCCCCTTTTACTTCATCACCGTGACAGTTTCAAACTGCCGGCAGACATCCTCGATGTTTTCTTTTAAGTAGTCGATGATTTGCGGTACATGCTCAGGCAATGTATAAGGAGAAATCACGAAAAATTTGCTGACGTACAGCGGAATCTCAGCACCTTCACGCGTTCCCGCCAACAGGTGCTTTTTCGTATCTCCGAAAAACATCTTGTCCCGATTCGCACCCAGCTTCTCGAATAGCTTCTCATTCAAACGGTTGTTTCTTTCAAGCTCTTGAACGGTGCATTGTCCCGATATTTCATCGGCAAATCTCGGCGCTCCTTCAGGATAAATCCGAAACAGCGTAGACATGCCGTGGTTATCAGGATTCATAATGTCCGCCTGCGGTATGCGGCGGATGAGCTGTTCACGAAAATGAAGATTCACTTCAAGGAACTGGCCGAGCAGTTTTTGATACCCTTCGCGCCCAAATGCCATCAGCGCGCTGTACATGCTGATGGAGCTGGCCATCCGTGAACATTCCAACGTATAGCCTGTATGATAGTCGCCGTAGCCGCGGTGGCCGACATAAGGCGTCTCCTCAGGATCAAGGTCGATCCGTTTCAGATCATTTGCTTTTTTGACAAGGAACAGGCTTGTGACATAAGGCGTCTGGCCCAGCTTCTGAAAATCAAAGCAAAGCGAGTCGGCTTCATGCAAGTGCTGCATTTTATCCTTGATCGCCTTGATCATGCCAAGGACGCCCGGACTGAAGGATAAAGCGTTCTCATCCACATCATAATCATTGAAAAAAGCAAAAAATCCGCCCAGAGCAGAATCTGCATGAATATGCGGAACAGGCAGATCAAAATCACCGGCTATTTCCTCAGCGGCTGACCGTACGGCCCGGACATCATCGATCCCGATCGCATCCGTCGTTCCCGTCGTGGCGACGATATAAACCGGAATACCGCCATTTTCGCAAACTTCTCTCATTTTTTTCCGCAAATCGTCCGTGTCCATGGAGTGATCAAGGTGCGTTTTGACTTTGATCAGGCGGTCGCTGCCAAGACCCGTCGCCTCCATTGACTTATACAGGCTGTAATGAGCCGCTTCTGAACAGAAGGCATAGAAGTTTCCGGGAACTCCTTCCTTAAGAGCCGAAGGCGACATTTTCGCAATCGCGATCCGCAGCCCCGTGTAAACCGCGCCTTGTCCGCCCCAAGTCGTATAGCCGCCGCTTGTCTCGGCATCATAGCCCGCCAGCTTCGACATCATCGCGGTGACCTTCACTTCAGCCTCCGCACCGGCCGGCCCGTACACATCCCATAAATTATTGCCATTGACCATAAAGGCGGTGAGCATGCCTAAAATTCCCGGAATGCTGGCCATCGGAAGAATATTGGTAAAAAAGTATTTTGTATGGTACGGATGGCTGTGCAAAAGCTTCAGCAGCTCTTCATTGACATCTTCCATCGGACGTCCTGAAACGGGAATTTTGCTTTCGGAAATCAATTTTTCATAAAAAAGGCCTTCCCTGTTCTTTTCCCCCTTGAGGTTGACCTGATCCGGATGTTTTAAATCGTCGACTCCGCGGATCAGCTGCTCGATCAGAGATAAAAATTCGCTTCTCTTCGCTGCATTTCCGTCTTCGCTCGGAAACCATTTCTGTACATCTGATGTCTTGCTTTGCTGCATGTTTCTCTCTCCTGACTGTATTTATGTTGATTTTCAAAAAAAATATCTCACTCGCCATATCGGGCAATATACCTAAATTTTTAGGATTTCGAGCCAATTTTCGTGAAAATGTTTTATTTTTGCGGTTTTTGCGGTAATGTAAAAAACTTCTTAACGTGTTGTTAAGAAGCTTATGTGAAATTATGCTTAAAAACCTGTTCCATTGACCTATAAAAAGAAGCTTCAGATTGAGGAGCGTAAACACGGGACAGAGACGGATGCAAACATACCGGCTAAAAAACAAAATACAGCACCATGAATCTCCATTCTTTTTCAGTTTGAAAAATCTCAGTTTCTAGTCATTGTACATAAGCGACTGGCTCAGCTCTCTAAACTGCTTTTCGATCGGTGTCAGCTGATGATGCAAACGGGTGATCATATACGTATTGACGTATCGATATGAAGGCGGCGCCTCCAAATACGGTCCGGTCTTAAAGCGTTTTGCGACTCTTTTGGAAACGAGGGAAATGCCCATGCCGATTGAAGCAAGCTGAACGAGCGTCTGGATGTCGCCGACCTCGATCGTTTCGCCGCGGGTTATGTTCATGTCTGCGAACATATTGTTCAAGATCGAGAGGTACAAACATTTATCTGAAAGGATAAGGACGCTTTTGCCTTCTATATACTCTTCCAATCTCGTGTTTTCTCCAATCCCTTCTCCGATGATAACCATTTCCTCCACACCCAATTGTTCGTAATGGATGTTCTTGTTGCCCATTGATCCGATCGCATGCGCAATATCAATATTTCCCAGAAGAAGCTGTTCCTCGATATATTCCGTTGATCCTGTTTTCAGCGTCACCGATAAGTTCGGATGCATTTGATAAAGCGTGCTTAATGAACCCGCCAATTGCCTTCCGCCGACCGATATCATCGTGCCGATCCGGAGTACCGGATCATATTTTTTCATTTTATTTTCTGTTTCTTCCCATAGAAGCAGCATTTTTTTAAACTGCTGATAGAGAACCTCGCCTTCTTTAGTTAATTGAACACCCTTTGAGCTTCTGATGAGCAATTCTTGACCGTAATGGGCTTCAATTTTTTTCATCTTGGCCGTCATATTTGATTGCAGATGATTGAGCTTGACCGCGGCAGCCGATATGCTGTTCAGCTCCGCAACGGAAACAAACGCCTTCATGTTTTCGATATCCACCGATTTTCGCCTCCCATCAAAAAAAGTGATATCAGCATCATACATTAACATTTTTCATGATCATGATGTCTCATTATACTTGAATTACATTTAATTGCCACATCACGGCATTGGAGGGAACATTCATGAATCATCATGTAATCAAAACGGGTATTATCGGCGGCTCTATGAATAATCAGTGGGCCAGCCGGGCCCATATACCGGCTCTTACAGAGCATCCGGATTTTCAAATCACGGCGATCGGAACATCCAACATGGAGTCTGCCAAAAAAAGCGCGGCGGCTGTCGGCGCGCCGCTCGCTTTTGCGGATATCCAGGCATTGGCTGAATCAAAAGATGTCGATTTAGTCGTCGTCAGCGTAAAGGTTCCGTTCCATTATGAAGCTTCCATCGCGGCGATCGAGGCGCACAAGCATGTGTATTGCGAATGGCCGCTTGCGATTGACACAAAACAAGCGAAGAAGCTGGCGGAATTGGCGGAGAAAGCGGGCATCCATCATGCCGTAGGCCTGCAGGCAAGGCAATCCCCTGAAATCAACTACTTGAAGCAGGCGGTGCAAAAAGGCGAGATCGGAAAGGTGCTGTCCTGCACCATGCATGTCGCTACTCAGGGAAAAGGCGGGATAACCGATGAGAAAAGCAGCTATCTGTTATATCAAGAAAACGGCGCCGACTTGCTGGCAATCAACGGCGGACATTCTCTTGATGCGCTATGCTATATCCTTGGCGGCTTTAAAGAGCTTTCCGCTTTGACGAATATCAATTATCCGGAAGCCATTGTACAGGAATCCGGTGAACGGATTCACAAAAACACCGCTGATCAAATATTAATAAACGGAACCCTTACAAGCGGCGCATCAGCTTCCGTTCATATTCAAGGGGGCGTTTATCCGGCATTTCGTTTAGACATACAAGGAGAGAAAGGCGCTTTCCGCCTGTCACAGCAGCGTTCTGCCGGACATGTGCAATTCGGCCGGCTTACGCTTGAAAAACTGTCCTATTCCGACAGCTCGGCTCTATTCACAGATGCTGAAGAAATCCGCTGGGAAAGCGTAAGACAGTCATCGGAAAAAGACGCGCATCCGGCGGGCTACGTCAAAAAAGCGTTTCATGTGCTGGCGGGAGATATTGTTGAAAACAAACGGGACATTCCCGACTTTCACGACGCGGTGAAGCTGCACATGCTGTTGGATGCGGTTCGCGAGTCGGCTGAGACAGGACGTAAAATCGTTATCGCACAATGATCGGAAGGGCTTCATCTTGCCGGCGCAACGGTTCATTCCTCTAAAACGCTTGTTCCACGGCATTCAGTGAATAATTCCTATTCTGCTCCGCATCTGATTATGATACAATAACACTCGATTGTGTTTTGGAAAGAGGGGAATCCATTTGAAGCGAGAACTTGTTCTGCGCTGGCTTTTTTATTTTGTCGGATTGCTTGTATTGTCTTTTGGGGTTTCTCTAACGATTGAAGGCAAAGTGCTCGGCATCGGTCCGTGGGACGCGTTCCATTACGGGCTGTTTGAGCTTTTGGGGCTGTCAGTCGGCCAATGGGCGATTATTGTCGGAGCGGTTATCGTAGGCTTGACATCGCTGTTTACAAAAGCTTGGCCGAAAATCGGCGCCGTATTGAACATGCTGCTGATCGGTATTTTTATAGATTTCTTTAATTATATTCTTCCTGATCCGAAAACGCTTGCCTCAGCGACCGCCGTTTTTCTGTTAGGGGTGGTTTTCATCGGCTACGGCGTCGGCATTTATGTGTCGGCCAATCTTGGCGCGGGTCCCCGCGACTCCCTGATGCTTTTGATTTCCGAGAAAACGGGCTGGAATGTGCAATGGGTCCGCAACGGAATGGAGCTGACGATATTGTTTATCGGCTGGCTTCTCGGCGGTCCGATCGGCATCGGAACCGTATTAACCGCGATCATGACAGGCGCGATTTTGCGCTTTTCGCTGCCGCAGTCCAAGCGGCTCCTTGCATACGCCGTATCAGGACGCCGGGTGGAAGCGGTCCGGCCTGTTCAGTTTTCATTGAAGAAAAACGGATGAAATATATCATCCGTTTTTTTAGTGCTTTCAGGTTAAATATTCAAAATATTATAAAATTTTTTATTGACTCATTTATTGGAATTAATGTATTATTTATACATATTAACAAAGCAAGCTATTTTTATGATTGTCATCGGAGATATCACCTACATATTTCATGTTCTCTATATACATTAAGTCATACTTAATGTATTGAGAAATAAAAATTTTGTTGGGGAGGAGGTATAGAAATGAGTATTCAAAATAAGGTGAAAAAGCTTACACAGCGCCTAGATCACATGGTTCCTGATAATACACCCGTTAAAAAACCTGCTAAATAAGTAAATGACCCTTAAATGGAGAATCCTAGACTGTAAAGTTAGGATTCTCTATATAAAATGAGTAAGGAGATGGTCAAAAATGTCCATACCCGGTTTGGTTCATTTTAAAATTCCTAAAGGTTCATTCTTTGATATACAAAAAAATGAATGTAAGGAAAAAAAGGAGTACCTTTCCCATTTGCATTTAACAGCTGAACTGACTGGAATTCCTCATCCTGATCAACACTTATCATCGATTGATGGAGAAAAATTAAAAGTTGGCAATGATACATTTTTCATGATTACAAAACTGCCTGAGATGATATGGAACAAGCTTCCTATAACTTCACATGAGATTCTGCAAGCTACAAAGGAACAAAAAGAACTGCTTTCTATGGCACTTCATCATTTGAAGAGAAATTATTCTAGAGCTTATCAGTTGATAAAAGAATTTGTCAGATCCATAGTATGGGTCAGGATACGGAAGAATTTTGTCGATAAAGACACTCAAATAACATCAGCTTCCTTTCCGATTATGCCGCTTTGTATATACATATCTGATAAAGCTACATTTCATATTCCGCCAAATAGTCTAAGCACAATACAATCCTTCCGATTTTTAGCAGAAAACCTATACCACGAAGCTGTACACCAAGTCATCAACATGAACTTACTGCTTTGTGATATTTTCAATGAAAATTACGACAGCAAAACATCAGCTAAAATAGAAATACCTTGGAGAAATACGCAAGCTATTCGCAATCAATATTGGGAATTAGATCGAGTTTTTCATGCAGCCATTGTATACAGTCAAATGCTGAAGCTTCGCATCTCTGAATTACATGAAAGCAGTCTTCATCATGAAGAGCGTAAAATTTTTGAGGAAGCGGCAGCTTCAGGATTGCAATCGGCACAACATTTAAGTGAATCACTATTAAGTCATAAAGATTCTTTTACTTCTGTTGGCATTAAACTGATCGAAGAATTGGCAAACGACATTCATGATACCGCCAAAAAATGGAATCACATTCAGTCTTTTCATTTATCGGATCAGGAGGGAGTCAATAATTAAAACGAATAGTAAAATTGAACCTCAGCAGTCTGTCATTACAAAAAAACATTCGCTAAATCATTATTTTTATTTATTATGGTCAAGCCAAACGATAGAATCTTTCGGAAGACAGATTACCATTATCGCATTGCCTTTAATTGCAATAAATCATTTAAGCTCAGGTAATTTTGCCGTGAGCCTGATCAGTTTTCTTTCTTTTCTTCCAAATTTGTTGCTCGGTTTTCATGCAGGTGCATTAGTTGACCGAATGAATAGGAAACGAGTCATGTTGTTTTGCCAATCGATGAACGCATGTCTTTTATTGATTATTCCGATCAGTTATCTGCGTGGATTTTTATCCATAGAAGTGGTTCTGGCAGTTGCTTTTCTAACCGGATGCTGTTCTATTTTTTATCAAATTTCGTATTCATCTTACCTGCCGGAAATTGTCCCCTCTCAATCTTTACTGAATGGAAATGCAAAACTGGAAGTCACCAATGGTGCAGCTCAAGTCGCAGGACCTGGAATTGGAGGATATATCATTCAATTGTTAACAGCTCCGATCGCTGTTTTTCTAGATGCAGTCAGTTTTATCATTTCTTTTATCCTAACGCTTTTTTTACCTGAAAGCAGAGTAAAAAAAAGAGATCCTTCAAATAGGCAAAGCGTCTGGAAAGACATTGGAGAGGGCATTGCATTTACCTTTCAACACCAGATATTGCGTCCCATATTGATCAGTTATAGTTTAAGCGTTTTATTTATCGGATTGTATCAATCCATTTCAGTCATATATATGACTCGATCACTAAATTTTTCCGCAAGCGATATTGGCGTCATTTTAGGTCTTGGAAACGCCGGCTTTCTTGTAGGCGCTCTGATAAGCAGAAAATTGGCCGAAAAGCTCGGAGTCGGTCGTGTGATTGTGGGTTCGTTGGGGCTGTTGGCCGTCGGTTTTTTAATTATCGGCAGTGTACCAAACAACCAATACACACTATATTTGCTCCTTCTTGGACAGTTTTTATTAAGTATGGGAGTCCCTATATATAATGTGAATTTGGTGAGTTTACGCCAAGCGATTACACCCGGACATCTTTTGGGGCGAGTCAATTCAGTATCAAAAGTATTCGGACGAGGTTTAGTTCCCGTCGGCGCGGTTATAGGAGGTATTCTCGCTACAACAATTGAGGTTCGTTATGCCGTCATTGCGGCAGGGATAGGCGGAATACTATCCATTCTGCCTGCCTTATTTTCAGAAGTCATCAACATGAAAACGATTGATTAGAAAAGGAGAATCGATGATATGGAAAAAGAATGTATCGTTAAAAAATTCAGCAAAGAAGATTACATTCCAAAATTTGAAGAAGATTTTGAAGAAGTTTGCCGACATTTACAAGCCCATAGCCAAAGGCTTTTTGAATTATTGCCGGATATCTCACTTTCCCCTGATGAAAGGCTTGAAAGGCTGGCACGCGTAATACCGACCAGTATTTTAAAAAGCGCCAATCATAAAACGGCAAGAGAAAAACTAAACGGTTTACGACACAGGCTTGATGAATTAATTCCTGATCAAAACATGAGCTATTATGATAAGATCGAGTACCTTGTTAACATCGCAGATGAAATGGTGCCCGGACAAATGAAAATGTATGAAAAATTAGAAAAAATAGGTGACAAACGCTGGTCTGATATCGGCCGTTCATAGAACCATAAAGAGCAGCATTAGGTATAGCTTGTAGAGAAAACACTACTTTCTCTACAAGCTTCCCTCACTTAATCGTTTAGAAATATGAAATATCAAAAACAAACCTTTGACAGACTTATGCCCTTCATCCACATCATCATTTGTATATCCTGGCCGCCACCTCAATCCCGGATCTATAAAGATACCTTAACCATCGATCTCTCATCTCATTGTATATTTCCTCAATCTCGTATTCTTCCGGATTTTTACTTTTTTCGCGGATGGTCAATGTGATAAAGAATAAATCAATCGTCATAGCGCAAGTATCATATATGTTTAGCGTTTCTTTACAATCGGAATCCAAATCTGCGTGACATAGTCGTCAGCCGAGATATTTCCGCCTGCCCGATAGGCTTCAAATTCTGGAGCGTCTGCATGCTCATAACCTGTAGCCGGAAACCATTCCGAGAAAATTCGCTCCCATGTTGCTTGAACGGTTGGATTCACGGGACCTACGGCATCGAACACGGCCCATGTTGATGCGGGGACTTCTTTCACGATACAGCTCTCAGGGAGGTTTTCGGCCGTTTTTTCGATGCCGATAACATAGGTGAATGTGCCGTCCCGCTCATCAAAATCCATGCAGACGCCCAGAAAGCCGAGCGGTCCGGCAAATGGTTTCAATGAGCCGGTAAAGCCGTTGTGGTTTACCTCTTTCCAGAAAGCCGGAATCTCCACTTTGTTTTGCGCCTTGTCCATAGTCGTCTGAATCGCTTTGCCGGCGATCTGAAAGGCTTCTTTTTCAACAATTTTGCATTTCATATCCTCTGCTCCTTTGATTTGAATTTGAAAGGAAAGACGGGGAAATGCCTTGAGCATCCGGCCTCATACACGGGCCTGCGAAAGGCTCATGCCGTGAAGGTTGCTGAACGCTTTTGAAAACGATTCAGGGGTGTGGCAGCCGTACTTCAACGCAATATCAACGACTTTTGCATCTGTTGCGGCGAGTTTCTGGGCCGCGACTGTCAGCCTTCGTTTGCGGATATAGTCGGCCTGCTGCCCGTCAGCATGTAGAACATGCGCTGAAAATGAAATTTTGAACAGCAGGCGATTTTCGCTGTATCTTCATGCTGCAGATCCTGGTCCAGATTTCGATAAAGTCGATGCTTTCAGCCAAACGTTTCAGGATATCCATTTTTTCTCCTTTCGGCTTCTACCTTACCAGTCCGGTTCGACGATTTCCTGTCATTCTGTGCACTTCTGTGACAGGGAAAGTCAGCTGCCTGCAAACAGCCATTTGACCGCTTCGGGAAAACGT
Organism: Bacillus sonorensis NBRC 101234 = KCTC 13918; assembly: GCF_001592005.1. GTDB lineage: Bacteria > Bacillota > Bacilli > Bacillales > Bacillaceae > Bacillus > Bacillus sonorensis. The sequence continues at coordinate 97,746 of NZ_BCVZ01000014.1, forward strand.
TTCGTAAACCGCTCAAGCCGGTGGGCTCCACCTTCATCAATGACAAATTTGAGATCTTCCGGCGACACTCCGTTTTCAATTAAAATACGGAAGGCTTCCTTCGTTCTTGGAATCATTTCTTTCTGAAGATTTTCGCGGTCAGTGCCTTCCGTGCTCCCCACATCCATATAGATGCGCAGATTGGCATTTTCAAAGGATTGTGAGCGCATATATTCGGTTATACCTTGAAACCAGAAAGAACCTGACAGACTTCCGATCTTGCCGAAGGTTTCAGGGTGCAGACAGGCTGTATACATCGAAATGAGCCCGCCGAACGACTTCCCGATGATCCCGGTGTTTTCGCGGCTCCCATCTGTAGGGTAGCTCCGGTCGATAAATGGCTTGAGCTGCTTGGCCAAAAATGCGGCGTAAAGAGCCCCGTTTCCGCCATATATATGATCTGTTTTCTTTACATGAGGCTGCCGAAAAGGGGTATATTCGTTTTCCCTGTCCGCTGAAGCCACGCCGATCAAGATTAATTCAGGCATTTCTCCGCGCTCGCAGAAATGTTCAATTCTTTCTAAACTATCGCTGAACCCGGGATCAAACAGATCCCCCCTGTCATGAACATAAAGCGCGGGATAGCGTTTTCGGCCGCTTTGATATGAAGGGGGCAGATAGATGAAAAGCTCCCTTCCGGAAAACATGTCGTTGATCAGTGTGCCATTCATGATTTTTAGCTCCTTCCGTTTTGGTTCAAGAGACGCGGGTCTATCTTTCACACTCCCTGTTTGCTACAATCAATATAGACTACATATCGTAAAGAGGTTGCATGTGATGAAGATTTACGCCGTTTATATGAATCAGCTGCCAAAGCCCGATCAGTTTGAACGAATGATGGCCATCGTACCTGAGGAGAAGCGGGAAAAAGTAAACAGATACAGATATCCGGAAGACGCCAATCGGACGCTGATCGGAGACGTTCTGGCGAGAAGTATCATCAGGGAAACTTTCGGTTTGCCGTATGACCGCATTACATTCACTGCCGGACGATATGGGAAGCCGTCTGCCGAAGGCCTTCCCGATTTTCATTTCAATATTTCCCACTCTGGTTCTTGGATCGTATGCGCAGCCGGCGATTGTCCGGTTGGAGTGGATGTAGAAAAAATCAAACCGGTCAATTTTGACATCGCAGAACGGTTTTTTTCACCTGAAGAGCACCGCGACCTGATGGCAAAAAGCGAATCTGAACGCCTATCCTATTTCTATCATTTATGGACGATGAAAGAAAGCTTTGTCAAACAGGCGGGAAAAGGGCTGTCACTGCCGCTTGATTCGTTTACCGTCAAGCTCGCAGAAGACGGCCGTGTCTCACTCAAAACGCCTCCGAACTATCCGCCTTGCTATATAAAAACATATGAGCTTGATCCCGATTACAAAATGGCGGTCTGTTCCGCCGCTCCCGATTTTCCCGAGGAAATTGTGATCAAAGGGTATGATGACCTGTAAAGGCCGTGACAGATTCACGGCCTTTTTTTAAGTCCGCTCCTTAATAATAGGATGTTTCGATCGCTTGCTGCAGCCGCTTGATTCCGCGCCGGATGTCTTCCTCCTTTACATTGGTGGTGTTGATTTTTAATAGATTTCTTTTTTGAAATCCGGGTAAATAATGGGCGTCCACCGGTTCCAAAAGGATGTCGCGCTTTTTTAAGCTTTTTATGATGCGGGACGCCGGGAGTTTGCGGTCCAATACAAGATGGGTATGAACACATGGCTGATCAGGAGGATGAAACTCAACAAGACCTCCCGATGATTCGGACAGCTCCTTTAGCAGTGCGTGCAGCAGGCGCGACCTTTTTTCATAGGAAGAACGGATTTTTTGTTTATGCCTTTCAAACATCCCGCTTTTCAAATAGATTTCCAAAGCGGCCTGCGACAGCATCGAACTGTCGATATCAGTGAGTCGTTTGTATTGGTTGAACACCTCTGTCAATGAGTCCGGCAGCACGGCAACACCGACGCGCAGACCGGGAAAAATGATTTTAGAAAAACTTTTCAGATAAATAACCCGTGAAGAAACATCATATGCATATAACGGATCAGCCTTTTTATTTCCTTCCAAATCTCCTAAAAAATCATCCTCGACAATATAAACGCCGTACATTTCGGCAAGCCGGACGATGCTCTTTTTTTCTTTTTCAGAATAAGAGCTTCCAAGGGGATTGTGAAACCTTGGCATCGTGTAAAAAAATTTAATGTCTTCCGTCCGAAAAAGCCGCTCCAATTTCTCGACATCGATTCCCTGCGACGTTCGTTCAATTCCGATCACCGGAAGCTGATGAACTTCGAGATATTTGAGCAATAAATGATAAGTCGGCTGTTCGATCAATATGTTCCGCTTCTGATTGGGAAAGGGAATCGAGGCCAGCAGAGCCAAAGCCTGCTGGACGCCTGACGTGATAAAAATATTGTTTTCGCCGGCGAATACCTGGCTATTCGCCAGCTCTTTTTGAATGACGGCTACTAGAGATGGAAGCCCTTTGGGCGTTCCATAGATAAATAAATCATTTTTATACGTATCGATCGCTTTGTTGATGCAATGCTGAAAATCGATGTATGGAAAAACATCCGGGTCAGGAGCGGATGCGGCGAAATCAATCACCGTCCTTTCCCTGTTCTGCTGCCTGTTTGTTTTTTTGACGACGTAATAGCCGCTTTTCGGCACTGAATAGATGATATGCCGTTTTTCCAGTTCGCCCAGCGCCCGAATCACCGTGCTTTTGCTGACGCGAAAGTTCTCTGCAAGCGTGCGGATGGACGGCAGCCTGTCACCTTCTTGAAACGAACGGCCTTCGATCAGCGCCTCCAGTTCATTCATCAGCCCGACGTATTTTTGCATGTTCTGCTCCTTTATCCAAAATCTGTATCGGTACAGATCTGCTTTTTTTGTATTGTATCAAACTTTGCTTCCATATAAGATGACAAAAGCCGGCAAATCAAAAACGTATTGCATGCATACGCTATGGAGATGGTCATTTTTGCACAAAACTGCTTATCTTGCAGCTGTCTTGTACGCTTTTATAATTGGGTTTTCATTTTTCTTTGTGAAATTGGCGCTTACAGCGGCGGGTCCGCTTGATATACTCGCACACCGCTTTACAATCGCCTTCTGCGCTGCGCTCGTGCCTCTTTTATGCGGATGGGTTAAAATCGCGATCCGCCCGAAGGATGTGCTGTTTATGCTGCCGCTGGCTTTATTTTATCCGGTGATGTTTTTTGCTTTTCAAGCCTTTGGACTGGTCTATACATCTTCTTCGGAAGCAGGCATCATTCAAGCCTCGATCCCGATTTTGACGATGATGTTGGCCTCCTATGTTTTAAAGGAACGCTTCAGCAAACGGCAGTTCTTTTTCACCGTATTATCAGCGGCGGGCGTGGCTTGCATTTTCTTGATGAAAAGCGCAAACATTGAAGCCGCCAATCTAAAGGGAGCCGCACTGATTTTGCTGTCGGCTCTTTCTTCGGCGGGCTACAGTGTATTGGCCAGAAAGATGACCAGGACATTCGGCTCACTGGAATTAACGTATGTCATTACAGCCGCGGGCTTCCTCTTTTTCAATGGAATCGCCGTCTTCGGCCATGCGGCGGACGGGACGCTTACCGGATTCTTCGCTCCTTATGCTCACCCGGTCTTTGTCCTGGCGATTGTTTATTTGGGCGTGTTGTCATCATTTGCGACATCCTTTTTGTCAAACTACGCTTTATCGAAAATTGAAGCCGCGAAAATGAGCATGTTTAATCATTTGGCAACATTGGTGACGATTTTGGCGGGGATTGCATTTTTGGGGGAAACGCTTGAATGGTTTCATCTCATCGGTTCCATCATGATCATTGCCGGAATCGCCGGCGCTGCTGGAGAAAAAAAACTTCCTCAACTGAAAAAGCGGAAAATCGGCTGACAGGCGCCGATTTTCCGCTTTTTGCTGATTTATTTTTGAGGCTGGCCGGCGGCCGCGATGATCGACCTGATAAGCGCGGATATCTGTTCCGTTTGCGAGAGGAGAAACATATGGCCTCCTTCAAAAGAGTGAAACTCGGCTTCCCGCACCCACTTTTTCCAGCCGTGAGCGTCCTGCATACATTTTTCATCCTTGTCCCCGTTCAATATATAAACAGGCGAGCTGACAAGCGTATGATCGGTATGGAGAAACGACTCCAGCGCACGGTAGTCTGCTCTGAAGGATGGGAGGAAATAATCCATCACCTCCCTGTTTCTTACAAGCTCATCAGGCATTCCCCCCAGCTGGATGATATGGTCAAGAAAGGCATCATCATCATAGTGGGAAACCTTTTTCCGCTTTATATCCGGCGGCTGAATCGCCGAAATGATGACGGCTTTCGGGTATATCCCTGCCTTTTCAAGTTTCTGCGCCATTCTATAGGCGACCATCCCTCCCATGCTGTAGCCAAACAACACAAACGGGCGTGTGAGCTTTGGCTCAAGTGCTGTTTGATACATTCCGACGAGTGTCTCAAAATCATCTACTAGGTCCATTTGATTTGTCCCATGGCCGGGCGGTTCGATCGCCAGCATATCGCAGTCCGCTTTTAAATGCTCATATAGCGGCCTGAATGATGTGGAATAGCCTCCTGCAAATGGAAAACAAATCAATTGCATATCGTTTGAAGCCGGTCCGAAAGCTTTTATTAAATCGTTCATATCATACACCTCCGTTTACTGCAGCGGCCCGCTCGCTTAAAATCTGTCTGATGATCTCCGTATTGCGTTTTACGAAGTCTTCAGCCAGCATTTCATCATGTTTTCCATAACCTTGATATTCTTGATAGGATGCCCGTGTTCCTTCTTTCCAGGAAGAAAGCCATGAAGGGAGCGGTTTTTGATATTCTGATTTAATAAAATGGATATCCGTGCTGACCTGCCCGTTATTGATCAAGCTGACAAAGTACGAATAATATGCTTTCAGCTTTCTCGCGATGCCTTCTGCGACGGCCTCGATCCGCAGGTATTCATTTTCTTTGTTCGCCTCAAGCAGTGCGGCTACGTCAGCTTCGACAGTCCGGCCCTCCAAATCGCTGATATTGTTTTTCATGTACGAATCGATCATGATCAGCTTGCCGACTTTACGGCCGCTTCTTTCAAGCTGCTGGGCCACTTCAAAGGCAAGACCGCATCCCGCGGAATACCCGAGCAATGTCAGCGGCCCTTCAGGCTGAAGCGTCATGATCGTTTCCGCAAAACGTCCGATCCGATCTTCGCTTTCGATAAAATCAAAAGCATACAGCTTGTATTCGCGCAGCTGTTCGGCCAGTTTGCCGTACATGATCCCGTACCCGAGAACGGGCGGGAAAGCAAATACATTTTGGCTGCCTTCCGGATTAAACACGGTTTTTCCCGCTTTATTCGCCATGCCGCCGTCTATATAAGCGGCGATTGCCGCTATCGTCGGAGATTCAAACATGACGTTCACCGGAACTTCCACGCCGAGCTCCTTCAAGATCCGGGAAGTGACGGCCATCGCCTTCAATGAATGCCCCCCGATTTCGAAAAAGTTCTCATCTATGCCGATATGGGCCCGGCCCAGCACCTCTGACCACATTTTTCCAAGCTTTGCTTCCGTTTCATTTCGCGGCTTCTTGAGCTCTGTTCCTGCTGACGCTTCCTCCCCTGCTTCCGGAAGAAGGCGGCGGTTCACTTTTCCGTTCGGTGTCAGCGGCAGCTCATCCAGCATGATATATACCGGTGGAACCATGTAAGCCGGAAGCTTTTCAGCCAAACGGCCGCGAAGCGATTCTTCCGTGACGGCGGCTTTCGCCATAGGGACGACATAAGCGGCGAGGGCGGCATCACCGCTCCCGTTCCGTCTGGCAAGGACAACGGCTTCTTTCACGCCGGCGCACTGGAGAAGCTGTTCTTCAATCTCGCCGAGCTCGATCCGGTGTCCGCGAATTTTCACCTGATCATCAACGCGTCCGATAAAATCGATATTGCCGTCAGGCAGCCAGCGGGCCAGATCGCCCGTGCGGTACATATTTTCTCCCGGAATAAACGGATGCCGGACAAACTTTTCCGCTGTCAGATCAGGCTTGTTCAAGTATCCGCGCGATACCCCGGCTCCGCTCAGGCACAGTTCGCCGACCGCTCCCAGCGGCTGAAGCTGGTCATGTTCTGTCAGAATGAAAGCCGAAGTCTGATTCAATGGCTTGCCAATCGGTATGGAAACGGCTGTGCCGCTTACATTGTCAACAGGATAAAATGTCGCAAACACGGTCGTTTCCGTCGGACCGTACACATGGATGAGCTTGCCCGGCCCCATCTCAGCGAGCGCCTTTCTGACATGGCTGACGGAAGAACGCTCACCTCCGAACAGCACTTTGCGCAGACCTTTCATCCAACTTGTCCCGGCATCGACGAGAAGATTAAACAGCGCCGTTGTCACAAACATGACCGTAATCTTTTCTTTCTCAATCGTTTCGGTGAGCTTTCCAATATGAAGAATGGTTTCCTTGGCGGCAATCACCAGTTTTCCCCCGTTCAGGAGCGCACCGTATAAATCAAACGTAAATCCGTCAAAAGCGTAGTTTGAGAGAGACAGCAAGGTGTCCTCCTGGGAAATATCAATATAATTCGTCTGTTTGACGACCCTTGTAATGTTGGCGTGGGTTGTCAGATTGCCCTTCGGTTTTCCGGTCGTGCCCGATGTATACATGACATACGCGAGATCATCAGGGTGAACGTCCGTCTCAAGGTTTTCCCCGCTTTCATCGGAAACGGCGGGATCATTGATCAACACCGTTTCTTTTGAAAAAGACGCACCCTGTCCGGCGAGCTTCTCCTCGGTCAGCAGGCACACGGCACCGCTGTCTTCAAGCATATATCGAATGCGGTCCTCCGGATATTCCGGGTCAATCGGCAAATATGCCCCTCCCGCTTTTAAAACGGCGAGAATGGCGATCACCATATCCGGAGAGCGGCGGAACAAGAGTGCGGCGACATCGCCCCGGCCAAACTGTTTTTTCCGCAGGACACGGGCCAGTCTGTTGGCCTGTTCATTCAATCTGCGATATGTAAGCGTGCTGCCTTCGGCTGACACGGCCGGTTTATCCGGCATTGATAAGGCATAGTGCTCAAACCATTGCGGAATGGCCAGTCCTGCTTTTGCTCCATCCGCCTGGGGATTAAAGTCAAACAGCAGACGCTTTCTTTCTTTTTCCGGAACGATGGAAATCTCGTCAAGCGGCTGGTCCGGATGTTTGACAATCTGGCTGATCGCTTCAATGAGCTGCTCTTTTAAGCGGCCGATGAATTCCGGATCATAGACATTCCGATTGTACGCCAGCTTGAACAGCATTTCTTCACCGGGTGATGCAAGCAGATTCAAATCATAATTCGATTTTTCAAAAACGCTGACATCGCCCATTGAAAAGCCGGGATTCTCTTCCTCCTGCTGTTTGTTCGCCTCCTGAAGCGGATAATTTTCAAACACGATGATATGATCGATTAAATCCGGCGATGCAGTTTTGCTTTGTATGTCGTACAGCGGTACATACTGATGCGGTTCGGATTCGAGCGATTGCTTCTGCAGGCCGGCGATCAGCTCCGTAAAGCTCGTTTGCCCGTCAAATGTGACCCGTTTGGGAACAACATTGATAAATAAGCCGACCATATGCTCCACACCTTTAATGGCAGCCGGACGCCCTGAGACAACCGTTCCGAAGATTAAATCCCTGGAGCGCTGATAGCGGCTTAAAAGCACCGACCATACTGCCTGAAGCGCCGTGCTCAGCGTGGTATGGTGCGTTTTTGCGAGCTGTGCGAAAGCTGCTGTTTCCTCTTTTGGCAATGTAAACAGCAGCTCTTCGGGCCGATGCCCGTTTTGATTTGTTCTGTTGCGCTGTTCGCTGAATGTCGTCTGTCCTTCAAAGCCGTCTAAATATTCTTCCCAATATGCCAGTGATTTTTGTTTATCCTGTTTTTCGAGCCATTTGATATATTCTTTATAAGGCTTGACCGGGTTTAGCTGGTACGGCTTGTTTTCCCGGAGTGCATTGTAGACTTGAAACAGTTCCTGAACGACAACGCCGAAACACCATCCGTCAAGGAGGATGTGGTGATAGCTCCACACCCATTCATACGTATCCGCTCCCGTTTTGAAAATGGCGGTTCGCATCGGGATGTCTTTTGATAGGTTAAAACCTTTTATTTTATCCTTTTGTTTATAATCTTCGATATGTTTTTTCTGCTGTAGTTCGGGAAGCCCCGATAAATCGGCCTCCTCTACTTGAAAAGACCTTTCTTTTAAGACGACTTGCACCGGCCGTTTCATTTTTTCATGAACGAAAACGGTCCTGAAGATGTCATACCTGTCAATGATCACGTTCATGCTTTTTTCTAATAGATCTTTTTGAAAAGAGCCTTTCACCTGCATGCTGATCTGTTCGATATAAAAGCTTTGTCCCGGATGAAGAAGGGTATGGAACAGCATCCCTTCCTGCATCGGAGATAAATAATAAATATCCTGCACATGCTCTTTCTTAAACTGGCTCATGGCTGGTTCCCCCTTTCAAGAGGTTCACCCGCTTGATCAGCGGGTGAATCCTGCAGATGCTTATTTCAAATTTTCTTCTAGTACGTCAAACAGGTCTCCCATCTCTTCCATTTCCAGATCGCCGGCGCTGAAGTCGCTTGGCGTGAATTCACGTTCTTCTTTAGCCGTGCAATGGTCAATCAATACAAGCAGATAATGCTTAAACCGTTCGATTCTTTCCTGCACGGTCTGTCTGTCAAACTCCCTCGTATTAAAGGAGCATGACATGATCAGCTTTTCTTTGCTGATGATGCCGCTGAAGCTTAGGGCGTAAAGGGCTTCCGACTCTACTGAAACCTGTCGTCCCATATCATATGGGGACAGACCGAAACATTCCGTCTGTATGTCACTGTCAATCTGCCCAAGGTAGTTAAAGCTGATCTCAGGCTTGATTGAGAAATCAATAGCGGCTGTTTGCCGGTTTGTTAAATAGCGAAGGATGCCGTAGCCGATTCCCTTATCAGGAATTTGGCGGAGGCTTTCCTTGACGGTTTTAATCGTTTCAGGCAAGCCTCCCGTTTCAGCGCCTTTTAGAACAACCGGATATTGCGCGGTAAACCATCCCACTGTTCTCGAAATATTCATATGCGGCATGATTTCTTCCCTTCCGTGCCCTTCCATATTGATGCAGACCTCCGGATCATTCGTCCATTCCCTGATCATCAGACTGAGGGCGGACAGCAGAATATCATTGATATCCGTTCCATATGGCTTATGGACATCCGTCAAAAGCAGCCGCGTTTCAGCTTCACTCAGTTCGAACGAAACAGCAGCCGAGTCTTTGATTTTTCTTTCAGCGACGGCGCGGTCTTTCGGCAATTCAGGCACAAGCTCTTTTTCAAGCTCGCGCCAATAGGTGCATGTCTTAAGGAACGGTTCGGATTGGGCATAAGATTCAAGCTCCCGGGCCCAATCTTTAAACGAATTGGTTTTGTCAGGGAAGACAATCTCCTTCTGCTGTCCGGCTTGCTGATAACCGGATGCAAAATCTTCGAGCAATATCCTCCATGACACACCGTCAATGACTAAATGGTGAATGACGATCAGCAAATGATCCCCTTCGGCTGTCCGATACTGCTCCGCCTTTATTAACGGCCCTGCTCCGATATCAAGGCTTGCCTGTAATCGCTCCGCTTGGGCGGCGATTTCCGTTTCAATGTCGGCGACATATTGAAGATTGACAATTCTGAAGGCAAAAGCCTTTTCATTCACGCCGCGGTTATATTGAATCACGCGGCCGTTTTCCCGCCTGTACACCATGCGCAATGCATCATGATGCCGAGTTAATTGTTCCAGCGTTTGTTCAACAAGATCAGGATCAAATCCTGACGGCGCATGAAGCATGACCGACTGGTTCCAGTGATGCTCGTTTGTAAAGCGGCGTTCGAAGAACCAGCGCTGGATCGGCGTCAGCTCGACTTCACCTTCGACAGGTCCTTGATCAATCGGTTGGCCGTCCGTCCATTCGATATATGAACTGATGTGCTC
>NZ_BCVZ01000015.1 GCF_001592005.1 Bacillus sonorensis NBRC 101234 = KCTC 13918
AACGTTTGTACAGCTTCATGCACAGGAATTTGATCGCTGTTTTGTGTCATTTTTGCGGGCGTTTTCACAGCTTCGGCTTCTGGAAGCGGGAATGGCTGTCTTTCTTCAAAAAAGCGCTGCTCCTTTTCAATTTCCTCTGTGAAAAGCGTCACGCGCTGTTCTTTTTGTTTATTGCTTGTTTTGTTTTTCTGCAAATCATTTGGCTTGACCCTTTTTTGTTCGTGGAAGCCGTAAACTGGCGAAGGAATGACAGACGGTTTAAACGGCCTTTTTGCCGGTTTTTCGGTTTCCTTTCTTGAAAAATCGGAAGGACGCTGCCGTACTGAAGGATTGCTGTAGGATTGGCGGTTCCTTTGCTGGCGTTCCCTGCTGTTTTCCCTTTGCTGCACCTTTTGATCAGGAATCACCGGAAAGCGGAATTTTCCCTTTGGATATTCATAAACGACTTTTGCGTCTGATATTTGCGGCATTTCTTCATTTTCTTCAAAAGACGACCCATATTGCGGCTCTTCTGACATGTTTTTCGTTTTCTTTTCGTTATGTTCATCATCGCCTAAAAACAGGCCGAACATTTTATTAATCCAGCTCATGAATCATCACTCTCTAACTCCCTTAAATTTTTCGGGGACGGTTTTTAGTATACCACTGCTTCATCCGCCAGAAAAGGACAAGGTCCATCCCGTCCGCCGAATAAAAGAGCCGCCAAGTTTTTGACCCAGCGGCTTCTTTCACATGTATTCGAAAGTTTGGTTCATTTTATGCCGTTCTAAAATGTAAAGGCTTCTCCTGCTTCACGGCTGTCGTCAAGGACGAGGATCCCTTTTTCTTTAGGGGCGTCCGGCAGGTTCAATTCTTTTGCCGAGCAGATCATGCCGCTTGACGCCACTCCGCGAAGCTCGGCGTCTTTGATGATCATGCCGCTTGGCATCACGGCTCCGACCTTGGCAACGACGACTTTTTGCCCTGCATCAACATTAGGGGCTCCGCAGACGATTTGCAATGTTTCGTCACCGACATTGACTTTGCAGACGCTCAATTTGTCGGCATTCGGGTGCTTTTCTTTTTCTTCGATATAACCGACGACAAATTTCGGAGAAAGATCAACGGTCAGCTGATCTTTCAATCCGTTGCGGACGAGAATTTCATTAACATCCTGGACAAAGCTTTCAGAAAGCGCGATCGGTCCGTTTTCCGTCACGTTCAAATAAGATGAAGCATGAAAAATATTATAGCCTGATGTTTCCTTTGTTTCTTTATCGAAAATTTTCACGACATCGCCGAAACGTTCAAAATCAATATTCTCGCGCGGGACATCGTTGAGAGAGATGAGAAGCGTATCGCCTACTCCTTCTAAATTATAAAATGCGTTCATCAAAAAATTCCTTTCTGTCATTTCTTTTTTGGGCGGTTTTGAGCCAGAATAAAAATCGGCTCAAGCTTTCCTTCCTCATACAAAAAAGAAAGCGCCGTGATCGGTACCGTTCCGTTTGCAAAAAAGCTCATCGACATTTGCCCAAGAATATCATATCCTGCCTGGTTGCGAATGTCAGCAATGATCAGCACATCCTGATGGGGGATAGAAACCGCGAGGGCTCCTTGGGCTTTTTTTTCATACTCCGTAAGGATCGATTCGTTTAACACACGGCTGGCATCATAACCGTCGTTTGCCCGGAAAAAATAAAACCGGTTATCAGCCACAACGTCTTCCTTGACAACGGTCCGGAGCGAACGGAGATTGAAGGAGGACGTTTCCCTGATCCGTTCCTTCGTCCACCCTTCTTTCTCAAGCATGTTCTCGTCGATCAGCCGGTAGGATTTGCCGAGATCCAGAGCATAATAAATTCTCGTCTCGGCTGTATGCTCGTCGAAAATCAGGGGAATTCCCGCACTGGACTTTTCAGGAAATGACGTCGAACGGATAACGGGATAAATCATGCTTTCCCGCCCTTCCATTTCTTGAGACTGCCCCTTCATTGCCTTTAGCGCTTCTTCAGTATAATAGACGACCTCGTCAATAGCCTCGTCTTTTTTTTGCTCCCATTTGGCGATGATTCCGGGAAGCTCGAGGGTAATGCCTTTTTCAGTGGCCTTGTCTTCAATCCTCAAGGTATCTTTTTCTCTGTCAAAATAAAAGGTCCAGCTTTCATTTTGCAAACGTTTTTTCAGGATATCGGAAAGTTTCCTTGACGTCATTTTCATTGAGGGAACTTCCTTTCTGCTACTTTTTCAAAGAATCGGTCAAAAATTGTTCAATTTCCTCTTTCGTTTTCCGGTCTTTGCTGACAAAACGGCTGATTTCTTTTCCGCTTTTAAATACGAGAAAACTTGGAATCCCGAAAATATCCCACTCAGCACATGTATCGATAAATTTGTCGCGGTCTACATAGTAGAATGTAAACTCGGGATAATTCGCTTCCAGCTCTGGCAAAAACGGTTCGACAAAGCGGCAGTCCGGGCACCAGTCGGCGGAAAACATCAGCAGGGATAAATCATCATTTACAGCTTTTGCAAGTTCTTCATTTGATTCGATTTTTTTCATGATCAACGCCTCCAGTTTATATGTTCTTATCATCCATTCGGATCATACCAGACAACGGGCCGCATAGCCAGATTTTTGCCGCCGGGCTGACCAAGGATGACTTTTCTTTTATGTATCATACCCCTTTTCAGCGGGGAAAATCTGATATGACGCCTGCTTGAAACCTTCTTCCTATCATTAGCATAATTTTTTTGCTTTATCAACCCATTGTCGTTTAACATGGAAGCTGAACGGGTAAAAATATCCGATGAGGTACACAAATCTCAAAACAAGGAAGGAGGAATCCGCATGGAATTTACCGTTTATCTTGCCGGAGAAATACATAGTAACTGGCGAGAAGAAGTGAAAGAAAAAGCAAAATCCCTTAAACTGCCTGTCACATTTGTCGGACCGATGGAAAACCATGAACGATCTGACAACATCGGAGAAGAAATTTTGGGCAAACAGGCGGATCCGGTCGCAACAGATGATGCAGCCTCAGATGTAAACAACTTCAGAACCCAGGTTTTGATGAACAAAGCAGATATCGTCATCGCCCTTTTCGGAGAAAAATACAAGCAGTGGAACACGGCCATGGATGCTTCTTACGCCATTGCAAAGGGAAAACCGCTGATCATTATCCGCCCGAAATCGCTGCATCATCCGCTGAAAGAGCTGTCAAACAAGGCCAATATCACTGTCGAAACCGTGAACCAGGCGATTAAATCGCTGTCATACGTCTTTGAAAGCGAATAACCCGCTAAGAAAAAAACCTGTGCATGTGCACAGGTTTCAGCGTGTCGACAAACCCCCGCATTCGTTGTCAGGCCTGCACGTCGGTGCTCACGAATTCCAACATTCGCTCCGCTCCGATGCCCGGCCTTCCTAGACTGCAAGGGTTTTCAATCACGCTGATTTGTTCAGTCATTTGCTATAATCGATTTCACCAAGGAACTGTCGCACGCTTTTACCAATTTAATGATCAATTCTTTGGCGGCCAGGTAATCGTCAACATGAATGATGGAGGCCGATGTGTGGATATACCGTGAACAGATTCCGATCACAGCTGAAGGGATTCCTTCGTTTGAAATATGAACGCGGCCCGCATCGGTTCCGCCCGGCGAGACAAAATATTGATACGGAATGTCATTCGATTCAGCTGTATCCAGCACAAAGTTTCTCATTTCGCTGTGCATCACCATGGTGCGGTCAAAAATTCTCAAGAGGACGCCTTTTCCGAGCTGACCGAATTGGCTTTTGTCTCCGCCTGCATCATTTGCCGGACTGGCATCAAGCGCAAAAAACAAATCGGGCTGAATCATGTTTGCCGCCGTCTGGGCGCCTCTTGTGCCGACTTCTTCCTGAACGGTCGCCCCGGAATACAGCGTATTCGGAAGCTCTGTGCCGTGCAGCTCTTTCAGCAATTCAATGCTCAGCCCGCAGCCATAGCGATTATCCCACGCTTTCGCCATAATTTTCTTTTCATTCGCCATCGGTGTAAACGGACAGATCGGTACGACCTGCTGTCCCGGCCTGACGCCGATTTTTTCGGCATCTTCGCGGTCATCCGCACCGATGTCGATCATCATGTTTTTGATGTCCATCGGACGCTTCCGCTGTTCATCTGTCAAAAGATGCGGCGGCGTGCTGGCGATAACGCCCGGAATCGGTCCGTTCTCCGTATGAATTTCAACACGCTGGGCCAGAAGAACCTGGCTCCACCATCCACCAAGCGTTTGAAATCGGAGCATTCCATTGTCGGTGATGGAAGTAACCATAAATCCCACTTCATCCATATGGCCGGCCACCATGATTTTCGGGCTGCCTTCACGTCCCTTTCTCACGCCAAACACGCTTCCAAGCCTGTCTTGTATGACCTCGTCGGCATATTTTGCAAGTTCTTTTTTCATAAAAGCTCTGACAAGATGTTGATTGCCGGGGGCGCCTGGAAGTTCGGTCAGCGTTTGAAAAAGCGTTCTCGTTTCCTGATTCATCTGTTTCCCTCTTTTCATATGTATCTCAATCACATTTTACATAAGTGCGCAATAGGTTTCCACAGCAGACCGAATCCTTAACAGAAAAGGACATGTTCTGTATAATGGAAAAAAGAAGCCTTGGAGGTGCCAAAGATTATGAAATTGCGCCATTTACTGCTCGGAGCCGGAATCGGCATCGCCGCAGCCGTCGCTGTCAAACGGTATGTCATGACGCCTTATATTTCATCAGAGAAAGCGCTGCGGATCGTCAAATCGGCTTTTAAGCAGAGAGGACCAATCGACGGGTCCTGGATCTATACCGTCCCAGAGCCTTATACGGTGAATGGCGAAACCGTCACTGTCTATAAAACGGGGATCACCCGGTCGGTTTTCGGAGAGCTTGAACAATATGAAGTCATGGTTGACGCAAAAACCGGAATGATCGTTGATGTCATTGACACAGCGGCATAATGAAAAAAGATGCGGCTTATGTCTGCCGCATCTTTTTTTATATAGCGCGGATCGGCCGATAAACCGGGTGCCACATGGCATCCTGGACCGCCTGGATGATGTCTTCGGGCTCTGATTCGGCAACCCCGTCCTTGACGGCTGCTTGAATGACAGCGGTCGCAACGGTCGCCGACACTGTCCGCAAATCTTCAACTTGAGGAAGCAGGGCTGCCCCCGGCTTGCCGACGTCAACCATATTGGCAATCGCTTCAGCACTTGCGAAAAACATATTATCGGTGATCAGTCTCGCTTTTGAGACGAGTGTTCCAAGTCCGAGGCCCGGGAAGACAAACGCATTGTTCGCCTGGCCGATCACATATTCCGTGCCATTATAGGAAACCGGCTCAAAAGGACTCCCTGTGGCAACGAGCGCTCTTCCTTCCGTCCATTTGATTAAATCCTCCGGCTTTGCCTCTGATAATGTCGTAGGGTTCGACATTGGGAATATCGCCGGACGTTCGACATGAGCCGCCATGTCTTTGACAATTTTTTCGGTAAATGCGCCTGCAACGGTCGAGGTACCGATTAAAATCGTAGGCTGAACTTGCTTGACAACCTCTGCCAAATCAATCGACTCTCCCGGCCCGTTCCGTGCAAAATCTTTCACTTCATCAGCCGGCCTTGCATACGGCTTTTGAATGTCCTGCAAATCGGCCATATCGTCCGTCAGCAGACCGTTACGGTCGACGCACCAGAAACGGCGGTACGCTTCTTCCTCCGATATCCCTTGTTTGATCAGCGCGGCGCGGATTTGTTCAGCGTTGCCGATGCCGGCAGTACCCGCTCCAAATATGACGACTTTATGCTCTTTCAGCGGCATTTTTGAAATTTTCACAGCCGCCAGCACCGCGGCAAGCGTTACGGCTCCGGTGCCTTGTATATCATCATTAAAGGTGCATACCTTGTCTTTATATTTTTTCAAAATCCGGCGGGCATTCTGCGTTCCGAAATCCTCCCAGTGCAGCAATACACCCGGGAAGGTTTTTGTCGCGATGTCCACGTACTGATCGATAAATGAATCATAGCGTTCGCCCCTGATTCTCGAATGCTGGTTTCCGACATAAAGCGGATCATTCAGAAGCCGCTCCTGATTCGTGCCCGCATCAATGACGACAGGAAGCACTCTGTTTGGATCGATTCCGGCTGCTGCCGTGTACACGGCAAGCTTCCCGATAGAGATGGCGATCCCTCCGACTCCCCAGTCTCCGATACCGAGAATCCCCTCGGCATCAGTAGCAACGATCAAATCAATCTGGTCTTTTTCCGCAGCCAAATTTTCAAAAGCCGTTTTCATCCCTTCAGGATCATCGACAGACAAAAACAAGCCGCGCGGTTTTCTATATTCATGGCTGTACCGCTGGATCGCCGTACCAACGGTCGGCGTATAGACAATCGGCAGCATCTCTGTCATATGATCATTCAGCAGCCTGTAAAAAAGTACTTCATTTCGGTCATGAAGAGCGGTCAAATATACATTTTTGCTTAAGTCATCAGGCTGTGAGAGAAACTGCTTGTAAGCCCGCTTTGCCTGCTCCTCCAGAGTCAGTACTTTTGGCGGGAGAAGCCCGGTTAAACCGAGGGCTTTTCTTTCTTCCAAAGGAAACGCCACTCCTTTGTTCAGCAAAGGGGTTGATAGGACCTCAAATCCTCTTAAATGGGTTTCAATCACTTGTTCATTGAGATGTTCGTAGCTCACCCGTCGTCTTCCTTTCACGTGTTGATACCTATAGCATGGATAAGATTCGGGTAAACCATTCACGAAAAAGCCCGGCCGCTTGCGCAAGCTACCTCCTTTCCCTTTTCACTGAAAGCGTAATATCGCCGTTTTCATCCCATTTTAATGCCCTGTAGCATGCATCATGATAAAAAATGTACCATGCATTTGTTTCGGCCGCTTTTGCCTGCCATTGCTGTTTGGCGGAAATCGATGTCATCGGATAATCGTCATAAGCGAGCACCCATAATGGATTCCGGTGGGCATGCGTCGGCATGATATCAGCCATATGAAGAGCCGTTTCACCCGAATCTTCCAGCATGATCACAGAGTGACCGTCGCTGTGGCCGCCTGTGTGGTGCATTGTAATACCGGGCAACACCTCAAGCTTTTGTTCAAATGTTTTCACTTGCTGCTGAACAGGTTCCCAATTCTCCTTCCAGTATGTATTTTTTGAGCGGATATTCGGGTTCTTCATTTCCTCCCATTCTATGGAAGACGTATAGATGACGGCATTGGGAAATACGGATGCGAGTTTATCCCCGTCATCATGCGTCAAACCGCACGCATGGTCGAAATGAAGATGGGTCATGAGGACGCCGTCAATATCGCCGGTCGTCAGCCCAAGCGTTTTTAAAGACTCATCAAGCGCGGATTCTTCCGTAACACCGTAGTTTCTTTTTTGTTTGTCCGTCAGTTTGCCGCGCCCGATTCCTGAATCGATCAGCAGATTGACTCCGTCTTTTTGCACAAGAATAGGGTCTGTTCTAAGTTCAATCTGATTTTTTTCATTCACATGATATTTTTTTGACCACAGCGGCTTTGGGACAACGCCAAACATGGCGCCTCCGTCCATATGCGTCACACCGCCGTTTAACCACGTCAGCTTTATGCTTCCGATGTGTAAAGTTTCCATTATGATCCCTCCCACCTTATCGTAGCAAAAAAATGAAGCGGCATCAGCTTCATAAAAACGAAAAAAAAACAGACCTTTTGATTGTCTGTTTTTTTAATTCCTCCATTCGGCTTCAACCCTGTAGATCGGCTGGCCTTTGGCGGCGAATTTTTCTTCATATTCAGTCATGACGTTTCCTTCAAAATCGCTCTGATGCAAATCAAGGCTGACGAACGTCAAAACGAGTCCGTATTCAGAAAAGCTTGTCAGGGAATATTCAAATAAACCGCGATTATCTGTCTTAAAGTGAATCGCCCCCTTGCCTCCCAAAACCTGCTCATATTTTTGCAAAAACGCATGATTGGTCAGGCGGCGTTTTTCATGGCGCTTTTTGGGCCAAGGGTCGGAAAAATTCAAATACACCCGCTCGATTTCCCCTTCCGCAAATACATCGGAAAGCATGTCTGCATTGATGTTCAGCAGCTTTACATTCGGCGCCTCCGACTGCTTTACCTTATCAACCGCCGTGACGATGACGCTTTTGAACAATTCAATGCCGATATAGTTTACATCCGGATGCTGCAGGGCCATTCCTGAAATAAACTGGCCTTTTCCGGTTCCTACTTCGATATGAATCGGGTTGTCATTTCCAAAAACGGAATGCCATTTCCCTTTATATTGGGACGGATCGCTGATCACAATATGAGAGTTTTCAGCCAAGTAATCATCCGCCCAAGGCTTGTGACGCATACGCATGTACCTTACACCTCTATCTGTTGTATCGTTTAACAACATACCATGAAATTTGCCGCCCCGCAAGGCCTCTTAGAAAGACGAAAAAGGACCGGGGCGCCGTCCCCTGGTCCTTCATGTATAAAAACCAGCTTTCTGAACAATTTAATCCATATATGCGAATGAAGGGAAGTGCTACTACCATGGGATTAAATCAAGAAAATCAGATTGATCTATTAAAAGACATTCTCTCTGACCATCAAACAGACTGCTCAGGCACCGTCGCAGAATGCGAACAGGTGGAACGGATCATCAAGTCTCTGATGGCCAACACAAATCTCGATGTAAATCTGAAAGGCGTCCTTGAAGACATTTACCTCTACAGTCAAAGAGGGAGAGCTTCTTCTTCAATAAACGACCACATATTGGCGCATCAGGACCGTCTCACACAATGGGTGGAAGAAATTGATTCCTTTTCATAAAGGGCGGGCAAGGCGCTCCATCAGCGTGTGCAGCTGTTCAAGCCCCTGCTTAAAGCCCTCATCATTTCGTTTCGCCTTTTGCCTAAGTATTGTCATTGCCGTCTCGGCCAATACGTACCATGCCATTCGCTGCTTGAGGTTGTCCGTTAAGGGGGCGCCGTATCGTTCAAACCAGCTTTCCCACTCCTGCTCCTCTACGTAATGGTAAAGAAGAGGCCCGAGATCGATGGCAGGATCTGCAATCATCGGACCATCCCAATCGATTAAATAAAGCTGATTCTGATCTGTAAGAAGCCAATTATTATGATTGACATCGCAGTGGCAGACGACTTTTTCCCCTGATTGAACCTCGCCAAGATGATGTTCAAGGTAAAAGAGCGCTTGATCCAGCTGCGGAATCGGATATTGTCGGGCTTGGATAAATTGCTTTAATTGAGTGATGACAGAGCTTGGCTGAAAAGGCTGTTTTCCTAATCGTTTCAGCATATCTAAAAGCTCTTTGGAGGTGTGGATTTTCCGGAGCATTTCAGCCACTGCCTGACTGTTCATGTCCTTCGGCTTCAGCTCTCTGCCGCTCAGCCAGTGCTGCGCCGTAATCACATCTCCATTTTCCATTCGTTTTGTCCAAACGAGCTTAGGAACAATTCCTTCCGCGGACAGGACAGCCAAAAAAGGAGAGCTGTTCCGCTTCAAAAAAAGCTGCTGCCCATTATGTTTTGCATAATATGCGTCTCCTGTAGCTCCTCCTGCGGGGGAAATCTCCCATTCGCTACCTAGTAATTGTCCCAACCAGTTCATCGATTTTCAACCCATCATTTCATTAAAAGATTTTAAAAGCATTTTGCCTCCCGTATCTAAGAAAACAAGATGCCTGTATTGATCGTCTCTCTATATTAAAATAAAAAGACGGCTATTGAGAGTCATTTGTGCTAAACAATAGCCGTCTTTTTAAATTTTAGCGCTAGACGCCAAACTTCGTCAAGCAAAACTAGAAAATCCCTTCGGCTCGTACAGATGATACGCACTTATGGCATTTTAGCCGATAACGCTCATGTCTCAAATCTGCTGTAAAAAAACCTTTCGAAAGGAAAATGAACAGGGCAACCCATTTTGTCTGAACCGTTTAGTCATCCGTTCATTTTACTCTAAAACGGGATTGCCCGGGAATCAAAGGCTATAGGAGCCGGCCGGTGAACAACCGTTTTTTCTCGTCCCAGCTGTTCTTCAGGACCGGATCACCGTCTCTCCTTTATGCTTTTAAACGGAGATGTTCCTCTCCCGTCTTGACAAAAACAGGCGTTGAACCAATGACTTCCCCGTCGGTCTGGAAAAGAACGCGTTCATTTGTATGAAGGTAAATATCTTTCGTTTTAAACGAAGTGACCCCGTCTGCTCCGAGATGTTTGCCGAAAGACATCGCAAATAAAAGCGCCGCCTTTTTCAGCATCGGGCGGTCTTCAATGATCGTCACGTCTAACAGCTCCTCGCGGGGATTTGCGTGTGGCGCGATTTTCATGCCTCCGCCATAGTATGGGTGATTTGAAACGGACGCAAACCAAATTTTTTTAAACGTATGCTTTTCTCCTTCGGTTTCATATGAAAGGACAAACGGTTTGAATGTAAAAGCGACGGCCAAAAACAAAAACGGCTGGATGAGATGATTCAGCTTAAGAATGCCCGTCCATTTCGGCAGCTCTGATATTTTTTTCGCGATGCAGGCGTCAAACCCGATGCTGAGATGGTTGGCAAAATAAAGCTCACTTCCACTGTCTTTTGGTTGAAAGCTGCCGAGCGCGTACGTCCGGGTCAGAGATTTCCCGGCTTTTTTGAGCCCCTTAACGACATCTGATTTTTTAATGGAGAAGCCCCTTTTAAAATCATTTGCAGAACCTGCCGGAATGACGCTGAGCTGAATGTCCTGGAGGCTGATCAACCCGTTTAGGACTTCATGGATTGTGCCGTCTCCGCCAATGATCAGCAGGCGCTTCAGCCTGTCATCCTGGATCGTCGATATCTGCCTTGCCAACACTTCGGCATGCCCCGGGTGCTGAGTCATGAACGACCGGTACGAAATATTTGTTTTTTGCAGTTCTTTTTGCAATGACTTCCATACTCTGAGAGCCGACGATCTTCCTGCTTTCGGATTAATGATGATATACCATTCACTCATGATTCATTTCTCCATTTTATAGTATGAAAAAGCCGGGATAACGATCTGACGGTTAATCAAGCCATTCTTTTCTGCGTTTTGCGTTCGATACACCGTAAGATAACAAAAGGCTGGCCGCTTTCAGCTGTCTGCTTTTAATCGGGGCGGTGTTTTTTTGCTGTCTCGCCAGCCATTCGCTCCATTGTCTGCGGTCATATATTTCGATTCCATACGGAGGTTCTGGATAATCGATATACGACGTCCTGCTGATGATGGCTTTGCGCACGGGCAGTTCAACACCTGACCCCTTTAATAGTCCGGAAAGGACCGAACCGGTTCTGAATAGCTCTGTCAACGGATTTAAAACAGATGTTTCCCTTCCTCTTACGGTTTTTTCCTTCCAAAAACGGTGCTTGGAACCGAGATAGGTGCTTTCCTTGTCTCCTTCGAGAAAAGCCGCGCAATAAATTTCAAGCGGCGTGAAAATGATGATGCTTAATTCGACATCCGCCTGATTCACTTGTAAGACAGGCCTGTACATCAGAAAATAGGAATCTGGAAGCTGCTGCGCCAAAATTTGCAGAATTTTATCATTATTTATTTCCCGGGAAAGGCTGGAGATGTCCGAAATCGTCGAGCTTGCCCATTTTAATTGGAATTGATAGAGATATTCTTTAAAAAATGAAGCAAGCTCTTTTTTATCTGCGGGTATTCTCGCCATAAAATGTCTGTCCGTTACAGCTTCCAAACCGTTAAACCATTGATCATCGGCTTCTTTTCCACTATTAATATCGGATACTTCTTTTTTTCTTTTTAATGAAAATTTTTTCTTTCTCCCGCCGCCAGGCTCCTCTATAGCGGCTTCTTCGACTGCCGGAAAACGGCCCGCTTGTTTTGCTTTCGAAATATCCTCCAGCGTCTGCCAGCGCTGTTTTTTTAAACGGATGAATTGATTGGTGTAGTGATAAGGGTCTTGCTCATATCTTGAGATGCAATCCTGTATTTTAATAATTTGTGCCATCGTTTTTCATCTCCGAATCTTACATTTCTGCTGCTTCATGCTATCCGCCGAAAGGAAAGACAGCTTTATGTTCGTATTTTGGAATCTGGTCTACATGCGCCTGAAAAATGGTAAGCCGGCTCGCTGTGAAGGAAACATCGTCCTCAAGCGGGTCTAAGCGTCCATGAAAAGAAACGGCTCCGCTCCATTTTCTGGCGACTGTCATATGGGGGTGAAACGGCCGTTTTTCAATCTTAAAGCCCGCCCCGGCCGCAGCCTGTTTCACCTGCTCCCGTACTTGAAAAAGAGCTGCGGAATGCTCCGGTTCAACATAGAGGATTCTCGGCTCAGACGGTTTGCCGAACGTCCCTGTTTGTCTCAGGTGAAGTTCAAAACAAGATGTGTCAGAAGCGATCAGACCGAGCTTGTCCTCAAGAAACGACAGCTGATCCTGATCAGCTGATCCGAGAAAGACAAGCGTGAAGTGGTAATCCAAAGGATGGACCCATTTATGAAAAGAAAAATCCGGACGGCTGCTGATTGAATGATAAAGCGGCTCTGCAAGCTCAGCCGGAAAAGGAATTCCAATGAAATAATGCGGTTTTACAGACATATGTATGACTTCCTTCCATTTATCTTCTTTACATTTTAACAAAAATCAAGGGCTTATAACCTCTCTATTTTTCACTTTTCCGGGGCTTATGATACGATATTGAAAGAACATGTTTTGTCAGAAAGGGTGCACAAATGTGAGAGCGGTTCAAAATATAGCCGAATTAATCGGGGATACACCCCTTGTCAAATTGAACCGGGTTCAGCCGGAGAATGCGGCGCAAGTCTACGTTAAGCTTGAATTTTTCAATCCGAGCGGCAGTGTCAAAGACCGGGCGGCATACCAAATGATTATAGACGCGGAAGAAAAAGGCCTCCTTATACCAGGGGCGACAATCATCGAACCGACAAGCGGTAATACCGGAATCGGACTCGCCATGAATGCGGCCGCAAGAGGCTACAGGGCGATTCTTGTTATGCCTGATACGATGACGAAAGAACGGATCAACCTTTTAAAGGCATACGGAGCAGAAGTCGTTCTTACACCCGGAGACGAAAGAATGCCGGGAAGCATCAAAAAAGCGCGGGAACTCGCAGAACAAATTCCCGGAAGCTTCATTCCGATGCAGTTTGACAATGAAGCCAATCCGGATGCCCATCGAAAAACAACCGCCTTGGAAATTGCCCGAGCAATAGAAGAAATCGGAAAACCGCTTGCCGCGTTTGTCGCAACGGCAGGAACAGGCGGAACGATTACCGGCACGGGTGAAAAGCTGAAGGAGCTGTTTCCGGGAATAACCGTCCATGTGG
Source organism: Bacillus sonorensis NBRC 101234 = KCTC 13918 (assembly GCF_001592005.1). Classification (GTDB taxonomy): domain Bacteria; phylum Bacillota; class Bacilli; order Bacillales; family Bacillaceae; genus Bacillus; species Bacillus sonorensis. Next base: position 13,339 of record NZ_BCVZ01000015.1, read on the forward strand.
CAGAACCGGCCGGATCGCCCGTCTTGTCAGGCGGGAAGCCTGGAAAACATAAACTCGTCGGGACAAGCCCGGGCTTCATTCCGAATATTTTAAATGAAGATGTCTATGATGAAATCTTGAAAATTAAAGATGAGGAAGCGTACGAGATGGCCCGCAGATTGGCGCGGGAGGAAGGCATTCTCGTCGGCCCTTCTTCCGGAGCGGCCTGCTTCGCCGCCATTGAAACCGCAAAAAAACTGCCGGCAGATCAAATCGTCGTCTGTATGACCGCGGATACTGGAGAACGCTATTTATCCAGCGACTTATTTCAATTTTAAAGAAAAACCACTTGATTTCCATGATTGAAATCAAGTGGTTTTTTTAGGCCATCTACGGTGTACCGCTTATAACAAGACGTGAGCGCTTCACATGTCAACTGTTCATTTGAATAATACAGCATTCATCTGCATCCAGCAGCCAACTGTAAAGGGAAACTTCAAATTTCTCCCTTATCCCATCACCTGTTATTACTTCGCCAGTTCATAAATAGCTTGCGCGTAAAGGGATGCCGCCCGCAAAAGGTCGTCAATCTCCATATATTCATCTTTTTGATGAGCGATGTCTGGACGTCCCGGAAAGAGCGGACCAAACGCCACTCCCGCTTGCAGAGATCTCGCATAGGTCGCTCCGCCGATTGAAATCAGCTCTGCTTTTTCCCCAGTCTGTTCCTCATATACACGCTGAAGCGTCTGAATCAGCTCATGGTCTTTTGGCACATGATGGGGCTTGCTGTCTTTAAAGCTTACAAGCTTTACGCCGTGCGCGCGTTCAAGCGCATCTTTGATCCGGCCGCTCTTTTCTGTTACGGGATAGCGGATATTGATGCCGACAGCACTTTCTTTATCTCTCACATAAGCGATGCGGCCGACATTTAAGGTCAGATCGCCGCTGATCTCGTCGCTGCAGGCGATTCCAAGCTTTTTCCCTCTTGTATCACCGCTAAACGCATCTGTTACCGCTTTGACAAAGTGAAGGCCAGCTGCATCAAGCGCTTGTGTATGTAAAAACTGTGTCAGGACAAGACCGGCATTGATGCCGTTGTCAGGCTCCATCGCATGGGCCGATTTCCCGAATACTTTGACGCTCCACTTATCTCCGTTCTTGGTGATCCTGCCCTCCGCCCGTTTGCCTTTCACAAAGTCGGCAAAGGATGATTCAAAATCGGCTGTGACTGCTCCGGAAAGAACCGCTTCTGCATCATCGGGAACCATATTGAGGCGCCGCCCCGCGTGAAGGGTTTCCAAAACCATTTCCGCATCCTTTCCATCATGCGGGCATTCAATTTGTAAAGCGGCGTCAATCAGTCCCTTTTCTGCATAAATGATCGGAAAATCGGCATCAGGCGCAAATCCAGCCGAAGGCATTTCTTCATGTTTAAAATAATGCTCCACACACCGCCAATCGCTTTCTTCATCAGTTCCAATGATCAGCCTGATCCGTTTTGACAATGGCAGATTCAGCTCTTTCACAATTTTCAGAGCGTGAAATGCGGCCATCGTCGGTCCTTTATCATCGAGCGCGCCCCGGGCATATATCCGGCCGTCTCTAATGTCGGCAGCAAACGGGTCGCTGGTCCAGCCGTCTCCGGGCGGGACGACGTCAATATGGCAGAGAACACCGATGATCTCGTCGCCTTTCCCCCATTCAATATGGCCTGCATAGCCGTCGAGATTTTTGACAGTGAAACCGTTGGCCTCTCCTTTTTTCAGCAAAGCCGTCAAACATTTGTGAATCCCTTCGCCAAACGGCTTATCAGGCCCGGCGGTCTCCTCATCGAGAACGCTGTTGATTGTTAAGAAGTCTTGTATATCCCGAACAATTTCGTCCTTTCTCTTCGCTACCTCTTGTTCCCAGTTCATATTTCCACCCTTTCTTTTGTTAGATTTGCTAAAAACACTTGCAAAACCGACTGATAACGAATATTATAGATATTGTTTCGCTACAATGTTCGTTATTGGAGGAATTATGTTTAACATAAAAGAAAACCAAACAACAGTTAAAAAAGAAATTCTTGCGGGAATGACGACTTTCTTTACGATGGTTTACATCGTCGTCGTCAATCCGAGCATTCTTTCAGGCACCGGCGTTCCTTTTGATCAAGTGTTCACGGCCACGATCATCGCCGCCGTCATCGGAACGCTCTGGATGGCGCTGTCAGCCAATTTCCCGATCGCGATTGCACCGGGGATGGGGCTTAATGCATATTTTGCGGTTTCCGTCGTCGGTTCGTCAAATGGCGCGGTATCTTATCATACGGCTTTCAGCGCTGTCTTTACGGCTGGAATTCTCTTTATTATCTTATCCTTAACACCGCTTAGAAAACAACTGATCGAAGCCATTCCGGCCAATTTGAAGTACGGCATTACCGCCGGAATCGGATTGTTTATCGCATTTGTCGGTTTAAGGGGAGCCGGAATCATTACGGCTAATGAAGCCAATTTGGTCGGCCTCGGCAACCTCCGTTCGCCGGAAGTGATCTTAACATTAATCGGGCTGGCTTTTTCCGTCGTTCTCATGGTCATGAACGTGAACGGCGCCCTCTTTTTCGGGATGCTTTTCACTGGTCTGATCGCATTTTTCACCGGTCAGCTCAGCTTTGAGCATGGCGTGATGTCAATGCCTCACCTGCCTGAAAAGCTGATCATCACCAATCCTTTGACAGCCTTTGGGGATGTCATCCATTACGGGCTTTACTCGGTCGTCTTTTCTTTCCTGCTGGTTACGATTTTTGATACAACCGGTACGATGATCGGAGTTGCCGAACAAGCGGGGCTTATGAAAAACAACAAGCTCCCAAATGCGAGAAAGGCGCTTCTTGCCGATTCAACGGCGACTACGATCGGCGCAATGTTCGGGACAAGCCCGACAACCGCCTATATCGAGTCCTCCGCCGGAGTTGCCGCCGGAGGAAGAACCGGACTGACTTCTTTGACAGTCGCCGTGCTCTTTGGAGCCGCATTGTTTTTCAGTCCGCTTGTGGGGGCGGTTTCGGGCATTTCAGCGATTACATCTCCCGCCTTGATCATAGTAGGGAGCATGATGATCGGATCTGTCTCAAACATCCGCTGGAAAGAGCTTGATGAGGCGTTTCCGGCTTTTCTCGTCATCCTTGCAATGCCTTTAACATCCAGCATTGCAACAGGAATCTCGCTCGGATTTATTGCATATCCGATCGTGAAAGCCGCGAAAGGAAAATGGCGGGAAATCCATCCGCTTGTCCTGATATTCGCGATCCTGTTTTTCATCCATATGTTTTTTTTAGAGGGGCATTAAGTAGAAAAAGAGGCTTAGATGACAGCCTGAGCCTCTTTTTTAAAACGGTTCATCAAAGGGGTTTCATTTTTTCATAAATTTGGTCCGGGTTTTTTTCTGGATATTTCTCGAACACATCGTGTATAATATTTATTGATCATTTTAAGAATTGTTTGTTCATCGTCCATGCTGCATTTTGGAGACGTAAGTTGTGGTAGTCAAGTCCATTCGATCATATGATAGGGAGTGGTTGTTTGAAACCTTCAACAAACCGAATGCTAACCAGGATCAAATCAGTCTACATGTTTATTCAAGAAAAGGGACTCGTTACAACCCAGGAACTGGTTGATGAATTTGGCACTACACCTAGAACAATCCAGCGTGATCTGAATGTGTTGGCATACAACGATTTAGTTCGCAGCCCAAGCAGAGGTAAATGGGAAACAACAAGAAAAAAAGTGAGAATTTCTTCATAGAAAATGTTCCGAAAAATAGAATATTAACAAACGATCATATATATCACATAACCGGCAACTTTGCGGTCTTTGAAACTGCTGAATAAAGAACCGGCAGCCGCCGGTTCTTCCCCAGACACTCAGATCAATCTGAGTGTTTTTTATTTTTTAATGCCGCAAGCTCAGATTCGGTCAGTTCTCTGTACCCCCCTGCCGCAAGTTCTGCATCAAGCGCCACATCCCCCATTTTCAGCCGTTTTAAATAGACCACTTCATTGCCGACGGCCTTCAGCATCCGTTTGACCTGATGGAATTTTCCTTCCGTAATCGTCAAAAGCAGCTTGTGCCTGCCGCTTTCATTTTCGAGGATCACCGCTTTTGCGGGTTTTGTCACATACCCCTCTCCAATATCGACGCCGCTTTCGAGCTGATCGGCGGCAGCCTTTGTGACCGGCTTTTCAACATGCACCTCATACGTTTTAGGAACATGCTTTTTGGGCGATAAAAGCTGGTGGGCAAGCTGACCGTCATTTGTTAAAAGAAGCAGGCCTTCCGTATCTTTATCAAGCCGTCCGACAGGAAACGGCTCAAAGCGCAAATATTCCGGATCAAGCAAATCGATGATCGTCTCCTGGCGGCTGTCCTCTGTAGCCGACAGCACCCCCTGCGGCTTGTTCATCATCAAATAAATGAATTCCCGATAGATGACAGGCTCGCCGAATACGGTTACCTCATCAGCCGCCGGATCAATCTGTTCCTTCGCGTCCTTGGCAATCCTGCCCCCCACGCGAACCGCACCGTTTTTCAGCATTTTTTTGACGTCTTTTCTCGACCCATAGCCGCTATGGGCAAGCAGCTTATCCAATCTCATCGTGCAATCCTCCTTTTTCTAAATAAAAAGAAAAGCCCGCTTATGAGGCCTTTCTTTTGAAGAAGCGGCTCAACCGCTGTCCGAATATTTTTTCAAGCAGTTTCAAGCGGCAAGCCATATACAGGTAGACAAAGCCGCTGATCGCTGATGTCATGACGATAATCAAGGCGGACAGAATTTGTCTTCCCTCATATGAAATAAAGATGCCGAAAATGGCTTTGACAATCAATGTGACGATTCCCATTACCGCTGTCAAAATCACCATCAGCAAAAACCTTTTCAACAGTTTTTTATAAGAATAGCCGGCATGGCGTCTGATCATAATGAAGCCATACAATATAGATGCAGAATATCCGAGAGCCGTGGCCAAAATCGACCCTTCTCCCTGAAGCAGCTTGATCAGCGGCACGTTCAGCACGATTTTGATGATAATCCCAAGTAAAAGGCTGACAACCGCAAATTTTTGCTTGTTAATCCCTTGCAAAATTGCGGCGTTGACCGTGAACAATGAAAATAAAAGCGCTACTGGAGAATACCAGAATAAAATGTCTTGTCCCATTTCAGGGCGCAGGCTTTCCGAGCCGTAAAAGAACGTGTAGAACGGCCCTGCAAGAAGCGACATCCCGACTGAAACGGGAAGCACGATAAACAGGATAATCTGCATCGCCTGATCAATCTGTTTATTTAAAGCGGCAAAATTCCGGCTGGTGAAGTTTTCCGTAATCACCGGAATCAATGTCAGACCAAAAGCCGTCGCAAGAGAAACAGGTATCATGACAAGCTTGGGAACATACAGCGTCACGATCGCCAGCAAGTCCTGGCTGATGTCTTGAAAGCCGGCTTCAATCATCGCTTTATTGAACGTATTCGTATCAATATACTGAAAAAGCGGAATCGCCAGCCCGACAAACACATATGGAGCCGCATAGCTGAACAGTTCCTTAAACATTTGCTTATACGTAATATTTGACGGCGGGACAAGGTTCGGCTTCAGCGCCAGCAGATCACCTTTCCTTTTCTGCCAGGAAAAATAGAGAGTGAAAAGCCCTGCAAACGCGCCGATCAATGCCGCAAAAGTCGCATAGCCGACGGCGACCACAAGTCCGCCGTTCAATACCTTCATGACCAAATATGTCGCCGTGAGGAGAAAAACGATTCTGGCAAGTTGTTCAACAACCTGGGAAACGGCTGTCGGCCCCATCATTTGGTGGCCTTGGAAAAATCCCCTCACAAGGGCTAATACCGGCACAACCAACAGGGCCAGGCTGACCATGCGGATGACGTATACGACATGCTCAATCGTCAGTCCATTGTTTTCTGCACCGCCGAGGGCCGTCTTCGCAAAAAACGGTGCAGTGCAATATAGAAGTGAGAACGCAATGATTCCCGTAACAAGCATCATCGACATTCCGGCGCGCAGCATCTTTCTCGTTGTCTCATAATCACCGATGGAATTATACTTTGAAACAAACTTGGACACGGCCGCCGGAAAACCCATCGTGGCAATGCTCAAAAAAATCGTATATTGATTATAACCGTACTGGAACAGGGCACCTCCGGTGGCACCGACCATGGCTCCGAACGGAATTAAATAAATCATTCCGAGGATCCTTGAAATGTAGGTACCAAGCGTTAATATAAACGTGCCTCTTAACAGTTTGCTTGACATGTTCCTAATCACCATTTTTCTTCAATAGATTCAACTTTTCCATTTTACCACACAGGTGCTTCACCTAGGTAATAATAACTTGGCTAAATTAGATCTTTTGAAAGTTTTTCTAAAGATGCCGTTCTTTCGTTATAATATAAAATAAAGCGCAGATGATCCAAAGCCACATTCTGTGACAGCATCTGCGAACATCTTACGCACAGGCTTTAGACTGCAGGAAAGTTGAGGATTTTTAAATGAAGCATTTTGATGTAATCGTCATCGGCGGAGGACCGTCCGGGCTGATGGCCGCCATTGCGGCCGGTGAACGGGGCGCAAATGTTTTGCTGATCGACAAAGGAAACAAGCTTGGCCGGAAGCTGGCCATCTCAGGAGGGGGGCGCTGCAATGTCACCAACCGCCTTCCAATTGAGGAAATCATCAGGCATATTCCCGGAAACGGCCGTTTTTTATACAGCGCGTTTTCCGAGTTTAACAATGAAGATATCATTGAGTTTTTTGAACGCCTCGGCGTCAAGCTGAAAGAAGAGGACCACGGGCGGATGTTTCCCGTTTCCGATAAAGCGCAAAGCGTCGTGGACGCACTTTTGGGAAGACTTGAACAGCTGCATGTCGCCATCAGCACGAACGAAAAAGTGATATCTGTTTTATACGATGACCAAAAGGCGTACGGCATTGTAACAAACAACGGCGAAAAGATATTGTGCGGAGCGGTCGTTGTGGCGGTCGGCGGAAAAAGCGTCCCGCACACTGGATCAACGGGAGACGGCTATGAATGGGCGGAAAAAGCGGGACATACCATCACCGAGCTTTTCCCGACAGAGGTTCCCGTCACCTCGGCCGAGCCGTTTATCAAGCAAAAAACTTTGCAGGGCTTATCATTGAGAAATGTGGCGCTCAGCGTCCTGAACAAAAGAGGAAAACCCGTCATCACTCATCAGATGGATATGATTTTTACACATTTCGGCCTTTCCGGCCCGGCAGTGCTCAGATGCAGCCAATTTGTCGTGAAAGAATTGAAAAAGCAGGAAGATGTAAGGCTGAAGATTGATTTATTTCCCGACATTCACGAAGAACAGCTTTTTCAGCGGATGCAAAGAGAGCTGAAAGAAGCTCCGAAAAAATCGGTCAAAAATGTGCTCAAACCATGGATGCAGGAAAGGTATTTGCTGTTTCTGTTCGAGCGAAGCATGATTGATCCCGCTGAGACCTTTTCCACCCTTTCCAAAGACCGCTTAAGAGCTTTTGTAAAAGACTGCAAAGAGTTTACGGTCAGAGTGAATGGAACGCTTTCGCTTGAAAAAGCCTTTGTGACCGGAGGCGGCGTTTCCGTAAAAGAAATCGATCCGAAAAAAATGGCGTCCAAAAAGAAGGAAGGTTTATATTTTTGCGGGGAAATCCTTGATATCCACGGGTACACCGGCGGATACAACATCACCTCCGCCCTTGTCACCGGGCGGCTTGCCGGCCTCAATGCAGGGGAATTTTCGGTTTCCGTCAGAAAAAATTAAAAACGTGTCGACCCCTTAACCATCAAGCATAGCAGCAACTTTGGACAAGTTTTGTGACTTGTCTCTTTTTTTAAAAATATGTTACGGTAGAATCGTTTTGTTTCACCTGATTGTGGGTAATGCGACAACCGGACTAAACGTTATCTGCGAGAATGAATTTTCACAGTGTAACTCATACTAAATTGTAGGACAGGAGCAAGATGAAAAATGAATAGAGGGTGAGGATGATTTTGAAGAATATTTCAAGTGTTTTTTGGATTGTAATCGTCATCACAGCCGCAGCAGTCTTATGGGGAATCATAGCTCCCGACAATCTTCAGGCGCTGTCAAGTTCGATACAGGAGTATTTAACCAACACGTTTGGCTGGTATTATTTATTAGTGGTGTCCCTTTTTGTCGCTTTTGGAATTTTCCTGATGTTTAGTCCGATCGGAAAAATTAAATTAGGAAAGCCGGATGAAAAACCGGAATTTTCTCTTTTATCATGGTTTGCCATGCTGTTCAGCGCTGGAATGGGGATCGGCCTCGTATTCTACGGTGCAGCTGAACCCATCAGCCATTTCGCGATTAGCTCTCCATCAGGTGAAACAGAAACCGCTCAGGCCTTTAGAGACTCTCTCCGGTTTACCTTTTTTCACTGGGGTTTGCATGCCTGGGCAATATATGCGATCGTTGCGCTTTGCATCGCCTATTTTAAGTTTAGAAAGGATGCGCCAGGCCTTATCAGCGCTACGTTGTACCCTGTCTTTGGGGACAGGGTCAAAGGACCTCTCGGCAAGTTGATTGACTGCATCGCAGTATTTGCGACTGTAGTGGGTGTTGCGACAAGCCTTGGAATCGGTGCAACGCAAATCAACGGCGGGCTGAACTATTTATTCAACATTCCAAATAATTTTCAGGTTCAGCTGATCATCATCGCCATTGTGACGGTTCTCTTCCTGGCATCGGCCTGGAGCGGCATCAGCAAGGGAATTAAATATTTGAGCAACATTAACATGGGGCTTGCCGGTATTCTCATGCTCTTTATGCTGTTTGCCGGCCCGACGGTGCTGATCATGAATTCGTTCACAGATACTATCGGAACCTATTTTTCAAATTTGGTGCAGATGAGCTTCAGGCTATCGCCAATTAATGAAGAAGGCCGGCAGTGGATCAACTCATGGACGATTTTTTACTGGGCATGGTGGATTTCCTGGTCTCCGTTTGTCGGAATTTTCATCGCCCGCGTGTCAAGGGGCCGGACAATCCGGGAATTCCTCGGCGCCGTATTGTTTGCGCCGTCCCTCCTAGCGTTTCTGTGGTTCTCCATCTTTGGCGTTTCAGCCATGAATCTGCAGCAAAATGATATTTTCAATGTGGCCAAACTGTCTACTGAAACCATGCTGTTTGGAACGCTGAATCATTATCCTTTGCAGATGATTACATCGATTGTTGCCTTGATTCTGATCGCGGTGTTCTTTATCACATCTGCCGATTCGGCGACATTTGTGCTCGGAATGCAGACGACATACGGTTCTCTGAATCCGGCCAATTCGGTGAAAGTCTCTTGGGGGATCATTCAGTCGGCGATGGCCGCGGCTCTCTTGTATTCAGGCGGATTGACCGCTTTGCAAAACACCGCCATCCTTGCCGCGCTGCCATTTTCGATCGTCATAATTTTCATGATCGTCTCTCTGTACAAATCGCTCTCAAAAGAGCGGCGTGAGCTTAAAAAAACCGATGCATATCAAAAGCCTAGAAGCCCCCGGGTGAAAAAGGCATAAACAGCAAATCAGCAGTATCCTTTCATGTAGCCGGCAGCAGCCGGCTTTTTTATGCTTTCCTATATGAATAGCGGCGCACCTCCCCCCTGCTTCGAGATCATTAAGCGTGTAAGACGCCCCACTGTGAATAAGCTATGGCATTGTTTTGAGCACCGTTTATAATGGCCGGTTGATATACGGACGGCATTCCTGTACTTCAGTGCGCATTAATCCCCATTGGACTTTTCCCCTTTATGTGATGAATGAACATGAAATAGTCAAACAGGAAAAGAAAGCGGAGAATCAACGATATTCTGTTCATTTTCAACATTAATCACCAGGAATATGATATTTTTTCACAATAAATTGTTGACTTTTCACAAAATAATGACTATGCTAACCATATAAGATGTTCATAATTAACAAAAGGTGATAAAAATGCAACCTAACGAACGCAGAGATGTGATTTTGGAACAATTGAAAAAGCACAAAAAAATAGACATCGAAGCATTGGCGGCCGAATTGAATGTTTCCGCTATGACAATTCGGCGAGATTTGACCTACCTGGAGGAGAAGGAGCAGATCATCCGCACGCTTGGCGGTGCAGTTCTCAACAAGCCGCTTGTGATGGAATCTTCCTTTCAGACAAAGGAAGGAAAATATGCAGCTGAGAAAAAGCGCATCGCCGAAAAAGCGGCAGAACTCGTAAAAGAGAATTATACTATTCTCCTTGATTCTGGAACGACTACACTCGAGATTGCAAAGCTGCTGAAGTCCAAAAGCAATTTGACGGTCGTAACCAATGACATCAAGATCGCAGCGGAGCTGATGGACAGCGAGGTCAAGCTGATTCTCACAGGCGGGGAGGTGCAGAACAATATTGGCGCACTTTTTGGCCCGCTGACAGAACAGACATTGCGCAATCTGCATGTCGACTTGTGCTTTCTCGGAGCGCACGCCGTGCATCTGCATGTCGGGGTCACTGTTCCGACATTCGAAAAAGCATCTATTAAAAAACTGATGATCCAGTCCGCTCAGGCAACCTGGCTTGTCGCCGATTCCAGCAAGCTGGATCAAAAATCGCTCGTAAAGGTGTGCGACTTGAAGGAATTATCCGGTATCATCTCAGATTCCGGCATCGTCGATTATCATCCTTATGAATTGCAGGAGCTTTTAGATGTCATGACAGCAGAGGAGGAATCTCCATGAAAATTGGCGTCGTCGCAGATGATCTTACTGGAGGCAATGGTACAGGCGTCAAACTGACGAAGCTTGGTTATAACGTGGCAACAATGGTTTTTTACGACCACTTGCCATCATCGGAAGAGATCAATGGGGTGATCATTGATACCGATAGCCGCTATGCGAAAGCAGAAGTCGCACACCGCAGGGTGAAGACAGCGGCGGCGAACCTGAAAAAGTGGGGAACGGATATTGTCTGTAAACGCATTGACAGTACGGTACGGGGCAATATCGGGATAGAACTGGATGCTTTTCTTAATGAATGGGGTGATCGGTCCATCGCAGTCGTGGTTCCGGCTTATCCAGACTCCGGCCGTATCGTGTCAGGCGGCTATCTCCTTGTCCACGGAATACCGGTACAGCTTTCCGATGTCGGAAAGGATCCGGTTAAGCCTGTGACAGAATCACATATCCCAAAGCTTGTACAGAAGCAGAGCGATCATCAGGTTGAAAGCATCGGATTACAGACCATCCTCGCCGGCAAGGAAGCGATCAAGGCAGAAATGCGGAAGAAGATACAGGAAGGTGCACGAATCATTGTTCCTGATGCCATCTCAAATGAGGACATTGATGCTGTTGCCGGTGCAATGGCAGAGCTGGACATGTATCAAATGATTCCGGCTGATCCCGGTCCGCTCACTGCCGCTTTCGCTCAGGCATTCAGCAGAAAGCGGATGAAGGATAAAAAAATCATCGTCACAGTCGGCAGCGTCACATCGAACAGCTCCAAGCAGCTGCAATATTTGATCGATAAGACGAATCTCCACCCCATCTATGTCGATTGCAAAAAGCTTGTGACTATGGACGGAGCCTGGGATACAGAAGTAGAACGCGTCATCAAAAAAGCGATCGAAGAGTTAGAGAAGCAGGATATTCTCCTGATCACGACTGATGCTCTGGGATCGGAAATCCTGGATTTGAAAACACTGGCGGCAAAGCAGCATGTAAGCCAGGATGCATTGGCAAAGCGCATCGCGGACGGTCTTGGCAAGATTGCCAGAGTTGTGATACAGAACAGCCGCTTTGAAATTGGAGGCTGCTTTACCAGCGGCGGGGATGTAACCGCTTCCCTCAGCTCGGTCTGCAGAGTAGAAGGCATCCGGCTGATTGATGAAATCCTGCCGTTGGTCGCCTATGGGAAGTTTATCGGGGGGTACCTGGACGGTATTCCGATTGTCACCAAAGGCGGTACAGCAGGTGATGTGAAAGCGATCTACACAAGCGTGAAATATCTGGAAGCGACATTTTAAGGAGGAATATATCATGGCAGAAAGATCAATTATTGCAATTCCAATGGGAGACCCGGCTGGTATCGGGCCTGAAATCACGATGAAATCTTTAGCGAAGAAAGAAATCTATGATGTGTGTAAGCCGCTGGTGATCGGTGATACCGGAGTCATCAAAAAAGCGATCAAGATCGTGGAAGCGGATCTGCAAGTGAACGAAATTACAGCGCCAGCAGAAGGAAAATATAAATTCGGTACCGTCGATGTGATCAATCTGGCGAATATCGATATCGATAAGCTTGAATACGGACAAGTTTCGGCACAAGGCGGCCAGGGCGCATTCGAATACATTAAAAAATCCGTGGAGCTTGCCATGGCCGGAGAAGTCAAAGCCCTGGCGACGACGCCAATCAATAAGGAATCCTTGAAAGCAGCTGAAGTCCCATATATCGGTCATACCGAAATGCTGGAGGATCTGGCCGGTTCAGACGATCCGCTTACGATGTTCGAGGTGAACGGCATGCGGATCTTCTTCCTCACCCGCCACCTGTCTTTGCGGGATGCCATCGGCCAGATCACAAAAGAAAGAGTCCATGATTACTTGATTCGTTGTCACCGGGCATTGCAGCGGCTCGGGGTTCAAAACGGCAGATTCGCGGTGGCAGGCTTGAACCCGCATAGCGGAGAAGGCGGCTTGTTTGGCCGGGAGGAAATTGATCAAATTAAGCCTGGCATTGCACTCGCCGTGAAGGATGGAATAAATGCTGCAGGCCCAGTGCCGGCCGATTCGGTCTTCTTTCAGGCGCTAAATGGCAAGTATGATGCAGTGCTATCCTTGTACCATGACCAAGGACATATCGCTGCGAAAATGACAGACTTCCACCGTACCATTTCGATCACGAACGGTCTCCCGTTCTTGCGCACGTCAGTCGATCACGGCACCGCCTTCGATATTGCAGGCAAGAACATCGCAGAAAGCACCAGTATGGAAGAATGCATCAAGGTTGCCGCACAGTATGCACCGAACTTCTCGCCAAATAGCCTGTAAATAATACATCTAAAAGGAAGGGTCCAGCATCCTTCCTTTCTAGAAAACAATAATGAAACCGCTTACAAGAAAATAGACTTCGGGAGGAGAAACTTATGCCATTACTCATCATCGCTTTTGGTGTGCTTTTATTACTTCTTTTTATTATGAGATTCAAGCTCAATACATTCGTTTCCTTGATCATTGTCTCTTTTATCGTGGCATTGCTGCTTGGCATGCCGCTATCAAAAGTGGTAGGTTCCATTGAAAGCGGTTTAGGCGGAACGCTGGGCCATATCGCGCTCATCTTCGGAATGGGTGCGATGCTGGGCCGTCTCATTGCTGACGCCGGCGGTGCAAACCGCATTGCGACCACGCTGATTGACCGTTTCGGAGAAAAGCGCATCCAATGGGCCGTCTTATTCGCAACGTTCATTGTAGGAATTGCGCTATTCCTTGAAGTAACCATTGTCTTATTGATTCCCATCATCTTCTCGATCGCAAAGGAGCTGAGGGTCTCCATCGTCCATCTTGGACTGCCGATGGTTGCGGCGGCACTCGCGACGCATGCCTTCCTTCCGCCCCACCCAGGTCCGACAGCAGTGGCTGCGGAGTACGGAGCGAACATTGGTCTTGTCCTTGTTTATGGTATCATCGTAGCCATTCCGACGGTTATCCTGTCAGGGATTCTGTATCCGAAGCTCGCAAAACGAATCGTGCCTTCTGCCTGGACGCGGGAAGGCAGCGAATCTTTCGGCGCCAGGAAAACATTCAAGGAAGAAGAAATGCCCGGCTTCGGTGTCAGCGTCTTTACCGCATTATTCCCGGTTATCCTTATGGCGGCCGGTGCCGCCGTAGATATTTTGCAGGCAGAACTGCACTTTAAAGACAGTCTGTTGATTGCAATCATTCGCTTTATAGGCAACTCATCAACCGCAATGGTCATCTCGCTTTTAGTCGCGATGTACACGATGGGAATCAGAAGAAACGTGCCTATTCAAAAGCTGATGGATTCCTGCGGTTCCGCGATCAATGCACTTGGAATGCTGCTTCTGATTATTGGCGGCGGCGGTGCCTTGAAACAGGTGCTCATCGATGGCGGAGTGGGAGACTATGTGGCATCCATCTTTTCCGGAACATCCATGTCACCGGTATTCTTCGCCTGGATGGTCGCAGCAATCCTGCGTATCTGCCTGGGTTCTGGAACTGTCGCCACCCTGACGACAGCGGGCCTTGTCATCCCATCACTTGCCTCCATGCCCGATGTGAATCTCGAGCTTGTCGCACTGGCCACAGGAGCAGGAAGCGCCATCGCTTCCCATGTCAATGACGCAGGCTTCTGGATGGTAAAAGAATCACTCGGCCTGACACTGAAGGAAGCGTTCGGAACGTATACGGTGCTTTCCACCATTGTAGCTGTATCAGGGCTTGTCTTTACGATGATGCTGGATCTATTCATCTGAATCAACAACAACCGGTAAAGCGCGGCTTGTGGAATAAAACGATGTTTTTTCTGCGAGTCGGCTCTTTGTTTATTAAGAAGAGTTGTTTGCTTATTTTCTGTATAATATCAACGCTGAAAAACAGTAAAGCTGTTCGCCCTGGGGATCGCATGCGGCGGAGACGTTGTATTTTATGTCGACCAGCTGGTCTTCGGACAGCTTTTTTAAAAACTCGTTGATTTCGTGCTGCAGATCTTTTTCGTGTTCTTCATCAAATACGGCAACCTTCAGCATACGCTCTCTCCTTTCTATTTGAAAGGTATTCGCGAACATCCGAAGTTATGAACAAAAAAGAAATCTCCCTGCAAGCTGATCGAAAGGAGATTTCATATATTCGCTTTACGGATTCAGCTCTTGTTTCAGCAAAGCTTCGAGTGAATCCCACCAGCCGTCATATTTTTCTTTTGCCAGTCTTGCAATGCCATTTTCTACTTTGATCCACGCATTTGAATCATCATCTCTAAAATAGCCGCTAATATGAACGGCATTTGGATGAAAGCTTTCAAACGGCGAATACATCCTGCCGTAATATATATAGCTTTCTTCATAATGATCGTGTATCCAGTCATCGCAAAAATTAATCAAACACAGCTTGTCGCCGCCCTTTAAACCGACAAGCTTTGCTTTTTTCTCATATATGCCATCAAATTCTTCCATCCCCATTCCTTCTTATGCGAGCTGCTCCTGCAAAATCGGAAGCGCATCAATGATATGCCGGTTAATCGCCAATTCTTCCGGGCTGAAGCCCAATGCCAAGCCGATGACTTGCGGCAGATGAAGGATAGGCGTTTCAATCTTGCGGGCGGCGCGTTTTTGGGCGTCAGGCTGATACATATCAAGCTGCATATGACACAGCGGACACGGCGTCACCATTACATGCGCTCCGGCATCTTTAGAAGACAGACAGTTGTTTTCCGTCATTTTCAAGACTTCGCGTTCAGCGGGGAATACCGCATGAAAGCCGCAGCATGACAAACGCCTGTCAAAATCGACGCTTTCCGCTCCTAAGGCCTCCATGACCATCTCCATTGACCTTGGATTGGCCGGATTTTCAAACCCCATGATTTTAGGAGGGCGAATGATGTGGCATCCGTAAAAATTCGCCACCTTCAAGCCTGTTAGCGGACGCTTGACTTTTTTCTTCAAATTTTCCAATCCGTAATCCTGGATCAGCGTCCACAGCAGGTGCGTCACCTCCGCGCTCCCGCTATATTCAAGGTTTGCCTCTCTAAGTCCTTTTTGCACGTTTTCTTTCATTTCTTCATCTTCATCAATCCGCTGCTTGGCTGTCCGAAGCATTAATGTACATGTGTTGCATACCGTTAAAATTTTATCGGCGACTTTTTCGCCTAACGCGATATTGCGCGCGTTGATCGATGTCGATAACAATTCATCGATGTCTTGGATGTGGCTTGCCCCGCAGCACGTCCAGCCGCTGATTTCAACCAGTTCGATTTCGAGGGCAGCGGCTACTTTTTTGGTCGCAATCATCAGCTCCTCTGCAGCAGACTCCAGCGTACAGCCCGGAAAAAAAGCATATCTCATGATTTGTCACCCGCCTTGACATATTCATAGATTTTCCTGACGTCCTCGATCCCTTCGACTTCTTTTGGCATATGAAGGGGATTCATCTTTCCTTTCAGAACCATGCGCATCGCAAATGGCACACGTTTTTTCACCGTATTCAGCACGCCTTCCGTTTTGACGGGAAGCATCGTTTCGTTTAAGCGGCCTTTGCGCTTGACGTCATCATGAAAAGCATACGCATGGCGGGCGCCGAGGTTTTTCGTTTCGCCCATTTTCATCGTCATTTGCCGCAGCTCGGCGATTTCACCGGCAAGGTTGATGTCTTTTGGACATTTCGTGACGCATTCGTGGCAGTGCACGCATTTCCACAAACTGTGGTCCAGTGCTGCGCGAATCCGTCCTTTTGAGTCGGCGTCACGCGTATCTTTTGCAAAACGGTACGCCCGATTTAAAATAAACGGGTCAAGATAGCCATCTTCATGAATATCCAGCTGTGAGCATTCAGATGCGCAGACACCGCATAAAATGCAGTCGGCTGAAGACGAGATCCGGTGGAAATCCTGTTCTGACTGGACAAATCCTTCTTCCTTTGAGCCTTCTTCTTTCGGAATGAGCCAGGGCTTCACACGTTTCATTTTTTCAAATTTAGGCTCCCAGTCGACAACGAGATCGCGGACAACTTCGAAATGTCCAAGCGGTTCAAACAGAAGCTCATCCGTCTTAAACATATCGAGTATGTCATCTAACGGCGTTTTACAAACGAGGAAGGCCTGGCCGTTGATGCGGATTGCACAGCTTCCGCAAATCGCGGACCGGCAGGCTGATGTAAAATTTAACGTTGGATCATATTCCTCGCGGATCTTGATCAGCACAGATAAAATGGTGCTGCCTTTTTCATAAGGGAGTGTATACGTTTGATGCCACATATGCTCTCCGTCAAACCGTTTAATCCGATACGTAATATTCCTCATCAGTATTTCCTCTCCTCCGGCTGATACTTGGTAATCGACACTGGAGCATACTCAAGCCTGTATTCATCTCCGTTTTTATACACCAGCGTATGCTTTAGGAAGCGGCGGTCGTCCCGGTCAGGATAATCCTCGCGCGTATGGGCGCCCCTGCTTTCTTTCCGGTTCAGCGCTCCGATTGTTACCGCTTTGGTCAGCTTGAGTAAATTTCCGACTTCCACATAATGAATGAATGCGGTGTTATAGCGTGCAGATGGATCGTGAAAACAGGCATCCTCGTATTCAAGAAGAAGCTGATCAATATCCTTTAAGGCCTGGAGCATATCTTGTTCATTACGGAAAATTCCGACATTGTTCCACATCGTTTCCGCCATCCGCTGGCGAATGTTGATTAAGTCGGTGCCTGTTTCTTTTTTTCGCATCGTTTCAAAAGTTTCTCTCCACCGCCCGGCATCTTCGCTCAGACATTTGCCAGAGCCGAAAGTTCGTGTTTTTGCCAGTTCTCTTGCCCCTTCACCGGCTACTTTTCCATAAAACACGGCATCGGCGACTGAATTGGCGCCTAGACGATTTGCCCCGTGTATCGATACACATGCACACTCGCCGGCCGCAAATATGCCGTTTACAGGCGTCATCGCCGT
Organism: Bacillus sonorensis NBRC 101234 = KCTC 13918; assembly: GCF_001592005.1. Taxonomy (GTDB): domain Bacteria; phylum Bacillota; class Bacilli; order Bacillales; family Bacillaceae; genus Bacillus; species Bacillus sonorensis. Next base: position 31,011 of record NZ_BCVZ01000015.1, read on the forward strand.
TTTATAATCTTTGACATGGATGCCCCCCATGACATAATGGCAGCTTGGACGAATCGGAACCGGCTCTTCGATGATATCGACGCCTTCAAATTCGATGGCCAATTGGCGGACTTGAGGAAGCCGCTCCAATATCTTCTCCTTGCCCAAATGGCGAAGATCAAGGCATACATATGCGTTGATTCCCTCCCCCCAGCCGCGGCCCTCTTTAATTTCCTGTTCGATTGAACGAGCCACAAGATCCCGCGGCCCGAGCTCCATTTTTTCCGGTGCATAGCGGGCCATAAAGCGTTCACCGTTTTTGTTGATCAGATAGCCGCCTTCACCTCGGCATGCTTCAGACAATAATACACCCGTTTTAGACATGCCTGTCGGATGGTATTGGATAAACTCGGGGTCTTTCAAAGGAATGCCTGCTTCCAGACAAGCGGCCGCTCCGTCGCCCGTCATATTGAATGCGTTCGTCGTCCGGTTCCAGTAGACGCGCCCGAATCCGCCCGTTGCGATCACGACGCATTTCGCCTGAACAGGATGAATCTCGCCTGTCCGAATATTCATCGCCGTGACTCCTTCGCATTCGTTTCCATCTGTGACAACAGATAACAAAAACCATTCATATAAAAATTCGACCTGATGTTTTAAGCATTGTTCAAATAAAGCATGCAAAATCACATGGCCGGTTTTATCAGCCGAATAGCAGGCGCGCGGATGAGAAGCTCCGCCAAACGGACGCTGGGCGACTTTCCCGTTTTCATCCCGGGAAAACGGAACTCCCATATAGTCAAGCTCCTTAATCATGCCGGGCATCCCTTCAGTAAAATAATGAACCGCATCCTGATCCGCTAAAAAATCACTGCCTTTTATCGTGTCATATGCATGCGAATCGGTCGTATCATTAGCATCCCGGTTTTTAAGCACCGCATTGATGCCGCCTTGGGCCGCTCCGGTATGCGAGCGTGTCGGATATGTTTTGCTGATGACGGCGACTCTCAGCCCGCTTCCTTCCCCGGCTGCGAGTGCGGCCCTCATTCCCGCACCGCCGGAGCCGACAACAACGATATCATATGTCAGCATGGCGCATTCACTTATTCCATTCATCATGTTGTCCCCCAATCCTTGCTTATCTTAATAGAAACCGAGTAGCTTCCACCAGATCATGCCTGCCCCGAACCAGATGATCATATGCAAAATGGAAATGCAAAAGCCGATGGACCACCATTTTCCTTGGGAGACATAGCCGGAACCGAACAGCACCGGCGCCGGACCTGCTCCATAATGCGTTGTTGAACCAAATAAATTGCCGAAAAAGCCGAAAAGAAGTGCCGCCAGCATGCCTGGTGCACCCGCATGAATCGCTACAGCCAAAAATGCCGGGTACATCGCGCTGACATGCGCCGTTGAACTGGCGAATAAATAATGAACATAGTAATAGCCGGCGCCCAGCACGATCAAAGCCGTCAACCAGGACATACCGCTGACAGACTGGCTGATCTGCTGAGAGACCCAGGGAATCAGCCCTAATGTATTGAGCTGCGTCGCCATCATCACAAGCGCAGCAAACCAAATCAATGTGTCCCATGCCGCCTTTTCATTTTTAATATCTTCCCAGTTCAATACGTTGGTGGCCAGCAGTAGAGAAAGGCCGATCAACGCCGTTGCGGTTGCATCAATTCCGATCTTCTCACCGAAAATCCACAATAACAAAATGATAAAAAATACGAAAATCATATTTTTTTCAGAGCGTTTTACAGGACCCAGTTCCTTTAATTTGTCAATAGCCATCTGTCTGGCTCCGGGTGTTTCCTTGATCTCCGGTCCATACACTTTATAGATAAACAGCGGAATGACAATTAAGCTGATTATCCCCGGAAGCAAAGCAGCCAAAAGCCAGCCGCCCCACGTAATCTCGATCCCCGCCGCTTTTGCGAAAGAAACGGCCAGAGGGTTCGCTGCCATCGCCGTCATAAACATGGCGGATGTAATCATGTTTCCCTGGAAACAGGTCAGCGTTAAAAAAGAACCCACTTTTCTTTCCGTTCCGTCGCCGGGGCGGGAACCGAAAGCTTCAGCCAATGAGCGGACGATCGGAAAAATGATTCCGCCTGCCCGGGCCGTGTTGCTCGGTGTAGCTGGAGCTAAAATGAAATCACATAATATTAATGAATACGAAAGGCCGAGTGTTTTCTTTCCGAACAGCCTGACAAATAAATAGGCAATCCGCGTTCCAAGGCCTGTTTTAATAAATCCCCGGGAAATAAAAAATGCGGCGACAATCAGCCAAATCGTCGTATTGCTGAATCCGGCAAGCGTCTCCTGTGTCGTCAGCGTCCCTGTTATGATCAGAAGCGTCATGCTGATGACCGACAGCGATCCCATCGGAAGCGGTTTGCAGATAAATCCCACAATTGTCGCAACGAATATCGCCAATAAATTCCATGCCTTTGGCTCGATACCCGCCGGCGGCCCAATCAACCAAATGACAACACCGACGATCAGCGTCAACAAAAGCGGAGTCCATCTGATGTCGGACGGTGCAGATGAATCATGTGTTTGTGAATCGTGTGCCTGCTCATTTACTGCCATTATTTATCACTCCGTTTTGTAAGTTTGCTCACTATTTCACATGATTGCTTGCGAACATCTGAATTTTTGGATACCCACCCCCTTTTTCATTAGAATATCACTGGTTTCAATGATCGGTTTTCCAATCCTTACAAAAGCTACTTTACAATAAATTTTTTTATAAATACATATCAAAATATGTAAAATTTAAGCTATTTACGGCTTATTTTTGACTAAATTCTATCAATTGTTTGAATAAAAAAGAAAAAAACTTCTTACCTTTTAAGATAAGAAGTTTTTGCAGCTTATTTTGTTTTCGGTTTCGTATCGCCGGTCCATTTGAGCATGCCGCCCACCATATTTGTCACATCAAATCCTTTATCCTGCAAATAGAGACAAACATTTTCACTGCGCTTCCCGGACCGGCAGACAAAAATATAAGGCTCGTCTTCTTGAAAGTAGCCGAGCTGATCCGGGATATCGCCCATCTTAATATGAACGGCTTCCGGTATCATGCCTTCGGCCACTTCATCGTCCTCTCTGACGTCAACGATGTTAAGTGTTTCGCCTTTTGAAAGCTTTTCTTTTAACTCATCCGGTGTGATCTCTTTTACTGTCATACTTCCAGCTCCCTTTATTGTTTAAGGTGAGAATATTATAGCAAAAGTCGGGGAGCGATGGGTATTTAAGACTTCGGTTGCGTCAGCCCGTTATCTGGGAATACGGATTTTCCCGCTGTTTGCAGCGGCTCATTCTGCTCGGAAGCCCATGCAAAGGAGCTCCCAGCAATCAGGCAGGCGAACATGACTGCTGAAAAACGAGCGGCTTTTTTCATATTAATTCCTCCTTTACCTTGCATATTTGATTCTCGGCATATCGTGATTTTTCAAGATAATGAGCGCTTTTTTTCTCATCGCCCTGCCCCATGTAGTAGTCGGCAATGTCTTTCGCCAATTCGGCAACATGCGCCCAGAGCTTTTTATTCGTCAAATACTCCAGGGAAAAATCGATATCAAGCGGATGCCCCCCGTCATATAAGGCAAAGATCAGCCTGAATTTCGCCGTATATTCTTCCTCTCCCTGTTCAGCCGCCCGGGAGAAGCCTTCCTTGCAAAGCTGTCGCGCTTCTTCGGCATAACCGTGCTTATACAGGATGTGAGCCAGTTCGAAGATGGTATTGATCCCAAAAATGGACTGCTCATGTATCTTGATGGAGAGGGCTTTTCTAAAATGTTCCTCGGCCAAAAGCGGCATGTTTCGGTTGGCATAGTTCACCCCCATATTATGATAGATAAGCCCGACTACCCTCAGATTATGAAAAGAAGCGGCCCGATCCAACGCCCGGCTGTAATGCTCTTCTGCTTCTTTGATGCGGAACAGGTCAAACTGGATGGAGCCGAGAATCATGTCGCATCCTATCGCTTTATCTATGTATTCATCATGTCGATTGAAAACGGCGAGGGCTTTCTCGGCATGGTTCATTGAACGAAAATGATCGTCTACCTGATAGTATGCGATCGCGATTTTATAGTGAAACTCCCCTTTTTCTACTTCATCGGTTATTTTGTATAATTTATGTTCGGCTTTTTTGTAGCAGTTGATCGCTTCAAAATAATTTTTTTCATAGAATTCGTACATGCCCGAAAAAAAGAAAAAGTAGTACTGGATGATGTCATCGGCATTCCTGACCGCTTCTTTTTGCTTTTGTATCTCCCTGAAAACTTCCGCGGATTCAGCGAACTGCTCTGTCATCAGTTTGTGGCGGTAATCCAGAAGATGAAAATAAAGCTGCAGATCTCCGTTTTTTTCCATGTTTGCAAGCAGCTCCTTAATTTCTTGTTTTAACGAAGCTGCTTGCAGCGCTTCATGGCGTTTGATCATGGTATACCATTGATTCATGAGCCCGGCCGCCTTTTCGTATGCCGTTTTCGTCTCCACTTCTTTTTTCATCCTTTCTCATTTTCAAAAACAGTAGATATGTTTCTTTTATTTTACAGAAAATGATTAATATTGGCAATTACTTTATAAATATTCAATTTACGTTATAAGTGATTGAAATCAGCTCCAAACGTTCAGCTGGCTTTCGAGGTTTTGTTCTGTTACAAGACCTTTCTGGAATTGGCTTGGACAGGAGAGGTTGTATGTTTTGATTTTTCGGTTGATCATGTCGATCCGCTCTTCGGGGTGCTTGGATGCAATCGCTTTCTCGATCTCTTCTTTGATTTCTTTTTGCAGCTCGAGCCAGCGGGGAAGATAGCGGGCGTTTTTCAGGGTGCTGGAAAGGGCGTCTCCTTGAAGCGCATCTTTTTTAAGCGGTTTTCCGAACCCCGGCAAAGACCGTATTCCCTCCTTTCCCAAGCTGTCTTTCACGGCTTGATCAATCCAATGAAGATACTGCCCATCGTTTTCTTTGCCCAAACAGCATCATCTCCTTTCATGATAAAAAACACACCAGAGGCGGGACCAGCGTGCATTATATGTCCGCGGGATGTGGCCGTTTTTCGGCTCTGCTGCTCCCGCTCTCTTGAAAACCTGGTACGCAAGCCACATTATCAAATAGCTTACAAGGCTGACGCTGAAAAAAGGAATGATTCCCGGCAGATAGGCAAAAGCGGCCAAAAGCAGAATCACAAGCGCTATCATTGTCAGCGTATACTGCAAATACGACACCCCGAGAATCAGCGAAAACTTAAGATACATCCGCTTTTTCCAATCAAAATGGGCGAGCAGCGGAAACATATAAAAAAACATAATGAGGAACAAAAAGCCGAACACCATGATGACAAAGCGGAGGATATACAGAAAAACATTCTCCGGATAAATAAAGGCCAGATCAATATATAGGATGATGCCGGCCGCAGCCATGATACATCCAAGCGCATTTGAGCGGAAAAACTCTTCCCGGTACGCCATCCAAAACGTTTTGAAAACCGGAATGTCCGAACGGCCCATAATCCACTTTCTCATCACGGCAAATAAAGCGGTTGTCGCCGGCATAAAACCGAACACACCGAGGCCGAGAATCGTAAACAGGAACCATAGCAAATTGGTATAAGCAAATCTCATCACCCATTCACAAAAGCTGAGCACCCTTCCCATGGAGACATCTTGTTCCACGATTTCCGTCCTCCTTACGAGTATTGCCGGGAATGAAGCAGCTCTTCGATCCCGATCGGCCTTTTTTCCTTGATCGAACGCCACATTCCTTCGCCTGCCGCGATCGAATAGGCGCCGGCTTCGGCACCGGCCAGAATATCATACTCCCTTAAAGGGTCTTTCCCTGAAAACAGCTCCCGCAACAGCAGCGGGTCCCCTCCGCCGTGTCCGCCAGGCTGGCGGACGACGCGGATCGTCTCCTTCGACTCAAACAGAGGAAAATACTCGATCGTCTGCTCGGGTATCTCAAAAGGAATTCTTCCGGGGGCATGGTATTCTTTCGTTTCCAGTCTCCCCTTCGTGCCGTTTATCGCAAGCCGGTATCCTTCATAAGGTGCGGAAAAGTGGACGGAATAGTTCAGCAATGCGCCGCCGTCGTATTTCAAAACGGCCGCATAGGTGTCTTCAATATCAATTTCCTCATCAAAAATACAAGCATCAGGCCTGTAATTGGTGTAGAGCAGATGCTGATGTTCGTTCGCCTGAATGTGATCATCCTCCGGATCGCCCGCTTGCCATCTCACAAAGTAGCGGCATTTCTGTTTGACATGGCACGTGCCGCAATAGCGTTTTTCCCCTTTTTCAGGATTCATTTCGCCGTCCGGCCCGTAATAGTATAATCCGCCGTAAGCAAAGACCTCTTGCGGCATTTGGTCAAGCCACCAATTGACAAGATCGAAGTGGTGTGTCGACTTATGGACGGAAAGCCCTCCGGAATACTTTCTCATTCTGTTCCAGCGTTTAAAATAGCTTGCCCCGTGGTACGTATCGATGTACCAGTTGAGATCAACTGAGGTGATTCTGCCAAGCTTCCCTTCCAATATCATCTCTTTAATTTTGCGATGGTACGGATTGTAGCGGTAATTAAAGGTCACCGTCACAGAGCCCCGGCTCTCCGCTTCGGCTGCCAGAACGGCTTTAGCGTCTCTCACCGTAGTCACCATCGGCTTTTCAGTCACCACATCTTTATTCAATTCCAAAGCGCCCAAAATGTAGCGGACATGCGTGTCATCGCGGCCTGCCACAATAACGGTGTCGGGATTGACCTTTTCGATCATCTCATGAAACGCATCCGCTTTGAAAAACGGAACCGAACGAAGCTCGGGGAATCGCTTTTTGCAGACGGCTTCCCTGAGCGGATCGTCATCAAGGAGCGCCGCGATCCGGTGTCCGCGGCGGTGTTCCCCTGTCAGCGGCTCGATGAACATGTTGAGCGCGCGCCCGCTCAACCCGCATACGACATACTTTTTCATCGGCATTGCACACCTCTGTTCATTGACCTCGAAGCGCCTCTATCAGATCCATCGCTTCATCGGTTTTCTTCGCATAAATCGGGATAAACGCGGCCATGTCTGTATTCAGCTGAAACGTATAGCCGTTCAGCCGTTTTTCTCCTTTGTTAAGAACAGCCGCATACACCCGTTTTTCTCCATCCGACCCGGCCGCCGTATACGGCTCTCCGTCCCCGGGATGAGAGCCCAGCGGCCGCAGCCCTTCCGGATCAAAAAACGGCTTAAACATTTCTTCTGGAACGATATATAAATCTCCTTCCTTCGCCGCGATTTCAACAAGCAGTTTTTCGGGAGATGCCGGGAAAAACTTGGCGCTGAGATGCTGTTTCCCGGCTGCCTTTTCAATGTTCCCGCTGATTTCTGCAGATGCATCTGAAAAAATAAAAACGTCTGTACGCGCAGAATCAGCTTTGCCGCATGAGGTAAGGAGCATCATCACAGCGGTGAGAAAAACCGTCTTTTTCACCTGTCTCCCCCATCTTTACAGCCTCCGGTTTTTCCAAGCTCACAAAGCGCCATAATAAGAGCGCCGACTCCGTGCAGATCATTGACGCTTCTTTCACGGCCGACGTAATACGCGTACTCGCCGGCGGATGTCCCGACGCAAATATCTTTCAAAAACAAACCTTCTCCCGGCTTCACCTCGATCTTCTCCTTCAAGAGCCCGCTGTATGCTTTCAAGGCTTTTTCTGTATACGATGGATCGATGTAGCCCATGCGGACGCCTTTCGCCAGCGCGTATAGATACAAGCATGAGCAAGAGCTTTCCAGCCAGTTATCCGGCCGGTCCCCTTTATCAACGACCTGATACCATAATCCGGTTTCCTCATCCTGAAAATCGGTGAGGCTTTTTACCATATCCCGGAGCGTTTTGATCCATTCCTCTCTCATGCCGTGTCCCTCCGGAAGCAGCTCGATCATGTCGCTCAGCGCCAGCGCATACCAGCCGATCGACCTTCCCCAAAACTCTGGAGAGCAGCCTGATTCAGGATCGGCCCAAGGCATTTTCCGCTGTTCGTCCCAGGCATGGTAATACAAGCCTGTATGCTGGTCTTTTGTATGTTTTCGCATTAAGGTTTCTTCAAGGACGACCAAATCGTACAGTTCAGGGTCATTGAAAGCCCTCGCATATTTGAGCGCGAAGGGTCCTCCCATATACAGCCCGTCGAGCCACATTTGATAAGGATATTTATCTTTATGCCAAAAGCCGCCTTCAGATGTCCGGTTCAGCGTTTTGAAAAGACCCCTCAGCTTTCCCGCCGCTTTCCTGTAGCGTTCATCTCCAGTCTCTTCATACAAAGGATACAGAAGAAGCCCCGCTTGGATGGCGTCCAGCTCATCCCTGCTGAAATAAAAATTTCCGTGTTCATCAATGAGATAATCGACATAGTCCTTCACATAAGCAAAATACGACTCTTTCCCTGTTTCTTTCCAGAGATGAATCAGTCCGGATAAAAACACTCCCTGGTGATAGTGCCAGCGGCCGGACGGAGGCAGCTTATCCTTTGTATACGCTTTCATTACCGTGTTGGCTGCTTCTTCGGCAACATGAAGAGGCGATTTTGTGATGAGAGATTGATTCATGACATTCAAATCCTTTCATCAAAAAAGTTAATATATACCTTCTTCTCCAAATTTCTTTGCCATCCTGTTTGCAAATATGACCAAAATGAGGCCGACAGCGGCTTTGAACAAACCGACGGCCGTGCTGTAGCTGAACTGCCCCTGCTTTAAACCTGCCGTATACACGTACGTATCGAAAATTTCAGCGACTTCGCGGTTTGTTGCATTTAGAAGCAGGTACACATGCTCAAATCCGAGTTCAAGCGTATCACCGATTTTAAGGATGAGCAGAACGACAATGACGCTTCTGATCGCGGGCAGCGTCACATGCCACATTCTCCGCAGACGGTTGGCCCCGTCCATTTTCGCCGCCTCATAAAGCTGCGGGTCAACCGCGGTGATGGCCGCCAGGTAAATGATCGTTGACCAGCCGGCTTCCCTCCAGATCACCTGAAGGATGTAGAGCGGCCAGAACCAGTTTTCATTCAGCAGAAAATTGATTTTTTCCCCGCCGAAATATGCGATGATTTCATTGATCAAACCGCCGTCTACCGTTAAAAGAACAAATGAAAGCGACACGACGATCACCCATGACATAAAATGCGGAATATAGATCATCGTCTGGACAAACTTTTTAAACAGCGCGATTCTGACTTCGTTTAATAAAATGGCCAAAATAATCGGAATTGGAAAAAATACGACCAGATTCAAGAAAAACAAGATCAGCGTATTTTTGAGCAGCATAAAGAAAGTCGGCTCGGTAAACAGCCTTTCAAAGTGCTTGAACCCGACCCATTCGCTTCCCGTGATCCCGAGAAAAGGCTGGTAGTCCTGAAACGCAATGATGATCCCCCACATCGGCACATACTTAAAAAGGAGAAAATAAACAAGCCCCGGCAGAATCATCAAATACAAATATTTTTGCTGAAGCAATTTCGCGAAAAAACGCGTCCTTCGTTCTTTTCCGGCAATCACGCCCGGATCCCGCCCCGTCTGAACCTCGACAGCTTTCATAAACGGCCTCCCTTCATGATGTTTGCTTTTACTGTATATCAATATGGAAAAATCCGTCTACAATCATATCATCATATAGCCCGCCCGCAGTACGCCGGCCTTTAACACCTGATGAAATGAACCGTATATTAGAAAATGATTATTGACAAATTCACACAAAAGTCGGATTAATTATATATAAGCATCTCATTTTCAGACTCGGCTGGGGGGGAATTTATGAAAAGGAAACAATACAGGTTTTACTATAAGCTGGTGACATTCTTTTTTATTCTCAGCACGATCCCTGTCATCATCGTCGGTTTTTTTTCCTACCAAAGATCGGCTGAAACCATTGAACAAAACGTCACAAATGAAAAACTCCAAACCGTTGGACAGATGCAGCTGAATATTGAACATATTTTAAAAACGGTTGATCACTCCTTCACCAATTATGTTCGTTCCTATCCCTTAATCCAGACGCTCAGCCGCAGCATCACACCCGAACGCTTCCAGCTCTACAACCAAATCAATCGAGAATTAAATGAACTGCAAACATTTGACACCGATCTATCCGATATTACAGTCATCAGCCAGGAAAAAAAGTGGTATATCAACAATTCCGGCCTGTACCCTTTGGATGAAGGCAAACAGGCTCTGATGGTCTCGCTCTACAACTCGCTAAAAAGCCGATCGAGCTGGGTGCTTGAACAAAACAACGCCCTTGTCGCCACAAAAGAAGGAACGGCGGAAAACTGCCGGTACAACGTCAATCTCGTCAAACAGCTTCCCTTAAACAGCATGAGACATAAAGGCCTTGCTATCGCGAGCATTCCATCTTGCTCGCTTGTCAAACGCATGCCCCTGAAATCGAAAACAAACAGCATGATGGCGCTTGATGACAACGGCCGCATCATCCTTCATCAAAGACAATCGCTGATCGGCCAATCGATCCGGAATGAAGGATACTTCAAAAACATCCGGAGGCTTGCCGCGAAAAACGGTCAGTTTGATGCCTCGATCGGTGATACCGATTATAAGATTACATACCAGAAGTCGGACTATAACAACTGGATATACGTTTCATTAACGACAATGCCCGATCTTTACCGGCAGACGACGTCAATCGGCTGGTTTACGTTTACGATTTGCGGCATTTTGTTAGCGCTTTCATTGTTGTTTTCCTGGTTTGGATCACGCCATTTTTACAAGCCGATCAAGGTATTATACGAGTCCGTCTCCGGCTTCGCGGCTGGATCAGACCCGGCGAAAGGGCATCTCAAAAGTGAATTTGAGCTGATTGAACGGAATATTAAAGAAATGAAAAACAAAAACCACGACCTCGAAAAACGGGTTGAACAGCAGGTCACCCAGTTGAAGCAATATTTTTTAACAAGGCTTTTGCTCGGCAAATTAAGCGAAGAAGAGACGAAAGAGCGCTTTGCTGGGCTCGGCTTTGCGGACAATTGGAGCCACCTTTCCGTTTTTACATTGCAAATTGACACCTTGCGAAACACGCCATATGAAAAAAAGGACCTTGATGTCCTGCTGTTTGCCGTCAACAGCCTGGTCGACCGGACGGTCCCAAGAGAAAGCCGCCTGTCTCCCATTGTCATTGATAAAACGCAGACAACCGTGATGCTAAACAGGGGCAAGTCCCTTGAGAGATTCCATCAGCATCTTGAGACAACCGCCTCATCGATTCAGCAGAAGATCAAAGAGGAGCTCGGACTGTTTGTCAGCATCGGAATCAGCCAGCCCTTTACAAATCTCGCCATGTCCAAGCACGCTTATCTGGAAGGGCTTGAAGCCTTGACATACCGGCTGAAGTCCGGCAAACACGCGATCATTTTCTTCGAACAGCTTGACCGGAACAAAGCATTTTTGACACAGTTTCCGAAGCAAATCCAAAATGAACTGTTCGAAGCGATTAAAACATGCGACCGGGAAAAAGCCGGGGAACGGCTTCATCTTTTGCTCGAAACCGTTTGTTCTGAAAACTCGAATCCTCATCACTGCCAAATCGCAATCGCAAGACTGCTCAATAACTTAATCGAATTCATGCACCTTCTCGGAATCGAGCTGTTTGAACCGAATGGCAGTAAAATGCTGTATGACGATATTTTTGAACTGACGACCTTGGATGAAATCGAAAGCTGGATGAAATCGCAAATCATCAGTAAAATGATCGAAACCCTCAGCATAAGGGAAGGATCGCAGTATAAAAACATCTCAGAAAAAATCGTGCATATTATCCAGCAGGAATTTGACACCGATTTGACCCTGGAATCGATTGCCGGAAGACTGCATTACAATCCCAATTATTTAAGCAGCATTTTTCGAAAAGAAATGAAGATATCATTCAGTGAATATTTGACCTCTTACCGCCATCATATCGCCAAAAGCTGGCTGACGGAAACGACTTTATCAGTAAAAGAAATCTCTGAAAAACTAAAATACAAAAATCCGCAAAATTTTATTCGTTCATTCAAAAAGCTCGAAGGGATCACCCCCGGGAAATACCGCGAACTGAAAAATCATTCGGCATAAAAAACGACAACCCCGGCAGCACCCGGGATTGTCGTTTTTATTTCTCCGCCTTCTTAAAAGCTTCTTCATATTCTTCTATCACTTGATTTCCGCCATTTGTCCGCCATTTTTCAACAGCTTGTTCAAACTGGCTTTCATTTATTTTTCCGAGAATAAATTGATATGTCGCATCATCGATGATCTTTTGCAGCTCATCTCCCCTTTCAGAAGCTGCCGGAGAGTACAGGCTCTCAGCAGGGTTGGAGACGATGATGTGTTCGTTATCCTCTGTCAGCTCTTCATATTTGGTCCGCAATGTATCTCCGGTATTTTTCAAATAGGTTTTATCAATCCCGACAAGTGAGACGAGCGGCTGAATTTCCGCCTGCCAATCTTTCAGATTGTCATCAATCCGTTTGAAATGGTTCTTCCCTTCTTTTTTATAATGAACCCCTTCGATTCCGTAAGTCATCAGGCTGTAGACATCCTCTTCCGCAATCCGGTCAAAAAAGGCCAAAATCCGTTTCAGCTCTTTTTCGGTCTTTACACTCGTTTTCGGAATGGCAAAAATTCCGTTATGCCCGCCTGATGCCCAGACGCGTTCTTTTCCATCCGGTCCTTTGATGCGGTTGATGATATCAAGCTCCATCTTGTCGTCGACCGACTGGTCTCTTAAATTGACGGCATCAACCATATTCCCGACGTAAATGCCTGCTTTCCCCTGTGAAAACATCTCCTGCTGCTGGGTTTTGCTTGTCACAGGAAAATCTTTATTAATCAGTCCTTCATCATATAGTTTTTTCATATATTTCATCGTGTCCATATATTCTGTTGTCATGAAATCGGGTGTGAATGTGCCGTTTTCCTCTTTCCAATCCGTCGGCATCCCCATGTACGAGCCCAATGTTTTAAATGCTCCGTAGATTAAATCGTTTCTGTCGGCAAACCCGATCGTATCCCGTTTTCCGTTTTGATCAGGATCTTTTTCTGTAAATGCCTTTGCCGTTTCATATAATTCATCAAGCGTTTGCGGCGTTTTCAAGCCGAGGTTGTCAAGCCAGTCTTTGCGGATGACGATCCCTTGCCTTGATAGCGGGCGCTCCCTGTAAATGCCGTACAGTTTGCCGTCAATGGAAGCATTTTTGTTGATCAGCTTATTCATTTTGCTCAGATTTGGATAATCCTTCAAATAGGGCCCCACTTCCCAAAACATCCCCGATCTGAAAGCATTCATGACAGATGAATTTTTGATGTCCTGGATGGTGACGACTTTAGGCAGATTTCCGGCGGCAAGCGCCGAATTCAGACGGTCTTCTTTTACCGCATCAGGCACCCACATTAAATCAAGCTTTGTATTTGTGAGTTCTTCGATTTTTTTGATCGCCGTATCCTTCGGCGGCTGCTGATGGTAGAGAATCACCATCCAGCTTAAGTCCAAAGGCGAGTCTGGATCAGCCTGCTCCTCTTTCGAAGAAGCCTGCTCCGCTCCATTGTTCGAACATCCCAGCAATCCGCCCGCCAAAAGCGCGAACGCAAACATCGGGATCAGCCATTTTTTCCCCATACTTTGTCCCCCTCCGTTTTTTATCCTTTAATAGACCCTAACAACGCACCTTTTGCAAAATGTTTTTGAATAAACGGATAGACGAGCAGCACCGGTATGGTGGCAACGACAATGACCGCCATTTTAATCGTTTGTTCCGGCGGAGCCGAGGCTGCTCCCATTTCCGTCATATCTCCCTGCATGCCGCTTGACACAATGACAATCTGCCGAAGCAGAACCTGTATCGGCCATTTCGTCGCATCGTTTAAATACAGGATCGCCTGCATGTACGTGTTCCAATAGGTGACGGCGTAAAACAGCGAAATCGTCGCAATCGCCGGCAGGGATAAAGGCAGAATAATGCGGAAAAAGATCCCTAAATCATTGCACCCGTCAATTTTCGCGGATTCCTCCAAACTGGCCGGAATGTTTTGAAAAAAATTTTTTAAAATGATCAGATTAAATGCGTTGATGGCGGTCGGAAGAATCAAAGACCAATAGGAATCAAGCAATCCGAGAGATTTAACAACGAGAAACGTCGGGATCATCCCGCCGCTGAAGAGCATCGTAAAGACGACCAAAAACATCAGCACCCGTCTGCCCATCAGTTCCCTCCTCGACAATCCGTAGGCCATCAGTGAGGAAAGGAACATGCTGACGGCCGTTCCCACGGCTGTCACAAGAACTGAGATGATCAAGCTTCTATAGACGATGTCGGTTGAAAAAATGTATCTGTAAGCATCTAATGAAAACGTGGTCGGAAACAAAATAAACTTCTTTGAAATGACCTCTTCCACCGTTGCAAAAGAGGCGGCGATTACATGGATAAACGGCAGCACGCAAACCAGGCCGAATCCGGCTAAAAAAGCATAATTGAACACATCAAACATGCGGCTTCCCGCGGAATGTCTGATTGCCATTTCCCCCCTCCTTTTTTGTAAGCGCTATCAAAAAATTACGATATCGTGTCTAAAATGTAGCAAAGGGAAAGGAGAAGCGTCTATAATCATTTTGTAAGCAGGGGCCGGGAAACAAAGGAAAAGACCATCATCTTAGAAGATGATATGTCAAATGTCTTTCAAAAGGTCTGCTGAATTCACTTTCGGCATGTAGCCCAATTCCTTGATGGCTGACGCAATCGACCAAGGCCTGCCGGGATTGTCGCTTACGGCATAATATGTCCCATATGTGTTGTCAGTTTCAATCGCCGCTTTAAAAATGCCGGTGAGATCTTCGCCGGATAAAAGCGTCTTTTTCGTTCTCGGCTTTGTCAAAAGCGCTTCCCTTTCATTTTCGACTGCCGTGCCGATGCGTAAATTGATGACGGAAATCGGCGCACCCGAATGATGTGAAAATAAATATCCCAAGTTTTCAGAGGCCAATTTCAGCAAGCCGTACAAGCTTTTTGATTGCGGATAGTCATCCGTATGAATCCGCCTCATCAGTAAAGAAACCCCGTCTTTTTCATAAATATCTGTGACATGATTGCTGCTGGCAAAGATGACCTTGGGCACGCCGAGCTCTGCTGCGGCGCGCAAAATTGTATAGGTCGCTTTAAAAAAGATGTCTGTCATCTTTTCAAATTCACGCTGGTCAAGCAGGTTGCCGCTCGGCTTTACGGCAAGAAGGTTAATCAGCACATCGGTATGTTCATCAATGCCCTTGACGGTTTCCTCATAGTTTGTTGCGTCCGCCTGCACAAACCTGACAGGCAGCTCTTGATCCGGCTGTTTTACATCCATCACCGACAGATCGTATCCTTCATCAGAAAGCCCCCGGACTAAAATGCGCCCGACCGTTCCGTTTCCCCCGATGATCATGACCTTTTTCACCGCTTTTTTCGACCTCCTGTTCATAGCCATGCCTGCAAAAATTCAATGGCTTTATGTCTCATGACTGCCGTTTCAATATGCCCGGAATGAGAGCGAAACATTTCATAGCGTTCGCCTGCATTTTTTTCTTTATACACGCAAGCCAGCTTTTTCTCAATGATATCAATCCCCATAACGGGGGTCAGCTTATCCGCCGTTCCGACAAGACTTAGATGGGGCCTTGGCGCAATCAGGCTTTGAATCTCGGCGGTTGAAAAATGCTTGACGAGTCCCGGTACATACGAATACAGATTGTGCCGGTCCAAATTCTGCGTTTTGATGAGTGTTTCGCTGTCAACCTGGCTGCATATATCGACACATACGCTGATCCGCATGTCCAATGCCGCGGTCCACCATGCCATTAAACCTCCCATTGACATCCCGAGTGCGGCCAGGCGGCTTGTATCCGCGTCTTGCCGGGTTTCAAGATAATCAAGGGCCCGAATGCTGTCATACACCATCATCCCCCACATCACCCGTCCGGTCCAAAGCATCTCTTTAAAGATTTCGCTTTCCGTTTTTCCCCGCCTGTCGCCGAAAGCCCAATGATCAATGGCAAGGGAAGCAAAGCCGAGAGAGGCCAGCTCAGCGGCAAATGGGGGCGCTTCTAAATATTCCGCTCCTTCGATCAGCTCTTTTTTTCCTCTTTCATATCGCCCGCCATGGGAATGGCAATAAAGCACGGCCGGGATTTTGCCTTTTGTCTGTTTCGGCTTCGCAAAATAAGCCGGCACAGGTTCAATCCCGTTTAATTCGAGCAGAAGTGTTTCAAGAATGAATGAGTCTTTCTCTTCAATTTTAAGAGTTGTCGCCTGAATGTCTGTTTTTTCCGGCAAATCGCCAAACAGCTTGAAAAGTTGTTTACGCATTTTATGCTCCTTTCTTTTACGCTACACTCATGAATACGATCTGAAAGGAGCGATTACCTTTTTTTGTATGAAATTAAAGCTGTCCATGGCCCTGTTTGACAGCATGGCCGTTTCGACATATAAAACATGCCGTCATGAGCACCATAAAACATAATATCCATGGCGATGAAAACAATAGAAGCAGCGCAAAACAGCAAATTAATAACACACAAACCACTCGATAAACAAGGCCGGGCAACAGCCTGTAAGCAGCGGCAAGACCGCACAGCGAATTGCAGATGAAAAAGGCGTTGGCGATGGCAACGAGCGTCTCAACATTAATCAATTGATAAAATAAACACCCGAACACAATAGCATGTATGATAAAAATCAGGCATAAAGCCGCTAATGGTTTATTGTCCTTAGTTCTGCATGCAAGAATTCCCCTGGCTTGCGACGATATCAGCCTGGATGCGCCCCCGACAACAAGCAAATAAGTGCTGAGGCACAATACAGAGGTCAGGGCGGCAATCACAGGTAATGCAAACGGCCCGAACAGCGGCGTCAACATCATCGCCAGCTTTAATCGGCCGCTTTCAAAGCGCCCCGGATCAATCCATTGGGCTGCGCCCGCTGTGGCAAGGTAAATCACCGTTACCATCAGGCTGCTGAGTATGACGGCGCGGGTAATGGTTTTCTTTCTGTCTTTCACCTCCATGCTGTAATTGCCGATCATTTCCCAGCCGACCAGCGCCCAGAATAGCAAAAGCATGCCCCGGCCAAAATCTCCAATCTGAAATGAACCATCCACAAGCGGCCCCTCCCGGAAATAAGGAATGGATGTCAGGCTGCCCCCGAGCAGAACGACGGCCGCTGCACTTGAACAGACGAATGAAACCTTCCCTACAAAAGAAATGTCAAAACATAACACAATCAGGCAAATGATGAAAAGCGCCAGTCCATAGGCTTCGGCTGAAAATGGAGCATCCGGTGCAAGCGACTGAATATACTCACCGGCCGTCATTAACACCGCTGCCGGGCCGAAGCTTGCAGCCATAATAAAATAGAAGACTGCAAGATTTCTGATGTAAGGGCCGAACGCTTTTTCAGCTGCATAGGCCACACCCGCATCATTCGGATATTCAATGCTTAATTTTGCGAAGATCCAGGCAAACAAAAATCCGGTCCCCATCATCAGCAGCCACGCAAAAATCGCATAATCCCCTGCTATGTCATGGACCATGGGAGGCAGCAGGATGATGCCCGATCCTAAAATAGGCCCTGTCATTAAACCGGATAACAATAAAGGTCCAAGCTTTTTTTCTCTCATTACAGTACAATCCTTTCAGGAAACCATTTAAAATGATTGTAAACTTGTTTGTTTCATCAGTAAAATAGATATTATCGAACTGAAACTTCGCATTTTTCGATATAGAGAAAAAAAGGAGATGATTGAGATGGAGATCCGGCACCTGAAAACATTCAAAACCATTGTGGAAATAGGGGGCTTTACGAGGGCCGCCGATTATTTGGGATATGCGCAATCGACGGTGACTTCACACATCCAGGCGATTGAACAAGAAATAAGAAAACCATTATTCTATCGTTTAGGAAAAAAGATGATGCTGACTGAAGCCGGAAAGCACCTGCTTCCTTATGCAACAGAGATGATAGAGCTGTATGACAAAGCTAGGCACATTCCCGAAAATGATCAGGAACCTTCCGGAAATCTGATGATCGGTGCTTCCGAATCATTAACCGTCTACAGATTGCCTTCGATTCTTCATGAATATAAGAACAAGTATCCTCAGGTGACAGTGACGTTAAAATCTTCGACATGCTGGCAGCTGAGGGATGAATTGCGGCAGGGCAAAATTGATATCGCCTTTCTGTTGGATGAGGAACGAAAAGAAGAGGATCTTCATATTGAAAAACTGGTTGATGAGCCGATCGTTTTCATCTTTCCAAATGGTCATCCGGCAGGGAACACCGACTTTGACCACCTTACATTCAGTGCAAATGAAACGTTTTTATACACAGAACATGGCTGCAGCTACAGAGATTTTTTCGAAGAATATTTACATAAACAAGGTGTGCTCGCAGACCACACGATGGAGTTTTGGAGCGTGGAAGCGATTAAACAATGCGTGATGTGCGGTCTTGGCGTTTCGCTTCTCCCGATGATCACGACCCGCTCTGAAATCAATGAACAAAAGCTTGAGGGCATCATGGTTAAGGACGCCCTCTTTTCCACGCAGATGGTTTATCATAAAAACAAATGGCTGTCTCCGGCGATGACGGCTTTTACAGAAATCGTCCGCAGCCAGGCTGAAAAATGGGAGGCGTCCGTAAAAGAGGCCAGGCTTGCCTTTTAAATTCCTTCAGTATTCATCAGCACGATCCGCCAGCCGTCGGGATCTTCGATCGTTACGCCTTTTTCTTCCCAATACGGGTTTTCCGGAGGCACCTCTTGATAGCCCATATCAGTCAGCCTGTTTGCAATCGTTTTGATTTGATGAAGATCTGGGATGTAAAAAACGAGAAGGTTGTCTTTCGTCGGGGCGGGACACGGGCTCCCGTCTTCGTGTGACGTGAATTCAAGATGATACAGGGCATTCGGCAGGCCGAGCATCACGCCTTTGTAGCCAGCATGTCCGGAGAACTCACCAAGCTTTTTTAAGCCCAGGCCTTTTTCATAAAAGGCTGTAACCTCTTCAAACCGGTCTGTTGGTCTGGCGATTCTGACCTGAACAGCGGAAAAATCGGCAAAGTTCATTTTCATCAGCTCCTTCAACCATATTTTAACACTTGTTAAAGCGGCCCGAAATCTCACCAATGTTTGAAAAGATCCGGGGCTTATGATGGAAATAAAACAGCAAAAACCCCTTCAACAAGGAAGGGGTTTGTTTTTAGTTGGCAACAATATTGACAAGCTTGCCTGGAACGGCGATTACTTTTCTGATCGTCTTTCCTTCAATTTGTTCTTTTACTTTTTCATTGTTTTTAGCCAGCTCTTCAAGCTGCTCCTTGCCCGCGTCAGCCGGAACGTTTAATTTGGCTTTCACTTTCCCGTTTACCTGAACGACGATTTCAACTTCATCATCGACAAGCTTTTCTTCGTCATAGACAGGCCATGCTTCATACGCGATTGTGCCCTCATGGCCGAGACGGTTCCAAAGCTCTTCAGCCAGATGCGGAGCGACAGGCGAAAGCAATTTCACAAAGCCTTCCATATATTCTTTCGGAAGCTGTTCTGCTTTATAGGCTTCGTTGATGAAGACCATCAGCTGGGAAATCCCCGTATTGAAACGCAGCCCCTCGAAATGATCTGTCACTTTCATGACCGTTTCATGGTAGACGCGCTCAAGCGTTTCGCCTGCTCCTTCTGTTATCTTGCTGTTCAACTCGCCATTGTCATCGATAAACAGGCGCCATACGCGGTCAAGGAAACGGCGGGCTCCGTCAAGCCCTTTCGTAGACCAGGCGATCGAAGCATCAAGCGGCCCCATGAACATTTCATACAAACGAAGCGTGTCAGCGCCATGCGTTTCGACGATTTCATCCGGGTTGACGACATTGCCTTTTGATTTACTCATTTTTTCGTTGTTTTCGCCAAGAATCATTCCTTGGTTATAAAGCTGTTTAAATGGCTCTTTTGTCGGCACCACTCCGATATCATAAAGGAATTTATGCCAGAAGCGCGCATACAATAAGTGAAGAACGGCGTGTTCAGCGCCTCCGATATACATATCGACAGGGAGCCATTCTTTTAATTTTTCAGGTGAAGCCAGTTCATTCGGGTTTTTCGGGTCGATGTAGCGCAGGAAGTACCAGCAGCTGCCGGCCCACTGCGGCATTGTATTCGTTTCCCGTCTTCCTTTTTTGCCTGTTACAGGATCGGTGACTTCCACCCATTCTTTAATGTTGGCAAGCGGTGACTCACCAGTGCCGCTCGGTTTGATTTCAGACGTTTTCGGCAAAATAAGCGGCAGCTCCTCTTCAGGAACCGGAGTGGATGTGCCGTCTTCCCAATGGATGATCGGAATCGGTTCGCCCCAATAGCGCTGGCGGCTGAACAGCCAATCGCGGAGACGGTATGTCACTTTTTTCTCGCCTTTTCCGTTCTCTTCAAGCCACTCGATCATTTTTGCGATCGCAGCCGCTTTGTCAAGGCCGTTCAGAAAATCGGAATTCATATGCTCGCCGTCGCCTGCATACGCTTCTTTCTCAACATGTCCGCCTTTGACGACTTCTTTGATCGGGAGACCGAAAACCTTTGCGAATTCGTGGTCGCGCTCATCATGGGCGGGAACCGCCATCACCGCTCCTGTTCCATATGTAGCGAGGACATAATCCGCGATCCAGACCGGAATCTTTTCTCCGCTTGCCGGATTGATGGCATAAGCGCCGGTGAATACGCCAGTCTTTGTTTTCGCTAAATCAGTGCGCTCCAAGTCGCTCTTTGATTGCACTTCTGCAATATAGGCATTGACCGCATCCTGCTGTTCAGGAGTCGTGATTTTTTGAACCAGCTCATGCTCAGGGGCGAGTACGGCGTATGTCGCGCCAAACAGCGTATCAGGGCGCGTCGTGAAAACAGTGAATGTTTCTTCGCTGCCGTCGATTGCAAAATGAACGTGCGCACCTTCGGAACGGCCGATCCAATTGCGCTGCATTTCTTTAATGCTTTCCGGCCAGTCGAGCTCTTCAAGATCTTCCAACAAACGGTCGGCATATGCCGTAATTTTCAGCATCCATTGCTTCATCGGACGCCTTTCTACAGGATGGCCGCCGCGTTCGCTTTTTCCGTCGATGACTTCTTCATTGGCAAGAACGGTTCCGAGCGCCGGGCACCAGTTCACAGGCACTTCATCTACATAAGCGAGGCCTTTTTCATAAAGCTTTAAGAAAATCCACTGCGTCCATTTGTAGTAGTCAGGATCTGTCGTATTGACTTCCCTGTCCCAGTCGTACGAAAAGCCGAGCGCCCTGATCTGGCGGCGGAAATTCTCGATATTCTGCTTTGTAAAGACGGCAGGATCATTCCCGGTATCAAGCGCGTATTGCTCTGCCGGAAGCCCGAATGCATCCCAGCCCATCGGATGGAGGACGTCATACCCTTGCATGCGCTTCATGCGTGAGAGAATGTCTGTCGCCGTGTAGCCTTCGGGATGGCCGACATGCAGCCCCGCGCCGGAAGGATACGGAAACATATCCAAAGCATAAAATTTCGGTTTGGATTTATCTTCAAGCGTGGCAAATGTTTTGTTTTCAAGCCAATAGTCCTGCCACTTTTTTTCGATTTTTTGATGATCAAAACTCAATTGTAAAAACCTCCTTTAATATGTACGGCTGCTTGCATTCAAGTATGGACGGGACTGGCATCCTTATATTCAGATTATTCTAAAATCAAAAAAACTCTCCCATCCCAGAAAAGGGACGAGAGATTCCCGCGGTACCACCCTTGTTAGTGTACATTCATACACTCACTTGATATCTTTAACGCAGATATGCGGCAGCAGCTCGTCACTGCTGCAACTCTGAGGCGAGTTCAGAAGCGCATTTGATTGACTTACACCAGCCGTCAACTCTCTGAGACAAATTGGGCTTCCTACTGCTCCTCTTCACTGTTCTTGCCGTAACCGTAATCTTATCTGTATTTTATAGAATTCTGTTCATAAGTGCAAGCAGGTTTGTATACAATGGGAATGTGCTGAAAAAAAGGGTAAGAGTGAGGATCTTTAATCGTGTGGAGAATCATTTTGCCGTCCGGAGTTCTGTACATTTGCCTGCTGTTCTCTGACAAAGTCAAAGCTTCTTAATACAGCTTCACCGCCATAGCCTGCGATAATGGATAAAATCACGAGCTGAATTCCGGAGTCAGGTTCCGCAGATAAAACAAGCAAAATAGAGGCGACCATGCCGACAAGGATATCTTCAAAAAAGCCAAGATAGATAAATCGTTTCGTTGTTCTCGGTTTCTCAAGGCGGCCTCTTTTTTTAATGTGCCCGAGAACCCCCATAATCCCTCCAATCAAACAAGCAACCAACACTTGATGCAGCATCTTCATCACCTTCCTAAAGCCCTTAGTTTAGTCAAGCGACTTCAGGCCATCAAGCAGCCCCCCCTAGACCCTTTGCGATGATTTTCGATACTACCACAGAAAATGTGTTCTGTCTCTGAAGAAAAAAAGCTTGTTTCTTCCATTATATGTGAAGAACGCAATGATAATCTTGATTCCTTCGATTCATTTTCACATAATTACATTTACCTATTTTTTCTATATCAGTCCTGGTGAACGGAGAGCTGCTTTTCTTTTCGTTCATATAAAAACGCTGTTCCAATGCTGACCAGCAATAAAACGATCAGCACGGCCAACAATACCTGCATGCTGAAGGCATCAACAAGCATTCCGCCAAACAGAGGCCCGATCATCCTGCCGCCTGTTGCCATACTGTTGACAAATCCTTGGTAAAATCCCTCTTTCCCCCGCGGAGCGAGGCGGTTGGCAATGGTCGGAACAGCCGGCCAGACAAGCATTTCCCCGAGCGTCAGCACAATCATCGCTCCAAGGAACGCCTGGAACGATTCGGCGGCGAAGAGAATGCCGTAAGCGAATATAAAGATGACAAAACCGATAACGATTTGTTTTTTTAGAGATTTGGCGAACCGTTTCACAAATAAGCCGATGACAGGCTGTCCCAACACGATGAGGGCGCCGTTTACAGTCCACAGCAGGCTGTACTTGCCGAGGGATATGCCAAGCTCCTGGGTATGTGAAGCAATTGTTGAAGACCATTGGGAATAAGCGACCCATCCGAGAAGATAGCCCGTACATACAAGCATAAGAGCTGAAAATCTTGATTTTCCGCTTCCTGCGGCAGCATGGTCTAAAACAGTTGACTGCACTGCGGGTTCTGTGCGGATGTGTCTGAAACCGAAAAACGCGATTGCGAAAAAAACGGCGTAAAGCATCGCATTGGCGAAAAAGACGTAGGCAAAGGAAAAGGATGCGACGATTCCTCCCAGCGCAGAGCCGACCGCAACTCCGGCATTTTGCGCTACATATACGGCATTAAAAGCCTTTCTTCCGCCCTCAGGCCAAACCGATCCGGCCATTGCATAACACGCCGGAAACACAACCCCTGATCCGAAGCCGGCGATTGCCAGCAGGACAATATAAGCGAACCAGTCATGAAAAAACACAAGGCCCGAAAGACTGGCAAACGTAACGACAATTCCGAGAATAACCGATTTAAACCCGCCGATTTTATCGAACAGAAAACCGCCGCACAAATTTCCGATGACATTTGCGCCGGAGTTCAGCATCAGCACAAACCCGGCTGCAGTTAAGGATTTGCCCAAATGCTGATGAATATAGATGGTGTTCAGCGGCCACAAAAAAGAAGCCCCCGTTACATTGATAAACATCCCGATGACCAGCAGCCATAGAGTACGCGGCATTGTTTGTTCCTTCTTTCTCATTTTCATTCCTTCTAGATTCTATTCGTTTTGGCCGTTTTTTTCAATTGATTGATTTTCGGTTTTGGCATAAAAAATCCCCTTTTTAGAAAAGGGGATTTCGCATTCGGTTATTCAGTCATCCATTTCGGCTTTCCAAACCCGGCAAATTCTTTGTCGATCGTTTCTTCGAAAGCCTTGGATTCGACCGCTTCTTTTAAATCTTTGGCGAATTGTTTATCCTTGTTTTTTCCGTCCACAACGACTTGGTTGCGATAGCGGTCAGGCATGTTTTCCAGCGCCAGGGCATCCTGCAATTTCATATTGGCGGAAAGTGCGAAATTGCCCGGCACGGCTGCGATGTCAAGATCCTCCACCGCCCTTGGCAAATTGGCGGATTCAAGCTGTTTAAATGTCAGCTTTTTCGGATTGTCCGTGATATCGCGTTCAGACGCCTTTAATGTATCGATGCCGTCTTTCAGTTGAATCAGCCCTTGATCCTTTAAGGTTAAAAACGCTCTGGCCGCATTGGCCGGATCATTTGGAATCGCCACTTCCGCACCCGGCTTGATGTCTTGCAGATGTTTGTACTTGGAAGAATAGAGTCCCATCGGCGCGGTCGGCACTGAAATCAGCGCCGCCAGATTTTTGTTGTTTTCTTTATTGTAAGCTTTCATAAAAACTTCATGCTGAAACAGATTGGCGTCAAGGTCGCCTTCGCTTAACGCCGTGTTCGGCTGTACATAGTCCGTAAACTCAATCGCTTCCACTTGATAGCCTTTTTTCTCGAGCTCAGGCTTGATCGCCTTTGTGACCATATCGTAGTACGGCCCTGCGGTGGCGCCGATTTTGATCGTCTTGCCTCCATTTGCCGCGCTGTTTCCGCATGCGGCCAGAAGTCCGATCATTCCCGCCAATACAAGTGAAGACCATAGCTTTGTCCATTTCTTCATTCCGTTCTCCCCCTTAACATAAAAAAACTCTTTCAGCCCATCTGAAAGAGTTCCTCACTTATCTTTCAGAATGCGTCTGACATTCTGCTGGATTTAGCACCTTGCATATATGCAGGTTGCTGAGATTTCACAGGGCCAGTCCCTCCATCTCTCTTCATAAGCTACCTATTTGATTTTTGAATTCCTTTTATTTTACGTATGAATATTAAGATTTGCAAGAAGTTTTTTGCTTTTTCTCTTCAGCTTTTGCTTGTTGCTTTTCAACGTCACAGCGCTGTAAGGATTAAAAGCATACTCCGAAAAGTGATTGAATAGCTTATCTCTTTTAAAAAACCGCTCAAATTCCGGCATCTTATGTAAGGTTTTTTTCGTTTTTTTAATTCTCTTCCTTAATATGGGGCAGTAACATATTCCGCAATGATTTCCCATATAAATTTAGAGGCATAAGATCTTGATTTATATAATAGAATATCGCCATGCCATTTTCTAACGAAAGAATGGTCCATGCTATTTCGTCCGTTGATAGATCAGATTCGTAATTCTCACTTAACATCAATTCATTAATAGCTTTTGATATTTGTTTTACAGATTCAGTTATCATGCCGGACCATTTATGACGCACAGATTCTTCACGCATCGCATAAAGAAGAAATTCCATATTAAGCATGCTCAATGTTCGATTTTTCTGAGCGACTGAAAGGAAATATTTATCTATTGTTTCGATAAAATGTGAAAGCGATTGATGTTGCTTAATTACGTTGCGAATATTGTCCACATGCGCTTCCATTTGTTGTTCCAAAATGGTAAGAAATAGCTCTTCTTTGGAATGAAAATGAGCATAGAACGCACCCTTGCTAAATCCAGCATGTTCTGCAATTTTGTCAACAGTGGCTCCGTAAAAGCCCATTTGGGCAAAGATTTCTACCGCTGCTTCTAAAAGCAGCTTCCGTGTTTCTTTTTTTCGCTCCTCTTGGGTTAATCTTCTTCTGACCATTTGTCTTCCTCCTTTTTCACTTGACAAGCATACCACGCAGAATTAATATACCATATAGTATTTAAATTCCAACCAGTATAAAAACTGCAATTGAATGTCGATCAAAAAGGGGAAGAGGGGGCGCAATGCAGACAGAAAAAAACCTTACACAGAAAAGGGCTTTATCAACCATTTTGGCTCAAACTATTAAATCAGGGATTATTAAGTCAAATTTGATCCCGATGTTTGCCGGACTAACTTTGTCATTATATACATACAAAATCGGCCCTGTTGAGAAACTTTCGGAAATAACCTTTGCTCTAATTGGCTCAATATTAGTAATGGGAGCGGCAGGCGCTTTTAATAACTTATATGACCGGGATATCGACTGTATCATGGAGAGAACCAAAAAAAGACCTACTGTAACAGGAGAAATAAAACCTAAAACAGTATTATGGCTCGGGATCTCCATGGCAGCAACCGGAATGTCATGTCTTTTATTAACAACTCCTCTTGCAGCATTTCTAGGGTTTTTAGGTTTATTTTTTTATATTGTCCCATATACGATGTGGAGCAAGAGAAGAACAATCTATAATACAGAAGTGGGAAGCATCTCTGGAGCAATGCCGCTTTTAATTGGTTGGTCGGCTATTCATCCATACATTACACATCCTGCTGTTCTCGGTTTATTTATGATTGCGGTTATTTGGCAAATGCCGCATTTTTATTCAATCGCCATTCGTAAACACGATGAATATAAAGCTGCTAAGGTTCCAATGCTTCCCGTTGTCAAAGGCGTTAAAAGGACATATATACAAACCAATATTTATTTAATTGTTTTAACCGCAACAAGTTTTCTTCTCGGGCCATTAAGCCATGGTCTTATGTTATCAGCACTTCTTTTAAATGTTCTGTGGATTATTTTAAGCATTTTTGGTTACAAAAAGATGGAATCGGAGAAATGGGCAAAATTAATGTTTATTTATTCCCTGTTTCATATGACTGTCTTCTTTTCAACGGTAATTGCCTATTCTCTAACGGGCATTTTTTTGGAAGAAATTGATTTATAATGGTAAAAGGCTGCAACAATTTCTTCCCCATTCATCAAAACGCCAATACCCGTGTTTACAAAAAATGAATTTATATAGTCAGTTTTTAAAAAAATAAAAAGCCGGCAATCCGCCGGCTTTCAAACTACAGCTCTCTTCTTAATGCTGTCAGCACGTTCGTTCTCGTCGCTTTGACGGCCGGATTCAAGCCTGACAGAATCGCTACTCCCATACTGATAACGCTCGCGATGATGACAAGGCTCACCGGAATATAGGAGAACGTGATGCTGAACTCCTGTGCAGTTCCTTCCCCTTGGGAAACGGATGACAAAATAACCGGGAGAATCTTGTTCACCAAAAAGCTGACGCCGTATGAAATGATGATGCCGACTACAGATCCGATAAAGCCGATATAGGCGCTTTCCATTAAAAACATTTTGCGGATGACGTTCGGGCTTGCGCCGATCGCTTTCATGATTCCGATCTCCTGGGTCCGCTCCGTGACGGCCATTGTCATCGTGTTGAAAATGCCGATCGCAGAAATCAATATGGCAATCACCCCGACGAAAATCAGTCCGATTTTAAAAGCCGTAAAAAACAGATTGATGCTGTCAAGTCTTTTGGTCACTGAATCGACGTAGAAGCCTTTGTCTTCCAAATCTTTCGTAAGCTGATCGACATGTTCAAAGTTGTCCGCATAGACTGTCAGTTTTTTTTCTATATCACCGCTGTCTTTATCCGCTTTCAGAAAATCGGTAATCCCTTTTTGCATGTCATTGCTGACATAGACGCTGGAATCCCTCACCCAATCATAAGAAGGTTTTTCCATTACCCCGACAATCTTAAAGTCATACGTTTTTTCCTTACCTTTTTCTCCTGTCTTTTCATCTAACTTTGCAATCTTTAATTCTATCGTCTTACCGAGAATGTCTTTTTCATATCCTTTAGGTTGTTTTACATCATCTGGATTGTTTTCTTGCTGCTTCTCAAAGTCTTTCGCTTCTTTTTTCGTCCACAGCTGATTGCCAAAATGATAGCCGACGACGATTTCATTCGGCGATTTCGCCACGCGGCCGCGGTCCAATTTAATGTTTGCTTTCTGCTCTGCAGCCATATCAGTAAGTGTAATATAACCAATTTGCCCATTGGTCCGATTGCCAAACTTGGCTTCTACAGGCACCATCACTTTTGTACGTTCGATAACGGCTGCTACATCGCCGCGTTTCTCAAATTCTTGTAAGTCTTTCTTCTGAACAGGCTTGTCGCCTTGCCCATCCTTGCCCATGACATCGATTTTCGTGACAATCTGCTCTCTCATCAGCTGATCGGTCATCGACTTTTGCAGCCCGAAGCCGACGGAGGCGAGCACGATTAAAAACGCGCAGGCTACTGTAGTGGCAAGTATCGTCATAAACACCCGAAGGCGGTTTTTCTTCATATTTCTTCTAATAAATTTCAACTGGTCCTTAAACTTCAACAGTCTCTTCCCCTTTCTCCAAAACGCCGTCAAATAAATGGAATTTCGTATCTGCGATGGACGCCACCTCATCATCGTGGGTGATGATGATAAACGTGATGCCTCTTTCTCTGTTGAGCTGCTTGATGAATTCAAGGATTTCCTGCTCTGTTTCAGAGTCAAGACTTCCTGTCGGCTCGTCCGCCAAAATGATCGACGGGTTTAAAATCAGCGCCCGCGCGATGCTGACCCGCTGCTGCTGTCCGCCGGAAAGCTCGTTCGGAAAATGGCCGGCGTGGTTTTCAAGACCGACCCTGTGCAGCATTTCTGTGACTTTTTGTTTCCGCTCTGACGGATGGACGCCTTTTAATGTCAGGGGCAGCTCAATATTTTCAAATGTCGTCAAGCTCGGAATCAGCTGAAAGCTTTGAAAGATAAAGCCGAAATTCTCAAGCCGGAATTTCGCCCACTCCTTTTCGCTGAATCCCGTCACATCCGTACCGCCGATAACGATCTTTCCTTTCGTCGGCGCGATATAGCCGGAAATCAAATTTAACAGCGTCGATTTCCCCGAGCCGCTCCGCCCGACGATGCAGGCGATTTCCCCTTTCTCGACGGTAAGTGAGACATCCTTCAATACCTTGATTTCATTTTCCCTACCCTTTTTTCCGATTTTGAATGAATGGTGAATATGTTGAATGTCGATCATGTTCTCTCTCCTTTACTAATGCTTCATTTTTTTATAAATGGCAAAATAGCTGATGAAAAAGCCGATTACCGCGCCCAGAATCATGCCGAGCACATATCCTATCATTGACTCGCTGGCGCCGTATCCAAAATATCCAAATGAGAGAATACTGGCGATAATGACAAATATGTGAATCGGCCGATCAAGCTGTTTCCATAAGAAAAAGCTGCCGCTTCGCTCGCTCGGATGTTTCACAAAGCTGATATATCCGATAACATAAAACAAAATGCCCATAGCAGCCGGAATCAGCAAAATATATTTTGAATCCGTGACCCACACCGGATTGACATAAATAATCGGAATCATATACTGAAAAATTTGAGAATCAATAATTGGCAATTGATCCCAAAACAGCTCCCTTCCTATAATGGCTCTGAGATTTAGAGCAGGTATAACCACAATTAAAAAAGGCAAAATCGTAACCGTAAAAGATGTTAAAAGCTGCGCAAACAGATTGCCTGTCAGCGCTCCTGCGGCCATGACAAGAGAATACGCCATCAAACTGATGATCATTGAACCAATCATAAAGTGGTCGAAAAACTCGACGCTGCCGGGCTTGAGAAGGATGATCAACAGTTTTGACAACAGGTAGCCAAGCAGCTGGGCGCCTACTAAAACCGTTCCGCCCATCCAAAATTTCGTATGAAACACCTGGCCTCTGGAATACGGCAAGCTTAATGTAAAATCCAGCAGCCCTCTGCTTCGCTCAAGCCCCAGCTGGGCTACGGCCAAAAAAACGCCGGGCGCCCAGAAAAACTGAAGCGAGCCGCCAGATTGATAATTCAGATAAAATTGGCAATCTCTAGGATTCCAATTGTCATTATTCAAACATCCCTGATAGGAAAAGTATTCACTTATAATTGAAAGAGGAGTGCTTAAAAACAAAAGAAAAAAAATCGCCAGTAACAAAGCTTGATGCTGTTTCCATTCTTTATAAATCAGCCCGCGGTCTACCATCTTCGCTTCCCTCCAAACTTCGCGATGAATACTTCCTCAAGGCTGACAGGAAGCTCGTTCCATACCTTGGGAGACAAACTTTTAAGAAACTGCCTGCTGACATCGTCTTGTTTCGGAATCAGCACGGTGTAAAACACGCCTGAATGATCTAAAACAGGTATTTCTCTCTCCCTGATTTTCAAATTGACATCTTCTTCAAACACCATTTGAATTTTCATAAAGTCTTCTTTCAGATCGTCAAGATCCATGACATTCGACAATGTATTGTCTTCGAGAAAACCGATCCGGTTGCACATCCGCTCAATATCTTCGAGCCTGTGGGATGTGATTAGAATGGTCGTATTGTGTTCAGCCACTTCATCGACCATCAGCTGCAAAACGTCATGCCTTGTGACCGCATCGATGCCGTCTGTCGGTTCATCAAGCAATATGACGGCCGGACGGATGGCGAACGAAAGAATGAGTGACAGTTGCTTTTTTAATCCTGTCGACAGCTCGCGGTATTTTTTTGTTTCTGAAATCCCGTAGCGGTTCATTAGTTCGTCCGCATATGTCACATCAAAGTCTGGATATATGTTGTGCAAAATGGAAACGAGCTGCTTATAATTGTATTTTTCAAAATAAGGATTTTGGACCGGCATATACACAATATTGCGCTTCACCAGCGGATGGTCCTTAATATTGACATTGTCAAATAAAATCTCTCCATGATCAGGCAGAAGAATCTGCTGGATGAGGCGCAGGAGCGTCGTTTTCCCGGAACCGTTTCTGCCGAGCAGTCCGAAAATTTCTCCTTCTTCCAGTTTTAACGAAACATCCTTGAGCACTTCTTTTCCATCAATCGTTTTGGACACATGCTTCAGCTCAATCATCCGCATCTCCTCCTTTCACCTCGTCGCTGATTTCCGCCATCCATTCCTGCAGCTTTTTGATGTCAATTCCGGCGTAATGCGCATCGATGATCAGCTGCTTCAACTGCTCTTTAATCATCGTGATCTTCCCTTCATCAAGCGTGACTTTTGCATTTTCTGAAATGTAGGTTCCTCTTCCCCGCAAAGTTTCGATAATCCCTTCGCGTTCAAGCTCCTTATAGGCTTTGCTGACTGTATTCGGGTTTGCAATGATAATGGTTGCAAGCTCTCGGACAGAAGGAAGCTTATCACCGGGTTTCATTATTCCTTTTAAGCAAAGCTCTTTCATCTGCTGAATGATCTGCTCATAGATCGGTGTCGAGCTTCTCGGATCGATTTGGATCATCTATCTCCCTTCTTTCTCATTCAATCTCTTCAATTAATGGGGCATCTTTAAATCTTCAGAAAAAACGCGCTCCCCATATTTTCCTGAAGCATAAAACCAAGCGTTGCAAGAGCAAACAAGAAAGAGCAGGCGATGACAAACGCCAGTACAACCATTGGCTTCTTTGCTTTTTTATATTTATCACTCATGAAAGAAAGCTCCTTTCAACTTGTGTATGAATTGTATTACTTGATGTAGTACACTTAATACAATAATTACACACAAGCGATTTGTCAACAATTTTTTCAAAAAAAAGACCCTTTAAAAGGGCCTTTCATACGATCTCTGCAGAATCATATTATTTTGAAGGGCTTGCAGCTGAAGTCTTTTGCGGTAAATTTCCTCTCTTTGCTGCGGATTGGCAAACAATGAGAGCTTATTCAAATCATTGACCGCATTTTCAAGCATCAGCTGCGCGTTGCTGAACTCTGTCTCATTGTAATGTTCCTGCCTGCTTGCAGTTTCAAATTGAGATAAAGCAAATTCATAAGCATCTTCGCTTCTTTGGATGTGTTCTCCGACGGATTGTCTTGTAGCCAAAGAAAACCCCTCCTTAATGGAAATATTCCATCGTGTTTAGTTTTGCCCTATCCGCCCATGATCAATAAAGAAAATAATGGAGAAATGGATTTGTTCTCATCCGCATTATTTGCTACAATTTTAGGATGCCACCTACTACAAGGAGGAGCCTGATTTGCATCAGAACAACCCTTTTCCATATACGAACAGTGAAAAACGTTATCATACATGGAATTATCATTTAAGACAACATTTCGGACACAAAGTCTTCAAGGTTGCCCTTGACGGCGGCTTTGACTGCCCGAACCGCGACGGAACAGTCGCGCACGGGGGATGCACATTTTGCAGCGCGGCCGGAAGCGGCGATTTTGCCGGAAACCGCGCCGATGATCTGATTACCCAATTTCATGAAGTGCGCGACCGGATGCATGAAAAATGGAAAGACGGCAAATATATGGCCTATTTCCAGGCTTTCACGAATACACACGCACCTGTAGACGTTCTCCGCGAAAAATATGAAACCGTCCTCGGCCTTGACGGGGTTGTCGGACTCTCGATCGCGACACGGCCTGATTGTCTGCCCGATGATGTCGTCGAATACCTTGCCGAGCTGAATGAGCGGACATACCTTTGGGTGGAGCTCGGCCTGCAAACGGTTCATGAACGGACGGCCGCCCTAATCAACCGTGCGCATGATTATGACTGCTATGTCGAAGGTGTAAACAAGCTGAGAAAGCATGGCATCCGGGTCTGCTCCCATATCATTAACGGTCTGCCGCTGGAAGACTACGACATGATGATGGAAACGGCTAAAGCCGTTGCCGATTTAGATGTACAGGGAATCAAAATCCACTTGCTGCACCTTTTAAAGGGAACGCCGATGGTCAAGCAGTATGAAAAAGGCAAGCTGGCGTTTCTTTCCCAGGATGAGTATGTCAAGCTCGTCTGCGACCAGCTTGAAATTTTGCCGCCTGAGATGATCATCCATAGAATCACCGGCGACGGACCCATCGAGTTAATGGTCGGACCGATGTGGAGCGTCAATAAATGGGAAGTGTTAAACGCCATTAACGGCGAGCTTGAAATGCGCGGCAGCTATCAGGGAAAATGGTTTAAAAACACGAAAGAGGAAGCCCTGTCATGAAGCTGAAAAAAATCCTTCCATATGCAAAAGAACTGCTGAAAACGGCTGCTGGGGAAGGCGACATCGTCATCGATGCGACAATGGGAAACGGGCATGACACATTCTTTTTGACCGAGCTGGTCGGAGAGAGCGGCCACGTCTATGCTTTTGACATTCAGGAAGCGGCTCTTTTAAATACGGCCGAAAGGCTTGGAAACGAGTATAAAGACCGGGTGACATTGATTCAAAAAAGCCATGGTGAGCTCATCGCTTCGCTTCCTAAAGGCGTCTCAGGCAAGGTGGCGGCAGCCGTGTTTAACCTCGGGTATCTTCCGGGAGGAGACAAATCGGTGACGACAAAAAGCGAGTCCACCATCGCCAGCATCAAGCAGCTGCTCAACATCCTGAAAGATGAGGGATTGATCGTGCTGGTCGTCTACCACGGCCATCCCGAAGGAAAACGGGAAAAGGACGCCCTTCTCGAATTTTGCGCATCGCTCGACCAGGAGACGGCCCGGGTCCTCTGTTACCAATATTTGAACCAGCGAAACGATCCGCCGTTTATCATTGCGATCGAAAAGAAAGAAGCGGCCCAAAAGTGACAGCCTGAAAATCCTCCGTTTGGAGGATTTTTTTCATTCAAACATAATGTAAGCGATATCAAAATAAAATATGAAACACTTTTTATTTCGGAATTTTCCAAAAAAACCTCAAAAAAATGGAGGTGGTTTTGCTCTTTGTCACGAAATTGTTGAAATCACATGTAAAAATACGGAGGGATTCGCTTGAAAAAATTTATCGCCTATCAAATTTTGATCGCACTCGCCATTGGAGCAGTTATCGGACACTTTTTCCCTGATTTCGGAATGGCGCTGCGCCCCGTCGGAGACGGATTTATCCGTTTGATCAAAATGATCGTCGTTCCGATCGTTTTTTCTACAATCGTCATCGGAGCGGCCGGAAGCGGAAGCATGAAAAAAATGGGCAGCCTCGGCATCAAGACGATTATTTGGTTTGAAGTGATTACGACCATCGTGCTCGGACTCGGGCTGCTGTTGGCCAATGTGTTAAAGCCAGGCATCGGCCTTGACCTCTCCCATTTGGCCAAAAAAGATATCGACGAGCTCTCGGGCTACACGGAAAAAGTAGTCGACCTTAAACAAATGATCCTCGATATTATACCTACCAACATCGTTGACGTCATGGCCAGAAACGATTTGCTTGCCGTGATCTTCTTTGCGATATTGTTCGGCGTCGCAGCTGCCGGGATCGGCAAAGCCTCAGAACCTGTCATGAAATTTTTTGAATCTGTTGCCAATATCATGTTCAAGCTGACGCAGATGGTAATGGTCACAGCCCCTATCGGCGTGCTTGCCCTTATGGCCGCATCTGTCGGCCAATACGGCATCGAGCTTCTGCTTCCTATGTTAAAATTGGTCGGCACCGTCTTTCTCGGACTGTTTATCGTTCTTTTTGTGTTGTTTCCGCTCGTCGGTCTTATTTTTAAAATTAAATATTTCGAAGTTCTGAAAATGATTTGGGATTTGTTCCTGATCGCGTTTTCCACGACGAGCACGGAAACGGTGCTGCCGCAGCTGATGGACCGCATGGAGAAATACGGCTGTCCGAAACGGGTCGTTTCCTTCGTTGTTCCATCAGGCTTATCGCTGAATTGCGACGGCTCCAGCCTGTATTTGTCGGTCGCCTGTATCTTTTTGGCGCAGGCTTTCAATATAGACATGAGCATTTCGCAGCAATTGCTCATGATGCTCGTGCTTGTGATGACAAGCAAAGGGATCGCCGCCGTGCCATCGGGATCGCTCGTCGTCCTTCTGGCTACCGCCAACGCAGTCGGCCTTCCCGCCGAAGGAGTCGCGATTATCGCAGGTGTGGACCGCGTCATGGACATGGCGCGAACCGGCGTTAACGTCCCGGGTCATGCTGTCGCCTGCATCGTTGTTTCAAAATGGGAAAAAAGCTTCCGGTATAATGAGCGCTTTGTGCTTGAAAAACAATACCGGACGGAAAGCTTATAAACGACAAAGGCTCAAACCGATCATCGGTTTGAGCTTTTCTTTACGAGCTTTTCATCCATGGCATTTTTTGAATTTTGCGGTATGCCCTGCCGTTAATATAGAAAAAGAAAGACGTTTTGCCGCTCGCTTTGATCAGTTTTTTCGCAAGCCGGCCGATTTCCTTCTGGCCTGCTACTTTATCATCAGACAAATAAACGCCCAACAGGCCCCTGTTGATCAGGCGGTGAAAATTTTCATGCGGAATGCCGCGCAAATGCTTATCCGCCATTTCAATAAAATATTCAAGCCTTTCCATCATTTCTGAATGTGATGAATAATAGGTGCAAAAATTCAAATCGCCTCCGATTAAATCTTCCTCTTGATCAATCAGATAATCAAGCAGGATGTGCAGTCCCTGTATGTACGGAAAATAGCTGTCACGGATTTTTCCGGCCATCGATTCGGTAAAATCCGGCCGAACCGAATAAGATACCAAACAAAAAATACCGAGCGTCGAACCTGCACACGCTGAAAATTCATACCATTCCATTTCAGGCAAAGCGGATTTATATTTGTTAAACCAGGCTTCAAGGCGCGGCACCCGTTCGTGCTCAATGACATGTTTATGAACTTGGAGATCGCAGTAGTAGCTGCAAAGCTCAAGCAGATGTTCCTTGATCAAGCCGTAGTTTTCAATATCAGCCAGAACATTCTGGCAGGTTTTGACTAATTCGTGCAAGTAGCCGCCATCTTCTTGATCCTCTCTGAACTGGTAATAGTTTTTCAGGTCCGCTCCCACAGTTAGAGCGTCTTTCATTGACTGGTGAAGCATGGCGAAATCGTCCGGGTCAAGTGAGGTGCTGCGGTCGCATAAATTATCAAGATAGTCGCTTATCGTCTGATATGCGGTAATAAACCGGATCGACTGCTCTATCTGATCTCCGGACAATAGCGCCAATATGCCGCCTCCTTCACAGTGGAAGGTCTTCTGTCTGATGCTTGCCGTCGCCTGCAGCTTCAGCTCGGAATTTTTAATGTTTTCTGCCTTGGTCCGCCATTTGTCTAATTCCTGATGGACCAGTGGAAAAACCTCTCTGTATACTTTTGCCATTAATCCCAACGGATGCTCCGGTACTGACAAAGAATGCACCTCCATTAAGTGATGTATTGATCTGCAAACGCTTTTGCCGCTTTAAACACGTCCTCCCGTTCCGGCTCGTTGAAGATTTCGTGATACAAGCCCTCCCACTCTCTGTACGTCTTATTATAAGATGCCAGCTGATCAAACCATTTGACCACCATTTTTTTGTCTACAAGAAAGTCTGTTCCAGCCTGCATGACAAGCAAAGGGATGTCGAGAAACGCGTCCGTCGGCTCCATCGCGCTTTTCACAGCTTTTAAAATCTCTTGGTACCATCTGACGGAAACTTTTGTGATGTATAATGAATCATTGATGTCCATTTCGATGACTTCTTTATTTCTCGTTGCTTTATCCGGGGTAATTCCGGATTCAAACATTATGGACGGAGCTACGACATTGAGCCCTTTGGCGATTACGTCCATGAATTTATTCGGCTTTAATTGCAGCCCAAGACAAGGGGATGATAAAATGATACCGGCAACGGCTTTCCCATGCTGCTTGAACCACTCAATCGCAACGAGTCCGCCCATGCTGTGTCCGAGAAGCAACACCGGCAGCTGAAACGCTTTTGCCTTGTCAACCCACTTGTCTACTTCATCAATATATTCTTGAAACGAGCGTATATGTCCTCTTGCTCTTGTCGATGTGCCCTGTCCAGGCAGATCGCCCATTACGACATGATATCCGGCTGAACGCCACATTTCGGATAACCATTTATACCGTCCATGATGTTCACAGGCCCCATGGACGATCACAATTGAAGCGACAGGTCTTTCCGCTTCCATGCACCACATGCTTTGACCACCTCACGCTATTTTTTAAAAAACAGGGAATGAAAGGATGGAACTTATGATCTACCCTTATAAACATACTGAACCAATGATACATGAAACAGCATTTGTTGCCGACAACGCGTGCATCACCGGAGATGTCACGATCGGGGAGTACTCATCCATCTGGTTCTCCTCCGTTATCCGCGGGGATGTCGCGCCTGTCCGGATCGGAAAAGGCGTCAATATACAAGACCTTTCTTGTCTGCATCAAAGTCCGAACCGCCCCCTCTTGATCGAGGATGGCGTAACGGTCGGCCATCAGGTCACACTGCATAGCGCTGTGATTCGAAAGCATGCCCTTATCGGAATGGGGTCGATTATCCTCGACGAAGCCGAAATCGGCGAAGGCGCCTTTATCGGTGCTGGCAGCCTTGTCCCGCCCGGCAAAAAAATACCGCCGTTTCATCTCGCTTTCGGGAGACCCGCCAAAGTCATTCGTCCGTTAACCGACAATGACAAACAGGATATGGAAAGAATTCGCAAAGAATATATTGAAAAAGGACAATACTATAAGTCCCTTCAAAAGAAAGACTAGCTTTGCTACAACTTTACCATTTTTTTCGCCATAAATTAAGCGAAAACCTTTTTTGGCCGTCTTAAGCCCAGTGCTTACGGCTTTTTTTCATTTCCGAATTCTTTACAAATACTTATCATTTTCTAAACATTGATTTTTTACAATAAAAGTGAGCTACCATTCGTCTAAGGAGGTTTTAACGCTGAATAAACTGACACGCATGTACAACTTTGAATGCAAAATGTTCCTCGGTATGAACAGCTTATTTGAGCAAAAAGCATTAAATCGATACTTCCGCTCTTCGACCCATTTAGGGGGAGCTTTTTGCACGATTTTCACTTCACTGGCGCTGATCGTTTTCGGCGAAGGAAACATTCGTCTCGCCGGAGCCGCTGGAGCCCTGGCCCTCCTTGTCAGCCATCTGCAGGTTGTGCTTATGAAAAAGCTCTTCCCGAGAAAACGTCCGTATATGACGCTGAAACAAACCAAGGTATTACACAATCCTTTAAAGGATCATTCGTTTCCATCCGGGCATACGACTGCTGTATTTTCCGTGATTACACCGCTAATCGTATTCTTTCCGTTACTTGCACTTTTATTAATCCCTGTCGGAATCACAGTCGGACTCTCCAGAATCTATCTCGGTCTGCATTATCCGTCAGATGTGCTGGCCGGCATGGTGCTCGGCATTTCAGTCGGACTGCTGTCATGTATGGTCATATAAAACGTTTCTTCCAGATTGACAAAAAAACAACCACCAGGAGGGGAAACGATGAAAATCGCGATTTTCACCGACACATTTACGCCCGATGTCAACGGCTGCGCCGGGACTTTAAAAAAGTACACGGACTACCTGGAGGCGAGAGGTATCCCATTTAAAGTGTTTGCACCCGAAAGCACGCATGAAACACAATTTTCAAGCAGTATCCGCCGTTTCACCAGTTTGCCGTTCTTCTTATACCCCGAGTGCAGACTCGCTCTCCCCAACCTCTTGAAAATGAAATCAGAGCTTCATACCTTCCATCCTGATCTTATTCATATCGCGACACCTTTCAATATCGGCCTTGCGGGGCTGAAATATGCAAAAAAACAGAACATCCCCATCGTAGGCTCGTATCATACCGATTTTGACCAGTATCTTGCCTATTATGACCTGCACATGTTTTCCAAACTTTTATGGAAGTATATGCATTGGTTTTATAAACCTTTTCAAAAAATCTTTGTTCCTTCAAATGAAACATTGCGGCAGTTAAAGGCAAAACAGTTCAAAAATCTATCCATTTGGAAACGCGGAGTGGACTGCTCTTTATTCCATCCGGATTTTCGCTCCGGAAAAGTGCGGGAGCAATATGGAATAAAAGAAAAATATCTTTTGAGCTATGTCGGCAGGCTCGCGCCTGAAAAAGACCTGGAAACGCTGTTAAAGATCGCGGACCACCCAGCATTGCAAAAAGATGTTCACTGGCTCATCGCAGGAGACGGACCATTAAAAAAAGAACTTGAGAAACGCGCTCCCGTCAATATGACATTTGCCGGCTATGTAAAAGGCAAAGAGCTATCAAGCATTTATGCGAGCTCGGATTTGTTTGTATTTCCTTCTCCGACAGAAACCTTCGGGAACGCCGGCCTTGAAGCGCTCGCCTGCGGAACGCCTGTAATCGGAGCGGACGCCGGCGGCCTGAAAGACTTTATTCAAAACGGAAGGACCGGTTTCCTTGCGGAGCCAAAAAATCCGGAAGCATTTGCCTCACATGTTTTGCATGTCCTCTCCAATGCTTCTTTGAAGCAGCGGATGGAACACGAAGCGCGAAGCTATGCCCTCACCCAATCGTGGGATGCCATTTTTGACAATCTTCTCGCCGGGTGTGAAGAGGTGCTGGCCGACTATCCAAGAGAAAAGCCTGCTTAAAAATAGAAAAAAGGTTTTCGATTGCTCGAAAACCTTTTTCATCTGCTTACACGATAATGACTTCCTTAGGCTGGTGATTTAATTCTTCCGGTACGTAGCGTTTTTCAACGAAAATGCTGTGCCAGATCATAAAGATGAGAACCGTCCAGATTTTTCTGCTGTTATCCGCTTTGTTGGCGCAATGGTCTTCAAGAAGCTGAAGCACATAATCTTTATGAATATATGCATCTGTTTGGCTTTCTTTAATAATGCCCACAGCCCAATCATGCATTTCATTTTTCAGCCAGTGGCGGATCGGCACAGGGAAGCCCAGCTTTTTGCGGTTTAGTACATGATCAGGAACGATGCCTTCGGCCGCTTTTCTAAGCAGATACTTTGTTGTGCCGTTTTTTGTTTTCAGTTCTTCCGG
Source organism: Bacillus sonorensis NBRC 101234 = KCTC 13918 (assembly GCF_001592005.1). Taxonomy (GTDB): domain Bacteria; phylum Bacillota; class Bacilli; order Bacillales; family Bacillaceae; genus Bacillus; species Bacillus sonorensis. The sequence continues at coordinate 70,719 of NZ_BCVZ01000015.1, forward strand.
AATTTTTGAAGCCGCTTCAAACACGACTTTGTCCAAAAATGGAACGCGAAGCTCAAGCGAATTAGCCATCGTCATTTTATCTGCTTTCAACAGGATGTCGCCGCGGAGCCATGTGTGAATGTCAACATACTGCATTTTGTTGATCTCGCTATATGACTTGCTTTCTTCAAAATACGGCTTTGTCACATCACAATATGTGAGGTTTTTGTCATATTGACGAAGAAGCTTCGATTTCATGCCTTCTTCAAAGATCTTCGCATTGCCGATATATCTCTCTTCAAGAGGCGTGCAGCCCCTCATTAAAAAGCTTTTTCCTTTCATGCCCTCAGGCATCGCGGAAGCGACACGCAGAAGCATCTTTTTCAAAGGAGACGGAATCCGTTCGAACGGTTTCAATGACAGCGGCTCGCGGTAAATATTATAGCCGCCGAAAAGCTCATCCGCCCCTTCTCCGGATAAGACGACCGTCACTTGTTTTTTCGCTTCCTTCGCGACAAAATACAAAGGAATCGCGGCAGGATCTGCTAGGGGATCATCCAAGTGCCAGACGATCTTCGGAAGCTCTTTCATGTATTCTTCAGGTGAAATGATCGCGCTGTAGTTTTCTACGCCGACCTTTTCGGCAGTTTCTTTCGCCACGTCAACTTCACTGAAGCCCTCGTGCTCAAAACCGACGGAGAATGTTTTTAAATTCGGATGAAATTGTTTGGCAACGGACACGATAAAGGAAGAATCAATACCGCCTGAAAGGAATGAGCCGACAGGCACGTCGCTTCTCATGTGAACCTTGACGGAATCAAAGATGGCATCTCTTACTTCCTGGACAAGCTTGTCCTCTTCCGACTGCACAGGCTTAAATTGAACTTTCCAATATGTTTTAAATTGAATATCTTCATTTGGGCGAAGCGTAAACTGCTGGCCCGGTCCCACTTTTTGCACCTTTTTATCAAGCGTTTCAGGCTCAGGTACAAATTGGAATGATGTATACTGCTGAAGCGCCTTTTCATTGAACTCCAAATCAGCGCCGACAGGCATCAGGCTTTTTCTTTCTGATGCGAAGTAAACGTGTCCGTCCGTTTTTGTAAAATAAAGCGGTTTGATCCCAAACGGATCGCGCGCGCCGTATAAAAGCTGCTCTTTTTTATCCCAGATCAAAAATGCAAACATTCCCCGCAGCTTTGATGCCGCCTCTTGTTTATAGTGACGGTATGTCGCAAGGAGAACTTCCGTATCTGAATCGGTATTAAATTCGTAACCTTTTGAGAGAAGCTCGTCTTTTAATTCTATATAATTATAAATTTCTCCATTAAAAATAATCCAGTATGAATCATCTTCATATGACAGAGGCTGTCCTCCGTTTTCAACGTCAATGATGCTCAGCCTTCTAAATCCGAAGCCTACATGTTCATCATGATAGTACCCATCATCGTCGGGACCGCGGTGTACAATCATTTCATTCATTTGCTTAATTAATTCTTCCTGGCCTGCTGTCTCGGATGATGGGCGATGATTGAATACCCCTACAAATCCACACATTGTATTGCCTCCGATTTTTTAAGATTTCATGCAGATCGTTCTGCTGCATTATTAGACATGTATTTAAAGAAAACGTTTCAAAAAACTTGAAAAATGTTCACATTAGAATACTTGCTTTCTACAATCAAACAACAATATTAAATCTGGATATTTTTCAAGTTTCAAAAAATCCGCGTGTTTATGCCATCGAAAAATAAAGCCGCTTATAAGTAAGCGGCTATGCGATTATTCCCCTAATGCCTCTTTGCGCAGCTGGTCTGCTTTGTCTGTACGCTCCCAAGGCAGATCAAGATCAAGGCGTCCGAAATGACCGTAAGCTGCCGTCTGTTTGTAGATCGGACGGCGCAAATCAAGCATTTTGATGATGCCGGCAGGTCTTAAATCAAAGTTTTTACGGACAACTTCGATCAATGTCTCTTCGCTCGCTTTTCCAGTGCCGAACGTATCGATTGAAATGGACACCGGCTGTGCGACGCCGATCGCATAGGCAAGCTGCACTTCACATTTATCGGCAAGGCCTGCTGCCACGATGTTTTTCGCTACATATCTCGCTGCATAAGCGGCTGATCTGTCAACTTTTGTCGCGTCTTTACCGGAAAACGCTCCGCCTCCGTGGCGAGCATATCCGCCGTAAGTGTCGACAATGATTTTTCGTCCTGTCAAGCCTGCATCGCCTTGCGGTCCTCCGATGACAAAACGGCCTGTCGGGTTAATAAAATATTTTGTATTTTCATCGATCAGGTCTTTCGGAACAACCGGATTAATCACATATTCTTTTAAATTGCGCTGAATCTGCTCAAGTGAAATTTCCGGATGGTGCTGTGTTGAAATGACGATTGTGTCGATGCGCACCGGTTTATTATTCTCATCATACTCGACTGTCACCTGTGTTTTTCCGTCCGGACGCAAGTATGGAAGAATTTCCTCTTTGCGCACTTCAGTCAAACGGCGGGATAATTTATGAGCAAGGGAAATCGGAAGAGGCATGAGCTCATTTGTTTCATTACAAGCAAAACCGAACATCAAGCCTTGGTCTCCGGCTCCGATCGCTTCGATTTCAGCGTCGCTCATCGCTCCCTCGCGAGCTTCAAGCGCCTGGTCAACCCCCATCGCAATATCGGGAGACTGCTCATCTATCGACGTTAACACCGCGCATGTTTCAGCATCAAAGCCGTACTTTGCGCGCGTGTAGCCAATTTCTTTAATCGTTTCACGAACCGTTTTCGGGATATCCACATATGTGGATGTTGTAATTTCACCGCTTACCAGCACCAATCCGGTTGTCACAGATGTTTCGCATGCAACGCGGGCATTCGGATCTTTCTTTAAAATTTCGTCTAATATACTATCCGAAATCTGATCGCAAATTTTGTCCGGATGTCCCTCCGTAACTGACTCTGATGTAAATAACCGACGATTTTTGCTCATGTATGTTTCCTCCTGTATATGAAGATCAGCCGTGATCTTAAAGTATGATACGGAACTCGTCTCTCTTAATTATATGACGATACTCGGGCTTCATACTCTCTCATCCTGAAAGAATTTTTCATTGTCGTTGCGGGACCCTAAGCCGGACCTCCCGTTTCGCGGGAGCGGCTGTAGCATCTCCTTTCGCCCAGATACTCGGCTAAAACCCTTCACTTATATGTGAAAAACGCCCAGTACCTTCCTCTTAAAGGCATGATTTTTTTAGCAATTTTTGTATGCTGATTTATGCAATAAAAAAACCTTTTCCTGTTCACTGAGGAAAGGGTCTGGTAGTGCGTACCTTTCACTCTTATCGCTCAAGGTATTTTAAAACCTTGCATCAGGTTAGCACCGTAGTTGTCTCAATACTGTGTTACATCTTTTTGATGAAGAGAAACCGGTTGCTGGGCTTCATTGGGCCTGTCCCTCCGCCAGCTCGGGATAAGAGTATCCGTTCAATGAAATATCTTATCTTAAAATGACTTGTCATGTCAATATTAGTTGAAATAAATTTGCACACTGAATGTAAAGAAAAAACCCGAACGAATTTTGATAAACGGTATAGACTATAAGATGAAATGTGTTATACTATTTCTACATTAATGTTATACACATTAAAAAACACGCAAAGGAAGGTTTTTTATGAACTCTGTAGATGCAACTGCCGATTTACAATCGTTATTGTCAGGCAAAAACGTTCAAATTAATTTATCCGTTCCCCATTTGGTTGAAAAAGTTCTCGAGCGCAAAGAGGGGATTTTAACATCTTCAGGAGCCGTGCGGGCGACGACCGGTACATATACCGGCCGCTCACCGAAAGACAAATTCATCGTAGAAGAAGAAAGCGTAAAAGGGAAAATCGACTGGGGCGCTGTCAACCAGCCGATTTCGGCAGAAGCGTTCGACCGGCTCTACACAAAAGTCGTCAACTATTTAAAGGAACGCGATGAATTATTTGTATTTGAGGGTTTTGCAGGCGCAGACGAAAAGTATCGGCTTCCGATTACAGTGGTCAATGAATTCGCCTGGCACAACCTGTTCGCAAGACAGCTGTTCATCAGACCCGACGGAGCCCGCCAAATGACGGCTGAGCAGCCTTTTACGATTCTTTCCGCGCCAAACTTCAAAGCCGATCCCCTGCTTGACGGCACAAGATCGGAAACATTCATCATCGTATCGTTTGAAAAACGGACCATTTTAATCGGGGGGACAGAATACGCCGGAGAAATGAAAAAATCGATTTTTTCGATTATGAACTATCTTCTTCCCGAACGAAACATATTGCCGATGCACTGTTCTGCCAACATTGGCGAAGAAGGCGGCACAGCTCTCTTCTTCGGCTTGTCGGGCACGGGGAAAACGACGCTTTCCGCAGATCCGAACAGAAGGCTGATCGGAGATGATGAGCACGGCTGGTCAAGTACGGGGATTTTTAATATTGAGGGCGGCTGCTATGCAAAATGCATTCATTTAAGCGAAGAAAAAGAGCCCCAAATTTACCGGGCGATCCGCTTCGGCTCCGTTCTGGAAAATGTCGTGGTGGACAGCGATACAGGGGAGCCGGACTATGATGACGCATTTTACACAGAAAACACGAGAGCCGCTTATCCGATCGATGCGATCGATAACATCGTCAAACCGAGCATTGCCGGACATCCGACAACGATTGTATTTTTAACGGCAGATGCCTTCGGAGTCCTGCCTCCGATCAGCAAGCTGACGAAAGAACAGGCGATGTACCACTTCTTAAGCGGGTATACGAGCAAGCTTGCCGGGACGGAGCGCGGAATCACCTCTCCTGAAGCAACCTTCTCAACCTGCTTCGGTTCACCGTTCCTTCCGCTTCCGGCTCATGTATATGCGGAAATGCTCGGAAAGAAAATTGACGAACACGGCGTCAGCGTGTTCCTTGTCAATACAGGATGGACCGGCGGTGGCTACGGCGTCGGGGAAAGAATGAGCCTGGCCTATACGAGGGCTATGGTGCGGGCCGCGATCGAGGGGGATTTGGACAATGCGGAGATGAGAACAGACCGGATTTTCGGCCTGCATACCCCAGTACACGTACCAGGCGTCCCTGACCAGGTGCTTGAGCCTGCCAAAACGTGGGCGAATGAAAAAGAATACGCAGAAAAAGCGATACACCTGGCAAACGAGTTTAAAAAGAACTTCAAAAAGTTTTCCAATACAGGAGACCTCGAAAGAACAGGAGGCCCGTTTGTTTAATGGAACACCCGCAGCAGCGTAATCATACGCTGCTGTTATTTCAAACTGGTTTTTTGAATTTTCAATAAAATAACGCTTTAATATTTTAAAAAACATTTGTATATTTCAGGAGGACATTTCTATGGAATTTGGATTGCTGCCGAGGATTATCACGGCAATTGTTCTTGGTGTTATCATTGGAAGCTTTGCACCGCTCTGGTTTGTCAAAACCGCCGCCACGTTTAATGACATGTTTGGGAACTTTATTCAATTTGTCATTCCTTTTATCATTCCAGGAATTGGGCAGATCGGCCGCGGCGCGGGGAAAATTCTCGGGATTACCGCGGGCATCGCCTATGCCTCAACCATTATTGCAGGCCTCTTGGCGTATCTGGCTGGATCAAACCTGCTTCCCGCCATTATTTCCGGTCAGCAGCTGCAAGAGTTTAAAAATCCGGAAGAAGTCCTGCAAAGCGGATTTTTTACAATTGAAATGACGCCCTTTATGAGCGTCATGAGCGCGCTCATTTTCGCTTTCATTATGGGGATTGGAATTGCCTATCTGCCAGGCAAAACGCTTAAAAATGCATTTAATGAATTTCAGACAATTGTTATATCTGGCACAGGACAGCCTGGGAACGGCCACGAATGTCACCGAGGACGGCGCTCTCACGATGCTCATTCACAGACTGACTTCAAAAAATGGGGTTGGAAAAGAAGAGGATGCACCTGCATAATCATACAGAAAAGCCAAGGACGTCCTATACGACCTTGGCTTTTTTGCTTAGTTCGTGGAATTTAAAGAAACGAGTCTATATGTTAAATGAGTGCGTCCTTCCGACCATTCCAGACGCTCCGCACGGGCTGTCCCTGTCACATCACCGCTCTTCGTCTTTCTCACTTCTATCGGCACATGAAGAGGGTAAACCCGATAGCCTTCTTTTTCAAGCGTAAACAAATTTTCCTCGACCCGCGTTTCTTGTCCTTTTGTTACGATCATCGTATTAAATTCTACTGGCATTCCCACCTGAAATCCCCCTCCTTTTTACTCTGTTCACTTTAGTTTACCATAGCTTGTCCATTACCTGCTTTTCATCCACTGCGCAAGCTCCCTCACAATCCGTCTGTTTTCTTTTGGAGGAAAGTAGTGTGTGAATGAATGAAAATACCACGTTTCAACCGGTTTGTTTCTTTTGATCAATTCCCGTTCAAAGCGTCTGGCGTGCTCGATCGATACATTTTGGTCCTTTGCACCATGGATCAGCAATACCGGCGCTTCTATCCTTGCGATTTTGTCAAACGGCGTCCTTCGCGCATATGCTTGCGGAACTTTTTCAGGCGTGCCGCCTATGACCCGTTTCATCATCCGCCGCAAATCTTTACGCTCCCGATAGGTCAGAACCATATCGCTGACTCCTCCCCATGACACAAATGAAGCGGCCGCCGATTTCATTTGGATGGCCGTCAAAATGCCCATGATTCCGCCTCTTGAGAATCCGAATATATGAACCCGCCGATCCTTCACAAGCTCGTGATTCTGAAGGAATCGGAAAGCGGCAAATGCGTCTTCCCGGTCATCCCCGGCAAAGTCTTCATTGCCTTCACCGCCCTGGTTGCCCCTGTAATACGGAGCAAAGACGACAAATCCTTGTACGGCGAATTGAACGATTCTGCCGGGTCTGACCATCCCGACGCTTTTGATCCCGCCCCGCAAATACAGAAATCCGTCATAGCGGCCGGGCGCGGCCGGTTCAGCCAACAGGCCCTTGACTTTAAGCCCCTGTGACAAATATGTGACGGTAAACAGGCGAATCTGTTTATTCGGTGACGGGAACCTGGTTTTTTCTAACAACATTGTTTGTTCACCTCTTAATCCGCAGTCGTCCCTCACACCTGTTTTGTATTTAACATAAACTATTTTATGCCGAAAGCAACCGAAATCAAAGGAGGGAAATCGGTTTGAAGCGTTTCTTTTTTATGATAGTATCCTTCACCCTGATGCTGTTTATCCTCGTTGCATGCGGCGGACAAAAAGCAGAGAAGGTCCGGCTGGCAGAAGTGACCCGTTCTGTTTTCTATACGCCATTATATATCGCCATATCTGAAGATTTCTTTAAGAAAGAAGGCTTGGATGTCGAGCTGAAAACAACGTGGGGCGGCGATAAAACCATGACGGCCCTGCTATCGAACGGCGCGGATATCGCGCTTGTCGGTTCTGAAACTTCGATCTACGTCAATGCCCAAGGCGCAAGCGACCCAATCATCAATTTCGCGCAGCTCACCCAAACGGATGGAACGTTCCTCGTCGCCCGCGAAAAAACGGATCACTTCAGCTGGGAACAGCTGAAGGGCAAAACCTTCCTCGGACAGCGGAAAGGCGGAATGCCTCAGATGGCCGGAGAGTTTGTCTTAAAACAGAAAGGCATTGATCCGAAAAAAGACATCGATTTGATTCAAACGATCGATTTTGCAAATATCCCAAACAGCTTTGCTTCCGGAACCGGCGATTATGTTCAGCTTTTCGAACCGCAGGCCTCAATTTTTGAAAAAGAAGGCATCGGCCGCATTGTCGCCTCCTTCGGCAAAGAATCCGGACGGATTCCCTATACGACATTTATGGCAAAAGCAAGCTATTTAAAGAAAAACGAGGCTACCGCTGAAAAATTCACCCGTGCGATCTATAAAGCGCAGCAATGGATCGAGTCGCACTCCTCAAAAGAAGCCGCTCTCAGCATCCAGGACCAGTTTAAAGATACGGAGCCTTCGATTCTTGAATCCTCAATCGAACGGTATAAACAGCAAAAATCCTTTGCGCAAAATCCGATTTTGGATGAAAAGGAATGGAATCAGCTTCAAACCATTATGGATGAAGCCGGTGAGCTGCCGAAATACACCTCCCATCAGAAACTGGTCAATACAAAGATTGCCGAAAAGGTCACAAAAAATCACTAGGAGGTGGCCGCATTGTCTTTTTTGCAAGTTCAGGATATCACGCATACTTATTTCTCTCTGAAAGAAAAAACAGCAGCGCTTGAGAATATCAGCTTTGAAGCGGAAAAAGGCGAATTTGTGTCATTTCTCGGTCCGAGCGGATGCGGCAAAACGACGCTGCTTTCGATCATCGCCGGGATCATTTCCCCCACAGCGGGACGCGTCTTGATCGACAGCCGCACGCCTGATGAAAAAGATCTGCATATTGGCTATATGCTGCAGCAGGACTATTTATTTCCCTGGAAAACGATTGAAGAAAACGTCTTGATTGGTTTGCAGATTTCGAAAAAACTGACGCCCGAATCGAAAAAATCCGCTTTGGATCTATTGGCAAAGCTCGGACTGTATCAAGTTGAAACAAAGTATCCGAAGGAGCTTTCCGGCGGGATGAGGCAGAGAGCTTCTCTCGCCCGCACACTTGCCGTCGACCCCGACATTCTGCTGCTGGATGAACCCTTTTCAGCCCTTGACTATCAGACAAAACTGAACCTTGAAGATTTGGTTTTCAACACATTAAAAACGTATCAAAAAACAGCCGTTCTCGTCACCCATGATATCGGCGAGGCGATTGCGATGAGCGACCGGATTTTACTGTTTTCAAAACAGCCCGGAACGATCCATAAAACCTTTACAGTCCCTGAATCTCTTAAAGGGATGACACCTTTTGATGCCAGGCAGGAACCGGAATTCCAGGTCCTGTTTCAGACCATATGGAAGGAGCTCAATCACCTTGAACAACATCAGACAAAAAGTTGATTTCCTTCATCAGGAATTTTTAAAGCAGCAGCAGGCGGAAAAAAGGCGGGTCCGTTTTTATCAGGCTGCGATTTTCATCGTTTTTTTCGCCCTGTGGGAAACGGCCAGCCGCATGGCATGGATCGATCCGCTTATTTTCAGCTCCCCTTCAGCCGTCTGGGCGCTTTTCCTGGAGAAAATGGGCGACGGTTCATTGCCCGGGCACATCGGTGTAACCGTATTTGAAACGATACTCGGCTTCCTCTTTGGAACCTTGCTCGGAACTTTTCTGGCTGCTCTTTTATGGTGGTTTCCGCGGCTTTCCAACATATTGGATCCCTATCTCGTCGTCCTTAATGCGATGCCAAAGGTCGCACTGGGCCCCATCCTGATCGTCGCCATCGGTCCGAGTCTAACAAGCATCATTGCCATGGGCGCCATTATCAGCGTCATTATTACCACAATCGTCGTCTATACGTCCTTTCAGGAAATTGATGAAAATTACATCAAGGTTATGAAAACATTCGGTGCGAAAAAAAGCGAGATTTTTAAAGAAGTGATTCTTCCCGCTTCAATTCCGACGATCATTTCCGCGTTGAAAGTGAATGTCGGGCTGAGCTGGGTCGGCGTGATCGTGGGGGAATTTTTAGTATCCGCCCAGGGCCTCGGCTATATGATCATATACGGATTTCAAGTCTTTAACTTCACCCTTGTGATGCTGAGTCTCCTGATCATCGCCGTATTTGCAACGATCATGTACCAATGTGTCGAGCTTTTGGAAAGAAAATGGATGAAAGGGAGAACGTAATTAGAAAAGGCCCTGCTGATTGGCAGGGCCTTCTATTCGATCATACCGTCTTTTTTCAGCTTCTCAAGGCTGATTTGGAGAACGGAGTCTTTCATGATAAAACTGTATTTTCTGTTCTTTGCAATATCCCCGGGCAGGCTGTTCAGCAAAACAGGACCTTTCGTCTCATAATACGTCTCCTGTTTTTCAATCTTATCAATCTCAGCAAAATATATATTCTTAATAATTACTTTTTCCCTGCCAAGGACTTTATATTGGCCGATATATGTCAGCTTCTTTACAGCAGCCCCCGTCTCTTCCTTCACTTCCCGCAAAGCGGCTTCCTCGGCGTTTTCAAAGGGCTCTACTTTACCTCCGGGAAATTCGTATCCCCTATCCTGGTGATTTGTTAAAAGCCACTGGTTTTGATATCGGCAGATCACCCATACATGCTTTGGAGCCTGTGAAAAGGGATGGTCATCAAAGGAGAGCTGAACTGTATTACGGTAAAAGTCTTTAAATTCGTACATCTTAATCCCTCTAATCCGTTTCCTCGCTTCTTCCACTCATCATATCACATATCCGTTTTTTCGGTAGTCTTTTTGTACATTTGCCAAACGAAATCACTGTAAATTTTCATTTTATTGTTTCACAAAATGGCGCGGCTTAAAACACTTTCGCAAACATCCGTCTTTTTTAAACATCAAAAAGTCGGATAGAAAAGAAACCTTTCGCGCACCTCCCGCGTAATTATATTGATCCCATCGTTTGATAACTTGAATATACGATCAAATCGTCTGATGAAAGGACAAGCCGGACATTTACCGGCAGACCGGCCGAACGAAACATTTACCCACTATCATGTTTGAAGGAGATGTCACCATTGGGTTTCTACTTGGATACAGTACAAGAACTAACATTAAAAGCTGAAGGGAGCGGGCGTTTTTTTGCAAAGAAAGGGGCCATGATCGCAGATCAGGGTCAATTGAAATACAGCAAACGGCTGCTCGGGACTAACCAGGGAAGCATAGTCAAACAAGTATTCAACCACATAAGCAGAAAAATAACGGGAGAAAATCTCGAAATGATGGAAGTAACCGGCCACGGAGTCTGTTATCTAGCTGACCAAAGCGATCACGTCACAGTCATTAACCTTGAGCCTAACGGGATTTGGCAGAGCGTCTGTGTCGAAAGCGAAGACCTGCTCGCTTTTACAGAAAGCTGCCATTACGGTGTCACGCCTGTCGGTGTCGGCGTTTTATCCCAAAAAGGGCTTTTTACTTCAAAGCTTTCATTTAACGGGGCGGGTGCCCAAGTCGCCGTTAAAACGGCCGGCAACCCGCTCATCCTGGAAAGCCCGTGCCGGGTCGACCCCGATGCAATCGTAGCCTGGACGGGTCCGGCTCCAAAAGTAAAATTAGATGTGAACTGGAAAACAATCATCGGACAAACTTCCGGTGAATCATATATGTTTGAATTTCAAGAACCAGGACAGATCGTCATTGTCCAGCCGTTTGAAAGACAGGCGGGCTTAAGAGTAGGGCTTGACGATCAGCGCTACCAGGCGCAAACCCAGGGCAGCGCCTGGCAGAACACGCGCCAAGGCATGACGAATCAGCCGGTGCACCAGCACGACCAGAGGCCGCACCGCCAAGAGCAGGGCGGCGGAATCGGCGATATCATCGGAAACCTTTTAAACAATAGAAGATAGCATGTTTAAAACCTCTCAGCGTGATTGAAAACCCTTGCAGTCTAGGAAGGCCTGCGCATCGGAGCGGAGCGAATGTTGGAATTCGTGAGCACCGACGCGCAGGCCTGACAACGAATGCGAGGGTTTGTCGGCGCGCTAAAACCTCTTCATAAAAGAAGAGGTTTTTTGCGCCATATCTCAATCAGCGGATTTGATATCACAAAGACCGTTCTCGCTGATAAACGATCTTGTTTCTTCATTGCCGAGACGGTAGAGCATCCCGTAAATATTCCTGCGAAGCTCATCCATTTTATCATTTGAGCTGTCATAATGGTATTCGACAGCCGGCACATGCGCACGGAAAAAGTTGATCCAATCCTGGGAATGCAGCTGGTCAAAATATTCTCTTAATTTGATGATATCGTCATCGTCCGCCGAAATCTCGAATTCCCAGGGAGAAGCGCCGGAGTGCTGCGAAATCATTCCATCTTGAACTGAAATATAGTATGTCCTCTTTTCCAAAGTGATCATCCCTTTTTCCCGTTAGTATTGCCTGTTGTTTTAAAATGTTACGGTCCTCTTTGCAGTTTATTTTTAACGAATTCCTGAATATCCAAAAAGATTTGCGGGACAGGTATGCCCAGTGCGTGGGCAGTGCTCACAATCAAAAATGTTTCATACAAAATATAAAACACGATCGAAAAATCGCGGATCGAATTATCCGTCTGCAACAGTTGATCAAAAAAGTGCGCGACTGATATGAGAAAAAGCGTCACAAATTTTTTCGCCAATCTTGTAAACAAGCTCTTGATCGTAAATTGATCTTTCACACATTCGCTCAAACTTTTGCTGACAAACTCAATCCCCATTAACGTAATTAAAATTAAAAACAAATATTCAATTGCACCAAACAAAAATCCGAAAGCCGAAAAACCGATTGAAAATAGCGAAAAGATGCCTAAGTCTTTGTTCATGCGCTTCAACATCCTTTCAAACAAAACGTTTCATAGCTTATCCTATGAAAAGATGCTTTGAAAGGCTTGGATGAATTGTTTGACAATTCATAAAAAAGGCTTTAAAAAGAACGAAACTTCATGGAGAAAACAAAAAAGACCCGGCATCACCCGGGTCTTTCCTTCATCCCAAATATGATTTCAGCATCCAGTTGTGCTTTTCAATCGTTTGATGAATGGCGAGAAGCATGTCTCCCGTCGTTTCATCATTCACTTCATCAGCAAGCTCCATCCCGCTTTTCAGCTCTTCGGCCACCTTTAAAAAGTCGTTGTAAATCGCCTCTACCATCTGTTCCGCCGTCTCGCTGCCGTCCGCTTCTTTAATCGTCGAGATTTCGAGGCACTCTTTCATCGTTCCCACCGGAGAACCTTGCATGGCCAGCAGACGTTCAGCCAAATCGTCAATGTATTGAGCGGCTTCTGTATAAAGCTCTTCAAATTTTTCATGCAGTGTAAAAAAGTCTTTGCCTTTCACATACCAATGATAATTATGTAGCTTTACGTAAAGTACAGTCCAGTTTGCGACTTGTTGATTCACCGTTGTTTTCAATTTTTCCGACATACTCGATCGTCCTCCTTTTGGTTTACTTTTGGTTTACCCGTTTAGCTTGTACAGGAAACATTTCTTTTACTCCTAATTCATCCCCTTATATGGTAAACTATAGAAAAAGGACTTGGAGGTTTCTTTATGGTCTTCTGGATTGTCGCAGGCATTCTGATTACAGGCGCGGTTCTCGTATTATCACTGGTAACGACAGCCAAAGCATATGATTATCGGCACAAAATCGATCCCCTTCCACAGGGCCGCAGGATGGAGGAAGAAGAGACCGGTCAATGATGGTGGGCTTCTTCCTTATCATCTGTTTCCGGATCATTCTTCGGTGATCCTACTTTCATTTCCGTAACAGGCATTGTATGCTGCTTCTTTGCCGTGACATGGACCTGAATTTTATAAACCCCATCTTCAGGGAATGCTTTTTCCATACTGTAGATCCCTTTTCCATCATGCTTTGCTTTTTGAAGTTCGCTTTTCTCTTTGCTTCCCGACTTCCAAACTTCAAACTCGACTTCATCTGCATCTGTTACAGGCTCGTCCCCGTAAAGCACGGACGCTTTAATGACAGCCCTTTCATTTTTCGCCGCCTGCTTAGGCGCCGAAAGCTTTGCGGTCAGCACCTTGGGCTCCTCTGCCGACGTTGCCGGCTTGTCCGCCTGGCTGCAGGCGGATAGGCCGCCCAGTAACACCAAGAATATAAGCCATTTTCCCAAACGCATCCTATCACCCTTTTTCATATGATATACACATACTTAGTGTAGCAAAGTTCCGGCATTTATGGCATTATTTTCTTTGTGAACAAATCAAAAACCGGCTCCCATCTTCAAAAGATGGAGCCGGCTGTTTGAAAACCTTTATCCAAATACTTTTAATAAATCTTCCTTGCTTTGTGAAAGCCAAAAACGCATCATGCGTTTTGCACCTTCAAGATCATGAAGCTTAGCCTGGCCGCATTGCTTTTCATTGGCGGCAGGAATTTCCGTCACTTCAACGGCTTCCTTAAACGTGTCTTCTAGCAAATCAACGATTTCCTCCGCTGTCGGCTCACCGCTCACCACAAGATAATAGCCTGTCTGGCAGCCCATCGGTGAAACGTCGATAATGTCAAAATGGTCGTATTTTTCAGCGTGAGTGCGGATCGTAAAGGCAAGCAGGTGCTCCAATGTATGAATCGTATCGGGTTTCATCGCCTGTTTATTCGGCTGGCAAAAACGGATATCGAACTTGTTAACAACGCCGTCCGTTCCCACTTTATGAACCCCGCAATGTCTAACATAAGGCGCTTTTACTGCATTATGATCTAGTTCAAAACTTTCAACTGAAGGCATTTCCATCTCTCCCCTCTTTCTACTCTTTTTGTATTATATCATACTTTGCCGGTATGTTTTTAGGTAAATGCTTTTTCATTTTGTATGATTTTCTCTTATATTATAATATGAAGAAAAAAAGGTGCTGAACACATGAAAACTCTTTTCCTTCTGATCATCCGTACGTATCAAAAATGGATATCGCCCGTTTTGCCGCCGTCCTGCCGCTTTTATCCGACGTGCTCGAATTACGGCCTTGAAGCGATCGAAAAACACGGCGCTCTCAAAGGAGGCTGGCTGACCATCAAACGGATTCTGAAATGTCATCCGTTTCACCCCGGCGGCGTCGATCCCGTGCCTGAAAAAAAGCAAAAGGATTAATGCTCTTCCGGATAGCCGTTGACGACAAGATCAAGTCGGCCTGTTTCAGGATCAATGACAAGTCCGTGAACAGGGACGTCCTGGGGCAGCAGCGGATGGTTTTTGATGACACTGACGCTGTCTCTGACACTATCCTCGACAGAGTCAAAGCTTTTCAGCCATTGTTCAAAATCGACGCCCGAATACTCCAGCGTTTCAATCCGCTCCTTAGGAATTCCGCGTTTGACCGCTTTTTCCAAAAAGCTTTTGCTTTTCAGCTTGCTCATTCCGCAGTCATAATGGCCGATAACGCATACTTCATCGGCGTTCAGCTCATAAACAGCGACAAGAATGCTTCTCATGATGCTCCCAAAAGGATGGGCAACAAGAGCGCCTGCGCTTTTGACGATTTTAACGTCGCCGTTCCGCATATTCATGGCGTGCGGCAGTAGCTCAACAAGCCTCGTATCCATACAGGATAGAATAACCACTTTTTTATCCGGGTATTTGCTCGTCTCATACTTTTTATAATCCTGCCGTTCAACAAACTGCTGGTTGAATTGTAGAATATTATCCAAAAGTTTCATGCTCGAATTCCTTTCTATACAATTTTTTATATCTAAATATAACATATAACTTCATTTTTTTTTTACTCGCCAACAAAAATCCCGCCATTAAATCGTAATATTTACGTTTTAACGGCGCTCTCTATAGCGTCAAGCTCTGATGTAAGGCGTTTCTATGAATGCATCAAAAAATTTCCCTCTTTTCAAATCGTAATTATTACGATACAATGATACAGGATTATTAAATCGGAACGATTTCAGTTTTTATGTTGAGAGGAGAAATACAATGAAAAAGACATTCGGATTAGCATCTGCATTCATTCTTGCTGCCGGATTAGCCGCGGGCTGCTCAAGCACGGGAGCTTCCAGCGATCAAAAAGACAACGGAAAATTGGACATTTACACGACTATTTATCCGCTTGAGGATTTCACTAAAAAAATCGGCGGGGAATATGTAAACGTCAAAAGCGTTTACCCTCCCAACGTTGAAGCTCACACTTATGAGCCAAGCTCCAAAACGATGGCAGAGATTTCAGAGGCAGATGCCTTCATTTATTCCGGCGTAGGCGTTGAGGGGTTCGCAGATAAAGCCGTGAACACGTTAAAAGGCAGCGACGTCAAAATCGTTAAAGCGGGCGAAGGCATTGATCTTCTGTCACAGGAAGAAGAGCATGAAGAGCACGGGCACGAAGAGGAGTCCGCTCACGAAGAACATGATCATGCCCATGACCATGGTGAAGCCGAAGAACATGATCACGACCATGGAGATAAAGACCCGCACGTTTGGCTTGACCCTGTTCTTGCAGAAAAACTGGCGGAAAACATCAAAGATGAACTGGTCAAACTGGAACCCGAGCATAAAAAAACATTTACGAAAAACTATGAATCTCTAAAAAAGGATTTGAAACAGCTGGACCAAGACTTCAAACAAACTGTCGACCGCGCTGATAAAAAAGAGATCCTTGTCTCGCACGCAGCGTACGGCTACTGGGAAAAGCGCTATGGAATCAAACAAATGAGCGTGCTCGGCCTCTCACCGACAGAGGAGCCTTCCCAAAAAGAACTTGAAAATATCGTAAAAACCGCGAAAGAACACAATATCAAATATGTCATTTTTGAAAGCAACGTCAGCAGCAAAATCTCAGAGATCATTAAAAATGAAATCGGAGCGGAGAGCCTGACCATGAAAAACCTTGAATCCATCTCTAAAGAGGATAAAGAAAGCGGCAAAGACTATCTCACCATTATGAAAGAAAACCTGTCTGTATTGAAAAAAGCATTGTCAAATTAATCAAACGTAAAACACGCGCATTGCAGCGCGTGTTTTTTTGATTAATCCATATTAAATCTTTTCTTAAACTGTTCGACCCGTCCGCCTTTTTCATTGAATTTCTGTCTGCCGGTATAAAACGGATGGGTGTCGGAACTCACTTCGACTTTAATCACGGGATATGTTTTGCCGTCTTCCCATTCCGCCGTTTCAGAAGATGTTCTTGTTGAACGGCTTAGAAAACGGTATCCGCTGTTTACATCCTGAAAAATCACTTGATATGTTTTCGGGTGAATATTCGGCTTCATTCCTATTCCTCCTTTTTCAAAACGTAACAATTACGTTTTATTATAAACCATCAATTTCCTCTTGTCAAAAATTCGCGTTTACATTTTTTAAGCATAATAACAATTTTCCCATCAAAGAGGAAGAATAATCTAAATAAGGAGGTGAACAATAAAAGCAAAATGGTGTGAATGAAAGGTGGTTTTCCGGATGAATGATTTGATGTTCGCAAGGAGCCTATTCGGAACAACAATGGGATTCCATATTATTTTTGCTTCGCTCGGTGTCGGAATTCCTTTAATGATTTTGCTGGCTGAGCTGATCTATCAAAAAACAAAAGACCCCCACTACTCCATTATGGCGAAGAGATGGACAAAGGCCCAAGCGGTTTTGCTTGGAGTCGCCATTCCGACCGGAACGATTGCCGGAACCCAGCTCGCCCTGCTTTGGCCGGGATTCATGGAAGTCATCGGAAAAGTGATGTCCCTTCCATTTCAAATCGAAATATACGCCTTTTTTGTCGAGGCTTTATTTATGTCGATTTATGTTTATGCGGCGGACCGCCTGACTCCTCTGATGAGAATCATCGCCGTCGTCTCCATTGTCATCGGTGCGGCGTCTTCCGCCATTTTAATTACAAATGTCCACGCTTTTCAAGGAACACCTGAGGGCTTCAAGATTGTAAACGGTGAAATTACGGATGTTCAGCCATGGAAAGCCTTTTTCAACAAAAGCTTTTTCATCACGGCCAGCCATGTCGTCGTCTCGGCGTTTATGACAGGCGCCTTCATTATTGCGACAATCGCGGCATATAAAATGCTTCGCAATCGGGGTGATGAAAAAGTGTATGTCCTCCACAGAAAGGCGCTTTTGCTCGGCCTGCTCGTCGGCGGTGTGTTTTCTCTCGTGACTGCGCTCTCCGGGCATGAATCAGCTCAGTTTCTTCACCGCTATCAGCCGGAAAAACTGGCCGGAGCGGAAGGTTTATTTAAAACCCAGTCCTATGCCCCGCTTGCGATCGGAGGATTTCCCGATGAAGAGACGCAATCGATTAAAGGGGCGATTGAAATTCCATGGGCATTAAGCTTTTTGGCTGACAACCGGTTTGACACTGTTGTAAAAGGCTTGAATGAGTTTCCGAGAGATGAATGGCCGCCTTTGTACATTCATACGTTATTTAACGGGATGGTATTAATCGGCGGGCTCTTGATCGTTTATGCCGCCGCCGGCTTTATATGGAGAAAGGTTTTGAAAAAAGACCGCTTTCCCCGCTGGCTGCTGATCTTATTTACGACGGCGGGGCCGCTCAGCCTGCTTGCGATTGAATTCGGCTGGGTTTTTGCATGTACCGGGAGGCAGCCTTGGGTCATTTACCACATGCAAAAGACATCTGAAGTGGTGACAGCTTCGGGATCAATCGGATTATTATTCGTATTGTTTTTTATCGTCTACATTATTTTGGGGGCGGCTGTGGTCTTTGTTTTGCAGTACTACTTCAAGCGCCACCCAGTCGAAGAGGATCTCAAAACATCTGATGCTTAAGAAGGGAGTCGTATGATGCAAATGGATGGAACAACAGATGCCCTGCTGGCTATTTCGATCGTGTGGGGATTTATATTTATCTACGCCGTCATGGCGAGCATGGATTTTGGTGCCGGCTTTTGGTCGATGGTCTATATGAATAAGCAGCAGCTGAAAGCGACGAATATCGCAAACCGCTACCTTTCTCCGACATGGGAAGTCACGAATGTCTTTATTGTCGGAATTGTTGTGGCCCTTTTCAGCTTTTTCCCCGGCGGAACGTTTGTATTGGGAACCGTGCTTTTGATTCCGGGCAGCATCATTCTATTGCTGCTGGCCATTCGCAGCGGATTCTTGGTCTTTTCCCACGCTGCCAAAGGCTATGAAAGAGCGCTGACATATGTTTCAGGGATCAGCGGATTCATTATTCCCGCCGTGTTAATTCTTGTTTTGCCCGTTACTCACGGACCTTTCGTCTCCCAGCGGAACGGCAGCTATCAGCTGAATTTCACCGATTTATTTTTAAGCCCGCATGCCTACTCATTTATGGGTTTTGCCATTTTCAGCACCTTGTTTTTATCATCCCTGCTGCTTGCCGATTTTTCAAATGTGGCAGACGAGAAAGACGCCTACCAGGTCTATCGACGGAACGCTTTAATCACCGGGCCTCTTGCCTTGATCATGTCCTTTAGCATAATGATGACGATGAGAGCCGAAGCAAGCTGGCTTTACACCAAAATGATGAACGGGCTCCCATGGCTGATTTTATCGTTCCTGCTGTTTCTTGTCGCCTTCGGCGCTTTGTTTCTGCCAAATACTTATAATCAAGACCGTCTAGGAAAGCCGCGTCTCGCCGTCATCGCGATTACCCTCCAATATTTCACGGCAAGCTATGTGTATGGAAGAGCTCATCTTCCTTTCATGATCTACCCCGATGTGACGATTCAATCCGGCTTTACCGCCCCGGAAACGTTTCGGGCGCTGTTCATCTCGTACATCGTCGGTTTTATTATTTTATTTCCCGGGTTCTATTACTTCTGGAAATTATTCATGAAGGACAAGCGGTACATTAAACAGCCTGAATAAGTATGAATCGGGCCGGATCGGTTAAGCTAAAGTCGTACAATATTTTTAAGGGGGGCCAATCATAAATGGAACAAAAAATACTGTGTGAAGTCAGCAACTGCACGTACTGGGATAAAGGAAACAAATGTACGGCTGATGCCATTTATGTCGTAAGCCATGCCGAAGGTGAAAAAGCTTCAAAAAGCGAAGAAACAGACTGTAAAACATTCAAACCTGAACACCACTAGACAAAAGTTTTGAAGGAGGAACAGGTCATGAACAGAGAGTCGCTGCTAAAGGCTTTTTATCAGGAAATACAAGGAGCCGATGAAACCTCTTTTCAAAAGGCCGCCCGCTCCTTCATGAACTTATGGGATTATGAATACGGGTGTCTCGACGATTTGCCTGATCAGGCCGACCGGCTGATCGGACAGACTGTGCACGAGAACCTGCTTTTGCGGGACTGAAGGTCAAGCTGTCATAAAGACGGCCTGAAAGCTTGTCGATCAAGCCGGGGAAAACCGGCTTGCCGGCAAGCTTTTTTTAAGAAAAAAACACGAAACAAACAGCGTTCTTGCTGCCAGTTTAGTGCCTATGACTTCAGGAACGGCGTATGCCAGAGGGTAAAACTTCATAGCTGCGATAAAAATTGCTGAATGCCGATTTGTTCAATCGCAAAAAGCAAGTGGTCCGCTTTTCGTTCATCAGCATAAAGCGCAAGTTTCAGCTTTTCTCTAATTTCTTTTTCCGATAATTCATTGCCCGGGGCTCCCCTCGGGCAATCGACACGGGCTTCACATACACGCCCGTCTGTAAGAAATGCGCGGACAATGGTGAACCGGCCTTTCGGCACAGCTTCCGGAGCCGGGCGAATCCCAGCGTCATATACACGATGAATCCGCGGCAGAACATCGCGGATGCTGCTTGGGATCGGCTTATGGGTGAAGCGGTCTGCCGTCAGTTCCTGTCCATTCAAGGCAAGGGCGATCACGTATTCCACGCTGAAGCGCCCTTCTTCTCCTGTTGCCGGCCGCCTTTCCGTTAAAGCTGCGTCTCCCTCCGGAGGAAAGACGACTTCAATTCGTTCCGTATTGCCGGCTCGAACGCCATGCTCGTCGATAAGCTTGAGAATCGCATCTGCCGCATGGTGTGCGGCAGAGCAGAATGGATACACTTTAAACCACAGTCCCGGATGAACGATTCTCCATGATGTGCCCCACTCTCTTAACAGTACTTTTTCCGCCTTTTCCAAATCGCCGTAAAGACTGAAGAAACCAAGTTCGCCATCAAGAGCGGCGTTAGAGCCGCCGAAGCCGGCCTGAGCCAGTTTGACGGCGAATAATCCGGATTGAGCGGCTAAGCCGGCGTGCAGCGGTTTCATCTCTGTACCAAACTGCACCCGCATTCCCGCCGATTGAGAGGCGGCAAAACCGATCGCCTTTTCAAGCTCTTCCTCAGACAGGTTCTCTGCATAGCCTGCCGCGCAGGCCGCGGCAATGGCCCCCAGCGTCCCCGTGTTGTGCCATCCTTTTTCATAGTGACGGCTGCCAATCGACTCACCCAGCCTTGCCATGACTTCTACACCCAAAATATATGCGCCGAAAAAACGATCATCCTCCCGGCGGGCCGCCGCAGAAGAAATAAGCGCGGGCAAAATGACCGCGCTTGGGTGCCCTCTTACATCGGAATGGACATCGTCAAAATCAAGCGCATGTGCCATAAACCCATTGAGCAGCGCAGCTTGTAAGGGAGATGCTTTTTTTCCCTGGCCGATAAGGGGAACGATCGGCTCTCCGCCTTCTGTCTCGATCAGCTGCAGCAGTTTTTGAATACCGCCGTCATGTCTTCCCGCAAATGATGCGGCTGTAAAATCGAGAAGTCCTTTTTTCGCTTCATGCATCGCTTCGGCTGAATCCTCGGGACGCGACGATACGATGGCGCGGGCGAGACCTTTTGTCAGCTCCAGTCCAATCATTTGACCGTCTCCAGCGCAATAACAGCCAGCTCGGCAAAATAGCGGGCGGCCACTATCAAAGCCTCTTCATCCAATGTGAATGCCGGATGGTGCCATTCCTCCGTCCCGCTGGTTCCCATCCATACAAAAAAGCCCGGAATGTTTTCCTGGTAAAGAGCGAAGTCTTCTCCCCCGGGAGACTGTTCAGCCGGAACCGTTTGATAGCCGAGGCGGGTCGCAGCTTCTGAAGCCGCACGCAAAAATCGTCCGTCATTTTGAACGGAAGGCAAATAGGGAAACCAGCGGAATTCAGCCTGCGCTCCGAAGCCCGCAGCTATTCCTTCTGCCATTCGTTCCATATGCTTCGGAACGGCCTCTCTTGCTTCTTTTTGAAACGTGCGGACGGTGCCTTCCATTCCCACCTGATCGGGGATCACGTTCCACGAGCTTCCTCCCTGTATTCTTGTAATGCTGACAACCGCGTTTTGCAGCGAGCTGATATTGCGGCTGACGACTGATTGCAAGCCGCTGACGATTTGCCCTGCGGCAGCGATCGGGTCGATGCTGTTGTTCGGAATGCCGGCGTGTCCGCCTTTTCCTCTAACAAGGATCTCAAAACGGTCGACGCTCGCCATTAAGGCGCCCTCCTTCAGGCCGATTGTGCCGACCGGCAAATCAGGTTTATTGTGCATGCCAAAAATAGCAGAAACGCCGTCCAATCCACCCGCTTCAATAACCATCCGCGCTCCTGCGGCAATTTCCTCCGCAGGCTGAAAAATGAAGCGGACCGTACCTTTTAATTCTTTTTTTCTTCTGTTCAGCAAAATGGCTGTGCCAATGATTGATGCTGTATGAAAATCGTGCCCGCACGCATGCATCGTTCCCTCGGTTTTAGAAGCAAACGGAAGACCCGTCTGCTCCTGAATCGGAAGAGCGTCTATATCGGCCCTCAACGCAATAACCGGGCCTTCCTCCCGCCCTTTGATTTCTGCAACTACACCTGTTTCAAGCTTCGGAGTGTCCAGTATTGCAATGTTTTCTTCTTCCAGCCAGCGGCGGATTTTTTTCGTCGTTTCAAATTCCTGGAACGACAGCTCAGGATGTTCATGAAGTTCACGTCGCATGCTCACTAAACGTGTATGCAGCGCTTTATTATACTCCTCGGACATTCCTCTTCATCCCTTCTATATCAGTTCAGCAGGTTCTCCCACCTGCTTGATAAACTTTTTCGTCCGTTCGTTTTGCGGATGATCAAACAGTTCTTCCGGCGTTCCCTGCTCGATGATATGGCCGTCTGCCATAAATATCACCTTATCTGCGACTTCTTTGGCAAACGCCATTTCATGAGTGACGATGATCATTGTCGTTTGTTTTTCCGCAATGGATTTGATGACTTGAAGCACACCCGTAACAAGCTCCGGGTCCAGCGCCGAAGTCGGCTCATCAAGCAAAATCGCGTGCGGATCGACAGCAAGCGCCCGGGCAATGCCGATTCTCTGCTGCTGCCCGCCGGACATCGTAACCGGATAGCTGTCTGCCTTATGTTCCAAGCCGACTTGCTTCAAAATCTCCATACCGATCCGGTTCGCTTCTTCACGCGGCTTTTTTTGTGCGACGATCAAAGCTTCTGTAATGTTTTGTATAGCGGTTTTATTTTTAAACAAGTTGTAATTTTGGAACACCATGGCGGTTTGCTGGCGAAGCCGGTAAGCTTCTTTACGCGTATAATTTTCGGCGTTCAATTTGGTTTCTCCAATTTCGATAATGCCTTGATCCGGACGTTCCAAAAGATTCAGACAGCGGAGCAGCGTCGATTTTCCGGATCCGGACGGGCCGATGATCGCCACTACTTCTCCTCGCTTGACTTCAAGGTCTATCCCATCCAGTACGACGAGATCTTTAAACGCTTTGCGGATATTTTTCACTTTTATCAACTGATTTCACCTCTAAGTCCGGTATGGCTTGCTGATGGCGCGTTCAAACAGATCCTGCAAGATGCTGTAGATAATCGTCAGAGCCCAGTAAACAATCGCAACCGCCATATAGGTTTCAAAGTATTTCAAATTGCCTGATGCATACATCTTCCCCTGGGCAAACATCTCCATCACTCCTAAAGTAAATGCTAATGAGGTTTCTTTTAGGAGCCCGATAAACGTGTTGCCGGTTGCCGGTATCGCGTTTCTGGCCGCTTGCGGAAGGATGATCCGTCTGTACGCCTGCAGCTTTGTCATCCCGACTGACAAGCACGCCTCAAGCTGCCCTTCATCAACCGAGTTTAGGGCGGCGCGGAAAATTTCCGCTAAATAGGCGGCGTTTTTTAGGCTTAAACCGATGATGGCGGCTGTTAAAGCCGTCATTTTGCTCATCTCCGGAAACAGCTGCGGCAAGCCGTAGTAAATTAAGAAAAGCTGCACAAGCGTCGGCACGCCGCGAAAGAATGAAATATAGACCTTCGACAGCTGATGAAGCACAGGAATATGGTTTTTTGTAATAAGTGCAAGAACAAGTCCCCCGATGATCGCAAAGATCATAGCGGCCACAGCCATGAACAAGGTGATCGGCAGGGCTTGAATCAAGGCCGGGAATGCAGAAATCATAAATCCCCAATCAATCGTATTCATTTTTGTGTTTCACCGCCGTTCTCAATACTTCTTCTCCACTGTTATATCTTCTTTAAAATATTTTTCTGAAAGCTTTTTCAGCGTTCCGTCCTTACGCAGTTCATCCAGTGCTTTATCCACCTTTTGGCGGAGTTTGTCGTGCGCATCATCCTTTGGAAACGGGAATGCGACTTGCTCATAAACAATTGGATCTCCGGCAAGCTTCAGCGGCAGACCCGTTTTCTTAATTTGTGCGATCAGCACGCTTCTGCTGTTGACATAGGCGTCCACGCGTCCGTAAGCCACGTCCTTCAGCGTACCTTCCTGCGTTTCGTATGTTTTGATGTTGATTTTTTTATCAGGGTCTTTGCTTTCAAGGTTTTTCGCATGATTTGAACCGAGAACAGCCGCCACAGTCTTACCTTTAAGATCGTCTACTGATTGGATGTCATCGTTGTCTTTTTTTACAACAATCTGTGTTCCGGCATAAGAGTACGGCTTTGTGAAATTGTACATTTGCTTGCGCTCGTCAGTGACCGCTACCTGATTCGAAATGGTATCAAGCTTTCCGGTTTGAAGCTCTCCCATCAGTCCGCTGAATTCAAGGAGCTTCCATTCCAGTTTCATATCAAGCTTTTTCGCTACGGCCGTCATCACTTCAACATCAAAACCTGTCAGCTTTCCGTTTTCTTTATATGCGAACGGATAGCTCTGTCCGGTCGCGCCGACATGAAGTACCTTATCATCTTGATCAGCGCTGCTGTTGCCATTTCCGCAAGCCGATAGTATTGCGATTAATGCGGCAACCAGCAGAACAGTCCATTTTTTCATTTTCATCATGATTTCCCCGCCTTTTTATGTGATAGATCAGTCCGTATTTCTTTTTTCATATAAACCGTCATGTGTCCTTTGCCAAGGTCTTGTTCCCCTGTGCGGACATATCCTTTTCTTTCATACATGTCGATCAGCCACGGATGCTTATCCGCCGTACCAAGCGATACGAACGGAACTTTTAGCGTGTCTCGGAGGACCGTTTGTTCGAGCCATTGAAGCAGCTCTGAACCTACACCTTTTTTTCCGGAAGCAGGATCAACAGCAAACCACCAGATATGTGGAACTCCGTATGGCCCCGGCTGCTGTCCCCACGGCATTCTTAATGAAATGGTCGCGATAATCCGCCCATCTTCTTCCATGACATAGCACGCATTTTTCCGGATATTGTTCAATACCAAATCCAGATCGGCATGTGCTGCTGCAAAATGAATGCCAAGCTTTCGAATCGGCTCATAGGCCCGCCTCGTCAACGCCAAAAGCTCTTTGGCATCATGTTCATTTGCCAGCCGGTACTGTCGTTTCATCGTACGTACCTCCTCCTTTTATTTTTTTGAATAGCGGTTTGCCGGTTGTTCCAAACCGAAATGACCCCTTAATGTTGCGCCTTCATATTCTGTTCTGAATACTCCGCGTTCCTGCAAGATCGGAACGACCTTGTCAACGAACAGCTCAAGTCCCTCCGGAAGAAGCGGCGGCATGATATTAAACCCGTCACATGCTTTATGATCCACCCATTCCTGCATCTTGCCGGCCAGCTGCTCCGGGGTGCCGACAAAGATGTGGTGGCCTCTGGAGCCAGCAACGTATTGATAAAGCTCGCGTATTGTCATGTTATCTCGCTTGGCCATTTCTTGAACAAGCTTAAAGCGGCTTTTTACCGCATTTGAAGCCTCCGGATCCAATTCGGGCAGAGGACCGTCGAGCGGATATGCAGACAAGTCGATTCCGCCCAGATAATTTTGGAGAATTTGCAGGCCGACAGCTGGAATGATTAAATCCTGAAGTTCTTGATATTTAGCCTTCGCTTCTTCTTCGGTATCGGCGATCACTGGGAAAATGCCCGGCATAATCGCGATCTTCTCAGGGTCCCGGCCGAACCCGGCAGCCTGTTGTTTGATTGATTGATAAAATTCCTGAGCCGACTCTAAATGGTTTTGCGCCGTAAATATCACTTCAGCTGTTTTAGCGGCGAGCGCTTTTCCGTCCCCTGATGAGCCCGCTTGAATGATAACCGGCCGGCCTTGCGGGGTTCTTGCGACATTTAGAGGTCCGCGGACTGAAAAGTACTCCCCTTTATGGTTGAGCTCGTGCATTTTTTCTTGATCAAAAAACTCGCCTGTTTCCTTATCCCGGATAAAGGCATCTTCTTCCCAGGAATCCCATAGGCCTTTTACAACCTCTACAAATTCCTCGGCCCGCTGATAGCGCAGATGGTGTTCAAGGTGCTTCTCCCCGCTGAAATTCAGCGCAGTGGATTCAATGGAGGAGGTCACTACATTCCAGCCGGCGCGTCCGCCCGAAATGTGATCCAGTGAAGCAAACTGTCTGGCAATATGAAACGGTTCACTGTAAGTTGTCGAAGCAGTCGCTGCCAGTCCGATGCTAGATGTCACCTGCGCCAATGCGGCAAGCAAAGTGAACGGCTCGAATCTTGTTAACACATTGGGATGCGATTTGCTGTCTATCGACAGGCTGTCAGCTAGAAACAGCATATCCAGTTTGCCCCGCTCTGCTGTTTTGGCCAGCTCTTTGAAATAATCCAGATTCATGCTTGCATCTGCGGGAGCATCCGGATGCCGCCAAGATGCCACATGATGTCCTGTTCCCGCAAGGAACACGCCTAATTTGATTTGTTTTTTTTCGTTTGTCATGACGTTTTCTCCTTTTATCATCATTTTGGGCTGCAAATATCCGAAAAAATTAATCTCTTTATTCCTAGATATTTAATATGAATAAATCAAAATTTACATTTGTGTCGAAAGTTTGTCAATAAATTTAGACTATTTTTTTATTTTAAAATGAAAAAATGATGTGGATTGAAGAATGGTCTGATGGATGAAACAGCGGTATCTATCGATGTAAATTAATAAAAAAGATGGCGCCAATAGCCCGTCTTTATCGTTGTCTGGTTGATAAAAAACGGGCTATTTTTCAAAGGGGGCCCTGAGGGACATCCTCTGCATATAAAAAACCGGCTTTGTCAGAGCCGGTCCAAACGAGAAGGGATAATGTACAGCTTCAATATACAGGAAGGGGGCGGGGAAAACAAATCTCGAAAATACAAAAATCCCCCTTATTTATTTCAATTTTTAAAAACATCCATTTTGACTGAATGTTTTCTTAAAATATTCCCATCAACTTCAAACCCCATGCCGGGCCTGTCCGGCACTTTGATAAACCCGTTGTTAATCCGGATTTCCGGTTTCACGATATCCTCTTCCCAGTAGCGGGAAGACGACGAAATGTCCCCTGGGATCAAAAATTGGGGCAGAGAGCTGAGCGCGATATTATGCGCTCTGGAAATGCCTGTTTCAAACATGCCGCCGCACCAGACAGGCATGTTATGCTTTTTGCAAAGATCATGAATTTTCAGCGCTTCTGTCAAACCGCCGACCCTTGACGGTTTGATATTGATGATTTTGCAGCTGCCGAGCTCAATTGCTTTTCTCGCATCATCAGCGGAGCGTATGCTTTCATCAAGGCAAATTGAGGTTTTAATATGCTTTTGCAAATGGCGGTGATCAACAATATCATCATCATCAAGCGGCTGTTCAATCATCATGAGCTTGAATTCGTCAAGTTCCTTGATCCGGCTGATATCTTTTAGTTCATAGGAAGAATTTGCATCAGCCATCAGCGGCACCCTCGGAAAATGCCTGCGGATTTCTTTTAACAGTTCGATATCCTGTCCAGGCTGAATTTTAAGTTTTATTCTTTGATATCCTTCTTTTACATATTGATCTATTTCCTGGAGCATGTCATCTAACGGCGCAAGCCCGACGACAACCCCGGCGGGAACCTCCTGTTTGACTCCCCCGAGGGCTTTGCTTAAAGAAATGCCGTTGATCTGAGCGTAAATGTCCCAAAACGCGGCTTCAAGCCCTGCTTTGGCCATCCTGTTGCCCTTATAACCGCGAAGTGTTTCAGGAATTTGCGATGGATGTGCGAATGATTCGCGAAGCACAGCCGGGATAAAAAAATCTTTGAGCATGTGGTAGCATGTCTCAGTTGTCTCTTCCGTGTACCAGGGAGATGAAAAAGCTGAAACTTCCCCCCAGCCTGTCACACCGTTTTTGTCTTCGGCTTCTATAATGATAAATTTTCGTTCCTGAAAGGTTTCCAAACTTGATGTAAAGGGCTTTTTCAACCACATGCTGAGGTGGTACAATGTCAGCTGTCTGATTTGAATCATGGCGATCTCCTTCTACAGTTTGTGTCTCATCAATTTATTCGAGGCATTGCGCGGCAACTGCCCGACAAAATGAAAAGCTTTCGGAACTTTATATGCAGCGAGCCGTTCTCTGCAGTAGCGGATCAATTCCTGTTCATCAACAGGCTCATGGACGACAAGATAGGCGTGGGGAACCTTTCCCCATGTCTCGTCATCAGCTCCCTTCACACCCGCTTCATCTATGGACGGGTGCGCCATGAGCACCGCTTCAACTTCGGCCGGATAGATATTTTCCCCGCCTGAGATAATTAAGTCAGACCGTCTGTCCAGCACATATAAAAACCCGTCATCGTCAAAATACCCGATATCGCCGGTTCTAAACCAGCCATCATTGAACGACTTTTTGTTTGCCGCTTTATTCTTTAAATAGCCTTTCATGACAGTCGGCCCTTTCACGGTGATTTCACCATGCTCGCCTGCTTTAGCAGCCGCTCCGTTTTTTTCAATTCTGATGCTTGAAGCGAAAAGCGGCTTTCCGGCTGATCCAAGCTTTTGGATGCTGTGTTCAGGTGCTAGCGTCGCAATTTGCGAGCATGTTTCAGTCATCCCGTACGACTGGACGACAGGCAGCCGCTTCCGTTTGCACTCTTCAAGCAACGCGTAAGGGGCGGGCCCACCCCCAAGCAAAAGGCATCTCAACGATTCTGGGCAGCTTTTCACACGTGCGGCCAGCCGGGAAAGCGTCGTCTGGACGACAGATATAATCGTGACCTGATGATCATCGATCGAACGAAGAACATCGTCTGCGTCAAATTTTTGGTGAAGCACAACGGTCATTCCATAAATGACGGATTTAAATAAGGCTGACAGCCCGCTGATATGAAAGAGCGGCAGAGCGATCAGCCACCGTTCATTCTCCGCAAGCCCCAAATTCAAAGCTGAGGAAACCGCGCTGAAATAATGGTTGGCAAATGTTTGCATAACCCCTTTCGGCCGCCCGGTCGTACCCGATGTATACATGATGGTGGCTGTATCATCCAAATGGATGTCCGCCGGTTTTAAAAGCGGATCGGCCTTTATGTTCAGGACTTCTTCTATTTCAATCGTCCGGACAGAAGGGCTTTCCTTATGCTCTTCGGCAAAGGGCTGTTCCGTAATCAACAGCTTGGCCTCCGAATGTTCAATTTGATACATTCTTTCCGCAGTTGACAGCTTCGTATTCAGTAAAACGATCCTGACACCGAGAAATATGCAAGCGTGGACCGCAATGACCATCTCCATCCGGTTTGTTAACAGTAATGCAGCAGTATCCCCTTTTCCGATGGAACAGCTGTTCAGCTGTGCGGCCATTTTTTTCGTTTTTTTATACAAATCCAGAAAGGTCAGCTGCTGTTTTTCCTGAATCACAGCCAGCCTGTCGGGTGTGAGTTCTGCACGCTGTGCAAGCCAGTTCGGCTGGTCCATTAACATGTCATCATCTCCACAGAAAATGTCTCGGGTGATAAAAGAAAACAGCTCAGTAGCACCAAGCTGTTTCTTTTATCTTTCTTAAGGAAAACGAGGGAACTGTCCAAAGTCAGGACGGCGTTTTTCTTTAAACGCGTCACGGCCCTCTTTCGCCTCATCTGTCGTGTAGTAAAGGAGCGTCGCATCTCCGGCAAATTGCTGGATGCCCGCAAGTCCGTCCGTATCGGCGTTGAATGCCGCTTTAAGGAACCTAAGCGCAGTCGGACTTTTCTCAAGCATTTCCTCACACCACTTAATCGTTTCTTCTTCAAGCTTCTCAAGCGGAACAACCGTGTTGACAAGGCCCATTTCCAGCGCATCCTGAGCGTTGTATTGACGGCACAGATACCAGATTTCGCGGGCTTTTTTATGTCCGACGATCCGCGCTAAATAGCCTGAACCGTATCCTGCATCAAAGCTGCCCACTTTCGGCCCGGTTTGTCCGAAAATCGCATTGTCCGCGGCAATTGTCAAGTCGCATACGATATGCAGCACATGGCCTCCGCCGATCGCATATCCTGAAACCATCGCAACGACAGGCTTCGGAATCACGCGAATTAAACGCTGCAAATCAAGAACGTTCAAACGCGGAATTTGGTCTTCTCCCACATATCCGCCGTGTCCTCTAACCTTTTGGTCCCCGCCTGAACAAAACGCCTTGTCTCCGGCGCCGGCCAGGATAATCACGCCGATATCCGCATCATCCCTTGCATAGGCAAATGCATCGATAAGCTCAGTAACGGTTTTCGGTCGAAACGCGTTATGTACTTCGGGACGATTGATCGTAATTTTTGCAATACCGTTGTATGTTTCATATAAAATGTCTTCATATTGACGTTCGCTTTTCCATTCTACAGTCATGTACGTGACCTCCTACATTAAAATAAATTCACTTACTATTTTACCAAAAAAATCGGGTGCTTCCACATGAACCGCATGTCCCGTTTGTTCAGCGATGACAAGGCGGCTGCCCGGAATTTTCCGGTACATGCTCTGATTGATCGCGACAAATTTCTGGTCAAGGCCGCCGGCGATGAGAAGGACGGGATATGTGATCTCATCCAGCTTGTCCCACCATGACGGCTGTGAACCGGTCCCCATCCCGGCCAGACTGCCCGCAAGGCCGAGCGGATTATTGCTCAGACGCTCTTCACGGATTTTCTTTCTTACCGGTTCGTCAAGCGACAGCTGGGAAGCAAACAGCGGTATAGCCTCCCAATAATCGACGAACGATTCGACCCCTTCATTTATAATCCTCTCGCCGAGCCGGCAATCATGAATGATGCGGCTTTTTCTTTCTTCCTGCGTCTGAAGCCCCGGGGAGCTGCTTTCCAGCACAAGACCCGCCACGCGGCCCGGATGTGTCATCCCAAATGAGAGAGCAAGCCTTCCTCCCATTGAATATCCGACCAAGTAAACGGTTTTCAGCTTCAATTGCTCAAAAATCTCCACAAGATCGGCGATTTGTTCTTCTGTCGTATAACGACGTTTATCAGGGGGCGAATCGGTTTGACCGTGTCCCAGCAAATTCAATTTGATGACACGGACGCCTTGCAAATGTTCGTCAATGCCGTCCCATGTGTTGGCGCTCCCAGTAAATCCGTGCAGAAAAACAGCCGTTTTTTCAGCAGCTGTTCCGCTGTCTTCCACCTCATATTGAACACCGTCACGCAATGTCAGTCGCAAAACGGCCACTCCCTTTTCAAGTCATCGAGCACCTTGTCAAGCAGCCGGCGATGGAGCTGAACACGGCTCTTGCGTTTTGTTTTCACTTCGATGATATCAAGCCCGCTGCGGTTGACAGCAGACAGGTAGGCATCTGCGAAATGTGCGGAAGACTCTGGACAGATGTAGCGTCCTCCATACAATTTTGCAGCATGTTCAAATTCCAGCCCGGTCGGCGTCCCAAACAATTGTTCAAAATACCGTTCTTCAGCAGACTGGGGAAGAAATGAGAAAATCCCTCCCCCGTCATTATTGACGAGGATGACCGTCAACGGAATGTCCAGCGTCTTAGTAACCAATAAGCCGTTTAAATCATGATAAAATGATAAATCCCCAATCACGAGCGTCACCGGCTTCTTTGTGGCTGCATATATGCCAAGCGCTGTGGAAACGACCCCGTCAATTCCGTTTGCCCCCCTGTTGGCCAAGATCCGGAAAGACCGGTCCTGATTTTCAAAAAAAGTGTCAACATCGCGAATCGGCATGCTGTTTCCGACGAAAAGGGAGCTGTTGTCCGGAATGAAATGCTGCAGGTTGCGGTACACATTTCCTTCAAATGTAAGATCCTCAACTTCAAGATTTCTTAAATGATGACGAAATCGGCTGCCTGCAAACCTCCATTTTTCAAGCCATTGTTCCGATCTTTTTTCAGAAATTGAAACAGCCGCGGCTTCTGCGAATTCCTGCTCTGTACAGTGGAGCATATAGCTGCCGCGATGTGTCGGGTCGCGCCAGCTGCCATCGGGATCGACGATGATTTGTTCGATTGCCGGATGTTGTTTTAATAGCTGGAACAGCGGTTTTGAAACCGGCATCGGGCCAAACCGGATAACAAGCTTTGGCATGAGCAAACCTTTCAGCTCTTCATCTTTTAACAACGAATCATAAGAATCAATCACCGATTCCTTTGAATGCCCGCCATTTCTCAGATTTGACAGCGGATCAGCCAAAATCGGATATCCCGTTGTTTCTGAAAGCGATAAAATATGGCGCTTCACATCTTCATTCAGAAGCTCTCCGCAAACAATCACGCCTTCTTCCGTGTTCCTGATCAGAGCCATCAATGATTCAAGAGCTTGTTGATCAGCTGCGGCACGGCCGTTTGCCACCGACACATGGCGGCTTGTTTCCGTTCTTTGAAAAGGCTCATCATCAAGGTTAGGCATGAGCGGCTCTCTTAACGGAAAATTAATGTGCACCGGCCCGTTCGGCGCTTTTGACGCTTCTCCGACGGCACGGCTGGCCACCGTGCGGATGTATGCCAGCATATCAGGATGCGCATCAGGCAGAGCCGAGTCTGTGAAATACTTAACAAAGTTGCCGAATAAGAATTGCTGATCAATCGCCTGAGGTGCTCCTACTTCCCGAAGCTCATGCGGCCGATCAGCCGTTAAGACAATCAGCGGTATTCTGGAATAATGAGCTTCAACAACCGCCGGGTAAAAATTCGCGGCTGCCGTTCCCGACGTACAGATCAATGCAACGGGATTTCGTTTCGCTTTTGCCATCCCCAATGCAAAATATCCTGCCGATCTTTCATCAACATGGACATGAATGTTCATATCCGGATGGGCTGCCGCCAGAATCGCAAGGGGCGTCGATCTTGACCCCGGGCAGATGACAGCTTCGGTCACGCCTGCAAGTGAAAGCTCATCAATAAAGTTGCCTATATATTTTGTAATCGGATTTTCTGTCAAAGGGTATCGCCTCCAAGTGCGGACAGCATAGGCTTCAGTTTTATTTGCGTTTCCTCGTATTCCAGCATTGGATCAGAATCAGCGACAATTCCGCAGCCTGCAAAAAGTCTCGCCTCATTTGAATCGATCAACCCGGAGCGTATCGCAACGGCAAATTCCCCGTTGCCGCCGAAGTCGACCCATCCAGCCGGAGCCGCATACCATCCTCTAGACATCGGTTCAATGTTTCTGATAACCTCGACCGCTTTTTGCTGCGGAGCACCTCCGAGAGCCGGAGTTGGATGCAGTTCCTCAATTAAATCAAAGAGCGACGCATCATCATTCATTTGGCCGACGACAGGGGTATATAGATGCTGGACATTTTTTGTTTTGTACAGGCTCGGCTTCGCCGGCTTTTTGACGTGGCTGCAATTTGCCAGAAACGCCTGGTTTATCATGTTGACCACGATGTCGTGCTCAATGAGGTTTTTCTCATCATTTAACAGTTCAAGCCCAAGCATTCTGTCTTCCTGCTCGGTCCGGCCTCTTTTGATCGAACCCGCCAGGCATGTGGACAGCACCTTGTTCCCGTCTTTTTTAATCAGCCGTTCTGGGGAAGCGCCGACAAAGCTTGTACCGTTTTCTTCGATGGCGAAAATATAGCTCGTCTTTTGCTCAGACATGAGCTTGGATAATACGTTATGAAGCCGGACAGGCTCATGAAACCTCAGGAGGATTTCTCTGGCCAGGACGATTTTATCATATTTTCCTTTTTTGATTTCGCCAGTCGCATGGCGAATCGCATCAAGCCACTCCGAAACATGCAATTCTTCTTTCGCTTCTATCTGTACGTGCTGCTTTTCATCTTCCCTGAAAGCGTTGACGTTTGCCAGCTCTGGAACAGAAGCCTTTAGATCTTCCAGGACCTTTCGTCCATCCTCATCAGAAGATGTCCATTTGTTCACCGTGATAAATGCTTCATCTTCGGCTTTCGTCAGCATAACGGAAGGAACAAAAAAAGCGCCTTCCGGATAATAGCTCCAATGCTGTTCTCTTTCTTCCAATGGATCAAAAGAAAAGCCGCCGAACAGCAAAGGCCCCACTGCCGTTTGATGAAGGCTGTCGCCTTCATGGAAGTGATAGGCTCTTTCTTTTAAACGCTCCCATTGTTCATATATGTCCCGATAACGGCCGGCATCCTTTTGGCTTGTCGAAATCGATAATTCCTTTCCCAGACCGACAAGCGTCAGTTCGCCGTCGGGATCAGACCAAAAAAACCGTTTCCCGGCAAACGTTTTGTCACCGCTTTTAAAAAAGGAAAGGGCATCTATGTTTTTTATTTTTATGGAATAACTTATTAAAACAGCATGGTTGACTTTTTTGATGATATTTAATGCTTCAGGCGCTTCCCGCAGGAAAGTGCGCTGCACTGTTGCCACCATGATTACACTCCTCCAAAGTCCGTAAAATGCTTTTATAACCATACACCTGTGAACGATATGTGTCAACAAAACGACACTTTGTAAACAGACTCCTTTCTATTATAAACGTAATCAGCCGATTGAAAAAGACAAGGTGGTTTATTATTTTTCACTTGTTGTGTCACCGCTTTTTTTATAACAATATCACCCATTATATTGACACCTTTTTTAACTTTTTCTAAACTTAGTATGGACGTGTACGTATTAAAACTAAAGGAGTCAAACTTATGCAGCATCAATCACTTTCAGGGAGTGTTTCTGGAATAAAGCCGGATAAAAGCTGGCGCGTATGGTGGATGTTAACAAGACCGCATACACTGACAGCCGCATTTGTCCCTGTTACACTCGGGACGGTTCTGGCACTTGAAACAGGCCGGATCGACATTTGGCTGTTTTTAGCCATGCTTGTCGCCTCCATACTGATTCAAATCGGAACGAATTTGTTCAATGAATATTTCGATTTCGTCCGCGGGCTTGATAATGAGAACTCGGTCGGCATCGGAGGCGCCATTGTCCGCTACGGAATGAAGCCGAAAACGGTATTGTACCTGGCATACGGATTGTTCGCGGCCGCCGTGCTGCTCGGAATTTATATTTGCATATCTTCTAGCTGGTGGCTGGCGCTCATCGGGTTAATTTGCATGGCCGTCGGCTACCTTTACACTGGAGGTCCGCTTCCGATCTCATATACACCGTTTGGCGAAATCATGTCAGGCGTTTTTATGGGAATGATCATTATCCTCATCTCCTATTTTCTCCAGACCGGAGAACTGACGTGGAGCGTCTTTCTGGTCTCCCTTCCGATTACAATTTTGGTCGGGGGAATCAACCTGTCCAATAACATTCGCGATCTGGTCGGAGATAAAGAAAACGGGAGAAAAACGCTTCCTATTTTGGCGGGAAGAAAAAACGCCGTCCAGATTTTAAGCTGGGTGTTTATTGTTTCCTATGTGCTAATCGGGCTCTATGTCGCGTTAGGGATCCTCACGGTATGGAGCTTCCTTGTTCTGTTAAGCCTCCCGAAGCCGATAAAAGCGATTAAAGAATTCAAGGCAAAAGAAAAGCCGGCTGATCTGATGGTCGCCATGAAATCAACGGCCCAGACGAACACATTTTTCGGCCTGCTTTTGGCGCTTGCCCTCGTGATTCATTATTTTGTTTAAAAAGAGCCTTTAAGGCTCTTTTTTTTTGCTTTTTTTACAATGAAAGTTCTGTTTAAAATCGTTCATACTAAAAAGGCAGCACTTTTTAGAAACGAGGCGATGCATGTGCTAACAAGAGAACAGTTGTCAAAACTCGAAAAAGAGCTTAAAGCAGGCAAAGAACAAATTGTCAGCCGTTTTAAAGACAGCGGCCATTTTGGCATGGATGTCACATATCCTTTCAACTCAACGGGAGAGCTGTCCTCTTATGACAATCACCCCGGAGATGAAGGAACAGAGCTTTATGAACGTGAAAAGGATCTCGCCCTTTATGAGCATGAAAGGGAGCATTTGCACGATATCGAACATGCCCTTTCCCTCATTGAAAAAGGGACATACGGGCGCTGTGAGGTATGCGGAAAAGAGATTCCTTATGAAAGGCTGTCTGTGCTTCCTACGGCGACGACGTGCAGTGAACATTCTTCAACAGTATCCGTATCAAAGGATCGTCCAATTGAAGAAGAGGTATTAACCCCTCCGTTCGGGCGCTTTGAACTCGATGAAAATGATGAAAATGTTGCATATGATTCAGAAGACGCCTATCAGGATGTCGAACGCTACGGCAACTCTGAAACACCGCAGGATTTAGCAGTCCCGCCGCTGTCATACAGCCAGATGTACATGGAATATGAAGAACCTTTGGGGTATGTCGAAGATTACGAAAACTACGCTGCAACAGATATCACAGGCAAAGAGGTCACCGTCTATCCGACGATCGAGCATGAAAAATATGAGGAGCTTCTTGATGAAGAAGGCATTATGACCTCATTTGGAGATCTTCCGCCGGCTGAAAAAGAACCTTATACAGAGGATGACTAAGCCCCGGATTTGCGGGGCTTATCCTGATTTAGAGGCTGGTTCAATGCTGTGCCGCCGGTGTTTTTCGGACTTTAACAAACACGTAAGTCGGCTTCTTTTGGTTTTATTGTTCGTACGCTATTCCGGTGCCAGAAGCAAAACTTGGCTGCTTACTTGATCGTCAGTGACGAAAGCTGTTTTGACAAACGACATTATTTTTTTGTTGAGAAAAATTGACCGGAGTCTTGATGCGAAAAGAAGCGAAACAATACAAAAAACCCCTGTGCCTTTAAACACAGGGAAACTAAAAAAGATGACCCGTACGGGATTCGAACCCGTGTTACCGCCGTGAAAGGGCGGTGTCTTAACCACTTGACCAACGGGCCG
This sequence comes from Bacillus sonorensis NBRC 101234 = KCTC 13918, assembly GCF_001592005.1. Taxonomy (GTDB): domain Bacteria; phylum Bacillota; class Bacilli; order Bacillales; family Bacillaceae; genus Bacillus; species Bacillus sonorensis. The sequence goes on from NZ_BCVZ01000015.1 coordinate 107,627, forward strand.
TTTATGATGATCA